>JANRJA010000065.1:0-85793 GCA_033764315.1 Oculatellaceae cyanobacterium bins.114
CTCATTGAGCTTGGTTTGGCGGTCTTCCCAATCCCAAAAGCCAGGTTGTTTCATCTCAACTCACCCCGTCACTGCTCCATCACTAGGATCTCATACTTGTCTCGATTTAAGACACTGCTTGATCTATTTTTCGAGGTTCCCAAGAAATAGCTTCTAGACCAAACGTTACTATCTTTGACGACTGGGACGCTATCCGACGTTGGGAAGATTTTGCTGAAGAAGTATGGGCAGCCCACTCAAGAGCTAGCCAAACCCATCTGCCTCTACCTGGATGGTATCGCAGCCATGTGCAAAGAAGGTTTGCGGCATTTGATGGACCCTTTGAAAAATTTGTTTTCTTCGACGCCGACACGTTAGTTATGAAGCCTCTTGACGACGTCATTGAGAAGCTGAATGCTTACGACTTTGTCTTTAATGACTGGGAGCACCTGAAGCCAGAGCCAGTAGCTGCCTTAAATATCTCCACCATTGAAGAAACAGGTTTATATTCTCCGGGTGAGGTGCGCTCTAAGTTGCACTGCGGTAGTTTCTTTGGTTCAAAGCGAGGTATCTTTAGCCCCGATGAGCTAGCTGTCTTGAAAAAGCGGTTGATTGAAGACCAAGAGATTGAGTGGATTAACGGTAAAGGCTGGTGGGATGATGCTTTCCTCTTTAGCTATCTCAGTCTGCGGAGCGATCGCCCCTTGTTCAATTTCACGCTCAGCCCTAACGCTCAAGAACGGACAGGTAACTGTGCAGATGCTGACCCGTTTGTGAATGTAGATAATGTGCTGTATAACCAGGACGGCATGAAACCCGTGTTGCGAATTCACTACATGGGTTACTCGTCTAAAGACTTTACTCGGTTGAGTCAGGGCGAAGATGTTAACATTCCGCATCGCGATGTTTTCTTGCACTATCGCTTTCTTAAGGAAGCCCACAACAAGCCGAAAAAGTTAGCACCTGCAAGTTTATCTGTCAAAACTAAGCGGATCACTGATCGGGTTGTGCGTAAGGTCAAAAAAACCTGGATGGTGGGCTAAAGGCTGACTGTCAATCGCTGCCTTATAGCAATACTGGATGAGGGGCGTTTCATGCGACGCCCCTTTCTGGTGTTATACCTTTCTGGTGTTATAACAGTGGCGTGAATAGGATGGATATTTGAGGTATGCCGAAAATTAGTGTCTGTATTCCAACGTGTAACCGCTCTCAACTGCTTCACTATGCGGTTGAGAGTGCTTTAGGTCAAACGGAAACAGACGTTGAAATCATCGTATGTGACGACGGCTCGACCGATAACACCCCTGACTTGATGGCGACACTGATTGCAAATCACCCCGATCGCACGATTCGCTATATTCGCCACCCTCAAAATATTGGTAAAAGCAACAATATGAGGTCTGGCTTTGAGGCAGCAACCGGGGACTACTTTATTAAATTTGATGATGACGATCGCCTCACCCCTACCTTTTTAGCGGAAACAGGGGCAATTTTAGATCAACATCCTAATATTGATCTGGTAGGCACCGACCACTGGATTATCGATATTAACAATGTGCGTGACACAGCGGCCACAGATGCTAACTCCCAAAAATGGGGACGTGCTCACTTGCCCGGTGGCGTGATTCAAAACTTGGTAGAAGTCACGTTTATTGATCAGAGCTTGCAGATCGGGGCAACGTTGTTTCGGCGGCGGGTGCTGCAAGAGGTGAACTATATGCGCCCCAATATTCAGAATTGCGAAGATAATGACTTGTTGGTGCGATTGGCGATCGCTGGAAAGCAAGCCTATTACCTGCCAAAGCGACTAATGGAATATCGCGTTCACGCCGGACAGCAAGGAATCGATCGCGCCACTCGCTATTTAAAAGACAAATTGACTTATCTAGAGAATTTTAAGTTTGAAACTGAGCCTCTAGAGCGGGTGCGTCAAATGCGACTGAGAGAGACTCAGTTGCTGCTGGGGTTGCGCCTGATCGAAACAGGAGAAACGCAGCAGGGACGACAGTTTGCTTTAGCGGGTCAGTCAGCGTCTCGTGGCAAAGCTTGGGTTGGCTTGTCGTTGTCTTTGTTACCTTTAGGACTTCGCAAGCAAGCATTTCAGCGGCTGCGACAGATCAAGTAATCCTTAGATCTTGTACCAATTAAATAACGTGAATTCGGGACAAGGATTTTGGCGGTTGAAACCACAACTACAGGAGCAAAACCGACCTGCGTCGGTTCACTCAACCCTTGATTCTCCGTAGTTCGCGAAGGCGAACTTCGCTCTGATAGCTGCGAATTTATTCGCTAGGCTCTTAAACCGAACTGACGTTAAATACGAAGCTGCGTTAGACAAGGGGCTTAAGCCCCTTGTTTAACATCGATTTATTTAGGACAAGCTCATTAAAAACGGTATAAGCTCCCCTGTCCTAACAGGCTATAGCCCCTCACCCTGAAACCGACTGCTAAAATCGGCTAACGTTTCTTCATCTGGGCGATCGCCTTTGATGAGTTTTTGCCGCTTTTGGGATGTCGTTGCTGGAGTGCTAGGGATCTCCATCTTGGGTTCAGCATCGTAAAAGAATTTCGATAGCGTTTCAATTCCCTGATAGATGGGGGCATCAACTACAGGTTGTGCATCCAGATGTTCAGCTAACTCAATCAAGAAATTGGTCTGCTCATCAAAAGGATTGTCTACTTCAGGGCTAGTGTTGACGCTGGCGATCGCCCCTGTTTCCAATACTCCTATTTCAGATACCTCTATTTCAGATACCTCTATTTCAGGTACCTCTATTTCGGGTACCTCTATTTCAGATGCCTCTGTTTCAAACCCTGCCAGCAAATCGTCTTCATCAGTCTTTGCTGAAGTGGGCAAACTCAAGTCCACTGCGGGTACCTCTTCCGCAGACAACAGAGCTTTGTCTTGCTCCACCAAGGGCAGAGGGGGAGGAGGATTGAGAACTTCAGTAACCGCATCGGCATCCATGATCCCTTGGGCAAGTGGGTTAACCGAGTCAACTGAGTTGCTCGTGGGCGGTTCAGCATCTTCCTGAGAAGAAGGTTCCAGGGAAAGATCGACAGCTTCTATTGCAGCTGACCCATGACCGTTGGTTGCAGATTTGATGGTGTTGGGGTTCGCAGGCTCAATAGTGCCTGCTGAGAGAAAAAAACCGTTTTCTGGAGGAACCGTCTCTCTGACTGGAGGAATCGTTTCTAAAGGGGTCGATGGAGGGGATGAGGTTGGTAAGACCATATCGGGTTGAGCCACTGATTGTTGGCTCAATACGCGTTTTAATTTGGCTACACTTTTTGCCGCTTTTTGGGCATTTGTGGTGTTGCCACGCTCGGTAAAGAGACGTGCCGCGATTTCAAAGTCAGCGATCGCCCCTCGCAGGTTTTCTAGTTTTTGGTATGCCTGACCTCGGTGATAGTAGGACATTGGGGAATCGGGCATAAGCCGAATGACTTCACCAAAATCGGTTGCGGCGGCCAACGGATCATTGTATTTTTGGTCGGCAATGCCGCGATAAAAGTAGGCGATCGCTGAGGTTGGTTGTTTCTCAATGGCCAAACTAAAGTCAGAAATAGCCCCCAACTGGTCGCCCTGCTCAGAGCGGATAAAGCCCCGGTTGCAATAGGCGGCAACTTGATGAGGGTTGAGATGGAGTGATCGGTTAAAATCAGCGATCGCTCCAGCAGGGTCACCGTTGTCGTACCGTGCTAAGCCCCGATAGTTGTAAGCGATCGCATCATCGGGGTTGATCGATAAAACTTGACTAAAGTCGGCAATGGCTCCCTCGCGATCGCCCAGGTCATAGCGAGTGACGGCTTGATTCCAATAGGCGGTGATGTCGTTGAGGTTGGGCACAGGGTGATCAAACTGCGCCATGCATTGCTGAATCACATCTGCATCGTCAGTCCACAACTTCAACTCCATTTCCGGTAGGCTGTTGGTCGAGACCAGTGCTTCATCAATTGCCATAATGGCAAACGCCTGATCAGAGACCAAAAAGTTGCCACTGGTTCCCAAAACTTTGAACTGGAAGTGTTGGGAATAGGTTCGTTTGAGTTGCAACAGCTTTTGCAAGGTCGATTGCAACTCTTTTTGAATGGGATTAATCGACCAGCGGTGATTAATGGTGCTCAGTAGCCGTTCTTCGTCTCGGCTAGCCTGGTGACACCAACCGACATCTAGCCGTCGTCCCCGTTGCAAAAAAGCCTCTAATTTATTGAGCAAAATCTGATCAAGTGGACACTGGCTCGACCACGGCAAGACTAAGATCAGTCGTTCTTGAGTCACATCTAGAGCCTGCTCAAGCGCAGCCCGACTAGAATTTGGCTTGGTGCCCGTAGATTGTGCCGCTTTGAAGTCAAACACCAACTGATAATGAGGGTTGTTAGGAAATGCTAACAATTGCTCATTGACCTCTTGCAATTCGCGTTCAACGGTTGCCTCAATCTGAGCTTGTAGCTGTGACCCACTGGGTAACTCGCGTAGCTGTTGGGCGATCGCCTGTAGCTCTTGGTTCAAGACTGTTTCAACCCGATATTGAAACTCGACTTGAGGGTGAGCTATTGGAGTCTCGGTTGGCAACTCGTGGTGCTCTTGCTCAACGGCTGTGATCAGTGGCTCTGTTGAGGGGGGCTGGTCTAAAGACCGGATGGGTATCTCTGGGCGATCGCCTGTAGACACGGTTGACAGCGTTTGAAACTGCCGACTCAACTCCTGCAACTCTTGACGCAGCGTTGTTTCAAATTGTTTTTGAAACTCTTGTTGTTGTTGTAGAGATTTGATTTGAGCCGTGAGTGCTCCCCAGTCGCGCTTGGGCACCAACTCACCTACAGCTTTGACTAGTTGGGCAATCTCACGCTTTAAAGAAGTAGAGTCAAAGGGAGGCGGCAGTTTCTTAATCTGGCGATCGAGGTGATTGATCTGGTTTTGCAAAGCCGTTAGGCTCGATTTTTCTGGGCGTTTTTGGAGCTGCTGATTGAGTTCTTGTAATTTATAGCGCAACGATTCTTCAGATTGATTGCGAGATTCTTGCTGTTGTTGCAAGGCTCTAATTTCAGTTTGCAAGTTGTGCCAGTCTCGTTTGGGCACCAAGTCGGCGACCACCCGAATCAGCTCTGTCACTTCTTGCTTGAGAGCAGTTGCATCAAACGGTGGTGGCAGCTTTTGAAATTGGCGATTCAGGTGATTAATCTGATCTTGCAGCGAGGTGAGAGTTGGTCGAGTTTGGTCGGCCAGGGTTTGCAGGTTGTCTCGGAGTTGCAGAGCGTTGGTTTTGATCTTGACGATCGCCCCTTCTACTTCGTCTAACCGTCTTGAGGTCGAAAGCTGGCTCAACTGCGTATTTAACTGAGTTACGGCATCGTTAAGTTGGCTATATTGCCCTTGGATGTGTGCCAAATCTTGCCGAACAGACCCCAAATTCTGCCGATCAAGCAGGGTAAACCGCTCTGACACTTCCTGCTTGATTTTATTAATGTCAGTAGATAGCTCATCCAACACCTCCCGATTTTTGTTCAGCAGTGTCTTTTTTAGACTGCCCATTGCTTCGACAGTCGGCAGCGACAGCACTTGCTGATTGAGGAGCTCAATATTTTTTGAGAGTTTGCGATCGATATCAGTAACGGCGATCGCGGTATTTTGTTCTGCTAATTGTTCAAAGCGGCGGCGATTTGCCAAATTCAAGAGCACCAGCAGTGACAGCGGAGCGGAGGTATAGAGCACTTGCGAGGAAACAAAGGACGCAACTGACCCTACGCCTAGCCCAACTAGCGATGCGTACTCTGCAAAATCTAACCAATGACGTTGTTTCTTCAAGATACTCTATGCCCCAGATTTAATAACCTCCGACCGACAACTCGCTCAAAACTCTTTCAAACCTGCTTAAAGGGTTTAGCCAAAAACTATCAACGATTTAGATAGGTTTTGAGCGTGCAGAGTTGCAATCCAGAGAGAACTATATCCATTTATTCCTCCCCTACCCACTCGATCAGGAAATCTTGCCAAGGGAATGATTTTCGTCGTCAGTAAAATTTCGGAGTTTCTGATTTTGAACCTCAAGATCTTGCAGTACTTCAATTGAACCCCCAGTTTTATTGTTATTGGGTGGCAACTTCAAACGGTCTCAATTGAAGTTCATCAAAACTTTAATCAAAGGTAGAAAAATACACACTGGGAATCCGGAGAAAACCAGAGCCAAAAGAAAACATAAATAAGGTCTGGAAGAGGTGTTATATGAGTCAGTCAAATCTTTTTGATATCAGCCAAAAATTGGTCAAAATTATTGAAACAAAAGATGCAGAGCGAGTAAGGCACTGGTCGAAAGTTTTAGAAAAGCAAAAAAATCCGATGGTAACGGTTGAAGTTTTTGCTTTAATTCGTCGGCAACTCGCTCAAAAAGATGAAGATTTGAATCGTTGGTTTCAAACCATTTACTTTGAAGAATATAACCCCGAAGTGAAAACATTATGGCTCGATTTTGTTGATCTTTGTAGCCTGAGTCTTGAAGAAAAGAAAATGGCTTGATCATCTCAAAATCTGAGTTATACGGTAATTTTTTAACGAATAGCGATCTTTTTTTCATGGAAAGATGAGAGCCTGAAGAATTACTTTCAGGCTCATTTTTTATCTGTTATGAAATTAGATTGTTGGGTTGTCACTTGGTTTGCCCTTCAGGTTTTCTAGCTCTACTGTTCTTTGAGACAGGTGCCCAATCGTGTGAGGTGATGAGTGGGCTGTCTTAGCCAGTCTGGTTTGGATTGTTAAAACGTGAGATATCGGGTATGTCTCAAATAGCAGGAGATTGAAGTTGCCCAGAAACAGTTTGATGAGGTGCAACATGATTTGTCTGAGCCATTTGAACCATCAGATCTGCCTAGGAAACCCCTAGAATATTGAATGTTGAGATCGCACTTTAAGATATGACTGCTTTTGTAAAACCGTCCCCTAGAATAATGTCTCGCGTGGTTAACGGCATTTTGTCGATCAAACCGTTAGCTGCGTTAGCCAAAAACCAGGCACGCAATATGATGATTCAACGGGCAGAGTCAATCGGTGTATATTGGCGGCAAGAAGTTCAGAAGTTGCGATCGCGCCAGACAGCAGTGGAGTTCTCCCCGGATTGGGAGGCTGAGCTATCCAACATTCAAAATCCTGATTTAACCTATCCAAACTATTACCTCAAGTCGTTTCATGCTTACGACGAAGGCAATCTGGGTTGGGAGCCAGCAATGGAAGTCGAAGTCGCAGCTCAAGCGGTTCATGCTCGCATCTGGGCAGAGGCAGGGGCACAAGGAGATGCGTGGTTACGCCAAAGCTATCATGCGGCTTTAAAGGAACACCTGTCCCAGGATCCGCAGACAATCTTGGATGTCGGGTGCAGTGTTGGCATGAGCACGTTTGCCATGCAGGCAATCTATCCTCAAGCTCAGATCACGGGTGTGGATTTGTCTCCTTATTTTTTGGCGATCGCCCAATATCAAACAGAGATGCGATCGGCTACTAGCACAGCGAGTGATGCACCGAAACCAACCTGGTTGCATGCTGCTGCTGAAGCCACAACGTTGCCAACCGCATCGTTTGACTTAGTCTCTGCCTTTTTAATATTTCATGAGTTACCCCAAACGGCTGCCATAGGAGTGCTGCAAGAGGCGCGGCGATTGCTCAAGCCGGGTGGCTATGTGGCGTTGATGGATATGAACCCCCACTCTGAGATTTATGCCAAGATGCCACCTTATATCTTGACGTTGCTCAAAAGCACAGAACCCTATCTCGACGAATATTTTGCTTTGAATCTGGAGCAAGCCATATATGATGCGGGGTTTGAGTTCCCCAAGGTGGTGTGCAATAGCCCTCGTCACCGCACTGTGATTGCCCAAGTTCGCTAACCCAGTTCCTCGGTCTATTCAAACAACCGGGGATCTCGTATCTAAGGAGAGTTTGATGAGTCCGATTACCCAGTTGCCGATTCCAACTCATTTTGATCCCGCTCAGGTGGGAGATGTGTGGCGAGTGCCTTACCAAACAAGAGCGATCGAAGCCAAAGCATGGGCAAAACAGCAAAGAATACCTCCTGCCGCTAATGATCGCTTCCGCGTTTGCTTACTGGCCATCGATGTACAAAACACCTTTTGCATTCCCCAGTTTGAGTTGTTTGTGGGTGGGCGATCAGGTACGGGTGCGGTGGATGACAATGGGCGGTTGTGTGAGTTTGTCTACCGCAACTTGAGCAAAATTACGACCATTGTGGCGACGATGGATACCCACAGTGCTATGCAGATTTTTCACTCGGTGTTTTGGGTAAATCAAGCAGGGGAGCACCCCCCAGCGATGACGATGATTTCCTTAGAAGATGTAGAACGAGGGATATGGCAGGCCAATCCGGCGATCGCCCCTGATGTGACTCAAGGCAATGTAGAACGGCTCCAGTCCTATGCGTTGCACTATGTTCGCAAGCTGAGTCAACAGGGTAAATATTTGTTGACCATCTGGCCCTATCACTCGATGTTGGGCGGTGTGGGTCATGCCCTCGTTTCATCTTTTGAAGAGGCTTGCTTTTTTCATGCGATCGCACGTCAGAGCCAAACTCAGTTTGAGATTAAGGGCGGCAATCCCCTGACCGAAAACTATTCGGTACTGAAGCCAGAGGTCTTGACCGATCATGAAGAGCAGGCGATCGCCCAAAAAAATACGCCCCTTTTGGAAAAATTGCTAACCTTTGATGCCGTCATTATTGCGGGTCAGGCCAAGAGCCATTGTGTCGCCTGGACTATTGATGACCTGTTATCAGGCATTCAAGCCACCAACCCTCTGTTAGCTCAAAAAGTGTATTTGCTAGAAGATTGCACCTCACCTGTCGTTGTTCCTGATGTAGTGGATTTCACAGAACAAGCCGATGCTGCGTTTCAACGATTTGTTGAGGCGGGCATGCATGTCGTGCGATCGACTGAGCCAATCGAGACTTGGCCAGGAATGAGGCTGTAAATTGAGTCGTGATGTGAGGGCTAACGACACCTGACTTACTCTCGGAGCCACTCATCAATCGCAATGATTTTGCTCGGCAGATTTTGCATCTCGATCCGTTGAAACATCAACGTGATGTCTTCTAAATCGCAGGTGCTGTGCTCATCGTCTAAACTGCCTGTGTATTGGCGGATGTGGGAAATCATGGCATTAGTCAATTTGACAATGTGATAGACCTCCGTTTCACCAACAGAGTTAGGGCGCACAAATTCGATGAAGACGGTTCTCAATACCTCATTGCTAATCAATGCTTGAAACAGTTGTGGAGTGGCTGATCCCCAAGCTTTGGTAATCACAATAGGGGAATGTTGTCGTTTACCCGTTGCCATACCACTGGTGCGATCGCGCGGAGATTGAACCTCGTAGGTGAAGTGCAAACCCACTAATTTGTCTGGGTATGTTTCTTGCTCTGCTTCGCCTTTAAATTTGCCCTGAACCGTTCCCTCAATTGAAACGTAGAACTCGCGGGTCATATCGTTTCTCCCGTAACAACCCTTGTAGAAACGCATTGGCTCCTTCGGTTTACGGATAGAACCTTGGCAGATTAACAATTAGTAGTCATACCGATTAGTCATACCGATTTAATTCCAATTTAAACGTGAACCTTGCACTTGACCCCACCGTGGCTCGACGGCTCGACTGAGCATCGCCGAACGTCTGGGCATCGCCGAACGTCCTACGGCACCGTTCGGCTGAAGCTCACGACGAAGCCTCTCCTTGTAAAGCTACCGTGTATACAGATCTCTGTTTCTTCAATGAGTTTGAGAACCAGGCATTGGGGGAGTCTCCCCCAAACCCCCATTGGGGGACGCCACTGCCTCCCCCAAACCCCCTAGCAGACGGTGTTTTGGTTCACCCAAAGACGCGCTTCGCATCGGTTCCAAGTCCGGGTGTTTTGGGTGAGGGCAAGACCCTTGGTAACGGCTCAAGGTTCCCCAAAATTAGGGATTAGGGGCTAAGAGGATTTGTGTATACACGGTTAGCCTTGCCAAGGAGAGGTTGGGAGGGGTCACATTTGCACCATTTGTACTGTTTTCAAATCAAATTAGTATAATTTTTGATTGTGGCAGATAGCCAGGTAAGGGCATTTCGCAAAACGCTTGAAATGATTCTCACCTTCCTACTCATCCCGCTTTAACGTTGCATGTGTTGCTCTAACAACGCCTGTGCTCTGGGCTTAAACAGCAGATAAAACAACGACTCCAGATATCGCAGAATGTCTTCACGATTTTCTTGCGAGGTATAGTTCCAGAAGCCATAGATGCGTGCCAGTGAGAGCAATCGGGTGGTGTGAATTTTCCAGGTATAGGTGCTCAAGACGCGAGCGATCGCTTGTTGTGAAATCTCAGACCAGTACTCTGGATTGGCGTCACATGTGGCGACGAAATCGAGAATGGTGGTTGCCATCTCTTCGGGTTGAGTGGGGTTAATGTAGAAACCATTCACTCCGTCTTGAATAATTTCGAGAGGCCCCCCAAAACGGGTAGCAAAGGTAGGCAAACCCGTGATCATAGCTTCTAAAACGGTTAATCCAAATGCCTCAAACAGAGCAGGTTGGACAAAAACTCCCTGGCGATCGCCAATAATTCGATAGATTTCTCCAGAGTCAGTTTTAGAGAGCCGCACACCCAACCAGCGAATTTTGCCATGTAGGTTGTACTGCTCAATGATGTGATACAACTTCTCAATCTCGCTCGCTTCTTCGTGATCGGCGGTGTCTTGGGTGCGAAGTTTGCCAGCAATCAAGATTAAATTGCACTGGTCTTGCAGGGCTGCACTCTTGCCAAAGCATTCTGCTAATCCGGTCAAATTTTTAATGCGATCGAGCCGTGCCATTGAAAACAACGGACGTTTATTGGGATCAGCCAACGTCCCAAAAATCTGGTTAGGATCAGAATCTGTAAACAGCAAGGCTTCTAATCGCTGCTGTTCGCCTGACAACCGATCTTGAGTTTGGGTATACGGGAAGAAATAGGTTTCGTTTACCCCCGGTGGCACCACATTAAATTTAGGGCTAAACAGCTCTATGCCATGCACAACGTGATATAGCTCTGGCATAGTAAACGATTGGTAAGACTCATATTGCCCGACACTATCGGTCGTGCCCACAATCTCTTGATAGGTGCTGCTAATGACGAAATTGGAAGCATTCATCGCAATCAAATCTGCCGTAAATTGCAATGAAAAGTGATATTTGTCCTCTAACTCATGCCAGTAGAGGTTACTGAAGAGATACTTTGACTTCTCTAGGGCATGAGCCACGATACATTGAGTCACTTTGAGGCGACGGGCTAACAAAAAGGCTACCAAGTTACCATCGGAGTAGTTGCCCACAATCAGGTCAGGACGGGCTTGAAACTCGGCTAACAAAGCTTTTTCGGCATCGATCGCATAACTCTCGACATAGGGCCAGATTTCAAACCGCGAGATCCAGTTTTGCGTCACTTTGGGGTTAAATTCGCGGAAGGGAACTCGCAAAATCCAGGCGTTATCTGTCCCATACACTTTTTCTAGAGGTTGGTTACAACGGGTGCCATCGCTATTAGGAATCAGGCGTGTCAGAATAATCACCTTGGGATGGACTGCTAAAACGCTTAAGCCTGATAACTCAACATCTTCTTGCATCTGCTTTTCCAGGCTTTTAGCTTGATCCAGCACATACACCACCTGTCCACCCGTATCAGGTCTGCCCAATACGCCTTCTTGCCCAAACCAACCGTGGGGTGACACCAGCACAATCCGGAAGATCATCGGAATGCGCGATAGAAAAGCCTCTAAGGTTTGGGGATCGGGCGAATCAATGAGGGAATCTAGCAGTTCCAACGTCTCTCGAACTCGCTCAGCGGTGTTGCCCCATCCCGGTTCAAACCCGATGGATTGCAGCTCAAAGCGAAAGTTGGCATAGGGTTCATTGTTGGGGCGATCGCCCACAACCGTTAATGCCCGTTTGACGCATGCTGAGAGTGCTTGCTGCGTTTTGATGCGCTCGTTAATCAGCAGTTGACTGCCATCGTAACGGTGCAAACTGAGAAATTTATAAAGTGCCTCTAACCACTGCTGCGAATCCAGTAGTTTGCTAGACAGATAACGGTTGAGGAATTGCACTCCCTTGCCAATGTTTTTGGGATCGCGAATGAGCGGAGAGTAGTCGTAAAACGGTTGCAGATCGATTTCCAGAATGCCGCCTTCATTAGGGTGCGATCGCTTGACATAGCGATCGCGCGTTTCTAACAACTCCTGAACGGTCATCGCCTCCACTGTCAGATCCTCTGTCACCCAAAAAGAGTGCGATCGGGCAATCTCAGGGCGAACGACCACACAAAAACTACTCTCGTCTAAGATGATTTCCTGCGTATAAAAAATTAGCTTTCCCAAACGGGATGACCGTTGAAATGATTCTGGCTTGTGTTGAGTGGCACAATACTCAGCAAACGCAATTTCAATGTCGTTACGCAACCAATATTGTTTATCTTGCTGACGTAACTCCCGCAAAAATTGCCGCAGATCGGCTCTTTCGTCACTCTCGACGACGGCATAGATCAGTTCAGACATACAACACCCCAAAACTAACAGTTCGGGGTAGTCCTCTAAAAGTCATGATTTTTGAGCAAGGACTACCCAGTTTGGCTTCTTCCCTATTGAACTGTTTGCCCCCAGGTTTAGTTCCCTGTCTCCATGAGGAATTTAACGCGACAGCGGAGTCAACTGGGTGAAAGGGGTTTCCTGGCTCCCTCTCTTTTCTTAACCTCAAATCGGTAGATCGAGTCTCACACTTTGTAGTAGGGTAAGCCTGCCAGGGGTAAGTCTTGTTTCACAGTTGCCCCAGAGGGTTAATCGCCCCATTAACACAACCGCGTGGAGAGTGATGTATAGTGGCGACATTTTTGCTGGTGACAGATCTAGATCACACTCTGGTCGGTGATGACGATGCGCTGGCAGAGTTAAATCAACAGTTGAGTCAATATCGAGAGAGTGATGGCACCAAAATTGTCTACTCCACTGGGCGATCGCCTACGTCTTATCGGCAACTCTGCTCTGAAAAAACACTCCTCCCCCCTGATGCTCTGATTACTGGGGTTGGCACAGCCATCTATTACGCCGATCATTCTACCCCTGACTTCTCCTGGGCAACCCAACTCGCTACCCAGTGGGATCGCGATCAGGTGGTGGCGATCGCGGCTCATTTTGCAGACTTGGTGCCTCAACCCGACTCCGAACAAGGCGCATTTAAGGTCAGTTTTTATCTGGCAGAGGCGATCGCCAGTGATGTTATTGCTGAACTTGAAACCAGTCTTAAGCAACAGGAATTAGAGATCAAAATTATTTACAGTGGCGGCAAGGATTTAGACATCTTGCCAATTCAAGCGGACAAAGGGCTAGCAATGACCTTTGTGAGAGAAAAATGGCAATTTGAACCGAGTCAAACCGTAGTTTGTGGCGATTCAGGTAATGATCGTGCTTTGTTTAACATGAGCAACGAACGTGGCATTATCGTCGGCAATGCCATGCCTGAGTTGTTGCAGTGGCACCAAGCCAATCCTCAACCCCACCATTACTTAGCAAAAGCTCATTGTGCGGGTGGCATCTTAGAAGGATTGCAGCATTTTGGCTGGTTTTAAGCCAAGCACACCTGAGCATTCAGCCTGATCGAGTGGCTCGCTGCTAGGGTTGATTACAAAGTTTCAAATCCTTCTACGATATGGGTTAGTGTCTGTTAACCCACCCTACCCAAAAGGCCAAATCAGCACTCAGCCTGATGGCATTAGTCGTTTCAGGTTTAATCGTTGTCCCACTCTTCGCGTCCGAGCAGATCACCCACTCTGTCTCTAAGCAAAAAGTTGCTTTTTTCTAATTCACACTCTACATACGCCCACTCACGAGCAGGGATGTATTTGCAGAGGGCATAAATAGGCTGTTGACGGCTGATCACACCTTCTTGCACAAGGTGACGAGCCTCATCTTTGATGAGATCCATAGAGTATTGAATAGATTGGAGCATGATTCACCCTCGATCCGTAGTGGCTAAAAAAACTGTTGAGTTGTGTTGAGTTAAGAAACTAAACTTTTTATATAAACAATTGTATAGATTTAAAAGCTAAAAAACCAATTTCGTAGTGATATATACCGAATTCATTTTAGCCCCACGCTAAGCAACCTATCAAGTATGTTAATAACTATCACAAAAGTCATAGAACTTTGATATGTATTCGGGATACTCGATGTTTAGGTACGTTATGTGATATCAGAGCGATTCTTTGATTTGATTCGTTTGCTTATCTTAGAACTCCCCCCTTATGCTGATTAAGGCAAAAAAGCATTCTAAAGATTTTTGTAATATTCGGGTGCAGATGTTGTCTACAAAACCTGACTTTTTGCCATAAATCAGCTACATCTAGCAGCAATACGCTAAAAACTAAATCCCCATGATGCCGTTCCGTTGGTCTGATCTTCTGGAATCTTGTATTGGCTGGTGGAAAAGCAATCGTGCTGACCCAAAAGTTACATTAATTGCGATCGCAACCCTGCCTCTATTTGCTTTGCTTTTAGGGTTTGTCTCTAATGTAGCCGCTACCGACAGAACGAGCACAACTGAAGCCACGACTTCACCCAATGAGCTAATTCAAGACTCCTCTGTGGCATCGGGTGATGAAACAACCCCAGTCAATCTTGAGGTTGCTCAAGCCTCTCCATTGGAGTCAAGCTGTGCCGCCGGACAGGAAGTTGCGACTGACTCAACTGCTAAACCGAGCGATCGCCTGACGGAGTTGCTGAATTGGGCGGTCAGCCCTGAAACAAGCTTTACATCTCTGGTCAGCCAGGTAGGACCTGTCGTCGCGGCTCAACTGGCTGCCCGTCCGTTCCCTGAAATTCAGGAGCGAGCAAGACTGTCGAGGGTGCCTGTGTTGATGTATCACGACATCCTGGCAGAAAAGGAAGTGTTCTTTGATGTCACCCCAGAAGAGTTTGAAGCCCATTTGAAGCTGATTCAGCAGAATGGGTTACATCCTATCAGCCTCGACCAACTGGTGGCCCATTTGTCTACTGGGGTGCCACTCCCTGAAAAGCCTGTGTTGTTGACGTTTGATGACGGCTACGCAGGGCACTACACCTATGTCTATCCGCTACTGCGCAAATATGGCTACCCCGGCACGTTTGCCATCTACACCGACAAAGTTGGCAGAAATTATGGGCGATCGAGCCTGACTTGGGATCAACTCCGGGAAATGGCAGCCGACCCCCTTGTGACGATCGCCTCTCACAGCCTCAGCCATCCCCGCGATTTGGGAGACATTCCCGATCAGCAGTTGCGGCGTGAGGTAGTAGAGTCAAAGCGCATTTTAGAGGAACAGTTAGGCATCCCCATTGACCACTTCGTTTACCCTGAAGGCAACTACAACGATCGCGTCAAATATTGGGTGCAATTGGCGGGTTATCACTCTGCCCTGACCATGAACGACGATGAAAACAAGTTTGCTGGTGAGTCAAACGATTTGTTGAGCATTGAGCGGATTGGTCAATCGCAAATTGCTGAGGTGATCACTCAAGTCTACGGAGGCCCACCCCTGCCGACTTGGGGCACTAATTTTAATTTCAATAATCCGGTTCAGGTCAACCAAGTTACCCTAGAAGGAACTCCGTTGATTTTGATTTCAGGGGGTAAGCCGATTACGATTCACGCTGACAGCCGTTACCAGGTTCCTGAGATCATCTCAAACACTCGTGCGATCGCGGCAGTCGATGGAGGGTTCTTTTCGCTCAAATACCTCGATTCCAATGTCATGATTGGCCCTGTTTTGAGCCAAAACACAGAAACCTTTACTCCTGGAAACGCCAGCGAAAATCCTCGATTAAACAAACGCCCATTGGTCTTGATTAGCGATAGCACCGTTAAGTTTGTGCCCTTTGATGCGGCTCTTCACAACACGCTGGAAGGCGTTCAAACCGAGATGGCGGATGTCACTGATGCCTTTGTCGCGGCTGCGTGGCTGGTCAAAGATAGTCAACCCCAACCGGATGAAGCGTTTGGCACGTTGTTTGACTTTAATGCAGCTCGTCATCGGGCGTTTTGGGGCATTGACCAAACAGGACAACCCGTAATCGGTGTCTCTGTTGAACCCATTGGTTCGGTTGATTTAGGCAAGCTTTTAGCTCAAGCTGGTTTTCGAGATGCAGTGATGTTAGATTCGGGTGCGAGTACCTCTCTGGCCTATCAAGGAGAGTCTCTTGTGGGCTATCTTCCCCGTCCTGTGCCCCATGTTGTGGCTCTGGTGCCGCCTGAAGTGGCTGCGGCTCCAGGCTGTGCCCTCGTGTCTGATCGACGTGCTAAGGATTAAACAAAGATGAGTTCGACGACCCAACAATCGAATCAATCTCCTTCCTCAGCTTTATCAGAAACGATGAAATCTGAGCAAGCTTCGCTGCAACCACCCACTCCAGAGCCGTCAAAGCCGGAGCAAGCTCCACCCGAATCAAAGTCTTTAGAAGGAGATCGAGGGCAATTGGGTCAACTGCCGCTAAAGACCAATACTCTGCCCAACCCGCCTAAGCCAGGTCAACTGTCAGGCTCAACGTCAAACCCTCTAGGATCGTCTAACCCCAACCCAAGTCAGGCAACGGTTGGTCAGTCACCTACTGCTCAGCCAGAAGTGACTCAAGTAGAAGTCACGCAGAAAACCGATCGACAGCCAAACGCCGATCAAGCAAAAGCTACTCAAGTCAAGGCTGCTCAGGACAAGGCTGCTCAGGCCAAGGCTGCTCAAGTCAAGGCTACTCCGACAAAGGCTGCTCCGACAAAGGCTACTCAGGCCAAGGCTGCTCAGGCAAAGGCTACTCAAGCAAAAGCTACTCCGACAAAAACTGCTCCGATAGACGAGAGAAAGCCTGACCTCGCCCCATCTCAGCAAACACCTGCTCAAGCGGTACCTCCCAAACCCATTAAGCCCGTTGTTAAACTGCTGCATTCTCCACTGTTGCGTCCTCGGTTGCGCTCAAAGTGGTGGGGGTTTGCAGGGGCGATCGCCATTGTGAGTCTGTGGATCATCTCCCTCCACATTGTGCTTACCCAACTGGGTCTACCAGCCCCTACTCCGGTTCAAACTGCCCATTCAGGCTTCCTTCAATCGCCTCAATTGCTAGCTTTGGCTAAACCAGAGGTGACCCCTAAACCCCTTCCGGCTCAATTTCCCCCTACTCCTGACGAGTTGACTCCTCAGCCCCCAGGCTATGGTCATTTTTTATATGGCGAGATCAGCCCAGACCAGTTAATGATTGTGGGAAGCTATTCTCAAGCCATTGAAGAACGATTTGAGCGTTTGAGTGAAGCGGCTGGATTAGCCCTGTTGAGAATGATTGATGCGGCTCGGCAGGATGGAGTCTGGCTGGTGCCAATTTCAGGATTTCGCGATTTTGCACGGCAAGAAATGCTGTTTCAAATTCAAATTGAGCAAGTTGGGTCAGCGGTGGCGGCGGCGCGATCGGTGGCACCTGCTGGCTATAGTGAACACCATACGGGATATGCGGTGGATCTGGCTGATGGGCTGGCACGCGCGATGGATCTCAGTCTTGCCTTTGGCAACACCCCAGCCTTTGAATGGTTAACTCGTCATGCTGTCGAGTTTGGCTTTGAGTTATCGTTTCCTGAGAACAATACTCAAGGGGTGATGTATGAGCCCTGGCACTGGCGTTTTGTGGGTTCCCCTGCGGCTACTCAAACGTTTGCTCAAGCACGAAATCAGGAGCAGTCTCGTCATTCTGCCGACTGTTCTTTTGCTTTTGAGGTTAATTGCGACGTCAATCGATAAAGGCTAAGGCGGTTAATATAACGCGATGTGCAACTTAAAGGTGTTAGATCCCCGGTTGCTCGTTCAGCACCCTTAGAGTAGTCTGATTTGCGTCACAGCAACCGGGGATCTGGGGAAAGTCGCACACGGGGTTAATATAGCAATTGTCAAGGCTGTTGATGCAAGGGGGTGGAACCTCTGTACCCCATCCTCACTAACCCTTCGATGGCTATAATCCTGATGGAAAAATTGGGGATCTGCTGATGTGAAAGGTTAGCATTTTCTTTAAGGGTGCTATTGCGATAAACTCCATGTGCGATCGACCATGAAGCAACCGACCCAACCTGATGCTCACTCTACAACCCCTGACCCCCTTTCTTCAGAGTTAGATGAATCAACTCTAGCCACCGATAAGCCAAACTCAACGCTGTTGCAAGCGCAGTTTGACCGTCTGCAACCCCGATGGCGATCGCGTAGTTTTATTGGATTGTTGCTGTTTGTTGGGGTAACGGCCATTGTTGCTGTGACTGCCTTCACAAGCTATAAGGTTGTGCATCTGTTGTTGTTGAAGAATCTAAAACAACAGGCACTCTCTGATGTGCAACAAGGCAGAAGTGAGCTGGATGCCTGGATCTCGACCCGCAAAGCTGAAGTTGTCGCCTTGGCCAATACTCCCACGGTGCGATCGCTAGATTGGGCTGTCACCGAACCCTATTTGCACACCGAGATAGACCGGATTTCTCAATTTCACCTGTTTGTTGTGGCTCGTCCAGATGGGTCGTTTGCCAATACCGTCGTGGGGCGTGCTCACGCCACTGTGAGCGATCGGGAATGGTTTCAACGGGGCATGGCTGGAGAAACCTGGGTGTCTAGTCCACTGGTGGGGCGCACTGCCAAAGTGACATTGATTAATGTGGTGACTCCGATTACTCAGCCCGGTCACGCTCAACCTGTCGGAGTGTTTGCTGGAGCCATCACCATCAATCGGTTGGTACGCATTGTCAAACAATTGGATGCTGGCCCTGGCAGCTATGCTTTTGCGTTAGATGCGAATGGAGTGCCAATCGCCCATCCTGACTCGCGCTTGATTGGCACCCCCGAACGACCCGCCCCTAGTTTTTTAGACTCTGAGAATGCAGACCTAGCGGCGATCGCCCATCGCATGGTTGATCTAAATGAAGGCATTGATTTGGTCTATCTTGACGGTCGCTGGCAATACGTTGCCTATGCCCCTCTAAAGCAGGTTGATTGGGCGATCGCCTTAGTGATTCCACGAGAGAATATTGAGTCTCAATTGGGCGCACTAAATCTACTGGCGTCTGTGTTAGGGGGCTTAATTGTGATCGCCTTGATTGGGGTTTGGCGACAATTGCAACTTTTAGAACAGACGCGCACCCGTGCGGCTCAAGAAGCTCTGCTCAACCGCTTGACCAACCGCATTCGGGCATCTCTTGATTTACGAGTCATCGTTCAAACCACCATTACAGAGTTGGCGACTCTGTTAAAACTCAAGCGCGTGTTATTTGGTTGGTATGATCCTCAAACTCAACAATTTGAGTTGGCTTCCATGTTTCCTCAAAAAGCCTTTGTTGAGGGAACGCGCTTTCAACCCAGTATCGATCTGGATCTGCCACAAGCCTTGCAAGACGGAAAATTTGTCTGTCTGGTGCCTGTGGGTTTTACACCAGAGACTAAACCTTTTGGATTTTTAAAGTTGCAAGCCAGAACCTACCTGTCGATCGCCATTCCCACTCAAGAAGAACGCTCTGGTTATTTAATTGGGTTAGACAGCCATCCCTTGAGCCGAGACGATCAAGAACTGCTCAATGTTGTAGCCGATCAACTGGCGATCGCCATTACCCAGTCTCATCTCTATAGCCAGACCCAAGCCCAGGTGCAACTGCTCAATGAAACCCTGGAAACTCTAAAAAAGACTCAGTTACGGTTGATTCAAAGTGAGAAGATGTCGAGTCTAGGGCAACTGATTGCTGGCATTGCCCACGAAATCAACAATCCGGTTAACTTTATCTATGGCAACCTGGCTCATGCCAACCAATACATTCAAGAGTTGCTAGAGCTAATCGAACTATATCAACTGCACTATCCTCGGTCACCTCAAGACATTCAAGACAAGACTGAGTTTATCGATTTAGAGTTCATCCGGGATGATTTGCCCAAGCTTTTGGCATCGATTCAAGTGGGGGCTCAACGGATTCGAGAGATCGTCAAGTCTTTACGCATTTTTTCTCGTCTCGACGAAGCCGAAGTTAAAGGGGTCGATATTCACGAAAGCATTGATAGTGCGTTGATGATCTTACAAAATCGGTTTAAACCTAGACCCCATTTTCCAGGCATTCAGGTGGTTAAAGACTATGGGCGGTTGCCCCCAGTGGAATGTTATGCAGGACAACTCAACCAGGTGTTTATGAATATTTTGAGTAATGCGATCGATGCGCTTGAAGAATTTCACCTGAAAAATACCCATCCCCACTTCGATCACCCGGCCACCATTACGATCAATACTCGTCTAACTCAAGATCAAGAAGGGATTGAGCAAATTATGATTTGCATCGAAGATAATGGACCAGGCATTTCTGAAGCAGTTCAAAAACGCTTGTTTGACCCATTTTTTACCACTAAACCCGTGGGCAAAGGCACAGGGCTGGGCTTAGCGATCAGCTATCAGATTGTCACTGAGCGACACAATGGCGAGTTGCACTGTCATTCCATCGTGGGACAAGGGACTAAGTTTTTGATTCAAATTCCGGTACGGCAATCTAAAGTATGAGAATTGATCAGCTTAAGATTGACAGAGTGCAGCGGAATGCTTTTGGATGCAGGATGCTTGCTCTTGCGGAGTCAGATCACTCCAGTTAATATCACGCCGAAACACAACCCCGTTGTGCCCCACAATCAAGCGAGGCAATTCATTTTGCTCTAACACTTGCATTGTCTCAATATCGTAGGTGGTGTAGACGGTTGAGACTGACTCTAAATTGATGTCTACCACCGTCAGGGTTTTGATGCGGGGCAGCTCACCCGCCAGCAACAATCGAGGTCCATCGCCCATCGCCCCAGCATGTAGCATTTCCAACCTGCCTCGATGGGCTGGATAGTAAGCATGGTGATGGCCGCTGATGTAGGTATGAACGTTGTATCGCTCTAGTAGCGATCGCAATTCATCGGCATCATCTAGCACTTCGCCCACCTTGTCGCGCTCTTGTGCTACGGCATAGAGCGGCAGATGCCCAATCACAATGCGCAGTTTGGCCGCTTGCGCTGTGTCACTGGCTAAGCTTTTTTCGACCCAGGCAAGGTTTTCGGCAGGCATTGGCAATCCACTGGTCGCATCCCAGACCAAAAAGAACACCTCTCCCTTCTGAAAGGTGTAGTAGAAGGGAAATTGGTAGCGATCGACAAATTCGACAGCGGGAGTGTGAGCTGGGTCATTCCAATAGGCGGCTGCCAGGTCTCGCTCTTGACGATAGATCAAACCATTTACCCCGGCGGCACGAGAGGCATCATGATTGCCTAATGTAAACCCCAATGGCAGATTTGCCTGACGCAGAGGAGCCGCAATCGATCGGTCAAAGCCTGCCCACATTTCTTGAATCTTGGCACGGGTGAGGGTGCGATCTTGACCTGCCACCATGTCTCCACTGGCAATCACCAGATCGGGCTGCCACGAGGGAATCAGGGCGATCGCCCGATTCACTTCTTCGCTATACGTTGTCGCTCCATAAGGGCCATTGATGTCGCTGATCACCACTAACCGCACATCCCCTCGTGGTGGATTGGGAATACCCTGGGCTAACAACTGATCGTTTGCGACAGGTGAGGGAGAGGCGATCGCTGAGGGTGATGTTGTTGGAATCGAAGTTGCCGCTACTGACGTCGGAGCGGGTTCAGAAGTCGCAAGTTGTCGCACACAAGCGGCTAGACCAAAACCAGTCGTGGCTCCTGCTAGCATCAAAAATTGACGACGTTTCAAACTCATGGGTAGTTCGCGCAACGAGGAATCATGTCAACCACCAGAATAGACTAATCACCCGGTTGGATCGTTAACTATGGATGATCAATTGGTAATTGTCTAACCCCAATTTGAATTGGCTTTGCTGCACATGACTCTATCGAGTATGCCTGGATTCGGTTTACTATCACTTTTTCCCTCTTCTTTTTTCCCTCTTCTCTTATCCTTTATCCTTCATCGTTTTATCCTTCCCTCTTCCCTCTTCCCTCTTCTCTCTTCCCTCTTCTCTCTTCTGCTATGCTTGAGCCTTGAAAACCTCCTCATACCCAGTATGTTCATACGCTACAGGCTAAGATGGGCAAGTCGTTTCGGCGTTGCCTTGCTGATTGGAATGTTAACGTTTAGTCTGGTTTTGACAACGGCTCCCACCCGCGCTCAAGGCGCGATCGCCCAAGCAACGGCAGCGGCTCGGCAGCAACAACGAGATCAGCAGGTGCGGCAGGTGCGGGCTGAAAACTATGATGTCAACCGCTATCCGGTGACGGACGCTAATGAGCGACACTGGCGTAATATCTTGTGGACAACAGCCGTGGTGGAGCCGCAGGAGCCTTATGTGGCAGAGGCGATCGCCCGCATCTTATCTCTGGCTGCTCAAACGGGTCTGTCTCGTCCTCAACAACATACGGTTGAGATGGCACTACAAATCGGCACTCAACTCTATTTCAGTAACCCTACTGGGTATGCGGCAATTGGGCAACAGTTGCGGCAAGTGGTTGAACGCAGTCCTAATGCAGAGTGGGCAGCGATGTCACTGTCAGCCCTAGCCAAAACGGGGCTTGATCCCCAGCAACGCCAATCTCTAAGCGATCGCTTACGACAGCGGTTTCCCCAATGGACTCAGGATGTCTATCTCTATACGACCCTGCGCGATTTGGCTCTGTTGGATCAAGCACCTGCAACCCCTCCGTTGAGCGATCTGTTGCAGTGGGCGATCGCCCCCAATCAAGTCCATCTCTATGTGGTCTGCCGACCCGATCGCGGTGTATTGTGTCAGACCGTGGTCAAAGACGGCAATGGTGAATTTTTGCGGCAAAATGGTCAACTGTGGTCAATGCCGCTGTTGTTGCGATCGCTGCATGAGTTGTCCTGGAACTTTACACGTGGGCAAACCCCTCAGGGCATTTACCGGATTGAGGGAGTCCGGACTGCTGACCTGACAACCTTTAGAGCCTATGGTGCCTATGATCTGGTGAAACTTTTTGCACCCTATGAAGAGGGTGTGCGGGAGTTTATTCCCGGTCGCCCTGGTCAACTACCTGCGACGTTAACCGCCTATCAAGCTCTTTTGCCCCCTTCGTGGCGCAGTTACTATCCTATTCAACAAAGCTATTGGGCAGGCAAAGCGGGACGAGGTTTATTTCGGATTCATGGCAGTGGTGAAGATCCGGGGTTCTTTACCAATAACAACCGCTATCCCAACAGTCTGGGCTGGAATCCGGCGATCGGGTGCCTCTCTGCTTTAGAGCTTTACGACGACACAGGCTACTTGCAACAAGCCCATATGCCATCTCTTTTAAGCGTCTTAACCCGTTTAGGAGGGCGATCGTTTACGGGATATCTCACCGTTGTCGAAGTGCCGGGATCAAATACACCGATTTCGATGGCAGAACTGGAAGCGGCGATCGCGCGATGAGGAATTTAGGTTTGGAGTTTGGATTTTAGATTTTGGATTTTGGATTTTGAGTAAAACTGTGGGGAAGGACTCATACCAAATTAAACAGTAATCGTTGCACATGACCTCACCGCCTGGGGCACCTGCCCTTGCCAAGGCGAGTTCATTCCTGCCGCAGGGATGTTTCGCGAAACGCCCTTACAAAATTCCTAGCCTCATCTCCTCACTTTTTGCCTTTTGTTGAGGCTTGGTGCTACCTTACGATTGCGAATCTGATGGGTTAGAGGGTTTTGGGGGAGTCTCGTTTTCTTCCATAGCGCGCCGTTCTCGAATGGTTTTTGCCCGCACCATCAAATCTTGAAAATATCCCGACTCAGTAATCTCAGACACTTGCTTGGCGCGTTTTTCTTGGTCGATCTCAATTTTGGGTTTGAGGACGACTTTAACCTGGTCGCGCACCTGTTCATAAATGGCCTGAGTATAGCCGCCTTTGGTGGCTCGATCGACTAACACAACTCCCACAGCACTCCCCACAAGGGCGATCGCCGGAGGCACCAGCGGCACCCATCCACTTTTGAGGAAGATGAAATAACAGGCTCCGTACAGCACGCCCAGAGCAACTCCCTCTGAAACGATAAAGACGAGCGTTTTGCGCACTGACCAGGCTACGACACCACCCACAACTGCCCAGCCCACAATCCACAGCATCTCAATGCCTTCTGGCCAATACCACAGCAGAGGCCGCTGATCAAGCACTGCCCGCAAAATTTGACTGGTTGCGTGGGCATGAATGACGACTCCTGGGATCTCTTCACCCAACGGGGTTAGAAATACATCATTGGCGATTTGGGAGGTATAGCCAATCAACACAACGCGATCGCGCACCCAATTGGGGTCAATCCGATTCTCTAAAACATCGGTCAACGTGACCTGTCGGATGCTATCCAGGGAGCCGTAATTTAATAAAACCTGATAATCGGGTGTATCTGCATTGCGATATCCCCCGGCATTGGGTTGCAAACGATTAAAGACCACCGAGCCAATCTGAATGTCTCCATTCGGGGCTTCTGTGGCCGCAATTCCCTCTCGCTCTAGATACATCAGAGATAAGAGCAAGCTTAATGACGGAGGTTGAAGATCGGCGTTAACGTCACTACAAAGGCTGGGGTTGACGATAGGGTAATCAGAAATTCCGGGGCTTGACACCAAGGCAATGCGACGGATCACCCCCAGATTGTCTTTTGGAAAATCTGCAAACCCCACCCGATCGTCGGGGACTCCTGGAGGAGGGGCTATACCGGGGTCGTCTTTAGAACTCAAGACACAGGTGGCGGCAATGAGATCACTCTCTTCTAAAATTTGCAGCAGTGCATCTCGATTGTTGCCCTGGGGCACATCTCTGGCGATGTCAATTCCAATGGCACGGGGTTGGTTTTCGAGAAGTCGATCGAGCAATTGTGCTAGAGTGCCGTCTTGAATGGGGAATTCGTTACGGGTTTGGATATCGGTTTCACTAATACCAACGACTAACAACCGATGATCAAAGTCTTTGCTCTGGCGCGATCGCACCAACTGATCATAAGCATTCAGCTCTGCTCCTTCGAGTCCCCCCAGTTGCCGCAAGAGCAACACGCATCCTGCGACCCCCAGACTGGTTAGCAAAACAGTGCCCCCCAAAGACTTTAGGAGCGATCGCCAACGTTTAGGGTTAGTAAACCAAGACCGAAAATGTTGCACCATCTTGCACTGCTAATACTGATTCTGCTTATGCTCCATCGTTCCACGAGAGTCGTCTAGAGCAAATTCCTAATTCTTAATTTTCTGCCACTCCTGATAGGAGCGTAGCAAGCATCACACATTTTGGCACAATTTTTTTTTGCAGCTATCCTAAAGGCATCTCAAAATTATTTGATGTCAGTAGAATCCAATCTTAAGAATCCAATCTCACTTAGAAGCCAGTTCTCAGCAAATTTAGCGTCTTAATCGATCTTAATTTAGAGGATAGTCTGATGGTTGACCCGATAGCGACCGATGCATCTGCGATCGCACCAGAATCTCAGGGGGCGATCGCGCAGAGATACCCGCAAGGGGGCGCGCTTGATCAGTTTATCCTTCAGCCCGTTATTTTAGCAGGAGATCCCAACGGCAATCCTCCTGACTCTCCCGATCAGCGAATTGACCCCAATACGCGCACTTCTCCCTATGCCGGAGTCGGCAGCGTTGGCGTTTCGCTTCCGGGCACGGGTGACTTTTTAGGCTCAGGCACGGCCATTAGTCGTCGCCACATTCTCACGGCGGCTCATCTGCTCGATATTGTCAACGAAGATGGGGTCATTGATCCCTCTCCTGAAAATGTCATCTTTAACCTCAACTTTGGACGCATTCTCTCCGATCGCATCCCCGCTGAGTCGTTACAAATCTTTCCAGGCTATCAAGGATTTGACAATACCGTTAGTAATGATCTGGCTATTATTACCCTCAGTCGTGATCTGCCAGAAGGGGTGCCGATTTACGACCTCTATCGCCAACCTCTGACAACTGGCACCACCCTGACCCTCGTAGGATATGGCACGTCAGGAGATGGCATGAATGGACAAACCCCTGGCACAGCGAGCTTTGACCAAAAACGAGTCGGGCAAAACCAGGTCGATCTCACCCTGGAAGGGGCTTTTGTCTATGACTTTGATGGCTCAGATGCATCTAGCAATCTGTTTGCTGGGGTTGGCTCAGGGCTGACGTTGGGCAACACCATCGAATCCTCAGTCGGGCCAGGTGACTCTGGCGGGCCCAGTTTTATCCAAAACGGCAATACCCTCTTGTTGGCGGGGGTGAATACTTTTGCGTTTGCCCTGCCTGAAGGTTTTGGTTTACCTGGCACGATTCAAGGGGTGTTTGGCACTGGAGGGGGTGGCGTCATTGTCTCAGACTCTGACAAGCTAGCCTGGATCGATGGCATCTTGGCGACCTTGCCGAGTACAACCGGGACGGTGTCGGGTACGGTCTGGGAGGATGTGAATGGGGATGGCGATCGCGACACTGACGAAACTGGACTCTCCGGTTGGACGATCTATCTCGATCTAAACCAGGATGGGCAGTTGACCGCCAACGAACCCACCAGCATCAGCACTGCCCAAGGAACTTATCAATTTACGGGGTTAGCGGCAGGCAGTTATACGGTCGCTGCCCTGACCCAATCTGGGTGGGAGCAAACCTTTCCGGTCGGTCGCACCGTTGAATTGCTCAACGCCGACTTTAGTGACAGCAGTGGCAATGCCAGTTTGGATGGATTTACCATCGACAATACTGGAGCCTCTGCTGCTGGGCTATGGCATCTCTCGACGGGACGCGGCAACCAAACCGGACACTCCGCCGATGACAGCCTCTATTTTGGTACGGGTGAAGGAGTGGATGGTGGTGGCAATTACAATGTGGGTCACACGGCTGGTCGAGTCACCTCTGGGGCGATCGCTCTTCCCGCAGGCTCTAACGTGGAACTGGCCTTTAACTATTTTTTGAATGTCGAGATTCCAACCACGACGGATCAGGTGCGCGTCCAGATTTCTCAAAACGGGGGAGCCTTTCAGTCAATTGGCACTAAGGGCACGACCTTATTGTCGGTGATCAACCCCACCTGGCGCAGTGCCACGCTGGACTTAACCCCTTATGCAGGGAGTACGGTGCAACTCCGGTTTGAGCTGGATACGCTCGATGCCTCCTTCAATCGCTTTGAGGGATGGTATATCGACGATGTGGCAGTTCGGGCAACCAGCACCAACACGCATCGGGTGCAACTGGTGAATGGAGCAACCCTGGGCGATCTCAACTTTGGTTATCGTCAAATCAGTGCCCCTACTCCCACGCCAACTCCAGCTCCAACTCCGACTCCGGCTCCGACTCCAGCCCCCACTCCGGTTCCTGCCCCGGCCCCCACCCCAAACCTGATTCCGGGCACCGACAGTAACGATACCCTGTTGGGGACAGATGCGGCTGACGTCGTTAATGGCGGCACTGGACGCGATCGCCTCTCAGGAGCCGGGGGCAATGACGAACTCAACGGTGAAGCGGGTAACGACACCCTGTTTGGCGGAGACGGAGTAGACATCCTCAATGGTGGCAGTGGCAACGATGTGTTAGTCGGCAACAGTGGCAGAGACGTCCTCACAGGTGGCGCAGGGCGCGATCGCTTTGTGTACCTTGCTGCCTCAGATCGAGTCGATCGGATCACCGATTTTGAGGGCGATCGCGATGTACTTGACTTAAGAGTCCTATTTGCTCAACCTGGTTTTAACAGTGTCACCCCTATTGCAGACTACATCCGTCTCACCCAAATTGGGGTGCACACGGTTGTTAGTGTTGACTTTAACGGCGACATCGGCGGCAATCGATTTAACCGATTGGCCATCCTTGAAAATGTTGTTGCCACCACCGTGGGTAATAACAGCTTTTGGGTCTAGAGGGAGGAGGGGGTTGGGGACAGGGGGTTCAGCTAGGGTGACGATCGCCAATTGTTGATCGACCTTGGATCTTGACGATTGACCAGCGACCAGCGATCCCAAAAAATAGGGGCACCCGTACTGGGAACAGATGCGAAGCGCGCCTTCCTTCTGTTCCTACACACTATGCGGAGGGAGTCTGAGGGACGTGCTTCGTCTCTCAGCGAGGGGGGGTGGGGGAAGCTTCCCCCAAGGCTCGGTTTCCCAGGCACTCCAAAATGATTCACGCCAACTGAGACAGCCGTTCCACCAATAATCTGTGAAAGCCATCGGCATCTCCCGATAACACCACATTGACATTGGGGTGGTGGTTGCTCCCCCCTAACCCATCTACCACCGTCCGCCCCAACGACAACTCACTAGCAATCTCCACATCTACCCGCATTTTGCGGCTAGTGAATAAATCTGGCTGAATCAAGTAGGCAATCACACAGGGATCATGCAATGGATTGCCTGCGAAACCGTGTTGCTCGACCTCAAAGGTGTAATCGCTCAGCAACGCAGCCGCAATTTGACCCACAGGAGTGGCGATCGCCCGAATTGCCGCTAACCGCTCTGGAGTCGTCAAAATTTGGTGGGTCACATCCAGCCCAATCATCGTCAGGGGAATGCCACTGGTGAACACAACATGCGCCGCATGGGGATCAACAAAGATATTAAACTCAGCCGATGAGGTGACATTTCCTCGACCGATCGCCCCTCCCATCAACACCACCTCAGGGATTTTGAGCGCAATACGAGGTTCCTTGATCAGAGCGATCGCCACATTAGTGAGGGGGCCTAGCGTCGCCAGGGTAATCGGTTCTGAGGCGGTCATTAGCGTCTCAATCAAAAAATCGACCCCATGTTGCGGCTGCAATGGCATTGTCGGTTCTGGTAAATGCACTGTTCCCAATCCGGTCTTGCCATGCACCTCTTCAGCCGTTGCCAGAGAACGCATGATCGGACGTGAACATCCGGCATATACGCCTAAGTCGTTGCATCCGGCTAATTCACAAATACGGCGAGCATTTTTTTGGGTGAGTGCTAAGGGCACATTACCCGCAACCGTTGTGATCCCTAATAGATGCAACTCTGGTGCAGCAAAGGCCAACAACAGGGCGATCGCATCGTCTACCCCCGGATCACAATCAATCACGATCGGCTTTGCAGCCTGCATTCCATCTGTCATTTGGAATCCCCTTATCGACTCATGCCAATCTACGTTAGCGTAGGGATGGAAACTTGATGCTCAGTGTACTGTGTTGTTCTCCAAAAAAAGTGTTATTTTAGCGGGTCTAGTGTTCACATTGCTGCCGTTGGCATCGTGTGCCAATACACCGTTTGCAGAACGGTTTGAGCGATCGCTGGCGGCTGATCCGCGTTTAACCAATACTCCCAATGCTGGGCCATCCAGTCCTACTCCCACGGGCGACAATGTTCAGCTTCCGGCTGACTTTCCTAGTGATATTCCCCGTTATCCTGGAGCCGAATTATTAGCGGTTATTCCTGCTGACCTATCAACGACCGCTGCGTCGGGTCAAGCGACAGAGTCACGATGGCGAACCCCTGATAGAGCAGACCAGGTACAGCAGTTTTATCGGGATATTTTGCGGTCAAACGACTGGCGCATCTTGCAACCTACTGCCGATAACCCCACACCTGAGAGTGCCGATGAGAGTGCTGACATTGTCGCTGAACGCAGTGGCATCCGGCTCACATTAAGCGTTACGCCATCATCTACTCCAGTTCCGGCTCCTGGCAGTGGCACCGACTTTACCCTCAGCTATAGCCAAAGTGATCCTAATTTAGCTAGCTCTCCTACCCCCACCCCTACTTCAGGGGGAGTGATTGCTTCTAGCTCAGTGCCCCAACCCGGTGATCCTAACTTTGTTGGCCCGCTGCCTCAATCGGGGGCTACGCCACGACCGACTCAATCTGAACCTGCTACTCCTACGGCTGCCCCTCAAACCTTTAGTGACCTCAGCCAAGCCCCAGAGGAATTGCGCTCTTATATTGAAGATCTTGCTAAGCTCGGTGTCCTTAGCACAAACAGCTCTAGTCGAGAGTTTAAACCCAACGCGATCGCCACTCGTCGCGACTATGCTCGTTGGTTAGTGGCGGCAAACAACGCGATCTATCGCGATCGCCCTGCCCAAAAAATTCGCTTGGGGGTCAACACCGATGAACCCGTGTTTCGCGATGTGCCTCGCAATGACCCTGACTTTGCGGCTATTCAAGGCTTAGCCCAGGCAGGCTTAATTCCCAGTCCATTGTCGGGCGATGCCACCACCCTCACCTTTCGCCCTGATGCGCCGCTTACCCGCGAAAACTTGATCCTCTGGAAAGCTCCAGTCGATGTCCGGCAAACCCTCCCTAACGCAACCGTACAGGCGATTCAGGAAACCTGGGGGTTTCAAGATGCTAACCGCATTGACTCTAGGTCGCTTCGAGCTGTTTTAGCTGATTTTCAAAATGGGGATCTCTCCAATATTCGCCGTGCCTTTGGCTATACCACCTTGTTTCAACCCAAAAAAAACGTGACTCGCGCCGAGGCGGCAGCGGTGCTCTGGTATTTTGGCACTCAAGGCGATGGTCTGTCGGCTAAAGATGCCCTGGCTGAGTAGACTATTTGCTTTTTGTCTCGTCAAGGATCTCCTGAATAAGACCAAAATAAAGTCCTTAATTGGGCTAGGATATTCAACTTGAGTCTTAATTCAATGAGCGATCGCAATCTGCATGTTTGACCAATCAACGATTTTAATCACTGGGGGAACAGGGTCATTTGGCAAAAAATGTGTAAAGGTACTACTCGAACGGTTTACCCCCAAAAAACTGATTATTTACTCCCGTGATGAGTTGAAGCAGTATGAAATGGCTCAGGAGTTCAGTTCTCCTGTGATGCGTTATTTCATCGGAGATGTGCGCGATCGCGATCGCCTCGACTTAGCCATGCGAGGAGTGGATTATGTGATTCATGCGGCAGCTTTGAAACAGGTGCCGACGGCAGAATACAACCCGATGGAGTGCATCAAGACCAACATCAATGGAGCCAGCAATGTCATTGATGTGGCGATCGCTCAAGGAGTCAAACGCACGATTGCCCTATCAACTGATAAAGCTGCCAGTCCTATCAATTTGTATGGAGCAACCAAGCTTGTCTCTGATAAGCTGTTTGTCGCAGCCAACAATATCGTGGGCGATCGCAACACTCGCTTTTCTGTAGTGCGCTACGGCAATGTTGTGGGTTCTAGAGGGTCAGTTGTTCCCTTCTTTCAAAGGTTAGTCCGCGAGGGAGTGACTGAAATTCCCATTACTGACCCCCGCATGACCCGCTTTTGGATTACCCTGCAACAGGGGGTTGATTTTGTTCTCAAGAGCTTTGAGCGAATGCAAGGGGGCGAGATCTTTGTGCCCAAGATTCCATCAATGCATTTGCTCGATTTAGCCAAAGCTCTTGCTCCTGACATTCCTACCAAAACGGTTGGGATTCGTCCTGGAGAAAAGCTGCACGAAGTGATGTGCCCAGTAGACGACGCTCACCTGACGATCGAATTTGCCGATCACTACGTGATTCAGCCCTCGATTCAGTTGGCTCATAAGATAGACTTCACCTGCAATTCCCTTCAAGAAAAAGGGGTTCCTGTGCCAGACGGTTTTCAGTATAGTTCTGATACCAACACTGACTGGTTATCTCCCCAAACACTCCTGGACATGATCGGGGATGAGTTCTAAGTATTCCAGATCAAAAATCTAATTCCTAATGACGGCTTTCATTCCCTACGGACGGCAAGACATTACTCAGCACGATATTGATGCTGTGGTTGAAGTACTGCAATCGGATTGGATTACCCAAGGCCCAACAATTGATCGTTTTGAACAGGCAGTTGCCGCTTATTGTAGAGTCCAATATGCAGTTGCTGTTTCGAGTGCTACAGCCGCATTGCATATCGCTTGTCTTGCCGCTGGATTAGGCAATGGAGACTATCTCTGGACTTCACCTAACACCTTTGTTGCCTCAGCAAACTGTGGTTTGTACTGTGGGAGCAAGGTCGATTTTGTCGATATTGACCCCCAAACCTATAATCTGAGCGTTGCTGAACTAAAACGGAAATTGAGATGGGCGGAGGAACAAGGCTGTTTACCCAAACTTGTGATTCCAGTTCATCTGGCAGGCCAATCGTGTGAGATGGAGGCGATCGCCTCTCTTGCCCAAAAATATCAGTTTTGTGTGATTGAAGATGCCTCTCATGCGATTGGTGGACGGTATCAGCAACAACCCATTGGCTCCTGTCAATTTTCAGATATGACGGTATTCAGCTTTCATCCTGTGAAGATTATCACGACGGGTGAAGGTGGCATGGTGTTGACCAATCGGGCCGACCTGTACGAAAACCTAATCCGCTTGAGGACGCATGGCATCACCCGCAATCCCAACTTGATGCAGGGAGAGTCGCATGGCCCCTGGTACTACCAACAAATTGAGTTGGGCTTTAATTACCGCATGACGGATATTCAAGCGGCGTTAGGGTTAAGCCAATTGCAACGGCTTGACGAATTTGTGCGGCGACGACGATTTTTAGCCGATCGCTACAACCAATTACTGCAAGATTTGCCGATTATCTTGCCCTGGCAACATCCCGACACAGAATCTAGCTTTCACCTCTATGTCATTCGTCTCAAGCTCGACAAGATTGAGAAAACCCATCGGCAAGTGTTTGAAGCATTGCGTCGCTGGAATATTGGAGTTAATCTCCATTACATTCCCATTCACATCCACCCTTACTATCAGCAATTGGGGTTTCAATGGGGTGATTTTCCCACAGCAGAACACTACTATCAAGAAGCCATTACCCTGCCCATCTATTCTGGATTAACTGAGGACGATCAAGATAGAATTGTCGCCATCTTGCGGGAGATTTTATGATGAAAACCGCTGCTATTATTCAGGCACGTATGGGGTCAACTCGTCTGCCAGGAAAGGTAATGAAGTCGCTCTGTGGAAAGACGGTTTTGTCTCATGTCATCACACGAGTGAAAGCTTGTTCTCTGGTGGATGAAATTATTGTGGCTACGACAACCTCTGATGATGCTGAGGCAATTGTTTTAGAAGCAGAAAAAGCAGGTGTTAATTGGTTTAGAGGCAGCGAAGATAATGTTTTGGAGCGGTATTATTTAGCTGCACAGCACTATCAAGTAGATCTCATTGTACGAGTCACCTCTGACTGCCCACTGTTTGATCCAGAAGTGTTAGAAAGTTTGCTGGATTATTTTCATATGATGACGGATGTAGGGTTATTCATTGACTATACCAGTAACACACTGACTCGCAGTTATCCTATTGGCTTAGATGCGGAGGTGTTTACATTTAGCACTCTAGAAAATGCTTACAATAATGCTACAAAACCTTATGAAAAGGAGCATGTGACTCCTTATATTTATCAACATCCTGAAATTTTTGCATTACACAATCAACACTACGATGAAGACCTATCTAGTTATCGTTGGACGCTAGATACGCCTGAAGACTTTCAATTTATTGAAGCTGTTTATCAGGCGTTATATCAGCCCGATCGCCTCTTTACAATGGATGATATTTTGGAGTTGTTGGAGAAAAACCCCAGTCTAACCCAAATCAACGCCCACATTCGACAGAAGAAATTAGGAGAGTAATGAGATCTAAAACAGAACAAGAACTCTTTTGGGAAGGGCAGTTTGGTAATGATTATACTCAACGCAATGATGTTTTATGGGAACAACGGCAACCCTTTTTTGCGACTGTTTTAAGCAAAACGTTTGGAGTCAAAACTATTTGTGAATTAGGAGCAAATCGGGGACATAACCTTGAAGCGATCGCCCATCTTAGCTCCAATTTCGAGTTAACTGGAGTTGAGCTAAATCCATCTGCGTTAGCAAGTTTAAAGGCTATCCCAACTGTGAATGCAGTTCATTCATCGATTCAAGAATTTCAGCCAAACCAAACGTTTGATCTGGTTTTCACCTGTGGTGTCCTAATTCACATCAATCCAGATGATCTACCCCTGGTTTATCAAAAGATTTTTGACCTTTCGAGCCGATATATTCTCATCAATGAATACTTCAACCCTGCCCCTGTAGAGCTAAGTTATCGCGGGCATTCGGAGAAGCTATTCAAACGAGATTTTGCCAAAGAATTCATTGACCAAACCCAACACGTATCTGTTGTGGATTATGGTTTCTTGTGGCAACAAGTTAATCCCTCCTGGGACAATACCACCTGGTTCTTAATGGAGAAAACCGCTGAATGAGTTATGGCTGAAAATCAACGACTAGTCGGTATTGTCAACTATGGCATGGGCAATCTTCGCTCAGTGGCCAATGCGATCGCCTCCCTCCAGTTTCCTGTTCAAATTGTTGATCACCCTACCGAACTGAGCCAATTCAGCCATATTATCTTGCCTGGTGTTGGGGCATTTGGGGATGCAATGAACAATCTGCAAACTCAAGGTTGGATTTCTGCTTTAGAGCGGGAAGTTAGGGAGAACAAAAAGCCATTTTTAGGAATTTGTTTGGGGATGCAGCTATTAGCCACCGTGGGTAAAGAACACGGTAGTCATAAAGGATTGGATTGGGTTTCTGGCACAGTAGAGCGGCTCCAATCTGATGATCCAGATATTCGGATTCCCCATATCGGTTGGAATGATGCTCAGATTTTGAAATCAGAAAGTCTGTATGCTGGGTTTACCAAAACACCTGCCTTTTACTTCGTCCATAGCTATGTGTTGATACCTAGCGATCGCACCATTGTCAGTGCCACTACGTCTCATGGAACGGAGTTTGTCACCAGCATCGAATTTGATAATATCTATGCCACCCAGTTTCATCCTGAAAAGAGCCAAAAAGCAGGATTAGCGTTGCTCAAAAACTTTCTAGGTAGCACCTAGCTCCCCGGCTGCTCGAAGCAGCCGGGGAGCTAAAAGACACCTCTCTAGTTGATAAAAACCATGCTTAAAAAACGTTTGATCCCAATTCTTCTATTAAAAAATGGATTACTCATTCGCAGTGAGCTATTCAAAATTCATCAAATCATTGGCAACCCTATTCATGAAGTGCAACGGTTTAATGAATGGAATGTCGATGAATTAATTTATTTGGATATTAGCCGCGACGATCAATACGATTCACGACGCGATGATCACAAAATTAAGAACCTAACCAATCCCCTTGATATTTTGGACGAGGTGAGCAAAACCTGCTTTATGCCGTTGACCTGGGGTGGTCGCATTCGCACTGTGGATGATATGCGGCAACGCATTAGCCGAGGAGCTGACAAAATTACGCTGAATACAACGGCTGTGCGATCGCCAGAATTAATGACCCAAGGAGCCACTGTTTTTGGGAGTCAGGCGATCGTCGTCAGTATTGATGTCTTACGTCACCCTGATGGACAAACCGAGGTTTTTATTGATGGGGGGCGGGAAGCAACGGGCAAAAAGCCTGAAGAGTGGGCACGAGAGGTAGAGCAACGCGGAGCAGGGGAAATCTTACTCAACAGCATCGATCGCGATGGCACAGGCAAAGGCTATGATCTTGCTTTGATTAGTAGCGTTGCAGCAGCTACCACAATTCCGGTGATCGCTTGCGGTGGGGTTGGACGCTATGAACACTACGCCGAGGGCATTCGGGCTGGGGCGGCAGCGGTTGCCGCTGCTAATATTTGGCACTTTAAGGAACTATCAGATAAAGGCGGCAAACGAGCCTTAGCCAAAGCAGGAATTGACGTCCGGCTCTAGCTTATCTAAAGCTCTACAAAAAGCGGTATGATTCCCGCAGTATTTGGTAGGGTGCGTTGCTCAACGCACCAACACACCCAAGTTTTGATGCACTCATCAATCTATATCCACCCATGCCAGTCCAATACTGTACTCGATGTGTTTATCCTGCTGTTAGCGCGGCTCCTCTCACCTTTGATGAACATGGCGTGTGTTCGGGTTGTCGAGTCCACGACCAGAAAAAAAATATTGACTGGGAGCAACGCTGGCAGTGGCTCAAAGAGTTAGCCGATGAATATCGCAGTAGCAGCAACTACGATATTGTGATTCCCGTCAGTGGTGGCAAAGACAGCTATTTTCAAACCCATGTGGCGGTCAAAGAATTGGGGCTAAAGCCTTTGCTCGTCACCTATCACGGTAATAACTACTTGCCGGAAGGTGAGTACAACCTCTATCGGATGCGCGAGGTATTTGATTGCGACCACATCATTGTGCGCCCTGGTGTAGACACCCTCATCAAGATGAATCGCTTGGGTTTTAAGCTTCAGGGTGATATGAATTGGCACGGTCACTGTGGCATTTTTACAGTACCGATTCAGGTGGCAGTGCGCTATAAAGTACCGCTCATGCTGTGGGGTGAACATGGATTTATGGATTTGGGTGGCATGTATTCCTACAACGATTTGGTAGAATTTACTGCCAAGTTTCGCTTAGAACATGCGCTGCGGGGCTATGACTGGGATGATTTTACAGATGAAGGTTTAGAGACATTAGGACGAGCTGAACTCAAAGAGGGGTTGACCGCTAAAGATTTGTTGTGGGCACAGTATCCCTCCGACGACGAAATTGATGAAGTGGAGGTACGGGGGATTTACCTCAGCAATTTTGTTAATTGGGAGGCCAACGAACACTCGAAACTTGTCATGCAGCATTACGGCTGGAAACCGGCTCAACAACCTTTTGAACGCACCTACCGAACAATTTCTAACCTGGACGACATGCACGAAAACGGCATTCACGACTATCTCAAGTTCATCAAGTTTGGCTATGGACGTGGCTCTGATCATGCCTGTAAAGACATTCGGGCAGGGGCGATGACTCGTGAACAAGGTATCGAAATGGTTCGCCAGTATGATCATGTCAAACCCCGACGCGATCTGGAGCGATGGCTAGAGTATGTCGGGATGGCCGAAGAGGAGTTTGATACGATCTGCGATACCTTCCGCGATTCGCGAGTCTGGCGTATCGAGGATGGGCAGTGGGTCAAAGACAATATTTGGGGCGAACCCTCTGGCTATGGTGTGGTTCACTAAATTCTTAGATCCTCCCTAACCCTCCTTAAAAAGGAGGGGATCGGAAGTCCTCTTCTAAAAATCTTTTGTACTTATTCAAATGTATAACCATGCTCAAAGAATCAGAGATTCGACCCGATGAATTGATGAAGGATCAAGCTGCACGACTTGCGGCTGATATTCGACGCTTGTTACAGCACAAGCATGAGTTTGTTATTGTGAATTGTCCAGCATGTGATTTTGCTCAGAGCCATAAAATCTACGAAAAATACGAGATTCAATTCGTGAGTTGTGAGGTATGCGAGACGGTGTATGCTAACCCTCGACCTCAACCTGAACATTTAGACGAATACTATCGAGAATCGGAAAATTACGCTTATTGGAATCAATACATTTTTCCAGCTTCTGAAGCGGCTCGACGTGAAAAAATCTTTAAGCCACGAGTGCAAAAAGTGCTCGATATTTGTCGTCGCTTTGATGTACCGACCCATACCCTTTTAGAGGTTGGTGCAGGGTTTGGCATCTTTTGTGAAGAGATACAAAAAACAGGAGTATTTCAACAAGTTATTGGAGTTGAACCGACGCCAGATCTAGCTCAGACGTGTCGCGATCGCGGTCTTACCATTATCGAAAAGCCGATTGAGCAGATTCACTTTGGCTCTGAACCCATCAATGTAATTGTTAACTTTGAGGTAATTGAGCATCTATTTTCACCACGCGAATTTTTGGTGAAATGCTATGAATTACTATCTCCTGGTGGCATCTTTATTGTTACTTGCCCTAATGTCAAAGGATTTGATATTGTTACCCTCAAAGAGCAGTCAAGCGCGGTAGATAATGAACACTTGAATTTATTTAACCCTAACTCTTTATCTCAGCTATTAGCATCTTGTGGCTTTGAGGTGATTGAGCAGCAAACCCCCGGACGCTTAGATGCAGAACTAGTCCGTAAAAAGGTTTTATCGGGTGAGTTTGATATTAGTCAGCAACCGTTTCTCAAGCAAGTATTAATTGACGAATGGGAAACTAAAGGTGAAGCATTTCAAAATTTCTTATCGGATAACAACCTCTCGTCTAATATGCTGCTAGTTGCTAGAAAATATTAGAGGATGGTTATTCTGATTCGAGCCGATGCATCAGTGGCAATCGGCACAGGTCATATCATGCGCTGTCTGGCTCTGGCACAAGGTTTACAGTCAGCAGGTCATTACCCGATTGTTGTCGCGGCTCAAATCACCCCCAATTTAGTCAGCCGTCTTCAAACATTAGACATTCAGCTCATTAACATTCCGCATGAACTGGGTAGTTTGGATGATGCTCAGGCAACGATCGCCCTGGCTCGTCTACAGCAAACCAGTTGGATGATTGTCGATGGCTATCACTTTGGCGCAGAGTATCAACGCTGGATCAAATCGGCAGGCTTGAACCTACTGTTTTTTGATGACTATCAACATGCCACTCATTACTATGCGGATCTGGTGCTGAATCAAAATGTCTATGCTCACCCAGAGCTTTATGCTAACCGTGAGCCTGACACTCAACTGCTATTAGGCACTCGCTATGCCCTACTCAGGCCAGAGTTTTTGCAATGGCAGGGTTGGCAGCGATCGCCCAATCCTGCCGCAAACAAGATTTTGATCACGATGGGAGGGGCTGACCCAGACAACGTAACGCTAAAGATTTTGCAAGCCATTCAGCACATCAACTGCAAGTTGGAGGTCATTGTTGTCATTGGAGGCAGCAATCCTCATCGGGAGTCGCTTCAACAGGTGATTCAATCATCTCGCCACTCGGTTCATTTGAAGCAAAATGTGACCAATATGCCCGAACTGATGGCATGGGCAGATGTGGCGATCGCCGCAGGGGGCACAACCTCTTGGGAACTCGCCTTCATGGGTCTGCCAACGTTAATGCTGATCTTGGCAGAGAACCAACGGGCGATCGCTGAAAAATTGGGCGAATTAGGAGTTGTGGTCAACCTGAGGTGGCATCAGGATGTAACAACGGAGGCGATCGCGACGACATTGACTGAGCTTCTTTCTAACCCTGCCAAATGCCGTGACATGACGCAGCGAAGCCAAAGCCTGGTAGATGGCAAAGGGGTTGAACGAGTTTTGGAATGTTTGGTGAACTGAGGTTTATCCAGAGAGACGCGATTAATCGCGTTTGTCCTACTGATGGTTTGTCCTAACTGAATGGGCTATGGCTACAGTTAGCGATAAGTTAGCTACAACGATATTTTGAGTGTGATTCAGATCACTTAGAGTTCCTTCGTTGCGGCTCAGAGTCCTTTCATTGCCACTTTGAGTGTGATTCAGATCACTTGGATTCCCTTCGTTGTCTTGTCGAGTTCTTCCGTTGCCGCTTTGAGTGTGATTCAGATCACTTGGATTCCCTTCGTTGCCGCTCAAAGTATCTTCGTTGGGAGTCAAAGTAACTCCGTTGACACTCTCGGCTGCTTCGATGGCATTCAAAGAGGCTTCATTCCCGCTCGACATCACAAAATTCACTGAGTCTCTATCTCTAATGAGATGTTTTTCCAGTGCTGCTACGGAGTTACTGATCTACTAATTAAGGGAATTTCAAGAGATAGGTAACGCACCCATAAACGGTGCATCTCAACATTCCAAGGAGTCAATTCATGACCATTCGTACAATCGATGCAACCCTATCCTCAACGGATGTTGCAGAGGTTCTCACTGCTCTAGAAACAGTTCGCCAAAAGCTCTCATTTTTAATGGGTTTGACTCCAACTGAACGACGCCAATTGGCGAAATTAGGACTTAAATCGCAAACCTTTGTCGTTAAAGCTCTTGATGTTGCTACTCAATATTCCAATTTAATGCCTCGTTGCCTTAACATTGACGAAGCTCGTCGAGATTTAGCCCTGTTTGAAGCTTTAAACCCTGTCCTACAATCGCTGAGCCAACTACGAGAATTGGTTGAAGATACGCAAATGGTGGCAGGCAGTGAAGCCTATGCCGCTGCACGAGTTGCCTATAGCTCCATCAAAACGGTTGGTAAAAGCATGGGTCTGGATGAAGTTAAAGATGACCTAGCACAGCGGTTTCGTAAGACTCGTAAAGTTCAGCCTCAAACTGAACCACAACATTAGAGATAGAAGTTAAAGATGAATAGGGGCGATCGCTTGATAATGGGGGAGCGATCGCTTTTTTGTTCTCATTAACCTGATACCCATTTGAATTGGCTTCGCTGCATATGATTCCGTAAGGGCGTTTCGCGAAACGCCCCTGCCCAAGGATCTGCCACAATCAAAAATTAAATCGGTATGAGTTTGGGATAAGGATTTTGGCGGTTGAAACCGCTGCTACACGAGCAAAACCAACCTGAGTCGGTTCAGTAAATCTTTGATTTTGGTGGCATTTGGGGCAGCGACTATAATTGAGGGCAGATGTTTGATCCTCAGTGCTTTCTATGACCCAACCGCCCACCTACGGCCCCCACAACCCGCACCCGCTGTCAACGCTACGGACGGAACTGGTGTGGGAGGGCAAGTATGACGAGTATGGGCAGCGGCGGGAAGTGGATATTGCTGGGTGCGCCATGCCGATGCAGCGAATTGAGAGCATTGATGAACCGCGACGGGCAGCGGCGGCAACGGGGCAGTTGGAGCTGTTTGAACAGCAAAACCCCAAGCAGGATGACTTTCGCAATCGGCTGATCTGGGGTGACAACAAGCTGGTGATGGCATCGCTGTTGCAAGAGTTTAAGGGCAAGGTGGATCTGATTTATATTGACCCACCGTTTGATGTAGGTGCAGATTTTTCGATGAGTGTGGCGATCGGGGATGAGCAGGAAGCGATTGAAAAAGAGCAATCAACATTAGAAATGGTTGCTTATCGAGATATTTGGGGAAAAGGAACCGATTCTTTTCTGCAAATGATCTATGAACGACTTGTCCTTGCTAGAGAATTACTCACCGACAAAGGTTTGATATTTGTTCATATCGGTTGGTTTGTATCTCATCAAGTCAAAGCAATAATTGATGATGTTTTTGGCAATAGCCAGTTCTTAAATCAAATTATTTGGAAAAGGCAAACAGCCCATAGTGATGTTGGTCAAGGTTCGCAGCATCTTGGACGTATTCATGATGTTATATTTCTGTATTCCAAGTCTGAGAATTTTACATGGAATATGCAGTACCAGCCATATTCTGAGGAGTACATAAATTCTTTCTATAAACACATAGAGCCAGAAACAGGACGCAGATATCGACTTAGCGATACAACTGGCCCCGGAGGTGCTTCAAAGGGTAATCCGCGCTATGAATTCTTAGGAGTAACACGATATTGGCGATTTAAACAAGAACGCATGGAGGAGCTTTATAAACAGGGACGCATAGTTCAAACTAAACCAGGAACCGTTCCGCAACAAAAACGCTATTTAGATGAGATGTCAGGAGTACCTATCCAGGACCTATGGTTAGATATCAATACTGTCCAGCCTCAGTCATTAGAAAGACTTGGATATGAAACTCAAAAGCCAGAAACTCTTCTCGAACGAGTGATTTCTCTAGCTTCCAACGAGGGCGATCTGGTGGCAGATTTCTTTTGTGGCAGTGGCACGACCGGGGCGGTTGCCGAGCGGTTGGGGCGCAGGTGGCTGATGTGTGACTTGGGGCGGTTTGCCATTCACACGTCGCGCAAGCGGATGATTGAGCTACAGCGCAAGCTGCACGGTGAGGGCAAACCCTATCGCGCCTTTGATGTCTATAACCTGGGACGCTATGAGCGGCAGTGGTGGCAAAAGGATCGCTTGCAGGGGGCAGATGCAGAACATCGACGGGTGATTCTGGAGTTCTTCAAAGCGGAGGTGCTGACCAACCCACCCTCTCCCTTGCTGCATGGGCGCAAAGCCGGGGCATTTTGTCATGTGGATGGCATCGACTCGATGTTTACCCGCGAAGAAGCGAAACAGGTGGCGCAGGCAACGGCGCAGGCGGGTGGGCGCGAGTGTTATTGCCTCGCCTGGGAGTTTGAGATGGATTTGCATTTGCTGGTCAATGCCCTGACGCACGAGTTGGGCGTGAAGCTGAAGCTGGTGCAGATTCCCCGCGAGATTATGGAGAAGAATCGCAAGGCTCCACCGCCGTTTTTGGAAGTCGCTGTCCTCGCCGCCGAACCCGTCTACCGTAAAGCAACGACTGAAGTCGTTACTACAAACAAGGCTCGTAGTGAGGACTTTAGACCTCAAACCGTTACTACAAACAAGGCTCGTAGTGAGGACTTTAGTCCTCAAACCCACAGCGTAGATATCAAACTCACCCAGTTCCTCCCCTCCCTCGCCGAAGTGCCCACCAAAGAACTGGAAGCGATCAAAGAACGGGCGATCGCAAGCGGTTTTGATTTTATTGACTTCTGGGCGATCGATTTCCACTGGCAACCGGGCAAACCCTTTACCCACGACTGGCAAGACTACCGGACACGGAAGGATCGATCGCTCAAAACCATCAGCGATGCGAGCTACACCTATCCTGCTCCGGGCAAATACACCGCCTGCGTCAAAGTCGTCGATACCTTCGGCTGCGACACCTCGATTACCGTAGAGGTAGAAGTATGAACATCGCCCGTAATGAGGTTCGTAGTGAGGACTTTAGTCCTCATGTTCCGGAGAGGTGGAAGTATGAACATCACTCGTAATGAGGTTCGTAGTGAGGACTTTAGTCCTCATGTTCCGGAGAGGTGGAAGTATGAACATCGCTCGTAATGAGGTTCGTAGTGAGGACTTTAGTCCTCATGTTCCGGAGAAAACGACTAAAGTCGTTACTACGAACGTTGAGGTTGGAGGTACTTGCCATGTATGAGTATCGTCGGCTAACACCAGAGCAACGAGCCGAAATTGTTCAACAACGCTTAGCTAAGGGCTATCCACCCCACAGCCCACCTCACCCCATTCAGGATCAAGCGTTTTACTTGTTGACAGCAGCTTGCTACGAACATAAATGCCATATTAAGAGTGAAGAACGACGCAAACAGCTTTTGGATTTGCTGTTTGAGCAGTTTACAGATCGTGGTGTTGAGCTACGAGGCTGGGTAATCTTGCCCAATCACTATCATGTGTTGGTTTATTTGGGTGATTTTGATGAGGGCTTAAGCCCTCACTACAAACAAGATAAACACGCTTGTAGTAAAGGCTTTAGCCCTTATGAACAAATAGGGAAAGTTTTACAACGAGTACACGGCTCTACATCTCGACAGTGGAACTTGGAAGATCACGCAGTCGGTCGGAAAGTTTGGTATGCCTATAGCGATCGCGCTATTCGCTCTGAACGGCATTACTACACGACACTAAATTATATTCACTACAACCCAGTTAAACACGAATGGTCAAAATCACCCTATGAGTGGATTTGTAGTAGTGTGCATTGGTATTTGGAGCAGCAAGGACGTGATTTTTTACGGGATGCTTGGGTGCGCTATCCCATCAAAGACTATGGAAGAGAATGGGATGAATTTTTAATGCCTGAACATGCCTCGCTAAAGCGAGAACTACAAACCTATTCAGGAGAAGACCTATGGCAGAGCGAATAAAAGTTTGGTTTGACCCGGAAGCTGATTTTTTAGAGGTGATTTTCTCGGATGCTCCAGGCTATATGCAGGAAACCGAAAACGATGCCGTTATGGAGCGTGTCGATTTAGAGGGCAACCTGCTCGGCTTCTCCATTTTGGCGGTTAGTCAGCTTGCCAAATCAAAACCATTGATTGCGGAGTTGTTATCAGAAAGAGGAAGTGCGGCTTAGAGGAGATGATGCAGTGGATAAGCTAGAAAACTATCGTCAGATCATTCAAAAGCTTCTGACTGACTATCAGCACTGGGCAATGGGTGCCAATCAGCCTGGAATTCAGCAATGTGTTGGCTTTGATGAAGAACACGACCACTATTTCTGGTTTCATGTGGGCTGGGATGGTAAGCGGCGAGATTTTGGAGTGACCGTTTACCTCCGCCTTGAAAACGGCAAAATTTGGATCGAAGAAGACTGGACAAAACAGGGCATCGCCAATGATGTACTAGAAGCTGGAGTCCCTGCCGAAGACATTGTTCTGGGCTTTCAGCATCCCAGCAAGCGTCCCCTGACAGAATTTGCTATTGCTTAATATTCACAATAATTGCAAGGAGGTAATTCGTGTCTACAGCAATCGAATTAAAAACTGATAAAAAGGTTTGGACAGATGAAGAATTTATGGCATTGCCTAAAGATGGGCATCGCTATGAGATCGTGAACGGAGAATTGGTTGACATGGGAAATTCAGGAGCATTGCATGGCAATCTTGCTATTATTCTAAGCTCTGCTCTTTTTGCTACTGTTAATGCTCAAAAACTAGGATCTTTGTTTGATTCTAGTACCGCCTTCAAGATGAAAAATGATAATAAACGCTCTCCTGACATTTCCTTCTTTGCCAAAGAGCGTTTACAAGGCATGACCGAATTGCCAACTGGCTTCCTAGAAGGCGCACCTGATCTTGCGGTGGAAATTTTATCTCCTGGCAACACAGTAGAGGAGATAGAAACAAAAATTACTGAGTATTTTGACAATGGTGCCCGCTTAGTTTGGATGATTAGCCCAACTCAGCACTATGTCCTTGTCTACCGCTGTGCCCAAGAACCCGATCGCCTGCTGAAATCGGTTGATTCTCTGGATGGAGAAGAGGTGATTCCCGGATTTACGTTCCCCGTGGCTGATCTATTTCAAAAGCTCTCATTCTGATTTTCATGACCTCCTCCACCCTCAACCCCACCGTTCTCGAACCCCTGTTTGCCCCCTGGCAGGAACCCAACACCCATCGCGTTCGGGCAGAAAAATCCGGCGACCCCGCTGTAGTGAAACAGGGACGCAGAGCCTCCCCGATTGAGGTGGTCAATAACCTGCGAGCAGCCGTGCGAGAGTGGCGGGAAGCCTTTTACATCGGAGCCAGCGACACCACGATTCAACTGCTCAACCACTGGTTTAACCGCGCCCATCGCAAAATCACCCCCGATGGTGAAGAATTTGAGTTTCGTTACTACTTCTGTCAGCGAGAAGCTGTCGAAACCCTGATCTACCTTAAAGAAGTCCGTCGTATCGAATGCCTATCCCAAATCATTGCCGAATTTGGCGGCGTGAATGCCGAATTGCAGGCATTGGGCATCACCGAAGACGAAGATGCCTGGAGCCGCTATGCCTTCAAACTGGCAACCGGGGCAGGCAAAACTAAAGTCATGAGCCTGTGCATCGTCTGGAGCTACTTCCACGCCCTGCGAGAATCTGACTCGGAGATGGCGCGGCATTTTGTCGTGATCGCCCCCAACCTGACCGTTTACGAACGGCTCAAAGACGACTTTGCTAACGGGCGCGTGTTCGATGAAGACCCCCTGATTCCCCCAGAGTGGCGCGGCGACTGGAATTTATCTGTTGTTCTCCAGGACGAAGCCAGTGGTGCGGCAACGGGTGGAACCCTCTATCTCACCAATATCCACCGCCTCTACGACACGTCTAAACGCAAAAAGAACGCTGACGAAGACAATTACACCTGGATGGGACCTGTGGTGTCTAAGTCAAAAGCTCTCGATACCGGAGCCGCTTTACGAGACAGAATCACCGCCCATCGTCGGGTCATGGTTCTCAACGACGAAGCCCACCACGTCTGGGATTCTGGCTCCGCCTGGAACGAAGCCATCCGTACCCTGCATGAAACCATCCTGGCTCGCAGCGGTTGCAAGCTGGTGGCACAACTCGACTTTTCCGCCACCCCCAAAGATAACAAGGGGCTATTGTTCAAACACATCGTTTGCGATACGCCCCTCGGTGAAGCAGTGGATGCCGGAATTGTCAAAACCCCACTAATTGGGCAAGCCAGCCGCAAGCTGGTCGAACAAGCCGACGACAACGCCGCCTATCGCTGGGAGCAGCATTTACTCTTGGGCTACGAACGCTGGAAAGCCAGCCAAGCCGAATGGCAAGCCAGTGGCAAAAAGCCGCTCCTGTTCATCATGTGCGATGACACCGATGCCGCCGATCAGATTACTCAACGCTTCAACACCGACCCACTGTTTGAGCAACTCAACGGCAAAACCATTAACTTGCACACTAACCTGAAGGGCAAGTTGAAAAAAGTGGGACGGGGGAAAGAGGCGCGATATGAATTTGTGGAAGACGAAAAAGCCATCAGTGACGATGACCTGAAGGCATTGCGAAAACTCAGCCGAGAACTGGATAGCAACGCCAGTCCTTATTTCTGCATTGTCTCAGTGCTGATGCTGCGGGAAGGCTGGGACGTGCGAAATGTGACGACGATCGTGCCTCTGCGTCCCTATAGTTCCAAAGCCAACATCCTACCCGAACAAACCCTGGGGCGAGGCTTGCGCCGCATGACTCCCCCTGGTCAAGCCAATGAACTGGTGACGGTGGTAGAACATCCCGCCTTTGCCAGCCTCTATCAGCAAGAACTGGCACAGGAAGGCTTGCCCCTGGAAATTGTGGAACTCGATCGCGTTCCGGCTACAACGATTTCTATCTTCCCCGACGAAGTCCACAAGGATGTGAATACCCTGAATATCCAGATTCCCACCCTTTCCGCTGGCTTTCGGATTGTTCCCAAGCTGGAAGGCTTAACGATTCAGGATGTGAAAAAAGCCTTTAAACCCTACAAACTGTTGCCGTTGGGGATGACTAAAGTCATCACTACGAACGAGTTTGTAGTAACCACTCCAGTGGTTGATGAGACTACTGATGAGACGACTAAAGTCGTCACTACGAAAGAGTTTGTAGTAACCACTTCAGTGGTTGATGAGACTACTGATGAGACGACTAAAGTCGTCACTACGAACAATACGATCGCGTATGAGGGGCGGCATCTGTTTACGGGGGAAGTCGTCGAAAAAATGCAGTTGAATTTGCCGCTCCTGGAGTCGGGCATTGGCGCGGTTTCCTACTATGTCAAACAACTGGAAACTATTTGCAAGCTGCGGGGACTCCATCCCATCCTCGCTCCCCTGATTCAGACCTTTTTAGAAGAGATCTTGTTTGAGCAGAAAACTACATTGTTTGATCCGGTTCTGGTGGCTCGGTTAGCCGACTCTGATGTGGGCGAACATCTGCGGGCAGTGTTTGTGCCTCTAATTCGCAGCCGCACTACTACCTCAGAAGAACGGCTGATCGTCGAACCGCCCAAATCTCTCAACGCCTGGAAACCCTTTCAAGTCACCCTCAGTGAACGCCGTCCTGCCCTGGAAGCCGCAAAGACCCTGTTTAACCTCGTCACCTGCAACCGAGAGTTAGAAGTAGCCGTAGCAAAGTTTTGCGATCGCGCCCCCGATGTGGCTGCCTTTGCCAAAAATGCCGGATCGCAGTGTTTGCGAGTGGACTATCTCGCCAATGGCGATCGCCTCGCCTTCTATACCCCAGACTTCTTCATTCGTACCCTTGATAGTCACTACTACCTGGTCGAAACCAAAGGGCGAGAAGATCGGGATGTGCCGTTGAAAGCCAAAGCGGCGATCGCTTGGTGCGAGGCTGCTTCTGGGGTGACGACTGAAGTCGCCACTACAAACCAAAACGTTCGTAGTGCTGACTTTAGTCAGCAAAAAGCAGGCACATGGCACTATCTCTACATTCCTCAAGGGGTCTTTGAACGGATGGCAGGTGATACCATTGCCGAACTTGCCCGCGCCTGTGCCCCCGCCTTACAAAACCTGCTCCAATCTGAGGAGTTTCAAGACTTGCCGCTGTTTGTAAATTTGGGACAGGTGGATGAAGAAGCCTCCGCTGTCGATAGCCTGATTGATCCAGCGATTCTCAATGCTCTGCCTTCTCGCTATCGCCGCGCCGCCGATCAAGCCGTTATGCTCTATCGCTTTTTTGAAAACAAAGAGGGCATGAATTATGCTCCTGTCTTTACCGCTCTACTCGGCTCGATTGACGAGGTGGCTAAAGGTTTCCTGGTAAGGCGATTGCAGCCAGAAATGCCCGTCACCGTGGATAGCCAAAAAGCCTGGTTTACTCCCTATTTGGGCAACGTAGACCGCAAATCAGAGGACTATTACCGCAAACTGGCACAAAATTTGAAACGGACGTTAGTCTTCAATAATGGCTTGTCGCTGATTGGTTTGCTGCGATCGTGTCTAGACTATGCGCTGAATGACACCACAAAAATCGGGGGTGTATTCGAGGCGTTGCAAACTCAGTTACGGGTTCAGGGCGGACGCAAGTTTTTAGAAACTGTCACCCGTATCAACGACTTTCGGAACACCTACATTGCTCACCAGGAACAAGAGTTAACCGATAAAAATTTAGCCGAGCAAGAACTCAAAATCTGGATCGAGGCATTGCATATGATTGGAAAATAAATAAGATACGCGATGTGCAACTTAGGGGTTTAGATCCCCGGTTGCTCGTTCAGCATCCTCAAATTGGTCTGATTCGCGTCATAGCAACCGGGGAGCTGGGAAGGTCGCACACGGGAAATAAGATGCAATTGCCAAGCAAGGCAACCAATCGATTTTTGACACCAGTTTTTTGTTTGCGTTGACTGCTTAGAGCGATCGCCCCTTGTTGATTCCAGGCTTAAAACGTCCTAATGATCATAACTAACGCTATAACTCTAACGTCAGTTCGGTTTAAGCAGCCCAGCGAATCAATTCGCGACTACCAGAGCAAAGTCCGCCGTCGCGGACTACCAACATCAAAGATTGACTGAACCGACGCAAGTCGGTTTTGCTTGTGTAGCAGCGGTTTCAACCGCCAAAATCCTTATCCTGAACTCAGGTTAACGCTATGTAAAGGCAAGACCTGAAACTCAGCCTCAGACCTGTTGCAAAGAGCGATCGCCTTTTTTACCTACTTCCAGAAATACCTTTAAGCTCTGCAATGATGGGAAAGTGAATAGAAGCGAGTCCAATTACCCCTAACTATGCAGGTTTTGTTTCTGGGTCCACCTCATCCAGCGTTACAACATTTTCTAGAGAGCTGTGGCGATCGCGTTACAACTACAGAAGAGAAAATCAGTACTAGTTCTGAATTCCTTGCCAAGACCGATTTCATCGTCAGTTATCGATATCGACATATCCTAAAACAGGATGTGCTGAGCCAGTTTTTGAATCGAGCGATTAACATCCATATTTCATTCCTTCCCTGGAATCGCGGGTCTGATCCAAACCTATGGAGTTTTCTGGAAGACACTCCAAAAGGCGTGACGATTCACTATATAAACTCCGGGATTGATACTGGGGATATCTTAGTGCAACAAGCAGTTAGTTTTTCTGACCAAGACACATTACGAACCAGTTATGAGAAACTAACACAGGTAGCTGAGGCGTTATTTAAAGCTCATTGGTTAGCCATTCGAGATGGAACGCTTCAACCATGTCCTCAGGTAGGGGAAGGTTCTTATCATCGCACCCGCGATCGCGCTCCCTATGAACATCTTTTAACCCAAGGTTGGGATACTCCTGTTTGTAGTTTGATTGGAAAAGCTCTTTAAGATACTCCTTTTTATCCTCCGTTATGATGCAACAGCCGATTCACATCGCTAATCGAACCGTTGGGCAAGAACACCCTCCGTTCATTATTGCGGAGATGTCAGGCAACCATAACCAATCGTTAGAACGGGCATTAGATTTAGTTGAAGCCGCGGCCAAAGCTGGAGCACACGCCCTAAAGTTGCAAACCTACACGGCTGATACGATTACCCTTGATGTCAAAGAGGGGGAGTTTTTTATTGCTGACCCCAATAGTCTGTGGAAAGGCAACTCTCTGTATCAGCTCTATCAGCAAGCTTATACCCCCTGGGAGTGGCACAAACCGATCTTAGAGCGATGCCGTGAACTGGGCATGATTGGCTTCAGTACACCTTTTGACGAGACAGCGGTAGATTTTTTAGAATCCCTGGATGTGCCGCTTTACAAAATCGCCTCGTTTGAGAATGTCCACCTGCCCCTGATTCGCAAAGTGGCACAAACGGGGAAGCCGATGATTATCTCAACGGGCATGGCAGCGATCGCCGAACTGGATGAAGCCGTTCGTGCTGCACGAGAGGCAGGATGTCAAGACTTAGTCCTGCTGAAATGTACCAGTTCTTATCCCGCAACCCCAGAGAACTCTAATTTGCTCACTATTCCCCATCTACAACAGTTGTTTGACGTGCAGGTGGGGCTATCCGACCACACGATGGGCATTGGGGCGGCGATCGCCAGTGTCGCTCTGGGAGCTACCGTGATTGAAAAACACTTTACCTTGAGACGGGCTGACGGTGGGGTAGACTCAGCTTTCTCAATGGAACCGGAAGAAATGCAACAACTCGTGATAGAGTCCGAAAGAGCATGGCAGGCGTTAGGTAAAGTGCAGTATGGATCCACTGAAGCTGAGAAAAAATCGATGGTATTCAGGCGATCGCTCTATGTGGCTCAAGACATGAAAGCGGGCGATCGGTTTACCCCGGAAAATTTGCGAGCGGTGCGACCGGGTTTTGGATTGCCACCCAAGTACTATGAAATGCTCCTGGGTAGAGCCATTAAACAGGATACCAAGAAAGGAACTCCCCTAAACTGGGGTCTGCTTTAACTTAAGAATAAAGGTTAAAACAAACGATTGTTCTATGGAAAATATTAACAACAGTAAACTGCTATTCATCAGTGGAGATGAAAAAGTTGGTGGTGAAGAAGAACTTCGTTTGCTAATTCAAGCTATTTTCGAGACTCCTAAATTGGACACCCTTGAAGAAAGAATTGTCTGTCATTTATTAGATAAGGGAAAGGAATTTTGCTCCCAAGATGAAATTATTAAGGAAGTCAAAATTTACCTACTCAAACAACAAGAATCATTGAATTCTTACAACGAGGTTCAACAGAATCAACTGATCAATGCCCTAAATAGCGTTACTAAACATGAAATTACAGTTGAAAGAAACCGAACTACTTACTCTCCTTCTCAAAAGCTAAATCCAAACGCCGTCTTTTGGCCTAATCCTACTTATCAAGCTAATCCTCGCTCTATATACAATGAACTTCCTTACGCCCAAAAATTTAATTTCCTAAATAAACAAACTCCAGTTGGTTCTGCGGGAAGTTGCTTTGCAATGGAAATTGCAGATCGATTGAAAACAGAGGGATACAATTATGTCGTAACGGAACCAAATCCGTATTCCTGTGCAGCATGGGGAACTTTATTTAATGCTCCCAGTTTTCGTCAGCTTATAGAGAAAGCCTTTGGTCTTCGGCAACTTCCTCGTTTACTTTACTCCGTAAAACACTTTGATAAGACCCTATACTACGATCCTTTTAGGGAAGAAATCAGTTTTGATTCAGTAGAAGAATTTGAGGTAGATTACGAGAGGCACATAGAACGAGCAAGGGAAGCCCTCCTTAAAGTCAAAGTATTTATTATTACTTTAGGGATGAATGAAATTTTGTACTTGAAATCGGATGGCTCAATTCTTTCACGATTTCCTTGGAGACTAGGTTCCTCTCTAGTTAATCGAAAAGTATTGACGGTTGAGGAAAATATTGCTGAACTACAGAACATGCTCGACATCTGGCGTAGCTATAATCCTGATTTGAAGTTGATTATTAGTGTTTCACCAGTTCCATTACATGCAACCTTTAGGGCAGAAAATCATCATGTTATTACAGCTAACTCTCACTCTAAGTCAGTTTTAAGAGTAGCAGCAGAGGAATTCATATCTCGCAACTCCGATGTTTATTACTTTCCGTCCTATGAAACAGTACTATATTGCACAAAGAACGCTTGGGAGAAAGATCAACGCCATGTCTCCCAAGAGGCAATCAGTAATGTTATGAAATTATTTAATGTAATGTTTTTAGAGGAATCTTCCGATGAATCAGATGCCCCTTTTAAAATGTCGTCAGAGTCATCACAAGAACAGTTGATACAAAACTCATTGTTTTCCAATGAAGCCTCTCAATCAACTAATGTATCTATTTCTCAGCTATTAGAAAGAGTTTTGCTGAGTTGGCTAGAGAGTGTCAATGAGGAAGAAGATAAAACTGCTAATCTGAAAAAGCATATTAATACCTTTCTTGAGGGTTATCAATCCTTTGAAGCAACTAGCAAAACTCCCTTTGGAGCTTATCTTAGTTTAAGGGAACTGTATTGTCTGACAAATGGTGAATTTAACGATTTTATCTCTAATGTATTAGGGATTTACTATCCAGAATATTCTTTAAGACAAGTGAAAGGTTTGCTGGGGAAACTAGATGATCGAGCGATGGATGAAGTTGTACAATCGCTCCAAAAAGATGGTTTCTATCAGTTTGAATACAAGCTATCAAAGCAACATTGTGAAGAACTCAAAAACTTTGCGCTTACTAATCCATGTAGACCAAATTCCCTAGATGCAGAATCAGACGTAAGAACACTCTATGATCGCCAATCTGCATTAGCAACTCTCTATTATTTTGATGAAAAAGTTCTAATTAACAATCCTTTAATTCAAACACTGGTAGCTGATCAATCATTGTTAGGAATTGCTCAAGCTTATCTAGGGTGTAAGCCTATCTGTGACAGTGTTGCGCTGTGGTGGAGTACACCTAATTCTCATACAGATGCAGACAAGGCAAAAGCAGCACAACTCTATCATTTCGATATGGATCGAATCAAGTTTCTTAAATTCTTCATCTATTTAACAGACGTTAGCCCACAAACTGGCCCTCATTGTTATATTAAAGGGTCACATCAGAGAAAACCCGCTCCTTTGTTAAGAGATGGAAGGATCGCTGATGACGAGCTTGCTTGCTACTATACCCAAAATAGTTTTATGGAATTGCTTGGAGAGGCAGGAACTATCATTGCGGTTGATACACGGGGTTTTCATAAAGGTAAACCACTAGATAAGGATGAAAGATTGATACTTGAAATAGAGTTTTCTAATAGTTTGTTTGGTACAACTTATAGCAATCATCAATTAACAGAACCATTGGAATTGGAATTCAGGCAAGCTATCCAGAACTACAAACATACCTACTCAAGATTTGCATTGATGAATTCACCCAGTCAAAACCATTCTTAGATACCTCTTTCATAGTTGTCTTCCAAAAAAACATTTTAAGCTTCAACACACGTTACATAGCCATCCATGCAAGATTCTAAAATACCTCATAATCACCCTCAAGATGAGATAGGAAATACTCATTTAGAAAGCTCTCAAAGTGCTGGAAATCCTTACACTAAGTGGCTACAGTTAGCGGCTAAGCACTGTAATGGTTTTGCGGGCAAGCGAGTGTTAGATGTAGGTTGTGACCTCACTGGTGTCACTGTTCAAGAATTGATTGAACAATATGGAGTGGTCGAAGCAGTTGGACTCAATTTAGCAATTGAACCTCAAGCTATCTCTCAAAACGGTCGCCTTGAGAGAGGTGATATTTGCGAAACATTTTATCCAGATAACTACTTTGACGTTATTCTTTCCATTTCTGCCTTTGAACATATCCAAAATTTTGAAGTTGCTTTGCAGGAGATGCACCGTATTTTAAAGCCGGGAGGTCGCTTATATGCTGATTTTAGTCCTATTTGGTCTGCCAGCTATGGTCATCATCTTTGGTTAAGTTTTAGCGGCGAACTCTATAATTATTGGAACGTTATGTTGCCTCCTTACTGCCATTTATTAATGACAGAAGAGGAGGTTTTTGATTGGTGTTCTCAACGATTTGATACTGACTTAAGCCAAGCCATTACTAATTTTGTTTTTCATTCTGCCGACCAAAATCGGCTATTCTTCGAAGATTACCTAAACCTAATTGATCAGAGTGATTTTGAAGTGTTTCTGTGGAAGGGATATCAGCTAGAGTTGGGCGATCGCTATCAACAATGTGTCACCCCTGAGTTATCGGAGCAATTGCATCAGAAATTTTCTAATCAAGATGGATTTCTCTATGAGGGAATTGAAGTTTTGCTACAGAAGAAATCTGCTGATCTTTTGCCTTCAGAACAGCCAAAAAACCAACACAAAGTCCTCTTCTTTTCTCCATTTGGAGAATGGCTAGTTCATAGTCAAGTTGATGCCGTTTTAGCACTGAGATTGCGACAACAGGGAGAAGAGGTACTTGTTATCGGTTGTGATGGTCTTTATCAAGATTGCATTGTCACGTCGCGTGCTGATAAATACAGCATTGATGCATCTGTTCTCTGCCAAAGATGCGCTCAGTCGGGCAGGCAATTCTTCAACTCATTCAATCTGCCCCATATTCAATTCAACAAATACATAATCCCAGAAGATTATGAAGTAGCACACCAATGGGTAGAAACGGTAGACCCTCGTCATTATGCTGATGCGACTTATCAAGACCTTGCCATTGGAGAATGGGTTACTTCGTCAGTTAACTCCTACTTTCGTCTCTCCTCAGTACGTGAGTTGCTTAAACCTGAAGTTCAAGAAGTCCATCGAAAATATTTGATCGATGGTTTGGTAACTTATCTGGCGTTTTCCAGGCTGTTAGATACTTATCAACCCACTAATCTTATTATTTTTAATAGCCGCTTAACCCCTTATCGCATTGCCTTTGAAGTGGCTCGTCAACGTCAAATTGATGTGATCACACATGAGCGTGGCTTTATCGATGACAGTTTTAGCTTTTTTGACAATACCCACTGCTTAAGCCCAAAATCTGCCGAGGCTTGTGTTGATGATTGGCAAAATATTCCACGGCTCCCATCTGAGTTATCAGAAGTTAGTGAATACTTCAAGCAACGAGAAGCAGGATCAGGTTTGAATTGGAAACCTTTCTTTGACTTTCAGACCGACTACGGAAAAGTACGTCAAAAACTTAATATCCCTCAAAAGGCAAAAATTGTCACAGTTTTTACGTCTAGTCCCGATGAATTAGCTGCTTTTAACGAATATGAGGGAATCACTGAGCAACTTGAGCTAATCGATCGGTTGATCCAAGTTTTTGCAAATCGTGAGGAATATCTTATTATTCGTCATCATCCTTGGATCGGTGGCAATGCGTTCCATCCAGCCAATATGGATTTTCTGACACTGGCGTATCAACAGGCACGCTCAGTTCCCAAAAATGTCAGGATTGTGATGCCGAATGAACAAATCACCTCGTACGCCCTGCTTTGGAATACAGATGCAGCGATCGCCTTTTTTAGTACTGTTGCCATTGAGGCGGTTGCGAGGGGCGTCGCTACTGCTCCGCTGGAATCCTCTCCTTACCGCAAAGCGTTTCATCAATTAATTAGCACTTCAGATGTAGAACCTTCATCCTTGCACCAGTTAATTGACGTATTGTTATCTGAATCAGTATTTTCTGCGGCTGAATCTTATATCGAGATCTTGCGTAAGCTTTATCGATTTACCGATGCCTACTTCTTCAGATTTTCGAGACGGTTTAATTCATTTGGAATTAAGGACTATCATTCCCCTGATATACGATTTCAGTCCTTAGAAGAATTGCGTCCGGGTGTTGATCTAACCCTCGATCAAGTTTGCGACCGCGTTATCTACAAAACATCTCTCCATGAATTGCCAAGTAGCGATCGTCGTAATGACTCGACCTCTGAAGAAGATACTTTTCTTCAAAAAGAACTGGCTGAGATTTTAAAGATACGGCAAGTTGTTCATGAGAAGAGTGAACAAGAATTGAGCAAGAATACTGCGATATCAGTTGGTGTTATCTGTTTACAATATAACGATTCTAGACATAGTGATTCTGACAACAACGATGAGATTTTATCCTCCTGGATAGAGCATTCAAGGCATCATCGAATCACTCTACACCCTTGCCAAGTCTCTTCAAAATGGGAAGACCACATTGCAACCGTTAATACTATTTTGCAATGTTTAAAGTCTTGTTCAGAGCAGTATTTTTTAGTGACTGAACCTCATATTCAGTATGATGAATCATTCCTCTCCATTGCCTTAGAGCAATTAACTGCTGAGGATAACTCAGATATTCAAGGGGTGCTGGCAGGAGCATGGATCACTGATTCAGCTCAACAACAAATTACTCACTCCGTTTTCACCCCTGCCCACCCTTGTAAAACCTATCGTGATGCTGCTCAAGTTCTTGTGTCAGTTCAACACCCTATTTCACTTCTGGCATTTACCCTCCTGGACAAAAGGTTATTAGTCAAGCTGCTGAACACGATTCGTCAAATTTCCTCTTTGACCGCAGCAGCAGAGAGTCTTTTCTTAATGCTAAGTGCCCCTGTGGTCAGCAGGTTAGAAGTGCCCATGATGGTCATCTATAGCAACTCTGAAATGCAGACACGAGATTTACGTCTAAAGCCATTGAGATTAGAGTACGATTTGGGTCGGGCGAGTCAGCAACTGCGAGAGCGGCAGGCAGAATTGGAGCGATCGCAGGCTCAACTTCAAGCCTCTCAAACCGAATTAGAGCAATATCAGACAGCACTCAAGGCAGCACAGGTAGAGGGGGGACGCTTTTTATATGAATTGCAGGCGGCTCAGGCGGAGATGGAACGATTGCAGGCAACCTTATATCAAATGCAAGGAGCATTAGAGGCTACTAATAATAAGCTTGCCAGAACTGAAAATAGACTGAACACGAAAGAAAAGACTCTGAAAAAAGTCCAAAATAACCTCAAGAAATTGCGGGAAAATTTGAGGCAAACTCAGGAGACGGTTACCGCTATGGAAAGCAGTAAGTTTTGGAAACTGAGAGGGAAATGGATAAAGCTGAAAAAAATCTTTAGACTTGACTCGGATTAGAACCTGAGATAACCTCCTACTTTGGAGCTATAGATCGACGATGTCTCATTTTGTCTGCCCTATGTCATTAACGACACCCGTTGCTTTCCTTATATTTAACCGCCCCGAACTAACTGCACGGGTGTTTCAGGCGATCGCAAATGCGAAGCCCAAGAAGCTTTTGGTTGTCGCAGATGGTCCGCGTTTTCCGGAAGAGGCAGAAAAGTGTCGCATGGCAAGAGAAGTCATTAATCAGGTTGATTGGGATTGCGAGGTTCTCACTAACTTTTCAGAGCATAATTTAGGTTGCAAGCGACGAGTATCAAGTGGCATCAACTGGGTGTTTTCTGAAGTTGAAGAAGCTATTTTGCTCGAAGATGATTGTCTGCCCGTCCCTTCGTTTTTTTCCTACTGTCAAGCTCTGTTAGAGCGGTATAGAAATGACAGTCGGATTATGCATATTAGCGGCAATAATTTTCAATTTGGAATTGAACGCACTAAATATAGTTATTACTTCTCAAGATATCCCCACATCTGGGGATGGGCGACTTGGAGGCGAGCCTGGCAGCACTACGATGTTGATATGCAGGGCTGGCTCGACTTTAAGGAAGCAGGCTTAATTAGTAATATGTTTGAGCATCCTCAAGAGCAAATCTTGTGGACTCAGCTGCTTGACCAGGCTTATCAAGGTGAGGTAGACACCTGGGATTATCCCTGGGGCTACACGGTTTGGTCACAAACAGGGCTTTCCATTCTGCCCCGTGTTAACCTGGTCACCAACATTGGATTTGGGGCTGATGCAACCCATACTACCCCTGGCTCAAATAACCCCCTTGCTAATTTGCCAACGGAAGACCTCTGGGAACTGGAGCATCCCCCCTATGTAGCAATGAATCGTGAGGCAGACCTCTATACCTACGAAAAAGTCTTTGGGGGTAAGGTAGAGCAGGGCGATCGTCAACAAATCATTGACCTAAAAGCCCAACTAGAACAGAAAGAGCACCAACTCCAGGAATTGAGCAAAGTCAGGAAACGTCTCCAACAGGTGAAGGCAAATTTGGAGGATGTCCAAGGTACTATTACCGCAATGGAGTCCAGCAAATTCTGGAAGTTGCGTCAGAAATGGATGGGGTTAAAAGGTTCTGTAGTACAACCCTTGAAAAAATTTGAGGGTCTGGGTAAACCAGAAATCAGTGTTAGAGAACAAGGGAAGTTGTTAGCTAGACAGCGTGGACACCAACCCAAGCAACCCGTTGTTAGTCCGCTCACGGGTTCTAGTCAAGTCAAATTAATTGAGGTTTTTCCTTCAAGTCAACTCATTAATGATTGGAAGAATGGCTTTCGGATTGATATAACCAGTGAATTGCATAATCACCCAGAAATCTGCCTCTATGAGTGCCTTGAAACAGGGTTAAAATTCTTTTTACCCTCTGATACAACTGGCTCAGACAAACTCTATGAGCAACTCTGTGAGCTGAGTTGGTATTACATGCCCGAAAAATGGGAATATCAGGTTGCTCTTGAAGATTTAAAGGGGCACCAAAACATTATTGAAGTTGGTTCGGGCTATGGCTACTTTATCCAGCAATGTAAACAAGCTGGCCTACAAGCACGGGGAATTGAGTTAAACGAAAGCGCGGTTAAAGCTGCACAAAAGCAAAACCTCCCGATTGAACGGGTTGACTTAAAGGATCTGGTTGAGCAGTATTCGGAAAGTTTTGATGCCGTTTGTAGTTTTCAGGTTTTAGAACACGTTTCAAACCCAAAGGATTTTCTGGACTGGTCTATTCAACTGTTAAAAAAAGATGGCAAACTGGTTCTTTGCGTCCCCAACTCAGAGAGTTTCTTAAAGCATGAATACTGTCTGTTGGACATGCCACCACATCACATGTTCCAATGGTCTAGAAAGTCATTCAAAGCTCTCGAAAAGATTTTTCCAATCAAGCTTGAAAAAGTTAAATTGGAGCCACTAGCCAGTTATCACGTTATGGGCTATTTAACAAGCTATAGAGATTATTACCGTTCTGTCTCCCCATTAGGGAAAGTTTTGTTTAACCGTCACACGTTGGGCTTGTACCAGAAAGTCCTAAACACGGGTTTAAGGCAATTTGTTACAGGTCAAAGTTTATACGTCGAGTTTCGTAAGTTATAGGTAACTTAATCTGAGAAACTATTGATTATTGATTGAGGAGTGGAAGAGTGCCGACTTTAGATTGGTTACAAAAAGAGTTTAATTACGGATATGACAGTGGTAATGTCTTATCCCTTTTTCCAGACCCGACTCGTCGCCAAGAAGAGAAGATTATTGGCGGTTCCTACCGCAAAGTTTTCTACAAAGCGGCATTTCCCCATATCAAAGCAAATTTTAAGGTGCTTGAACTGGGGCCAGGAAAAGGTTCATGGACCAGAGCTATTTTGAAATACATTCCTCAAGGTCAGTTGCACGTTGTCGATTTTCAGAAGGTTGAGCAATGGCTTAACCCCGACCAATACAACGGCAGGTTGGTGTGTCACATGGTGACTGATAACTCCTTCTCCTGTCTTGAAGATGACAGTTTTGATTTCTTTTGGTCGTTTGGCGTTTTGTGCCATAACAACATAGAGCAAATTGAAATGATTCTCCGCAATGCTCTATCTAAAGTCAAGCCTGGCGGAATGGCGGCGCATCAGTATTCAGATTGGAATAAGTTAGAGGCGTTTGGTTGGGTCAAGGGAAGTGTTCCGTTAGAGTTTAAAAACCTCCCGGATGACAAGATTTGGTGGCCCAGAAACAACCAAGAAACGATGGCAACTGTTGCGAAAAAAGCAGGTTGGACGGTGATCAAGCCTGATCTAGGAATTGTGCAACGTGACTCTATTATTTTGCTACGACGTGACTAGTTTGAACTATATTATTCAAAGTTCATCAATTCATATTCATGGATTACCTTAATTTAGGTTGTGGCTATCATTTTCACCCCAATTGGACTAATATTGACTTCATTTCAACTGGTGAAGGAGTAATAGCCCATAATCTGCGGCAAGGTATTCCATTCCCCGATGCTTCCTTTGATGTGGTTTACCACTCTCATGTTTTAGAGCATTTTGCCAAGGAAGAAGCCAAGCAATTTTTGTACGAGTGTCATCGTGTTTTACGTCCCAAAGGGCAAATTCGGGTGGTTGTCCCCGATCTAGAGCAGATTGCTCGTCTCTACCTCAAGGCTCTTGAAGAAGCCAGTCAAGGCTCACAGGAATGGGCTGCAAACTATGACTGGTTGATGCTGGAAATGTATGACCAGACAGTCCGCAATCGGTCTGGCGGTGATATGGCTGTTTATCTCGCTCAAGAGGAGATTCCTAATGAGAAGTTTGTCATCGAACGGATTGGGGCTGAAGGCGAAAATTTAATTAAGTTGTTACGTCCACAACGCCAGCAAATCCTGTCAAATCTTAGGGCAACTCATTCATCAAAAACGCCTGAAGACATTGCTAAAGAGATTGGTCAGTTTCGACTCGGTGGTGAAGTGCATCAATGGATGTACGATCGCTATTCTTTGTCATCATTGTTGGCAAAAGCTGGATTTACTGATGTTAGAGTTTGCAAGCCAAATGAGTCTAACATTCCTAATTTTGATGATTATAGGCTTGATGTAGAACCAAGTGGTCGAGTTCGTAAGCCTGATTCTTTGTTTGTAGAGGCGATCGCCTCTCGTCCTAATCTTTGGAGACAACAATTTAACGTTAATCGTGCTCACAATTTTGTCTCTGCCCCACTTAAAATCATTCAAGCTAATACGGTAGATTTTGGTGGAGGTGCTGCCAGAGCTGCTTATCGGCTCCACAAAGGATTGAATAAGATTGGCCATCAGTCATTGATGTTGGTTAACAATAAACAATCGTTTGATGACACCGTATCTGCCGTTAAGCCAATTCATCGCGATGGGGATTCTAACCGCAAGCTGATTTCAATTCTTCAGAAAAATTATATCGATTCCAATAGAACTCCGATCTCTAACACATTGTTTTCCTTTCCCTATCCTGGGTTTAATTTAAGTCAACTTGATGAATTGCTTGAAGCAGATGTTATTAATCTACATTGGGTTACACAATTTCAATCTCCACTAACGATCAAACAACTTATTGGATTGCAGAAACCTATTGTTTGGACGCTTCATGACATGTGGGCGTTCACAGGGGGATGCCACTATACGGCGGGTTGCACAAAATACACTTCTGATTGTATTGATTGTCCCCAATTAAAGGAAGATCCCCATAATTTAGCGGCTGCAATTTTGGCAGATAAAATTGCAAGCCTTGCAGATGCTCATTTAACAATTGTTACTCCTAGCCATTGGTTGGCAGAGTGTGCTAAGCAAAGCCAACTATTTAAACATCAACGGATTGAAGTCATCCCTAATTCGCTTGAAACAGATGTTTTTGTACCTGTAGACAAAGCAAAAGCAAGAGAATTGTTGAGGTTAGAAGCAAATATTTTTACATTACTAATTGGGGCTGATAATGGTAACGAACGCCGAAAAGGCTTCATGGATCTCTTGAATGCTCTAAGGCTTTGTCTGAAATCAAATCAATTCCAAAATATGGCACAACAAAACAAAGTTCAACTCCTTTGTTTTGGCTTACCAAATGAAGAGTTAAAATCCTTAAATATTCCATTAAAAAGCTTTGGTCGTGTTGACTCTGATGAAATACTGAAACTGATTTATTCCGCCGCAGATATTTTTGTTCTACCGTCATTGGAAGACAATTTGCCCAATACGATGTTAGAGGCAATGAGCTGTGGCACACCTGTTGTTGCTTATGATGTTGGGGGTATTCCAGACTTGGTAAAGGAAGGAGTGACAGGTCGTTTGGTCCGACTAGAAGATACCTCGCATTTGGCTGAAGTGATCCTGGAATGCTCCTCTTCCCCAGGGGATCTTCAAAAGATGGGCAAACAATGTCGCCAATTAATTGAAGCGGAGTATGGCTTAGAGTCGCAGGCAAAACGATATCTGGAGCTTTATCAAGATTTGCTTGGAAAACGAGATTTTGCGTCACCTGTAGAGCAGGTAGGCATTTTGTCGAATGGAAATGATTCAAAGCGATCGAATCATCTCAACCCGCAAACTATCTCGGTTGCAGTTCCTCTGGAAACAATGTTTGCAACCCTCGACAACCCAACCTTTGAACGAGCCTCCCTTAAAGCGGCTCTCATGGAAATGGAGTTGATGCGATCGCTCCCCACCCATACTGACTCTCAAGAGCCACCACAGCCAGCCCAAGCTAAGTTACAAAAAGTGAGAACGCAATTAAAGTCATCGCAAGAAAAGATTCAAGAATTGCAAGCAGAAGTGGAGGCAATGAAAACGAGTAAATTTTGGAAATTGCGGAGTTTGTGGTTTAAGTTGAAAGGTCTTGTAGGCTTACGGCAGGATTGAGAACTGTTCATGAAGATCTCGATTATCACAGTTTGTAGAAACTCGGAAGCCTACATCGAGAAGGCTATCAAAAGTGTGCTCTCTCAGACCTATAATCAGATTGAATATATTGTCGTAGATGGTGCCTCTACAGACAAAACGGTTGATATTATTTCCCAATACGCAAAATCAATACAAAAATTTGTTAGTGAGCCAGATTCAGGCATCTATCAAGCCATGAACAAAGGGCTTTGCATGGCTACTGGCTCCTATATTTATTTTTTGAATTCAGATGATTATTTAGTAGATGATGTCGTCATTGAGGATGTTGTCGCTTTTCTCCATAAAAACCCTTTCTGTCACATTTTGTATGGAGATCTTGAGGTCAGAAATGCATCCGGTAAGACTAAAATTTTTAAGCCACCTGCTCCACGGCATATCAAAGATTTCATGATTTATGGGAGTATGCCGCATCAGGCAACTTTTGCCAGTGCTGAGGTATTTGCAAGATTGGGTCTTTTTAATGAGTGCTATAAAGCTGTCGCAGATGCGGAATGGTACTTAAAGATGCTGTCCGATGACAGCATCCATTGGTGTTACTACCCTCGAATCATTGCATCCTATTATTTAGAAGGTTTTTCAGCCAGAGATGTACGTTCAATTAGAGTAGAATTTTGGGAAGTTCAAAACAATGCATCGCTCTATCAAACAAATGATTGGCTAAAAGCTCGAATTAAAAAATTTCAGACTGTAATTACCGATTTTGAGGAACAGCTCGAAACTCAAAAGTATGTTTCTGAGCAAGCCCAAGAGCTAGTACAATCCCTCAACAAAGCTCGACAACAAGTAAATCACTTAGAAACAGAACTAAAACTCACTCAAGAGGAGCTAAACACCGCTAAAGAGCGGATTTTCGCCATGGAAACTAGCAAATTTTGGAAGCTAAGAAAACAATGGTTTCAAATTAAAAAGAGATTAGGGTTACCCCTGAATGAATAGATCTTGAAAAGTGTTTTAATCCTTAGTGAGAATTGATCCTGAAGTTATGATCGAGACGATTACAGATCAGGTTGCTACTAATCAATTAATGGGTTCCTCCGTCGATCAACCCTTAGTATCGGTCGTGATGCCCTGTCTTAACGAAGAAAAGGCGATCGCCAGTTGTATTCAAAAGATTCAAACTGCTTTTTCGACGGCAGGGGTCGTGGGTGAGATTGTTGTAGCTGACAATGGCTCGACAGATAACTCAATCGCGATCGCTGAAAAAATGGGTGCCCGTGTTGTGCATCAACCCCTGCGCGGCTATGGTAATGCTTATATCAAAGGATTTAGTCATGCCAAAGGTGACTACCTAATCATGGGGGACGCGGATGACACTTATGACTTCCTACAAATTCCTCAATTCTTGGACTGTCTTCGCAATCGTGGCTATGATTTTGTAACAGGCAGTCGGTATCTTCAAGGTGGACAGAGTACAATTCCTGTCCTGCACCGTCTGTTTGGCAATCCGGCTTTAACTGCACTCCTGAACTTTTTGTTTGGAACCAAATATACCGATGTTTATTGCGGTTTTCGGGGCTTTACTCGTCAAGCTTATGATTTAATTCAACCTGTCAGCCCAGGGATGGAATTCAACTTAGAGTTGGCGATTAATGCCGGACTAACACGTCTCAATATTACTGAAATTCCAATTCGGCTCCATCCGCGCAAAGGCGAGTCCAAATTGCGGACTTTTCGGGATGGTTGGCGCAGCTTAAGAATGATGCTTATTTATTGCCCTAATAAAGTTTTTCTTTTGCCCGGATTGTTTTTATTAATTTTGGGTCTTCTAATTCATGCGATTGTTTTGTTAAATTTGATGAAATATCAGGATCGATCAGTCGGGGCGGTAACCAGTGTTTTTGCAACGATTTTTAGTGTGGTTGGGTTTGAAGTACTAAGCCTTGGCTTACATGTTAAAACCTATTCATGGAGTCGTCGTTTTGATCGCGATAATGCTTTACTCAAATATTTTTATCAATTTTTTACTCTAGAAATTGGATTGCTAACTGGATTTGTAACCGCAGCGATTGGTGGTTTGATATTGATTCGACAAGTCGTTGCGTGGCTCAATTCAAATCTCACTTTTATTCCCAATTCAGGCTGGACTTCTTTTGCAGCAACTCTCACGATTATTGGGTTGGGAACTATTTTCTCGTCTCTATTTATTTCAGCAATGTCTATGAAAAAGATAGAGGCATACGATCAGCAACTGTAAGTAAATTAGAGTTTGTTTGTAATGGGAAGTGGAGTGTGTTATGCCTACCGTTTTGATTACAGGTTCCGCAGGTTTAATTGGTTCTGAATCGGTTCGTTTTTTTGCCAATCTCGGATTTAATGTCATTGGCGTTGACAATGATATGCGGTCTTATTTCTTTGGAGAGTCTGCCTCCACTCAATGGAATCGAAATCTGCTCCAGGAAACCTATGGAGATAAGTATCATCATTACGATGCTGATATTCGCGATCGCGACAAAATTGAATCCATCTTCAAAGAATATTCCTCAGATATTTCTCTCATTATTCACACAGCGGCTCAACCCTCTCATGATTGGGCAGCCAGCGATCCCCACATTGATTTCACAGTCAATGCAAACGGCACATTAGTGTTACTGGAAGCGACTCGTCAACACTGCCCCAATGCGGTTTTTATCTTTACCTCCACCAATAAAGTGTATGGCGATACGCCTAACTTTTTACCGTTAGAGGAGTTAGAAACTCGCTGGGAAATTGCGGAAGATCATCCCTATTTCATTGGGATTGATGAGTCCATGTCGATCGACAACTCCAAGCATTCCTTGTTTGGAGCCTCTAAAGTAGCGGCGGATGTTTTGGTGCAGGAGTATGGCAGATATTTTGATATGAAAACTGCCAGTTTTAGAGGAGGTTGTTTAACTGGACCTGCTCACTCTGGAGCCAAGCTGCATGGCTTTTTGGCATATCTGATGAAATGTATGATCACCGGGGATACTTACACCATTTTTGGCTATAAGGGAAAGCAGGTGCGAGATAACATTCACAGCTATGATTTGGTGAATGCGTTTTATCATGTCTACCAAAATCCTCGCTCTAGCGAAGTCTATAATATGGGCGGTTCTCGTCATAGTAACTGCTCTATGCTAGAGGCGATCGCCACCTGTGAAGCGATTTCAGGTAAGAAGCTCAACTACGCCTATTCTGAAGACAATCGTTCTGGCGATCACATTTGGTATATTTCGGATGTTCGTAAGTTCCAATCTCACTATCCTCAGTGGCACTATAAATATAATTTGCAAGACATTCTTGAAGATATTTATAACGCTCAAACGCAACGATTTTAGATGAGAATTGCGATTCAAAATCCATTTTCAGGGCAACAAGTTGCAGAAACTGAGCTGTCCAAAAGGTTCTATCATGCAGCTCTAAATTTGGGTTGGGAAGCAGCTGAAGTCTACACTTCTCAAGAGATTTGTGACTTTAAGCCAGATTTTGTGATTGCACTGCACAATAACAGTCCTAAATTAGCAGGATTCCCTACCTATGGCTGTATGTGGAATCCGCTTTCTTTTTTTCAAGGGACTGAAAAATATGTCAAACATGTACTCAGTTATGATGCCTATTTGACATCATCTTTACCCGTTGAACGGTGGCTACATCATCTTCTTCATCACACTCCAAAACGCTATTTTACAGTTCCGTTTTATACCAGTTGTGCTCAAACGTCTTATCAAGTTCCACAACTCGATGCTCCTCGTTTGATCTATCTGGGATCGAATTGGGATATGCCTCGATTTCAGCCGTTATTTGAACAATTAGATCATCAACCTTATATGGAGGTGTATGGTAATCCATCGGGTTGGACACACCTAAAAACGGCTTATAAAGGGGCTTTACCCTATGATGGAACGAGTGTTTTTCAAGTTCTCAATCGATCCGGTGTTGGGTTGTGTTTGCATTGGGAAGAACACACTCGGTATGAGTTGCCTTCAATGCGGATTTTTGAAATTGTGGCATCTGGAGCGATCGCCATTTGTGGAGAGCATCCCTTTATTCGCGATGCCTTTGGTGATTCAGTGCTCTATTTAGATTTAAGCTTGAGTATTGAGGCACAGGTTCAGCAAATCTCAGCGTATATGGAGTGGATTGAAGCCCATCCTCAGGAGGCGATCGCCCTCTCTCAAAAAGCCCACGCTATCTTTTTAAAGCACTATACATTAGAAAAGTTACTGTTAGATATTGTTCCCCATCATCAACAGTTGCTTCAGACCAAAGGATTCATTCAGCCCCTTTCAATCGCTTCTAACCCTCAGGTTGAATTTGTTGTCAATATATCGTCTGAGTCCATTGAGCTAAGTCGGAAAACCTTTGAGAGTCTAGCAAAACAGAGCTACGGAAATATTGGGGTCATTGCGATCGCAGACACCACTCCTGACGTCTTGAACTTATGTGATAGCTATCAATCAACGTTTCCCATTCAGATGATTGAGCCTGCCCCAAATGAACTGTACAGCAGCGGTTTATGGAGGGGTTTAAATGCAATCAAGGCAGATTATTTTGCCGTTTTAGGTCAGGCTACTTTACAACCCAATCATACGGCAAACTTAGTTGCTCTGTTAGAAAGAAATGTGGTTTTTGGAGCCGCTTATGTTGGGGCATTGATGGCAGATGAAAAACGATTAAACGCCTCTGAACAGCATATTTCTCCACTCATTAACTTCCATCCATTTGACCTAGATAAGCTGCTTCTATTTGACCCAATGATCACATTAGATGGGTTAATCGTGCGGCGATCGCTTCTTGATTCAATCCTATTCTCTGATCCTCTGTTGAATGAGTGTGTCGATCTGTGTCTGCTGCTGCATTTTGCTCAACAAACTCGATTTCTGTTTAGCTATGAAGCGACCTGTGAAATTCATGGCAGTCCACAACAAACGACTCAATCTATCTTTGAACAAAGCCGAGATTGGTTTACGGAAGCTTCTCGGTTGCGATTAATCTTTTGGTATCAAGAATTTGCACCGGGTAAAAGTCTGCAAACGGTTCATCAAACCTACTTAAACCAACAGCGACTGCAAACAAAACTAGAGCAATCGCAGGCTGAACTGAGGCGATCGCAAGAGCAATTACACGATGCCCACGCTGTGATTACAGCGATGGAAACCAGCAAGTTTTGGAAACTTAGGGCTGCCTGGTTTAAGCTCAAACGAGCGATTGGCTTGCCCACAGAGCATGAATAATGTGGCATTCTATAGGGTGGCTTCTGCCTGTCAACCCTTGGTGAGATCTCCCCATGCCGTTTCCCCTTCAAGACCCCTATTGGATGCAGGCGCGATCGTTTTTGGAACGACATGCTCAACCCTTAGATGCCATTCTTGCGCCGAATGAATTTTTAGAGTTTTTTCCCGGCACGTATCACTACAACATCACCTATTTGTTGCCTGCTCGTCACTTTGACTTTGTCGTATTTCACAAGGCAATGTTGACCGAAATTGAGTTACCTCTAGCGTCAGCCGTCGTCAAACAATTTCGTCCGGTTTTTGCCAATGAAGTATTTGTAATTTACGCTCAACAGTCGTCAGTTCGTATTCCCAAAGAAGACGAGATTCATGTTCAAGCCTTACTAGAGCAAATCTCATTTAACGAGGCGCAACAACGGAGTCAGGTCAAGGTTGAGAAGTGCGCGATTACGGTTACGACTTACAATCGCCCTCATAGTTTAGAGCGATCGCTGCCTCAGTTTTTAGCCCTCAATGTTCCAATCGTGGTGGTAGATGATGCCTCCACCCCAGAAAATGCTCAGGCTAACCAGCAGATTACAGAGCAACACCATATTCCTTTGATTCGTATCCCTGAAAACCGGGGGTTGCCCAATGCTATCAATGTAGGCATCGGCTATTGGTTGGCTGATCCTGAGATCACCTGGATTTCTTACTGCCAAGATGATGTCGATGTTACCCCAGATCTGTTCAAGATTTTGGCAGAGGTGCAGGATCGAGATGAACGTCCGTTGCTGACGGGGCGAGATGCCTTGGAGCACCCCACCGTGAGAATAGAAGATATTGCGGGTCATCGTGTGTTGCTCAAGCGATCGATGCCGGGGCAACACTTGCATGCTCATCGCGATTACTGGAGTGCTGTTTTGCCAATTCCCACCCCCTATTTGGGTGCACCTAAACCCGACAAAGGCAAACCAGGTCAGGGGGCAGATGAAGATTGGTGGATTACGGCTTGGGCACCTAACTCAATTACAAAGCAGGGTAAGTATGTCGTGTGCATTCCTGGCTTAGTGCAGACGTTTCGTCCGATGGCCGAAGACTCTACATGGGGCAACGTCAGTGAACGGCCTGCACCCGAACCTGTGGTTTATGCAACTCCTACTCCGGTTAACACAAAACCCACCTTTAAACCCGAACAGACCTTAAATGGATTGCACGTCCTTATTGATGGGTATAACTTGCAATTGACGAGTGGAACAGGCATCAAAACCTATGGTACAAGTTTGGTTCAGGCGTTGAGTTTGTTAGAGGCAAATGTTGATGTTTTGCTTAGCCGCAATAGCAGCAAAGTCAATGCAGTTTTGGATGAGGTTTTGTTTTTTGACGACCAAACCAAACGCCCCAATCGAATTGTAGATATCCTCAATATTGCTAAGGGATTGATTCGATCTTCGTTGGGTCCTTTTTATCAAGCCAAACGCCGCAAAACGATTGGGCAATTAGTAATTAAACAAGGCAGGTTTAGTGATGACTTTTTGAAGTATGCAGAGTCATTTAACCTGCCTCAATGTTATGACGTGGCCAATGCAATTTATAAATACCTGCATCGTGAAACAGAGATTTATGTTCCTGAAAAGGTTGATATTTGGCATGCTACGTATCCTCTGCCAATTCAAGTGCGAGGAGCTAAAAAAATTACAACAATGCATGATTTGATTCCACTGCGCTTACCTTACACAACACTGGATGATAAAGAGGTTTTCTATTTCAAGACGCAATCTGCGTTAAAAGATTCGGCTGTCATTATCTCGGTTTCAGAGCATACCAAGCGAGATTTGTTGACGTATTTTGATACGGATCCCGATAAGATTGTCGTGACCTATCAACCTCCGGTGTTGGAGCCATTTACACCTGAAGAAGAAGAGAAAACTGAGGAATTTTTGCAACGATTTAAGCTTGCCCCTGAGGGATACATTTTATTTGTTGGGGCGATCGAACCTAAGAAAAACTTAGGACGATTGTTGGAGGCTTATGCCACGATTGACACCGATATGCCGCTCGTAGTTGTAGGTAAAAAAGCCTGGTCTTGGGAAGAAGAATTGGGCAAGATGCAATACCTTTTTGATAAAGACTCCAAGCGTCAGGTGAAGATGTTGGAGTATGTTTCAACGAATAGTTTGCGCTATCTCTATCGCGGAGCCTATTGCTTTGTCTTTCCATCGTTGTATGAAGGGTTTGGGCTGCCTCCAGTTGAGGCAATGACGTTTGGTTGTCCAGTCGTGACATCGCAAGTCTCATCGTTACCTGAAGTGTGTGGCAGTGGGGCGTTATATGTTGACCCCTACGATGTGGCTGACATTAAAGCCAAGATTGAGCAACTGTTGGGCGATCGCGAATTGCGTCAACAACTGTCGATCAATGCTCGCAAGAATGCGGAGTTCTTTAGCATGGAGAACTATACAAAGCGGCTATACAACGCCTATCGTCAAGCAATCGAGTAAATTACAACAGTCCTAAGTTTTCTAGGGCTGTCGCCAATTTTCGGTTTGCAAACCAGGAACTCGATCAAATTCTCGTTGGTTGGCAGTTACCATAACGAGCTGATGTTGGAGTGCAGTAGCAGCGATCAACACATCATAAGCACCGATCGGCTGTCCTTGGGCTTTGAGAATGACACGAATTTGAGCGGCTTGTTCTGCTTCTAAACCACTAAACCGAAGAATCGTGATGGAAGAAAGAAGGCTGGCGATCGTGGGTTCAATTTTTTGGGCGCGTTGCGGATTGAGTGCCAAACCGTATCGCAACTCCATGACGGTAACGACTGAGACAGCAATATCAGCGGGTGGCGTTTGCTTGAGTCTGGCTAGAGTTCCTGGTTCACCTTTAATGAAATCGCTGATGACGCAAGTATCGAGGAGATATTGCATTAGAAGAGTTCCGGTTCGCGAGGTGACAACAGTTCCTCCCGGTAAGACTCAAATGCCGGAAAGTCAGGAATGCCTTCATAAGACAAGATAGTCTCCGACCATTGAGCATTGTCAAGAGATGACGTTTGAACTATTCGACGTAAGGCTTGCAGAATCAAGGTTTGTAATGGAACCTTGGATTGCGTCGCTTGACGGATCAAGTCTTGCTCCAGATCTGGTGGTAGGTCGATCGTGATTTGCATAAAATTCTCCCTGTTTTTATCGCAAAGCTGTGTTGAGCACATACGCACGTACCACATTGCCAGATGAAGATAACTCTTCAGCTTGATTATTAAATTGTGTTCTAGCTTCAGGTAGTGTCATCCTGGGTACTTGGTTTCTTCTTGAATCGTTGTTGTCCCACTGCTGACAGGTAAACCATCCAACTAAATACAATCCATACGGGCAAGCATTATCTGCTAAGTAGCGTTCAACAAGTTGAGTTTGCATTGCGGTTTGAACTTCACTATGCCAACAACCTTTGATTTCGATAATGGCAGTTATCGAATCGTACGCTTCACCGTTTGGGTGTTTTAGAACAGCATCGACATGAATATCTGTCCGTTCTCCTGAATTACCTCCGTAACTACGCCTTAATTCCACTTCGCGATTAACAATAATTCCTCGTGATTTTAGATCTCTATCAAGAAATCGCTTCACATAATCTGAAAATGCATTTTCATCTAAGGGTCTAAAAGAGTTCTTGCCTGACTTATCCCATAAATCTCTGACAGCAGGAGTTTCCCCTTGAATCTCCAACTCAAGATGCTCAAGAGATTCAATTAGCACTTCAAGTAGATGTTGACCATTTTGAACAAGTCGTTTGTCTTTATTAAGAACAAACTGAAGAAATTCTTCTGGTGTTTGAGGTTGCCAAGTTTTACGGCGCATATTTGCCTGAGCATCAATCAACGTTCTTCCAAGCCAAACAAGATTTGGTAATTCTTGAATAAGACGTTGAATTTCAGTACATGCTTGTAGAGTTCCTTTCTGCTTCAATTGCGATAAGACGCTGTCCCTCATTCTAGCTATACAATCTCTAGCTGTTACATCGTAGGCAAGCACCTCATTACTGTGATCGAGATCTTCTTCGTAAGGATATTGGTGTACTAGCCAAACATATAAGTCAGCTAATTGTTTTTCAGTCAGATTCAACTGAATCCAGTGGGAATAACGGTAGGAAGCCGATTCAAGAACTTCACGCCCAAATGACGTATCTTCTTGAATCAATGACCAGATAAGTGACCAACTACATGGATCTGAGTTCTCAAGCAATAATCTAAAAGCAATCAAAACTTTTTTACGCTCACTGTCAACCAATGGCAATGGATAAGAAATTAGGGATTTGGTAAAATCTTTAGCTTCAGATGATTCTTTCTTCAACAGTGTTTCGAGTAGCTGCCCAACACAATTAGGTTTTAGTTCAGAACTTTTAACTTTTTCTAGCAAGACTAAGTTTAGTTTTTTATCCCAACATCTCTCAAAGCGGTTAATCACAGATATATGGCTGTGCTGCTGGTTCTCTTTGTCAATGAGTTCTATTAACGTTCTAATAGATTCTTCGGGAGCATTTAGATAAATACACCTGACTAATTTTAAATAAGAAGCTTTATGTTGATTACTATTGGAAGCAGCAACAACGACAGGTGCCCAAATTTTCCATTTTTCAGATGGAAGATTTTCTAAGAAATCACAACTTTTCTTTAGAAGTAGCTGTAAGGCTCTACAACCTGCCAGTGCAGCTCTATTGAAGGTGTTTGTTCTTATCCAGTCATAACCTATATGATCTTGTTGCTGAATATACCTCTTCGCGCCTTCAATAATTCTTTCTTGAGTAGCCTCATCTGCTTCTTGCCATCCAGGAAGTTGAGTGAGGTCTAATTCAAATTCGTTATCATAACGTTGACTTCTGGGTTTGAGAACCATTTCCATATTAAGCTGCCACCATGCAGACAAATCTCCAGCTTCTAACTTTTCTAAAAGCTGAAGAACTCTTTCTTTTGGTAGGGGATCTAATAAGGGAGGATTTTGCCTACAATTCTGCATTTCTTGTATTTTGAGATAATCAGCTTTCAATTTATTAGCTTTAGCTGAATCTAGCTCAATAGGTGTAAAGTAAGGTGCAAAGATTTCTTGCAAAATACCATTAGTCTGTGCAGCTACGATAACTGCATCTATTTGCTTTATATCCTGACGATTAAAGTTCCATTGAATCAGTTGAGCCCAAAATTTCTGAACCTTCTCACGATTAGAAGTTTGAAGTTTTTCAAGCAGCCAAAAAATATCTTCTGAAACTAAAATTTTTTCTGTTAGGGAGCTTAATAGAAAGTCCGAGTCTTCCTCTGTTCTTAAAACACTCAAAACTGCTTGCTCAATCAAGGTATGGCGTTTTCTACTATCGTGTAAAAGCGATGAAGCAAATTGCTCTTGTAGCTTACTATCATGAGTAATGATTCTCTGATGCTCCCTCCACTGGACTAGAGCTACTTGAGTGAAATGTTCTGCTACTCCAGGTAAATCAAAGTTTTCCCATGCTTTAAGAAGAATCGCATCTCCAAGCTCCTCAAATGGATGTCCAAAGCATCTAACACCTTGAGGGTTAAGCCAATTAAGGGCAACTATTAAATCATGTGATTGAAGTTGTGGAACAATCTTATAATTGAGGAAAAATCGATATCCTCCAAAAAATTTTCTCCTCTTAGGTGGAGTTAAATTTTGAAACAGTTCCTCGGCTGTCAAACAGTCTGACCAAAGTGCCTGAAGAGCATATCCTTTAAGTTCATCATCCTCATCCTCTGGTAATTGTTCAATTGCAAGAGGCTTTAGCTTTAATCTTGTACTTGCATCACCAACTGAACAAATTGCTTTGGCTGCGCTCACTCTCAAATAAATTGACTGTGTTGAGTCAAGAGTGAGTTGGGCTAACTCATCCTGAAGCTCAGAAACTTCACAGACTTCGGCAATATCGATCGCCAGATCTCGTGCATCCTCCTGCTTGTTTGAATTGCAGATATAAGGACGTAATTGCTCAACTAATCCAGGGTGCTTAAGCTTCGCGTAGTACCGATAGTTATTTCTATCCCGGTCAAACAGTTTCCCTTCCTCATACTGTGTCAATAAGTTATCGACAATTGATGATCTAATCTCTGGATCAGTCGGCACATCAGTTTGTAACAGCACATCTGGATCAGTTTTGATGATCTCTTGAAGAACATCTAATCTCATGCTAGCCAGCCATGCAGCCGTTTCATGAAGTTGAGGAATCAGCTTATGGTCTGGATCTTCGGATGAAAAGAGTAATTTTGTTATCTTTTCTAAAGGTATGTTGTGTTGCTTCAAATACCAGGAAGCTAGAAATTCAGCGTAGGTTCTGTGACTAAAATCTATTCGTTGATTGCATTCCTGGTCAGAAAATAAGCCTGTTACTTTAAAGACTTCTCTTATGTAATCTTCTTCTAAATCAAACGCTTGGTTATCAGCCTGTTCTTGACCTATACACAGATCTTGAATTGAAATATCAGAGCCATTCGCTTTTCCGTGTTCTGGGCTTGTCCAAACAGCAGATCGCCTACAAAATATCATTACAGCAGCAATTCGACCTGCTATAAGTATCCTTTTCTTGGACGATAGTTTGCCTTTCTCTCCTGCTTCACGACGATCTGAGTTTAATTCCTCACAAAGTTGTAGACATCCCTTTTTGTATAACTCAATTTGAGAGGATGGCAACTTCCCTTCCTCGATATAAATATCTATAAGAAACTGAAGCGTAATAGGTTTAATAGCAAGAGGCACTGCATTCCTATCAGATATTGCTCGCAAGAAATGATCAACATCAATAATGTTGCTTTTGCTTGCAGCTTCAATCACATCTTGACGACGTAGAGGTGCTAATGTGTAAACTCTAACGCTATCTTTTCCCCATTTTTCTATCAGTTTCTCCTCTAAACTAGACGCCCATTCTGCGGTTCGGCAGGTGAGCCTAAAATAAAGGCGATCGCAGGGTAAATTATTGATTTCACGCTTTAGAATTCTGACCAAAATTTTGATTGAAAGTAACCCTTCGTCCAAGCTATCTAGGAACAAGTACAGTTTATGAGTTCCTGAAAGCCATTCCTGAAAAGCATTACTCCGGAAGATTGCAGTGCATAGGTCTGTATCTGAGCCATAATCACCCAATCTAAACAAAGGTAAGCAGACATCCTCTAAATTCTTAGTTTGTTCACAAACTTGTTTATGAGCAGCCTCTATAGCTGTTGTCTTGCCCATACCTGCCTCACCTAGAAGAACTAAGCATGGAACATCGGCGATCGCCTCTAAACTAACCAAATCTGGATTATACGTCTTGCCCAATTCTGCGTCTGGATCAGAGAGATAGCCACCATCAGCCAGGTTTATATTGCCTGACCGAGGGCACCAAAACCGCTTCCATTGGTAATCCTGTTTCGACATGTCCCAATAGCTACAGAGGCAGAATTCTCTCTCAAGGATAACTTCTACAAAAAAGTCTTGATAGATTGCCTCTTGTCTCAAGAGATACTTATTTGAGTCAATCTCAACCAGGAGTTGCCTCCTTCTCCCTGGCAATGACACAATGTTGGCAGGTATTAGAATGACACGGTTCGGTGTGGATCGATCGTAGCCTGTGCAATTTCCGGTCAATTTGTTTATCGTGGACTGTAGTTACACCAGAGCTGCGATGTACTACAGAAGTAATGGGTGCTCCGTTGTTCGTTGGCTAGTGTGTTTCATTCATCTACCCAATCGTGGGCTGTTACTGAACTCCTTCATATACAACCATGACCCCCTCCTCCAATAGCATGTTGGCGACTCTCTCACTGGGCGATCGCAGAAGTGACCTAACGCATCGCGTTCAAGATTTGCCAGTTCCCCAGTTTGTTAGTCTGCTCGATCAGATTACACGAGAGTTTGAGCATTTTCTCCGGGCGATCGAAATGATCAACAACGAAGCCCTGGAGACGATGCTGGAGCAAATCTTGCAGGCGTTTACTTTAAAGATTGGTCAGATTTTACAAGCCGATCGCACGACGATTTTTTTAGTGGATGAAGAGAAAGAACTGCTCTGGTCTAAGGTGGCTCAAGGCGAAGGAGAAAAGCAGGTTGAGATTCGCCTACCCATGACGATGGGCATTGCCGGACATGTCGCTACGACAGGGGAATATCTCAATATTCCTGATGCCTACAGCCATGAGTTGTTTAACCCAGATGTTGATGTAGAAACGGGATATCACACACACAACATCCTTTGTATGCCCATTTTTAGTACTAAAAATCGGGTTGTTGCCGTGGTGCAACTGCTTAACAAAGCTGGGGGGCTACCTTTTGATGAAGAGGATGAGCAGCAGTTTCGAGAATTTGCCAACTCGATGGGTATCATTCTCGAAAGTTGTAATTCCTTTTATGTTGCCGCTCGTAACCAGCGAGGCGTGGCAGCTTTGTTGAAAGCAACCTCCTGTCTGGCGCAAAGTCTTAATCTTGAACAAACCCTGCGCTTGGTGATGGATGAAGCTCGCAACTTGATGCAAGCCGATCGCAGCACTCTGTTTTTGCGTGACCGTGAGAGGCATGAACTCTGGTCTAAGGTCGCTGCTGCCGATGGCACCCCAATGGAAATTCGGATTCCCGCTGATAAGGGCATTGCTGGATTTGTTGCCTCGACTGGGCAAATCCTGAATATTCCCAATGCTTACGAAGACCCACGCTTTGACCCCAACACCGACAAGCGTACCGGATACAATACCCGCAATATTCTGTGTATGCCCGTGTATAACTCTGCTGGAACGTTGATTGGGGTGACTCAGCTCATCAACAAATATCAAGGCAGTTTCACTAGCTCTGATGAAGAGTTTATGCGGGCGTTTAACATTCAAGCCGGGATTGCCTTGGAGAATGCCCAGTTATTTGAAAGCGTGCTGCTGGAAAAGCAGTATCAGAAGGATATTCTGCAAAGCTTGTCGGATGCTGTGATTTCAACTGATATGCAGGGGCAAATTGTCACCATTAATGATGCCGCGTTGGAACTATTGGGTTGCTCAATGCCTAGAGAAGGGGGGCGAGAACAAGCTGAGTTTTGGACGCAGCAGTTAATTGGGCGCAAAGTGTGGGATGTCGTGCCCGTCGAGAACTTGCAATTTCGGCTAGAAGACAGCCTCAACTTAGCAGCAAAGCATTACGTTCCTGAGCAGAGCTTGACGATTGGGCTGTATCGTCCTAACCCTGATAGTACCGAGTGTAGTCTGGCTGTGAGCGATCGCACCCAGCCCAATCGCTACATCTTGTGGAATGACAGTAAAAATCCTGTGCTGGTTGATGCAAGCGACGTGCGGGAGATGGAACGCAGCATTAATCTGACGGTAAACCCGTTGACCAACCCCGAAGGCGGAGTGCGGGGGGGATTGGTAGTGCTGGAGGATATCAGCCAAGAAAAACGGATGAAAACCACCATGTATCGCTATATGACTCCGGGGGTGGCTGAGCGAGTCATGGCACTGGGCGAAGATGCCCTAATGGTGGGCGAACGTAAAGAAGTCACCATTTTGTTCTCTGATATTCGTGGGTACACGGCTCTGACCGAGCGGATGGAAGCGGCTCAAGTGGTGGCATTGCTAAATGATTATTTTGAGACGATGGTAGAGGCAGTCTTTACCTATGAGGGCACGCTCGACAAGTTTATCGGTGATGCTTTAATGGCGGTATTTGGTGCACCTCTGCCGCTCGAAAATCATGGTTGGATGGCGGTACAATCAGCACTGGATATGCGACAACGGTTAGTGGAGTTTAACCGCGATCGCGGCACCCCCGACAAACCCATTATTCGCATTGGGATTGGGATTAGCTCTGGAGAGGTGGTTTCTGGCAATATTGGCTCCCAAAAACGGATGGATTATACCGTGATTGGCGATGGGGTCGATATCAGCTCTCGCTTAGAGGGTGTCACTAAAGAATATGGCTGTGACATCATTTTGAGTGAGTACACCTATCAGTTTTGCCGCGATCGCGTTTGGGTGCGAGAACTTGATCGCATTCGGGTTAAAGGCAAGATGAAACCCATCAGTGTTTATGAACTAGTGGGCGATCGCCAGACTCTATTAGACGCTGATACTCATGAGTTTCTGGACTTCTATGCGGCTGGACGCGCCGCCTACAGCGAAACAGACTTCCACAAAGCGGTTCACTATTTTGAAAAAGCACAGCGGATTCGGACTAATGACCAGGCGATCGCCGTTCACCTGGAGCGATCGCACAAATACTTACAAACTCCACCCCCTGCTAATTGGGATGGAGTCTACACGATGACCACAAAGTAATGATCACAAAGTCAAAGTGTAAGTAGTGCTAAACAGCTCAATACCACCAACCCTCTACAGCTAATCAACTGCATCTGGATCAACTCCTAGCGATCGCAATCGTTCAGCCAATTGGTCTGCTCGCTGTTGCGCCTGTTGCCGTTGTTGCCGTTCCTGTTCTGCTTGCTGCTGTGCCTGTTGCCGCTGCTGTCGTTCCTGCTCAACCTGCTCCGCTTCCGTCGGAATCCAGTTGCCCTCAGCATCATACCAGCGCAACCACTGGCGAGTGATGCCGCGTTGTTCACCGTGCCATAGCCCTAAACCCAAATTGAGCATCGGCATCCAAATCCGGGGTTCTGGCAAATCGAGTTCCTGATATTGACCTGCAACCAGCGTGAAAGCTTGCAATCGGTCGGTATATCGGTTGAATACCACATAGTAGGGCACCCGCAAGATCTGCTCGTAGACGTCCCATTTGGTCGGCGGACGAGAGTTCGTTTCTCGTTCAGTTCTACCTAAATCTTCGTCCTCTGTACCCGGAGAGAGGAGTTCCACAACTACGGTAGGACTGACCCCTTCTTGCCACATTACATAGCTGAGGCGCAAGTCTTGCTGATCATACAGACGGGGAATACCCACCACGGCAAACCAATCAGGGCGTTTGTGCCACAACGGGTGACGCACGTCATAGTAGATGTTTAAATCTCCGGCGGTAAAAACCTCATCAGTGGCATAGTCACTCAGCCGAAACGTTGCGCTGAGGAGCTGTGGTTGCAGGTAGTGATATTCGTCAGGCAAACCAGGTTCGTTGGGATCTTCACTGGGAAGATCATACATGGTTGGCAGCGTTTCTCTGGGCGATCGCGGGGGATCAGTCTGTTCAACGTAGGGTTTTGCTGAAAACATAGGAGAACTCACCACAACGTTTTTTATACTCTATCGCTCTTGTGAGATCCCCGGCTTCTAATGTCAAACATCCACAAACGGGAAGGGGTTTACACAGAAGCCGAGGATCTATCCTCCTGCTAACACCTTCTCCTCTGACTGCATAATGCTTAAATGACGATAGAGCCGATTTAGCGCATTCATGTAAGCATAGGCAGAAGCAACAATGATGTCAGTGTCGGAAGCTTGCCCCCAAAAGGTGCGATCGCCCTGACGCACTCGCACGGTTACCACTCCAAGGGCATCAATTCCCCCTGTCACCGCTTGCACTGAGAACTCTTCTAATTCATTCGGCACTTGTGCCAATCGATTGATTGCCCGATAAACAGCATCTACGGGACCCGTTCCCACAGCGGCATCCGTTTGGATGTCGCCACCCGGCATGACCAGCGTGATGGTTGCCGTGGGACAAGTGCAATCGCCACACGTGACTTGCACATGCTCAAGCTGAAAGCCGTTCTCGATTTGAATTTGTGTCTCATCCCGCACGATCGCCTCCAGATCCCAATCGGAGATCTCCTTCTTCTTGTCAGCGATTTCCTTAAAACGGTGAAACGCGCGATTCAAGTCGTCTTCGCTCAACTCAAATCCCAATTCTTGCAGGCGAGTGCGAAAGGCATTGCGTCCAGAGTGCTTGCCCAACACAATCTGATTTTCAGCCAAACCAATGGAGGCAGCATCCATAATTTCATAGGTTTCGCGGTGCTTTAATACCCCATCCTGGTGAATTCCCGATTCGTGAGCAAAGGCATTACTGCCCACGATCGCCTTATTGGGTTGCACCAACATGCCCGTCAATTGAGACACCATCCGCGATGCTTTATAGATCTCCTGCGTATTGATGTTTGTAATCGGAGCCTCTGACTCTTCTGCTCTTCCTAAATAAGAGTTGAAGTAAGCCCGACGCACCTCCAACGCCATCACAATCTCCTCTAGAGCCGTATTGCCTGCCCGCTCACCAATGCCGTTAATGGTGCATTCCACCTGCCGTGCCCCATGCTCGATCGCTGCCAAAGCGTTGGCGGTCGCCAGCCCCAGATCATTTTGGGTGTGAACTGAGAGAATCACCTGATCGATATTGGGCACATTTTGCCGAATGCCATCAAACAATGCTCCTACTTCTTTAGGTGTGCGATACCCAACCGTATCAGGGATATTGATGGTCGTGGCTCCAGCGGCGATCGCTCGTTCCAGCACTTGATAGAGATAGGGTAAATCTGAGCGGGTGGCATCCATTGGCGAGAACTCAACATCATCCACAAAGCTTTTGGCATAGGCCACCATTTCTTCAACGATCGCCAACACCTCATCCCGCGACTTGCGCAACTGGTAGTTGAGGTGAATGTCTGACGTTGAGATAAACACGTGAATCCGAGAACGTGCTGCTGGTTTCAATGCCTCAGCTGCCGCTTGAATATCTTGGCGCACAGCACGTGCCAAGCTGCAAATGATCGGCCCATCGGGTTTACCGACTGTTTCGGCAATGATCCGAACGGCTTCAAAATCACCAGGACTCGACACCGCAAACCCTGCCTCAATCACGTTTACTCCTAGAAGGGCTAGCTGTTGGGCGATCGCCAGTTTTTCTTCCACGTTTAGGGTTGCTCCGGGTGACTGTTCACCGTCGCGCAATGTGGTGTCAAAAATAATGATCTGATCGGGTTGGGATCGAATACCCATAGCCATCTCCTAAAGAAAATGCATTCACTATTGGATATTGTATACGATTTTTTTGTATACAATATCCAATATGAACTTAAATGATCTAGCTGCCGATGTGTTGCAACAGCAACGCAGTACCCCTGACCTGATTGCCAATGCGTTGCGGCAAGCAATTACCCACGGCATTTTTGCCGAAGGGCAATCCCTCCGACAAGATGAAATTGCGTCTAAATTTGGGGTTAGTCGTATTCCGGTGCGAGAGGCACTGCGTCAATTAGAGGCGGAGGGGTTAGTCACCTTTCATCCTAATCGAGGGGCAACAGTGACAACCTTAACCCCTGCTGAGGTTCAAGAAATTTTTGAGATCCGAGTTGCGTTAGAAACGACCGCCTTAAAGCTTGCCATCTCCCATCTCACTGAACCCATTCTGCATCAAGCAAACACGATTTTAGTCGCGACCGATCAGGTCACTGATGTAGCGCGATGGGCAGAACTCAATTGGCAGTTTCATGAAACTCTCTACGCCCCAGCACAACGACCTCGACTGCTCACTCTCATTAAAACGCTACACATCAATGGCGATCGCTATGTGCGACTCCAACTCGCTAATAATAACTATCTAGAATTTTCTCAAAAAGAACACTATCAACTGCTAGCAGCGTGCCAACACCAAAATGTAGAAGAGGCGATCGCGATTCTGCAACATCACATCACTACGGCAGGCGATCGCTTAGTGGCTTATCTAAAAAATAACACTCGACCATAATCCCATTCCCTATTCCCGTTCAGACGTTTGGTAAAACTCAGACGTTCAGCAAACCTCAGTCAAGCCACAAATACTCACGCTTCATCTCTTCAAATTGAATTTCTGGCGTTGTTGAATCTAGCGTCCAATTTCTGAAACCCTCGCAAAAAGCTCATATTGCGCTGTTTGTAAGAGAAATTACAAACAGTTAACGGTGTATTGCATTCGGCTAAGCAACGCCATATTGATTACCGCTTTTGTATAAAATGAGCCAAACCCAGCAAGGTATTGAGAAATATGGGTGAGCATAAACGGATTGGCATTTTGACCAGTGGGGGAGACTGTGCAGGCTTGAATGCAGTGATTCGAGCCGTCGTCTATCGAGCAACAGGCACCTATGATTGGGAAGTGTTAGGCATTTGCCGCGCTACACAGGGCTTGATGAACCATCCTGCCGAAGTGGTGATGTTAGATATCGCGTCTGTTGATTCGCTGCTAACGGTCGGTGGAACTATTTTAGGAACAACTAATAAGGGAGATCCATTTGCGTTTCCGATGCCTGATGGCACGATGTGCGATCGCTCTCAAGAGATTATTGACCACTACCATCAACTGGGTTTAGATGCGTTGATTGGCATTGGCGGAGATGGCAGTCTGGCGATTTTACGCAAGATTGCTCAACAGGGCAACATCAACTTTGTGGGTATTCCCAAAACCATCGACAATGATGTCGCCATTACTGAGCGATCAATTGGCTTTGATACCGCTGTCAACATTGCCACAGAAGCCCTCGATCGCCTCCACTTTACGGCTGCCAGTCACAGCCGAGTCATGATTTTAGAAGTGATGGGGCGCGATGCCGGACATATTGCCCTGAGTGCAGGCATTGCCGGAGGTGCCCATGTGATTCTCATTCCCGAAATTCCCTATACGATCGCCAATATCTGTGACAAGATTGCCAAACGACAAGAACGCGGGCAAAATTTTACCCTCATGGTTGTGGCTGAAGCCGTTCGCACGGAGTCGGGTGAATCTGTGATGAACACCAATCGTCTGGGGCAATGCCGCTTAGGGGGAATTGGTCAATATCTCTCTGATCAAATCTCTGCCTGTAGTGGTGCCGAAACCCGAGTCACTGTTTTAGGCCATGTACAACGGGGCGGCATTCCATCCCCATTAGATCGCTTACTGGGCAGTGCCTTTGGAGTCGCAGCTGTTGACCTAATTGCAGCAGGCAAATATGACCATATGGTGACGTGGCAAAATCGGCAAGTCACAAGTGTGCCCATTTTAGATGCTATCTCGCAATACAGCACCGTTGACCCCAATGGCACACTGGTTAAAACGGCAAGGGGTTTAGGCATTTGCCTGGGTTAGAGATAGAAACAGAAGAGCCGCCATTAATCGCGACTCTTCTGTTCAATAACAATATCGACCATCTTGAGGCGTATTGCGATCGCTACCACGCCGCATCGCCCCTAACAAAGTAGACACAATAACACACCGTCGTGCTCGTCCTCCAACGTTACCCATGACAGTCAATCTGCCCAGTTGTCCTTCAACGTTGCCCCATTGATCAAACCGCACCTGATAAACACCCCCAACATTAGCTAGGGTGGTTTCTATCGAATCGATGCGAACCTTTGAAGAGAGAACTTGCCACTCTGTGGGTAAAGGAGCACTGGTAGTACTGTGAATTGCCCATTGAACGACTCCATTGTTCTCTCGAAAGCTAGCTCTGCGATCCATGTGTAATCGTGCTGCTTCACTTTGCGTCTGAGATAAGACCTGATAAATTTGACCTTGAGCTGCATTGAGATTACGAGTGTTCATAAAGGCTAACCAACTGGGGATTGCGATCGCCGCTAAAATGCTAACAATACTGATAACAACTGCCATTTCAGCTAGTGTGTAGCCATTGATCAATTTAGAACTATTGGTCAGCAAAAATTGAACCGTTTTTGTAACGGTAGACCCATTATGTGTTCTCATAGCCACACCCTGAAAAATTGATTGACTTCACCTATAATTCCCACACCCTAAAAGAGGCTATCTTCTTAAGCATTGAATTTACTCTTAACGTTTTATTCAGTTCAAAATCAATAACTGAGAACTGGACGTAGAACGATGGAAAATACTAAGTGCTGGGTAAAAGCTACGCTGCGCCTGTTAAAGAGTGATGCTAAAACTAGTTAAAAGAGACTCTTTTTTAGGGGGTTGCGATCGCTAAAAATTGAATTTAGACCGAGTAACTCAGTGAATCAGATCAGCATTGCTACCGCTAATAGTGAGTGAAATAGTTAATGCAATTGTTGTCCAAATTGCCATACATGCTTCGTTCTAAATCACCCTATTCAGCATCTTGATGGTGTGTTCAATAAAAACCCTGAATCAGGTATGTGACAAAACATAACTCTCACATCAGAGCAATTCAGTGCAATCACATAAATGCTAGAGTGGTGAAACCAGATGCACCCATCTTCAGCTCATAAAAGCTTCATTCATTGCACCGTTACCTCTTACAAAAGTTAGGGAACTTTAATAAGTGACAGGCGGAGTAAAAACGGTAGCCAAGACCGCCACTAGGGATAACCATGAACCTTCAGACTTTTATCGCTAATCGGGTCGATTACCAATTGTCTAGCGTTCAAACCGATCGAGAGTTAATTCAAGATATTCAGCGTCATCTCCATCGCTTAGGGTTTAATCCTGGTGTTGTTAACGGAGTTTGGAATCGACAAACCCACTATGCCTTTAGCCACTTTAAACAGGCTCACCAACTCTCTGGTTTTGGGTTGACCGCTACAATGGCGCGATCGCTCTTGCAAGCTCCTTTACCTCAACGAGAGTTAGTGACGACGGGGGCCGTTGCTGCGTCACTCGCCTCCCCGTTACCTCGTCCGGTGCCACCACTGCCCCCATCCTTAATGGCGTCTCGCTCTAAAACTCCCCTTTCCCGACGTGTCGTCAAGACTCCTAACTTACCGCGTGTCAACGCTCAAGCACTGACCATTATCAAAACCTATGAACGGTTGAGACTAGAAGCCGGACGATGTCCTGCGGGAGTGCTGACGATTGGTTATGGGTCAACCGTTGGAGTCAGACCTGGGCAAAAACTAACCGCAAAACAAGCCGAAGCAAGACTATTAAAAGATTTAGAGCAGTTTGAGAGGGTTGTTAGAAAAGTCGTGAAGGTTCCCTTAACGAATAACCAGTTTAGTGCCCTTGTCAGTTTTGTGTTTAATGTGGGTAGTGCTGCATTTATGGCGTCTACCTTGTTGAAACGACTCAACCAGGGCAACTATCAAGCCGCTGCTGAGCAATTTCTGCAATGGGACAAAGCAGGGGGGATATCGCTGTCTAAATTGACCCAACGGCGGCAAGCTGAACAAGCTCTATTCTTAAAAGCCTAAGAAGGAAATAACAACAACGTCAACAATGTCAAACAAACGTTGAATTTCCGCGCTCTATTTTGGCTGGAGTGCTAGGCTACTGCCATGTAGCAGCACTCTATTGCCCCATTCATGGATTGCCTGCCTACTTCTAGGAGGGTTAACCATGCAACTTCAACGTTTTTCTTCTGCCTCTTTAAAGAGTCGGATTATCTTGATCTACGCTTTTTTCAGTAGCGTGTGGATTTTATTTTCTGACCGTTTACTAGAGTTATGGTTTAGGGAAAGCAGGTCTTTAACCCAGGCTCAAACTATCAAGGGGTGGTTGTTTATTGTTGTTACAAGTGGGCTGCTGTATGTTTTGATGTACAACGGTTGGCGATCGCTACAAAAGAGTCATAGCCTGCTGATTAGCATTTTAGACGGCACCACAGATGCAGTGTTCTTAAAAGACTTGCAGGGAAACTATTTAGTTGTTAACACCGCAGCAAGCCAAATTTTAGGTAAACCAGCATCAGAGATCGTTGGCAAACGAGATGTGGATGTGTTGCCACCAGAGGTCATTGCCGAGTTTTTAGCCACCGATCGCACTGTTTTAGAATCACAACAAGCCCATGTTTTAGAAGAAACCCTGTTGATTAATGGCGATCGCCGTTCCTTTTTAACGACCAAAAATGTTTGGCGCAATCAACAAGGGCAAGTCGCAGGACTAATGGGTATTGCTCAAGATGTGACCCAGTACAAACGGGTGCAGCAAGCTCTGATAGACAGTGAAGAACGACTGCGGCTGATTTTGCAAAACATGCCGGTGATGTTGGATGCGTTTGATAGGAACGGCAACATTGCACTCTGGAATCAAGAATGTGAACGAGTCACAGGCTATTCGGCCGCGGAAATGGTAGGCAATCCAAATGCTATGCGGTTGCTCTATCCCAACCCGACCTATTTGCGCACCATGATGGAACGATGGTCAGATAAGAAAAATGACTATCGCAATTGGGAATGGACGATGACCTGTAAGGATGGCAGCACCAAATGCATTGCCTGGTCTAACATTTCGGATCACTTTCCAATTTTGGGTTGGACAGCCTGGGGAATTGGGGTTGATGTCACCGATCGAAATCAAGCGGAAACTGCTCTGCGAGAGAGCGAGGAACGGTGGAAGCTAGCTTTGCGAGGTAACAATGATGGTATTTGGGATTGGAACGTTAAAACAAATGAGGTGTTCTTTTCAGCCCGTTGGAAAGAGATACTGGGGTATGAAGAACCGGAGTTTTCTGATGATTTTTATGAATGGCAGCAGCATGTGCATCCTTTGGATCTTCATCGAGTCATGCAGTTGATTCAAGACCATTTTGATCAGAAAACGCCGTTTTACAGATCAGAGCATCGAATGCGGTGTAAAAACGGCAGCTATAAGAGCCTATCCGAAAACCTGAATTGCCCTTATAGCAATACATGCAAAAGCAAGGTGGATCATCGCTAGATAGTTTTGTGGTTTCTTCTCCCAACGAATTAATAACCGTCGAAAGCGGTTCATCCATGAGTGTGTTCGT
>JANRJA010000069.1:0-22120 GCA_033764315.1 Oculatellaceae cyanobacterium bins.114
CCCCCAAAATGGGTGTCAACTCGATTGCTAGAAACAGTCAAATCTCGACAAATATAGGTAAAACCTCGTTCTAGCCCTTCAAATTGCTCTAGATCAAGCCCCAATAGGTCTAGAAACTGCCGTTGGTAGGTTGATTCGGCCAAGGCATAGCGATCGATTAATATCTTTTCATGATGAGCATTTAAAAATCGCAATCTGGGTAAACAATCAAATACAAAGTGATAGTAATTATTGGCACTTCCTAGTAAAAAACAAGAGCGATCGATAAAAGCTGTGTCGTAATGCTCTAGCAAAATATAATTGTGGTCTTGATAGGAATAGTGACCCTTAATATAAATAGAATCTTTGGCATCATAGACATTCAAAAAGCAATCAGCAATGCATTGATTGTGATTGTCTACAATGAAATATTCTTCTGGAAAAACCTTAGCTAGAATCAGGTCTTTCACAGTACTCTGGGTCGCTGGCAGAACTGAATTTTCTTCAGCCCTAGAGATTTGGTGGAGCCAAGTAATGGGATGAATATTGATATGCATCGTTAACCCAAGCAAATCATATTAGTTTGAATCACATTGGTTTGAATCACACTAGCTTGAATCACATTAGCTTACTCAACCTCAGTAATAGAACCTCATCAAACTCAATTCAGAATTCGGGTTTCGACTCCGCTCAACCCGCTTTGAGAGAGATTTAGAGCGTTGAGCGGCTTGTCTTGGAGCGAGTCGAATGGGAGTTGAAATGCATCTTAGAGTGAATGACATCAACCTACTGATTCCTCTGAATATTTCTCTAAATTAAAGTTTGAATAGAGAGCAACTCAAAATAATTTTCCTGCTAGAGCAAAAGTCCCTAGTTAGCTATTAAAGGCTTTCAGGAACTTCCGGATCAATCCAATCGTCACAGCAGGTAGTTCTAGTTGAGGAGTGAGTCCAACGTCATCGAGCACCTCTAGGAACCTCACCGCTTGAGGATTCATAGCGGCTAGACGACGTCCGATATCAGGACCTGTAAATTGCGATTGTTGTCCCCAAATTATGCCCGTGGGAACGGTCAATTGTGTAATGTGCTGTGCTAAATCAAAACACAAATCTCCTCTAACAAACGATAGAGCACTATAGTCTGCATTGGGTTGTAGGGCAGATGTGAGGTACGCCTCTACAATTTCCTGAGAAATTCGGTTTGCTTGGGCAAACTGCCGCTGTTCCAGAAAGTTGCGAATTCCAAATTCGGTCGCGATGCCTGCTTTATAAAGCAACCGATCTAGCACTGGAGTGCTGACCAACTGAGCAAAAAAGCTGCGCGTGTAGTCATTCCCAAAATCAGATAGACCGGATGGGGTTGTCAAAATCAAGGCTCGAAAGAGCTGAGGATGGGCGATCGCCACTCGAATGGTCAAGGCAGCGGTTAACGATGAGGCAACGACTGTCACAGCTTGATTGCAGGTAGCTTCTAAAAACTCACGAATCGTCGTGAGATAGTCGTCGATCTGGTAATTTCGCGCAGGATGGTCTGACTGCCCCCACCCGATCAGATCGGGTGCCAGGATGCGGTATTCACTGGCAAACGCCGGATAGACCTTTGACCACTCATAAGCAGATGAGCCGCCCCCAAAGCCGTGGAGAAATACCAGGGTGTGTGGGGCAGTCATATCTGGGTTTTCTTCCCAGGGAGCCGCTTCAGCGGTGTAATACACCATCTTTCCCAAACTCGTGGAAATAGAGCGACTGCATAAACCAGCAGGTTGCAACATAGTAAATCCTAGATTCTCTAAACAATCCCTAGCCTAAATGGAGAGATTGCAACATAATAAAAACTGTAAAGGAATAATGAACTAGGGTGTCGTTAAGTTAAAGTTTTGGTGAAGTATTTTTTCCCAAGTTCAGGTTAATCCTGGAAAATGCTTCATTAACCCAAAACTCCATCCGGGTAGATTTTCGAGAAAGGGTGCATTGTGGACGCCTGAGTTCAGGCAAATCAGGGATAATACGAATGAGGGGCTAGACCCCGCACGCAGAAAAACAGGGTGAGTTGATTTACTTTTCAGGGATAGCATCGACATTGCGTGTTGATTAATCTATTGCAGTTGGTCAGCATTGACCTCACGTCGAGGGCGGAGTTGCGATCGCCACTGATCAAAATACAGCGTCTGACGGTTTTTTAATGTTCTACACCTGTGGTTGTCTTTGCACTGATTGGGAAAACTTTTCCCAAAAATGTCCGGATGCTCAGTTGGCTTGACTGCTTCGGTGGGTAGTGCTTTATAAACTAAGACTTTACAACTACGTAAATTAACCCAGTTCTGTATAATTAAGCACATGATGCTGATTGTGCAGCGGGTGGCGAGTCTTAATAAGCCAATCAGCTAAGAGAAGCATGCTTGGGGGATCTATGACGAAGTTACATCAGCAAAAACTTGAACACACGCTAGTCTCAAATCAGCCTCAATTGTCTGAGGTCAAGTTTGCAGAAGCTCCTACTTCCACGCCATTCCTGGTGCAACCTGTGGATGAGTGTGGGGCTGAATTGGCAACTCGCCCATTGCCGACCTGTGTTCGGCTAGATATGGAAGATCTAGAATCCTTTGAGGTGGTTCACGATCAATTCAAAGATTTGGGAGTAACTTTTACCAATGCCGTGGCGTTGACGCCTTCTAATCCGGCTTATCCGACTCGTTCTGGCACAAAGGTATTGATTGGTGCTCCTAGAAGCGGTTGGTTAGAGGCAACTTTTTTGAAGCCAGTGCGGTTTGTGGGTGGGTTTGTCACGAGTTCTCGTTGTGCTGTGTTAGCGGCCTTTGATCACAACAATCAACCTGTGGCTCAAACTAAAAGCTCGGCTGCAAACCTGGCTGTTGCTGGGGCTAAAGTGCCACCCAACGTACAACTAACTTTGAGTGGTGAAAATATCCACCGCATCCGGTTTTATTCCTTTGATGGTCAGATGACGGTGGATGAATTTAGCTTTAGTTTTTGAGCGGTTTTGCCTTGTCCCTTGACTTTTAGGGGTGAGGCATTTGGCAAATAAGCTTTGTCTGACCGCTAACGCGTTACATCAAGCCTTCTTGCTCAATTTCTTCAATGACCTGCAAGCCACGAGGGTCGCCCACTTTCAACATAGAGAGTTTGGCATCTTCGCGCACTCCCATCTCTTCATCTTCGGCAAATGCTTCAATGAGGGCATCGATCGCCGTTGCATAGACGACATTAGACGGCAGTTCTCGACACAGTTGCCCAACCGACCAGGCACAGTTGCTGCGAACAGCGGCAATCGGATCTTGACGCAATGCCTCAATCAGCGGAGGAATTGCACTAATAATGGCGTCATAGCTCACCTCTGACATTTGGGCTAGGGCACTAGCTGCCCAGAGCCGCACGGCTGAGATGTCGGTTTTGAGGGATAGGATCAAGGGTTCCAACGAACGGCGATCGCGACAGTTGCCCAATGCCCAGACAATGCCTTTGCGGACATATCCATTCCAGTCTTGGTTGAGTTGGGTGATCAACGGCTCAACTGCATCAGAACTGGGGTTGCGCCCTAACGCGTAGGCTGCGCTCACCCGAATCAAAGGGCAGACGTCGGTCAGTAAAGTAATCAAATAGGGAATTGCCCGCTCGTCTTCTAGTTCACAAAAAGCACGAGCAGCTAACATGCGTTGTTGGTTGTCAGGCGCATCTAACAACACCAGCATCGCATCTGGATTGGGTTTTGGTACCTCTGCTGCACTGGCATCTCCCATTTTGTCTAATGGGCTTTCTAAATCCAGGTCAGCATCCAATACACTTAAGTCGTCATCATCGTACATATTGCCACTTTACAGCAGATTGGGAGACGCGGGGTGAACGGGATTCCTCCCTTTTAATGGGGATTATTCACATTGTCTCAAACGCCCTAGTAATAACACGATTTCATCTATCGCTGGGCGTACTGTTCTGACGGGTTGGTCGAAATGATTGAGGAGGATACTAAACGCCAGGGGTGGATAGTTAGGAGGATCGAGATAGCCAGAGAGAGCAGCCACTCCACTGAGTGCTCCGGTTTTGCCTTGCAACCTGTCTTGAACTGGAGTGTCTCGAAATCGATTTTGCAAGGTTCCACGCACACCTGCGATCGCCAGAGAATTGCGAAAAACAGTTGCATTGGGCGATCGCGCCATACCTCTGAGCGTTTGCACCAATGCCTCTGGAGTCACCTGATTGTGGCGAGAAAGCCCCGACCCATCCGCCAGATCAATGCTTTGAGGATCGACTCCCAAACGACTTAAGGTGGTTTCTATTGCGGCAATGCCACTGGCTAAGCTGTCTTCGTTGGGGTTGGTTACGGTTCCGAGCGATCGCAACAGTGCTTCAGCATAGAGGTTGTTACTGTTTTGATTCGTTTCAATCAACAGTGTGGACAGGGGTTGTGAGAGCACAGCCGCCAATTCAGGCTCAGGGGTTACAGAAGGGGTCGGGGCGATCGCTGTGCCTGCAACCGTGATTTGGGTGGTATTGAGAATGCGTTGAAATCGCTGCAAAAAATATTGAGTGGGGTTTGCAACGGCACGTTCCCCAACTGCGTTTTGGTTCAAGATCAGGCTGTTAGCGGGCGCACCATAATCAGTTTGAGTGTCTGACCATTCCCAGGTGGAATTGATCAATTCACCTTTGAAATAATGATCATCCACAATCAGGCGATCGAGGCGAGTGATGCCTCGTTGACGCAGTTGTTGAGCCAGTTGTTGGAGTTGAACCTCCGTCAAACTTGGATCACCGCGTCCCACTACACGAGCGATCATCCCCGTTTGAGAGGGGACTTGATACACCGAAGTGCGAATTTGAAAATTGGCTCCTAATCGTTCGAGGACAGCCGCCGTCGTTAAAAGTTTGGTATTCGACGCGGGAATAAAGAATCGCTGTGCTTCTTGAGCAAACAGGGTTTCCCCGGTGTCTAACCGTTGGACTAAGATGCCCCAGCGAGATCGTTGTAGACCCGGACGGTTGGCGATCGCCCCAATCTGAGCAGGGAGTTGAGCCGGACAGACGCCTGTCGCCTGGGCTGTCAGTTGGGGTTCTGGAGCAACTGATGGAGTTAGCCAGGGTTGCGCTTGAGCAGGGGCGATCGCCCAAAAACTCAAACAACTGCCTAAAAAAACACCTGTGTACCTATATCTCTGCTTTCTGGTGAAGATTGAGCGGGGGAGGGGGTGGCATCCTCCACGGGGTTGGGGCTTGTCAGAGCCACGGTCTCTAGCAACAGGTGTCTTGGCTAACCCAAACACGCACTTTACTCTCATGAGAGCTTTTCTTCTAACGGTTTACAAAAGTCACTGATTCCCGTCTTGAGGGCAAACAGCACAATGGGAACAGCGAGTTCAACCGAGATGCCTGCTTCAGTGGTGAGCGATCGCACAGCAACGGCTACCTGACGGGTTTCCAACGCAGCTCTAATAGTCGTTCCACACAAGACAGTGCGCCACCGTTTTGCCACGCTTTCGAGCCATTGGTCTGAGCGATCGGGTTCTTGTCCGGTTCTCAAGGCGAGTGAGATCGCGGCATCTTCTAAATCTCCATCGCAATCCTCAACCATATCAAAAGCATGTAAGGCATCTGCGTCATCGGCTAAGGCAGCGCGATATTCGACCAGTTCGTCTGCTGTCAGAATTACCATGCCTCACTCTCGGATTAAAATCAACAATTATCTTCATCTAGAGGATTGTAAACCCCTCTTGAATAGTGTGATAGCATCATTATCCCTTCATCAAACCTCAACTGTGGCGATTTGCTTCGCCTATTTATCCAGTGGCACCGATTCTCTTCTGACTGTGCTTGCGAAGGCATCAATGTCGGTTGTCGATAGCGCACCCGCGATCGCACGATAAAAACGATGAGAACAACTCCAATCAACAATCCTGTACACAGGTAGTTGACCCAACTTAATTGCAATTGCCCTAGATAGTGAGAGCCAATCAAAATACAGTGCGTTACTGCCAACACCAACGCTGGAACTGCGAGTAAATGGAGCGATCGCCACAGGCGACCTAAGCGTTTCTGTGCTCCATCAAAACTGGTGCAAGCAGCAGGAGTCATACATATCAGGGCGATCGCGCCAGCAATAATACCCCATTGATGTTGAGGCAGCATAAAAGTGAAGGCATCTAGATTCCAACCCCAACTATGTTCTAGCATGTGCAGGGTGTGCACCAGAGACAACACAAACGCACCCACCCCCAAAACGCGGCGATAGTGTAGGGGGTGTGCCCAAAACCGACTGATCGGGCGGGCGATCAACGCTAACACCAGACAGAGCAAAGCTCCATGCCCGGTGTAATCGGTCATGGTATCCCCCGTTCGCAATAGGGTGAGGATGCCAATCAATAAGGTTATCCATCCGCCCAAACGAAATAATTGACTGCGGCGATCGCGGCTCATCAGCCCTGTAAAAACGCCCACACCTAACAAGGTAGGTGCAGTCCCCAAACCAAATGCCAGCATGGTTGCACCTCCCCACCAGGGGTTGCTAGTCTCAGCCGCTTTGATCTGTGCTGCATACAAAAAACCACAGGGCACCAAGCCCCACACCAGACCCAACAGGGCAGGAGTCCACCAGTGCGATCGCAGCGATAGTTTTAACATCAACTGACTGAGGCGATGGTGCAGCCTGCCCTGAGCTAGAGGATGGGCGATCGGCAAGTGAGGTAACAGAGTTGGGCTAATCTGAGCCAAGCCAAACCAAATCAGCAATATGCCTGTGATGATGGCCATCAATCGTCTCAAATCACTGCCGATGCCCGCCATTTGACCCCCAGCTACCAAGACTGAACCGAGTGCGCCAATGCCAACCCCCACTAGGGCATAGCTCACGATTCGCCCCACATTGAGCAGTCCGTGAAAATAAAGCTGTCTCACCCAGGAGGGCTTTGACTCATCGCCTTGCGACAGGGAAAAAGCCGCTGTGATGGGGCCACACATCCCCACACAGTGACCAAAACTTCCCACAAAACCAAGGGCTGCGATGAGTAACAGATCTAGCATGATCGCTTTGATAACAAGCACTTCATTTTAGCGTTGAAGCGCAGGAGAGAGCGTGAGGGAAAATAGGAAGGATCAAAGATGAAATGGTTTTTGCATGCAGGAGTGAGACAGGGTAGGGTGAAGCGACGTTAAGGAGCGAGTTTGATCTCTTGTTGAATGGGTAAACCTTTCAGCAAGTCTCGGTCTTCGCTGACATGTGGAAGTTTTAATTGAGCTTCAGCCATGCCCTGTTGCAACATCCGTTGACGAAGAATCGCAAAGCTGCCGGGTTCTAGAATGCGAAGGCGCGGCAGTGGAATCTGGTCTCGCCGCTTGATGCCATAAAAAGTATGAACTTCTTTTAAGGTGTCATCAAACAGTTGTAGAAATTTTTTGGGGTCTTGCAGCGTATGACCAGAAGCCAGTTCTATATTTACTAGATAGGGTGCTGGAATGGATTCTTTAGATAGTGTGAGGCAAAATTCTTCTAGACCGATGTTTAGTGTTTGCTGTAAGATTTGCATCACTTGAATCGCATGAAACTCAGTTGTCTTTTCAGTGGAAGACGACATCACTCCACCTCGACGGTGTTGAAAGATAACGAGTGGCGTCTGTTCAAAAAAACCATCGATTTTAACAACATCACCTAAGTCATAGCGATAAAACCCTGTGTAGTTGCTCATCACAATGCGATAGCGATCGCCTGTCTGCACTTCCCACGGGAGTAGTGTTTTGGGATATTCCACATCCCATTGATCTTCAGGGATAAATTCAAAAAAACCGCTGTCGATCGCCAAAATCGAACCATCTTTATTGAAGTCTCGATGTACCCCGATCACCCCTTCTGCACAGGCATAGGTGCCGCCAAAAATAGGAACATCGCCAAAATAGTCTGGAAATCGCTCAAAGTAGAAGTTTGACGTGCCGCCTCGGGCTGTGACGATGAAGGACAGATCAGTCCAGGCATCTTTAGGAACGAGCCGTCCCTGGGTTTTTAAAATGTGGCGCAAGTGTGCGGCTCGTTCTGGCAAGGCGTGCCACTGGCGTTCTAGTTTGAGCCGCAGATCTGGCTCTAGTTTTAACCAGTGTGCAATTTCTCCCGTTTCCAGGTCGTCAATCAAGCTGCTGGCATAATTCTCTAAATAGTCACACATCTGCACGGCTAAGACTGGAAACGTTGCCGCAATGATTCTGAGGTCGGCATCGCGCAAGGCAAACAAGAGACAAATGTAATACCGAGTTGCAGTATCGGAGATTTGAACCGCTTCAAATGGATAGGCAAAAATTTGGCGATAGGCCCTATCTAACCGCAGATCACTCGTGCTTCCAGGTGCAAAGGGGATGCCTCCTTTAGTGTGCCCCAACGGATTGACCGACAGGGGAAGCAACATTTTGCCCAAGGGACGCTGCTCTCGCCTTAATGCATCTGCTGCAAATCCCATAGCGATTCGGCTGGCTTGGGAGCTACATCGACGGGTTTGCTTGGTCACGGGAATCATCTTTTGAGGACCCGTTGAGCCACTGCTGAGATTGACGTAAACGAGCGGCTCTGCTGTCAAGATATTGGTTTCACCGTCAGCCATTCGCTTGGTGTAGGGATCGTAATAGCGATAAGACTGGACTGGCAGGCGATCGCGAAATTGCTCAATGGTTTTGATCTCAGATAGGTAGTGTTGACGGCCAAATTCAGTGTTTTGATGAGCTTGCAAAAGCGATCGCAAAAACCGCTGCTGAACGTCTTCTATCCGTTTGGTGTGGCGAATAAATTTAGCCTTTGACTGCCGAGCTAGGGTAGCCAGAAGTGACAGAGCCAGGTTAGTCATGTATCGATGTTTGAGATGATGTTGGAACGACCTTATCAATTAAGAGAACTGTAAAGAAAACTGTAGTGCCGTGGCTATTTTTGCAAAACCACATGGGGATACTGTTTTTCAATGCGCTCTGCCACGATCTCAGGCACAATCTCGTGGGGTGAAAAGACCACGTTTGGCTGGAGTTGCTGCAACGAGTAATCTTGGTGCATTCTCTGAGAGCCTCCGCTGGTGATGTTGAGGAGAATGTGATCCTGTTTCTCAACGGTGCCACTGTTGACCGCTTGCATCAAGGAGGCGATCGCCACACCCGCCGCAGGGCAAACATCAATGCCTTCGAGTTGCTCAAACAAGACTCTGGCGGCTGCCGACTCTTGATTGGATACAGAATACATTTCTCCGTGGGTGTCAACGAGTGCCTCGTAAACGCCTCCCGCAACAGCATAAGCGGGTTGTCGATTAGTCAACACTTGAGCAGAAACTTGACTAATTTGCTCTTTGGCGGTGCTTTCATCTATCCACGAAATCTCTGTGTTGCCCGCTTTCCAGGCATCTACCATTGGGCAAAAGAGTAAACTTTGAGACAGGTGAAGTTTCATTTTGCCAGTGCCAAATCGCCCATCTGCTAACAACCGTAGATTGGCTTCCCAGGCCGCAATCCCACCAGTGCCAGAGCCAACCGCTTGAAAATAGTGATCGGGGATTCGTCCTAGTGTCACCGCCGCGTCTAAAACGGTTAGTCCCATTCCGTCTCGTCGAGCCACATTTGTGACACCCCCCTCCGGGAAAAAGCCTTCCATTTGGCTAATCAGGCGTGAAAGGGCGATCGCATCTGAGTAGTCACCGCCCTCGCCGACAGCCACCAAAAAAACGCTAGAGGGTAATTCTTCCATTAACCAGATTGCAGATAAGCTGCTCTCTGGCACAACCAGACACAGTGGAATTTGTTCTGCGGAGCAAATATTAGCAAAGGCTCTACCCGCATTACCTGCTGAGGCAATTACCAACGTGCGCTCATGGCCTTGAGGAACTCTTGCCAGCACAGTGGCCGCTTCTAGTTCTTTAAAGGAACAGCTTAAAAAATGAGCATCGCGCTCAGCCCAATAACCGTTGAAACTGATAAAGAGGTGGTCTAATCCAAGGTGATGGGCGAGCTTTTTACTGGTGTAGGTAATGGGCTTGCCTATAACGTTGAGCGATCGCTCAACCGGGAGCCAATCGATAAACTGAAACAGACCGGGTAAATCACGATGAATCTCAAGTGTGTGATTGGCGTAAACGCTCTGCAAAAGAGAGGGACGATGCTCTGCGCTACAGGTCAGACGAAAGGGGTCGGGGAGATATTCCGCTCCACATAAAACACAGCGAAGGACATATTTTGACTCGTGGAGTGGCTGTTGGTAGTTGCAAAGCATTTAGATTAAAAGTTGGGGGAGTAAAACCCTTTACAGATATGACGGGTTCATCAAAATGACAGTTTCCGGTGAAATTGAGATAAGACTTTTTTTGCTGTAAAGGTCTTAAGAGAAACGGTCTTAGGAGCTGCACCTGGTAAAACCTACTCCGTAATACTTTTGCTCTAATACCTGCTCTAACACTTGCTCTAGTACTAGGCTTTTTTGGTGAAATCAGGAGTTGCTGAATTTCATTAATGATAGAAAACACAGGTAAAAAACTCGGAAAGATCAAGCATCCATTTGAGGTAGTTCTAAACGGCATTGTTCTTTAAGTTCTGCCTGGAAGTGTAGATTGGGAGACGTTGCCTCCTCCAAGATCAATGGGTTGAAACCTAGCACATACCCACGGTCTCATCATCTATCTCCAGAGCGAACTGAGCGCGTTACTAGCATCTCAAAATTCTTTTTTATCCTTCATTCTTCATCCTTTTCTTTTTAGTGTCCCTCTGATTTTGTTTCACGCATCTCTCGCTCGGCTGTAAAGGCAAGTTGAGTGGAGCCAAGGGTCAGTTGTCCGGTGAGTTCTTTGACAGGTTCACCTGTGAGATTACCTTCTAGCGTTACGGGAATTGCAGCGTTTGAGGATGATTGGGCTTCAAGTTGGCAATCTGCCAGTTTTGTTGTGCCCGATAAAGTAATGGCCTGGTCTTTCCAGCGTCCCGCTAGAGATGGGTTTTCTTCGGTCAGAGTATTTGCTTGAGAGCTTGCCGTTGTTTCAGCCTCCACCAGAGTTAGTGTGCCGTTGATATAAACCCCAGACTGTTGAATCACGAGCATCAGGCGATCGCTTTCAGAGCATCCCGCTAACGGTTCACTGATCAGATAGTGACCATTGATATTGGGAGGGGCCTTTAAATGTGTCTCTCCATAGGCACTGGTAAACCGAAACAGAATAGTGACGGAGCCAATCATGGTTCCATAAAATAGCAGGGATTTGGGTTGAAAGTGGCTGCTCATGAGGGATAGGTAGAGTAAGGAAGGATGGAAGCGAGATGTGGTGTGACCTTGCTATAACGACGGGTGATCAAGAGTGAAGAGCGACATCTTACAGCTAATTGATCGGTGTAATAACCTAGCGTTTGTCGCTCGATGCCCCATTCGCGAGAGGCACCCGCGATCGTTAGATCCACGCCTTCTGAAGCTTCGACTGCTGCTTGCAGAAAGTCACTGGATTCCAACACCGGAAAGGTAATGCGATCGCGCAGGTCGTTGGGCAGTTGCTGCATCACGCTACGAAATTCATAGCTCAATTCGCTGGGTTGCTGCTCGTTCGAGGCGACTCGCAAAATTGTCAGATAACAGTTGGGTTTGCTGACCATAATGCGCAACGCTAGCTCTAACCCCAGGTCATTGTGAATTCCAGCAATGTAAGGAACAAGCAATTTTTCTAATTTTTCGGGGTGGCGATCGATAAAGACGGCAACATCGGTTTTAGCGGTGCTGAGGATCTGTCCCACCCGTCCTCCTAAGCGGTTATCACTAAACGCTGGACGGTGCCATCCTACGAGAATTAAATCGGTTTGATCAATATCGGCGATCGTAGCTGTCTCTCTAGCAACGTCGTTGCCAATCCTGACAATTGGCAGAATCAGCGACTGCACTGAGGGTGGCTCAAGCGTCTGGATTAATGACTGCAACTGAGCTTGTTGTTTGGCAATGATGCGTTCTGCCTCGGCAGGCATGCTCTCAAATACGTAATCTTCATCCAGTTGAATCAAGCTCAGGGGATGCACCACAGCTCTTTGGGGTTCAGTGCCAGCGATCGCCACCGCGAGTTGTAGCAACCCTTGTTGGGTATCAGGATTCGCAACAGGCACCAAAATGCGGTAAGTCATTTCAGGGTCGGTTGATACCTTTGTTGTTTCTGAGGGTTCTACTAAATCTTGCCGAATCAAGTGTTTAGCATAGGTCCACTCTAGTAAAGGCGAGGTCATAAATGTGGTCACTAATGCCATAATCACCAGCATCGTAAACAACAACGGTGAGATGACCCCCAGACTCAAACCAATGTTGAGCACAATTAATTCCGTCAAACCGCGTGTATTCATCAACCAACCCAGGGCTGAGGCTTCTCGCTGTTGTAGCCCACAGACGCGGGCGGCGACATAGGTGCCAATATACTTTCCGCCGATCGCCACCAACAGCACTGCCCCACACAGCAGCCACAAGCCAGGGGTGTTTAACAGACCAATTTGGGTACGTAAGCCGCTATAGGCAAAGAAAATTGGCAACAAAAAAGTGAGAACAAAATCTTCTGTTTTGAGGGCTAGTTCGCGGGTTAACCCATCGTTTTTGGGCATCACTGCCCCTAACAAAAAGGCTCCAAAAATTAAGTGAATGCCAATCAATTCCGTGATTAAGGCAGAGGCGACTACGCCCATGTAAATGCCTGCCAACACAAACTGGGTCAACCTACCCGTGCGATCGTAGTGCTTTGAGAGCCGTTTTAAGAACGATCGCCCCACTGTCACCATAAACGCGATGTAGACGGCTGAAAGCAGTAATGTGGGGAGTGCCCCAATCATGCTATTGGTGCGAGTGACGGCGATCGCTGCGGCTAACAGACACCATGCCGTTACATCATCCACGGCAGCACAGGTCAGAGCCAGAGTGCCCAACCGACTCCCCTGCAAATTGTTTTCAGTAATGATGCGGGCTAGTACCGGAAAGGCCGTAATGGACATGGCCGATCCTAAAAACAGTGAAAAGGCGGTGAACGAGACACTGTCGTTCGATACCAAAGGATAGAGCAGCAATGCCAGTAACGCACCCAATGAAAATGGCACCACAATACTGACGTGAGAGGTCAAAACGGCTACTTCTAATTGCCCCTGAAGATATTTTGGATTTAGCTCTAAGCCAATCAAAAACATGAAAAAGATCAGTCCCACTTGCGACAAGATATTGAGAAACGGAATCGTCTCTGGTGGGAATAGTGCGGCTGCTACATCAGGGGCAATTAACCCAAATAAAGAGGGACCCAGCATGATCCCGGCGACGATCTCACCAATCACCAGGGGTTGTCGCAGCCAACGAAAGCCCAAACCGACTAAACGAGATAAGCCGATCACCAATAGAACTTGTAACAAGACGAGAACAATGGTTGACATAGAAGAAAAAATGAGGAGTGAAGAGAGAAAAAAATACGGAGTGGAGGATGAAGCAGGATAAAAAAAGGAGAAGAGAAGAAAGCGAAGAGGACAGCAGGTAGAGATTAGAGATATGTCGGTTAAAGTCTGACTGTCAACCTTCTCACCCATCTGCACATCAAAGTGAGACTAGTGTACACGGCACTTTAGTCACAGGCAGGCAGGAACAAAGGCAAAACCTGGATTGACACAAACGTTGAGCATCGTTGGAGATTGCAGTTGTCGGGTGGTGTCAGCGACAGCGTAACGCTCTCCATGATTTCTCTGGTAAAAGTTTTTATTTGCTATGGTTTTACTTTTCACTCTTCACCCTTTTTTCGATAAGGTGTGCCGTTGTCCCAGGGAGCGATCGCCCATCCCTGTTGTTGACACTGTTGCTTAACTTCTGGTTCATGGTGAGCAGCTACAAACAAGAGTACTCCACCTTCTGAGCCATCATTTCGATTCAAAGCAGCGGCGATCGCTTCAAAGGGTTGCAGGTGATAGCCATTCCAGCCCAAAACAGGGTAAGTGTCTCGCACGATCATCAGCGATCGCTGTGCACCTTTAACAGTGCCCGCCAACGTCACAAAGTGACCTACACTCCAATCGGGTGCAGGAGGTTCAATCGGGGTTCCTTGCAAATAGGCGATCGCCCGTCCTAAATTTAGCCGCGATCCCCAAAAGTGTCTCGTCTGAACGTTACATAATGGAACAGTTTGCCAATGCGAGAAGGTGTGACAAAGGTCGATCAGGGTTTCCAGGTGAGCGGCTGTCCAGGTGGTTTTGAGCGGGATCAAGGTGTATGCAGCTGAGGAAGCTTGCACCGTAGCGGCCAGCAGTCCTGGGATTGAAGTGCCCCCTAACTCTGGAGCACAGGTTGGCAAGGGAACGGCATAATCTTGCCGAGAACTGGCACCAGTGGGCACCCATTGTTGTGGATCATCCCCCATCGGCAGAACCGAACCAGCGAGTTGCCCTAACCGAGCAGGATCAATGTGGCTCACCTCATATGCCTTGAGCAAGGTCGAAATCCAGTAGGGGCCACATAGGTTGTCTGGTTGCTGACCCGCTAATTGGTGTGCTTCTATTAAGCGGAGTGAACCAGGAAGCCACTGAATCCACTCAGTGCATTGAGACAGGTCAGAATGAGTTGGTGCTAAAGGATTCATCAAGGGTTAAGAGTCTGAGCCAATTCTGGTAACAGCATCACAATCGCCTATTTGCTCTGATAAATCTACCGTTTCCCTGTAAATTTGTTGCACAACTGCAAGAATTAGGTTTGGGGCGATCGCTTCGCTAAACCTTCGTGTCACAATCGGGTAAGTTAAGCTACTACTCAACCCCCTCAAGCGTCTCTGTGAAACGAATCCCGTGGTTTTCTTTATCACTCCTACTCATTGCATATAGCAGCTTTAGCTGGCTTCTATATCAATCCACGGCAACCTGGCTTGTTTGGGTGATCGCCCTTAGTTTTGCTCTAACCCAAGCTTTGTTATTAACGGCCTTCCTACAAGGCTTTCGGTTTTTTGTCAGAAGTTGGCTCAAATCAGATATTGGCTACTTCTCTGTGATTGCGCTCAGTGCTTTTTCGATCGCTGGGGTTCTCGTCTGGATTCATGTCTTTGAATATGTCCTGATGTTGGTAGCCGCTGAAATTTTGGCTCGGATGGATCTGCAAAATGCTGGCTTCAATCAATGGCAAGCTCTAGGATTACTAACGTTAGCGTCCATCCTGGGATTGTCAGTGGGTTATACCGCGCAAGAGCTAACGTTTAAGATGGGGTGAGACACTCAGGACACGACTGATTTCAATCTGAAATTAAAGCTTTAAGTACCTCATGAGCTATTGATTTGCTCTCAAGGTTGATATGCTGTCGTGAAGATTGGGTTACGGTTTTTAGAAACAGGCTCCAACAAAACTCCAACACAGGCTCAAACGAAACCAATGGACACTGAAGAAATCGGCACACAGGGTGGAGAGATTTTTGACAATGTCGAACACACTAAGGTTAGCGTTTAACTGTCCTTGCCCTTCAGCCTTGCTGGTGGGCAATTTTTGTTTGTTGCGTGGCTGCGGTTAATTCTATACAACGCTAGAGGTAACACCGTGAAAATTGTCTGGGAGCGAAGCGTTTACGTTGGCAATGTTCCAGTTTTTTGTACAATTTGCGGTCATCAGTCATACCCCATCCGTGCTCAAGGCAACCAATTGCTGCTCGCAGTGTTATATGACAAACAAGGAGTCGTGCGAGGTGAAGTTTGCCGGGATTGCGTCTCTGTAGGTTCAGCAGGTATCAAAGCCCGTTTACAAGAGAGAATTCAGGTATTGCAGACTAAAATGGCTGAGCTACAATCAGTGGCTCAAGAAGACGTAGAAACCCCTAGCCTGGAACAAGAATTTCAGGTGCACCGTGGGCAGTAGCGGCAGCAGATAGAAGGATGTGTCTCGTCTCGCTGTGCAAGGGGTTGGGTGAATCTTTTCCCAATGCCCTATTTTTAATGCATCGATGAGGATTGAGTGTTGAGTGAAAGGGAAACGCGATGTGCAACCTAAGGGTTTAGATTCTCGGTTTCTCGTTGGAACTGGCGGGAAGGTGCCGAGTTACATCCCTGGAAACCGGGGATCTGGAATAGTCGCACATGGGGTAGGGAAAGCTTTTAACGATTTTTTGGCGATCTTTAGCGATCGCTCATTAACCGCAGTGGCACAACGGTCTGGTTTATCAGAATGGCAAGGCGTTTGAGCAGATTTGCCAAACTTTTAGAGTGGGCGATCGCCCAGCCATTGGCAGCTAAACAAGTTGCCCCTAACCACAGCAAGACAAAGGTGGGAATCATCACAACCCCAATCATGAACCAGGTGCCAACATGCAGTACCATAACAAGGGCATAAAAGCTGGCGATCGTTGTCATCAAGCGTATATGAGCGGGAGGGCGATCGAAACCCACAAATAGAAGCGTTTGCACCGTTGCTATTAGATTGGCAGGCACCAAAAATGCGCAGATGGCAACGCAATGGGTGCGTGAAAATTCAAACAGTGGAGTTAGTTCAACCATTCGCTCAGGATACACACTTCTAAAAAAACTATCCCCAAATCTTGCGATTTCCCTAAACATCATGAAACGAATCTTTACACACATCACCCAAAACAGTTTGTGGCAAAGTCAAGAATCCTGCTCGGGTCGAGGGTCTGAATTGGCGTGTACAGCTTCGATTCGGGCGGCACTACCAACGGTATTGCAAGACTTGAATATCCAATCCATTTTAGATGCTCCCTGCGGTGACTTTAACTGGATGCGTCACCTCTCACTAGAAGGCATCGACTACACCGGCATGGATGTCGTCCCAGCCGTCATTGAGCAAAATCAGCGCACCTATGGCAGCGAGACAATTCGCTTTTTAGCCGCTGACATTGCCAGTGACACCCTGCCTCAAGCTGATCTGGTGATTTGTCGAGACTGTCTAGTGCATCTCTCACTGAGAACAGGCTATCGGGCGTTGCAGCAGTTTCAACGCAGTGGCTCTAAATATTTATTGGTGACAACTTATCCACAAACGTCTGAAAACCAAGATGTGGCAACAGGTTCCTGGCGATCGCTCAATCTCAACTTGCCTCCCTTTAACTTCAGCGAACCCCTGATGTTAATCAGTGATCCCAGTGATGACACAGGCGCACACCCCGACAAAGCTTTGGGTTTGTGGAAGCTCGATACTCTAAATTTATCCAAGCTACCCGCACTGTCTCCCCAAGTGATGTTGACTACCTTCATTCGAGAAAACCTTAATCCCACTTGGCAGTGGTAAGGGCTGAAGGATAAAGGCTGAAGGAAGGATGAGCAAGAGCGAGGCATGCAGAGGATTTCAAGAGTCAAAGAAGCCAGAGAGTGGAAAACAGGACGATTAAAATTTTTAATCATCTTTTAGTCTTTATCCCTCATCCTTTATCCTTTTTCTTTTTTCTCTCTTCTTCTTTTTTCCTTGCTAAACCGTAGCCAATTGATCTTTTTGACCTCTATCCAGGGTCGGAGCATAAAGAAAACCTTTTAGCAGGTTGTCCTTTAGAAAAAGTTGTCTACGCTTGAGGGGATGAATGCAATTCCCCAGCGTTATCCAGAAGCAGGCAAAAAGGGTTTATGGCACAAAGTTTTGGTCTAATCGGTTTGGCGGTCATGGGCGAGAACCTCGCACTCAACGTTGAGCGCAATGGATTCCCAATCGCTGTTTACAATCGCACCTCTACGGTGACAGAAAAATTCCTGGCAACTCGCGCCCAAGAAAAGAATGTTAAAGGAACGTTCTCGTTAGAAGAATTTGTACAATCCCTCGATCGCCCCCGCAAAATTCTCATCATGGTCAAGGCTGGTGGTCCTGTAGATGCAGTGATTGACCAATTAAAGCCCTTGCTCGACAAGGACGACATGATTATTGATGGTGGCAACTCCCTTTACGAAGACACGGAACGTCGTGTTAAAGACCTAGAATCTACTGGGTTGAGCTTTATTGGCATGGGTGTCAGTGGTGGCGAAGAGGGTGCATTAAATGGCCCTAGCCTCATGCCCGGTGGTACAGAAGCGGCATATCGTGAGATTGAGCCAATTGTCACTAAGATTGCGGCTCAAGTAGAAGATGGCCCCTGTGTCACCTACATTGGGCCTGGTGGTTCTGGGCACTATGTCAAGATGGTGCACAACGGCATTGAGTATGGCGACATGCAGTTGATTGCAGAAGCCTATGACCTACTGAAGAATGTGGGTGGACTGAATCACACGCAACTCCATGAAGTGTTTGCTGAGTGGAATACAACTGATGAACTTGATTCCTTCTTGATTGAAATCACCGCTGATATTTTCCGCAAGATCGACCCTGACACCAATCAACCCCTGGTTGAGCTGATTCTTGACTCAGCAGGGCAAAAGGGCACCGGACGGTGGACGGTAATGAGCGCACTGGAGTTGGGTGTTAGCATCCCAACGATCATTGCCGCTGTGAACGCTCGCATCATCTCGTCCTACAAACAAGAGCGGCTAGCGGCGTCTGAGCAATTAAGCGGCCCCAGCACTAGCCCCTATGGCGATACAAAGGCCTTTGTTAACATGGTGCGGGATGCTCTCTATTGCTCCAAAATCTGCTCCTATGCTCAGGGCATGGCACTTTTGAGCAAAGCGTCTCAAGAGTTTAATTACAACCTCAACTTGAGTGAAATGGCACGGATTTGGAAGGGGGGTTGCATTATTCGGGCACGTTTCCTGAACAAGATTCAGCAGGCGTTCATTCACGATCCTCATCTTCCAAATCTGCTGTTGGCTCCTGAGTTTAAGCAGACTATTTTAGATCGTCAGACATCCTGGCGTGAAACGTTGGCGATCGCCGCTAAATCGGGTATTCCCGTACCGGCCTTTAGTGCATCGCTCGACTACTTCGACAGCTATCGTCGTGCTTCTTTGCCTCAAAACCTGACTCAGGCTCAGCGTGACTACTTCGGTGCTCACACCTATGAGCGCACTGATAAATCAGGGACGTTCCATACAGAGTGGACGACCGAAGACAAAGTGCCCGCTGGAGTTTAGCCCTCATCTGCTGGGATGCGCTGCGTAGCCGTGGCGTATCCTAGCATCAAGAATCATTAAGTAAATTCATGAGTTCATAAGGGCGATCGCTCTTTTTTCCCTAAACTCTTCGATCGTCCACGTGTTTTTTCGTATAATGCTACATCCACGCTTGGCTGAGTTAAGGGTTCTCCACGAATCAGAGAGAGAGGGGACAGTGCTACCGTTCAATGCATAGATCCAGTGCAATAGATTCTATGATGTTCAACAAAACGGTAGAAACTTAGGAACGTGAAACGATGCCTAGTGCCCCCTTACCTGAAAATGAACTCGCTAGGCTGAAGGCACTTCAACAATGCAGAATTTTAGACACGGCCTCAGAGTTGGCCTTTGACGATATTGCTCGACTAGCGGCTTATGTGTGTCAGACTCCAATCGCCCTGATTAGCCTTGTTGATGCTGAGCGGCAGTGGTTTAAAGCCAGAGTTGGACTAGCGATCGCCGAGACAGACCGCAGTTTGGCTTTTTGTTCCTATACCATTCTGCAAACAGATGTTCTGGTCATTCCAGATGCTCTAGCCGATCCTCGGTTTGCAGATAATCCGCTCGTGCTTTCAGAACCCTATATTCGGTTTTATGCCGGAGTTCCGCTTATGACAGCGGATGGGTTTCCCTTGGGGTCGCTGTGTGTCATCGACTATATTCCTCGTAGCCTCAGCTCAGAGCAACTTTATGCCTTAAAAACCCTGGCACAGCAGGTCATGAAGCAGCTTGAGTTGCGACGATATTCGGCTCAATTAGAACGAGACTCGGTGAGCCGCTCCTATCCATTGACTAAAAATGGGCAGTTACAACGAGTCAGGGTAGGTTTTGGGCTCGCTCTCAGTTTGTTTTTGGGGTTAGGGATATCGATTTATCAACAGGTTACTCAGCTATCTCATACCACAGAGTCAATCATCAACACCCACGCGACGCTGATCCATCTCGAACATATTGCCCTTGATGTGCAAGCTATTGAACTCAGTCAGCGACGATTTGTCTCATTGGGTGAGGAACAAGATTTACAGTCTTATTACACCTCGATCGCCCATCTTCATCAGGAATTGCAGCTTTTAAAGGGAGTGTCGCAATACAATTTTGAACAACGGCAATGGATTGACCCCATCCAGTCAGTCTTAAACCGTTTGCTGATTAAATTAGAAGCAGCGATCGTTTGGCGTCAACAGCATTCTACCGAACCGAAATTCGTACCACTGGCTACTAGCACTTTTCAAGAATTTGAGCAGACGATTCGCGATCGAATCGAACAGATTGAAGCAACCTATCCCATCGAACCATATTCAGGGCAAGTACACGTAACTAACCAACCTGCCGTGATTAAGCTCGCTACTTTATTGGTCTTCAGTTTTGTTGCTCTCGGTGTGATCTTCTATCTCACGCTGCAATCACTCAAGCAACGACAGCGGGTTGAGGCGAAATTAGAAGATGAGCGTGATTTTACGACTGCCGTCTTAGACACGGTGGGGGCTATGGTGGTTGTGCTCAATCCACAAGGACGCATTGTACGGTTTAACCGTAATTGTGAACGAGTCACAGGATATTTATTTGAAGAGGTTCGAGATCAGTTCTTCTGGGATATTTTTTTGTTACCCGAAGAAATAGAACCCGTTAAGAAAGTTTTTGAGCATCTGGCGATTAAGCATATTGCTAACACCTACGAAAATTATTGGGTGACGCGCAGTGGCGATCGCCGCTTGATTGCCTGGTCTAACACCGCCTTGTTGGGTCGCAGTGGCAAGCTGGAGTATGTCATTGGCACAGGCATTGACATCACAGAACAAAGACGTGCTGAGGAAGAAACCCAGCGTCAAAATCAGCGATCCCAACTGTTGGCGGCCATGACCTTTCGCATTCGCCAATCCCTCGATCTTCAAGAGATTTTGAAGACTACGGTGGCAGAGGTGCGTGAGTTTTTGAAAGCTGATCGAGTCTTGATTTATCGCTTTAACTCGGACTGGAGCGGCACGATCGCGGTAGAAGCTGTTGACTCTCAGTGGATTGGCTCACTCAACACCAAAGTTGAGGATACCTGCTTTCAAGAGGGGGGGTGGCAAGCGTATCAACAAGGGCGCATTAGTGCGATCGCCGATTTAGATGAATCTGACCTGACATCCTGCCACAAAGCCCTGTTAAAACACTTTCAAGTGCGGGCAAACTTAGTTGTTCCTATTCTAGAAAACCAGCAGTTGTGGGGCTTGTTGATTGCTCATCAATGTTCGGGTCCGCGACACTGGCAACTCTTTGAGACAGATTCTCTCGTGCAACTCGCTAATCAGGTGGGCATTGCGATCGCCCAAGCACGACTCTTAGAACAAGAAACTCAGCAACGAGAAGCACTAGCAGTTCAAAATTTTGCTCTCGAACGGGCTAAAGAAGTGGCAGAACAGGCGGCTCAAATGAAAAGCACATTTTTGGCCACGATGAGCCACGAAATCCGTACTCCATTAAATGCTGTTTTGGGGATGACTGGGTTGTTGCTTGACACAAGCCTCAGTTTTCAACAACGAGATTTTGCTGAAACGATCCGGTTGAGTGGCGATACTCTTTTAACTCTGATTAATGAAATTCTCGATTTCTCGAAATTAGAAGCCGGGGAGATGGAGTTAGAGATTCTCGATTTTGATCTCAGGAGTTGCATTGAAGAAATTGTTGATATGTTGGCTATTCCAGCCCAGGCAAAAGGTCTGGAAATCGCTATCCTGATTGCTCAAGATGTTCCCAATTATTTGAGAGGAGATGTCGCTCGGCTACGCCAGATTTTGACGAATCTAGTGGGTAATGCCGTCAAATTTACAGCCCAGGGTGAAGTGGTCATTACAGTGACGCTAGAGACTGAAACGTCAGACACAGCCACTATCTTCTTTGCGGTTAGTGATACTGGGGTGGGAATTTCACCCAGCGGACAGAAAAAACTTTTTAAACCCTTTTCTCAAGTAGACGCTTCAACCACTCGCAAATATGGTGGCACTGGTTTAGGGTTAGCCATTTGCAGACAATTGGTTGATTTGATGGCAGGTTCAATTGGGGTTGAGAGCACTGAAGGTAAAGGCTCTCGCTTTTGGTTTAACCTCTGTTTTGAGAAACAATCTCGAAGTGCGATCGCGGCTGAACCGTTGACAGCGGAC
>JANRJA010000074.1:0-7394 GCA_033764315.1 Oculatellaceae cyanobacterium bins.114
GCCCAGCTTTGGAGTTGCTGCCATTTTCCGTTTCATTTTGTTCATCCAAGGCTTCCACAACTTCACCCTCAACCCCTTCCACATGATGGGAGTGGCAGGTGTTTTAGGGGGTGCTCTGCTGTGTGCGATTCATGGAGCAACGGTAGAGAACACCTTGTTTGAAGATGGTGAGAGTTCCAGCACCTTCCGGGCGTTCAACCCAACCCAGTCTGAAGAGACCTACTCAATGGTGACGGCTAACCGATTCTGGTCACAGATTTTTGGGATTGCCTTCTCCAACAAGCGGTGGTTGCACTTCTTTATGCTGTTTGTGCCGGTCACTGGATTGTGGATGGCGAGCATCGGCATCGTTGGTTTGGCGTTGAACTTGCGGGCTTATGACTTTGTCAGCCAGGAAATTCGGGCGGCAGAAGACCCTGAGTTTGAAACGTTCTATACCAAGAACATTTTGCTGAATGAGGGCATCCGCGCTTGGATGGCTCCCCAAGACCAACCACACGAACACTTTGTATTCCCTGAAGAGGTACTGCCACGTGGTAACGCTCTCTAGTAATATCGTTGCGGGTAATCGCGACCAAGAATCATCAGGATTTGCTTGGTGGGCAGGTAATGCTCGCTTAATTAACTTGTCTGGCAAACTCCTCGGTGCTCATGTCGCTCACGCAGGTTTGATTGTATTTTGGGCAGGGGCGATGACCCTGTTTGAGGTTGCTCACTTTGTGCCTGAAAAACCCATGTATGAGCAAGGGTTGATTCTCCTTCCTCACCTGGCTACCCTCGGATGGGGTGTTGGGCCTGGTGGTGAAGTGATTGATACCTTCCCTTATTTCGTAGTGGGTGTATTGCACCTGATCTCTTCGGCTGTTCTTGGCTTGGGTGGTATCTACCACGCCGTTCGTGGCCCTGAAACGCTGGAAGAGTACTCAGCCTTCTTTGGCTATGACTGGAAAGACAAGAACAAGATGACAACCATCATCGGGATTCACTTGATCTTGTTAGGGTGTGGTGCTTTCTTGTTAGTGCTCAAAGCCATGTTCTTTGGCGGTGTCTATGACACTTGGGCACCGGGTGGTGGAGATGTTCGTGTGATTACGAACCCTACTCTGAACCCAGCTGTGATTTTTGGCTATTTATTAAAGTCTCCCTTTGGCGGCGAAGGCTGGATCGTCAGCGTCAACAACATGGAAGACATTATCGGTGGTCATATCTGGGTTGGTTTCATTTGCATCGCTGGCGGTATTTGGCATATTCTCACTAAGCCATTTGGTTGGGCACGTCGTGCCTTCATCTGGTCGGGTGAGGCGTATCTTTCCTACAGCTTGGGTGCTTTGTCCTTGATGGGCTTCATCGCCTCCACAATGGTTTGGTATAACAACACGGCTTATCCCAGTGAATTCTTTGGTCCTACTGGCCCTGAAGCGTCTCAAGCGCAAGCATTGACCTTCTTGGTTCGTGACCAACGCTTGGGTGCAAACGTGGGTTCTGCTCAAGGTCCAACGGGTCTGGGTAAATATCTGATGCGCTCTCCTACAGGGGAAATCATCTTTGGTGGTGAAACCATGCGCTTCTGGGATTTCCAAGGTCCTTGGTTAGAGCCTCTACGTGGACCTAACGGTCTAGATCTTGACAAGATCAAGAATGATATTCAACCTTGGCAAGCTCGTCGTGCAGCTGAGTACATGACTCACGCTCCTCTGGGTTCTTTGAACTCGGTCGGGGGTGTAGCAACAGAAATCAACTCTGTTAACTTCGTGTCTCCTCGCGCCTGGTTGTCAACCTCTCACTTTGTGTTGGGCTTCTTCTTCCTGGTCGGTCACTTGTGGCACGCAGGTCGTGCTCGTGCGGCAGCGGCTGGTTTTGAGAAGGGGATTGATCGTGAGAATGAACCAGTAATGGCAATGCCTGATCTTGACTAGGTTCTTAAATACAGTTCTCTGATTTTTAAGCTCCCGTCAGGGAGCTTTTTTTGTGTCTCTGATAATTTTCTAAGGGGGTCGCTCCTATAGGGGTAGAGGGGAGTTGCCCCTATGACAGAGGGTAGGTTGCAGCAGGCTCATTAGGCTGGTGAGAGTGGGTCACTTGTGTGTGACACAGCACCCCTTTAAGATTTGAGGTTTGGTTATCATGAATCGATTTCATAAGACTTGGATGATCCGTTTTAGCAGTATTGCCAGTGCAGCCGCGATCGCCACTGTTGTAGCACTCCCCGGTTTAGCGCAGACGACTAGACCTGGTGTCAATACCACTCCTGCGCCGACTCAGCGTCCAACCACCCCTGACACCACTCCAGGCAACTCCACTACCCCCATTCCTGGCCCATCGACGCCTCCGGGCAACCGTCCGACTCCTGGCCCATCAACTACACCTGGTGCAACGACGCCTACTCAAGGAACCATTTCCTCCCTTGACCGCGAATTTGTCACCCTGGCTTATCAAGGCAACAATGCTGAGATTCAGACTTCTCAATTGGCGTTGCAACGGTCTCAAAACCAACAGGTGCGCCAATATGCCGAGCGCATGATTCGTGAACACACCCAGGCAAACCAACTGTTGACCCGCTATGCCGAACAACGCAACATTAGCTTGCCGAGTGCAACGGTCGATCCGTTAAGCCAAGCGATCGCTGAAAGGCTTACCCAACTCTCTGGCACTGAATTTGATCAAGCTTATATGGATGCTCAGTCAGCAGCCCACTTGAGAACGATCGGACTCTTTCAGACCGAGATCGCCCAGGGTCAAGAGCAAGGGCTGAGAGGGTATGCGGCTCAACTGCTGCCCAACATTCAAGACCACTATCAAATGGCAAGTCAGATGATTCCCAATCGTAGCGCGGGCAACCTGCGTCCTGGTAATGGCAATGGTTCTGGGATGGATATGAATCAACCCGTTCGATAATTTTGGGTCGCAGGAATGTGTCCTCATATCCATTCTTGATCAGCACGGAAAGTGGCATAACAGGTTTTTACACTATCAACCCACCCAAAAAGCGATCGCCCCTCTTAAACAGCGATCGCTTTTTGGTTGATTGTCGTTCTTGTCTATGAGTATGACACTACCGATATAGGGTTGTTAGGATAACGCTACTCAAATATTTTGATCGATTCTCCATGCAAACGGACTTTGCGCTTCCACCGGGCTATACCATTCGCGATATCAGAGATCGGGCTGAGCGATGGATGATTTATAGGCTTTTGATTTTAGAGCGCGAAGTAGAACCTTGTTATTCTACGACTGCTAGGATATTAATGCATCCTTATAGCCCAATGACGCTAACGGCGTTGGTTTTATTGTTGCTAGGGTTAAATGCTCTTTTTTCACTGAACTACATCTTGTTTTATGGATTGCTATTAACAGGGCTTATTCTCTTGGGATACGTTGCGTTCTTTCAAAGCTGGTTTCTGTATAACCTGTTTTTTGGGGGCAACCAGAAAATAGCGATCGCCCTCTATCAAACGCAAGTAGTCGGGGCAATCTTAATGGCAACGCGAGGAAATCACTCTGTTTTGCGAGGGTTATATGTTGCTCCGAATCACCGTGGCAGAGGCATAGGGAGCTATTTAGTCCACTCTCTTTTGCGGCAGGTCAGACGTCCAATCTATCTGCATGCAAAACCAGAGCTACAGATGTTTTATGCCCGTTTGGGCTTTGTGACGACTCAACACCCGTCTGGATACACGATGGTTCTTTTGCGGTCATAAAACATCCTCAATTCAGATGCAGTAGACCTTGAAATGGATCAGATAGTACGGATTTTTAACCATCAGAGGGAATCTTGTTATTAGTCCCTCTGACATCTCGCAACTCTTCCTATGCCATCGACTACCACTCTGCTCTCCGATAGCATCCGCAATATTCAAACGCTGATCATGTCCTTTCATCCGCTCATCGTGATTGAGACAGTCGAAGAAGAGCGAGCACAAGCCCTCTTGCAAGCCGTCACACGAGATATGAACCTGCCCCTGTTTGAGTGGAGCGCAACTCAAGGCATTGTGCGATCGCCCGGTTCAGTGCAAGGGCCTTGGGTGAATGAGTGTGCACCTCCAGGACAAAACCGTCCTGCCGCGGTGGAGGGAACGGATGATCCGCTCAAAGCTTTGAAATACATTCAAGACATGACCACCAAGGGCATCTTTTGGCTCAAGGATTTTGCTCCCCATTTAGAGGATGATCCGGTGTTGGTGCGGCAATTGCGAGAAGCGACTCAACAGTTTTCCCAATCCACCTCAGCTCTCGTGGTGTCAGGTGACACGGTGCAACTGCCGCCTGAGATTGCCCATGATGCTGTCTATTTTGATTTGAAATTGCCCGGTTTAGATGAATTGCATCAAGCTGTCTCAGAGGTGATGCGATCGCTCAAAAGCAGAAACCGATTGCAGAGTGAACCGATCGAGTTGGAAATGCAGTCGCTGGTCAAAGCGTTAGTTGGCATGACTCTCAAGCAAGCTCGACAGGCGATCGCTTTTGCCGCATTAGAGGATGGCAAACTAACTATTGATGATGTCGGCAGAATTTTGCACCGCAAAGCTCAAATGATCCGGGAAGGTGGCATATTGGAATACTTTCCGGTGGATGATAGACCGTTGAACCTGGGTGGCTTTGCCGGATTAAAGCGTTGGCTCGATCGCGCCAAAGTGGGCTTTAGTGTTCAAGCCCAAGAGTTAAATCTGACTCCTCCCAAGGGCATTTTGATCGTCGGCATTCAGGGCTGTGGCAAATCACTTGCCGCCAAAAGCATTGCTCAATCGTGGAAGTTGCCGCTCCTGAAACTTGATGCGGGCAGACTGTATGACAAATATATTGGCGAATCAGAGAAAAACTTTCGACAGGCGATCGCCTTGGCTGAAACAATGGCCCCTGCCATATTGTGGATCGACGAAATTGAGAAAAGTTTCACCACCAGCACAGGTGACTCTGACGGCGGCTTGAGCCGTCGCTTATTTGGCTCATTGCTGACCTGGATGCAAGAAAAATCACAGGAAGTCTTTGTCGTGGCAACCGCTAATGACCTGTCACAGGTGCCCCCAGAACTGCTGCGCAAAGGACGGTTTGACGAAGTCTTTTTTGTCGATTTACCCAACGATCAAGAGCGTGGTGTCATTTTACAAACACACCTGCTGCGCCGCAAACAAACTCCGCGCCAGCTTGATTTTCAAGCAATTGTCACAGCACTTGAGGGGTTTAGCGGTGCCGAAATTGAACAAGTTGTGATTGCAGCCTTATATCACGCCCTTTATCTCAATCGCCCCCTCGACACCGATCTGCTCTTGCAAACTATTAAATCCACCATTCCGCTCTCAGTGTCACGACGCGAAGAAGTCGAAAACCTGCGAGCGATCGCCCAAGAACGGTTTGTCAGCGTGCGTTAAGCCTTCCAACTAACTCGCTCGACCTGCGTTGTAAACGTACCATCGGGGTTGAGGTTAAACCATCGAAACCCCGGTTGCATCTCGTCAATGGTGAAATCTCTCGCCTTTGGCTCAAACTGCACACAGGTTGAGGGCACCCCAAAATACTGCACACCATTGCGCTCTCCCTCAAACGCCTGGTGAATGTGACCAAACACCACCAACTTGACATGGGGATGGCGATCGAGCACCTGAAACAAATCTTCTGGATTGTGCAACCCTAACTTATCCATCCACTCTGAGGCGATCGGCAACGGCGGATGATGCAACGCCACTAATGTTGGGAGATCCCTCTCTGCTTTTAGTTGCGCGTCTAACCACTCTAGGGTCTCTACCGACAATGCTCCATCCGTTTGCCCAGCAACCGCTGAATTTAGCAAAACAAAATTCCATCCCCCGATTTGAAAACTCTTTTGAACCGAGATAGATTCGCTCTGTAACACCTCTTGCATCACGGCTGGAATATCATGATTTCCCGGTATCCAATAAGCCGGAATTCCTAAAGGGGTGATAAGTTGGCATAATCGCTTATAAGATCCAGGAGTCTCATCTTGAGACAGATCTCCTGTCATTAACAACACACTCGGTTGTGGTTGCAACGCCTGAAGCGATCGCACAACGGCTTGACAAGAGAATGCAGTCGCTACTCCTAACATTTCTCGTTCTTCCGTCGCAAAGAGGTGAGTGTCACTAATTTGAGCAATCCGAAGCGGTGTCTTTGCAAAGATAGAAGTCATAATGATTTGCGTCAGGAGGAAGTAGAATTTGGTATAGTAATTATTCTAGTGGCGGCGGCATGGCCAAGTGGTAAGGCAAGGGTCTGCAAAACCCTCATCCCCCAGTTCGAATCTGGGTGCCGCCTTTAAGGAAAAACGTTACGGGGTCAATGTTCTGGGGATAATCTACTTGTGTCAGGTTGTGCCTGAAAGTGGCGAATAATGCCATAATTAGCCAGCAATTTGTACACAAGTTTGTACCCAGTGGATATCGACAAACGAATTAATCAGGCAAATGGGCGGCTGAAATCTGCATTGATTAAGGTGGCGATCGAACGTCGGGGGGGTACGCTGTCGCTGCGGGCTACGCTTCCGGCAAAGGAAACAGGGAAGAAGGCATATAGGCAAAAAATAGCGTTGGGGGTGAAGGCTACTCCAGCGGGGCTACAGTTTGCTGAGCGTCGGGCGCGGGAACTGGCGAATGATTTGGATGCGAATCGCTTTAGTTGGGCAGATTGGTTAGAGCAAGATGATTCTGATTCAGAATCTAGGATAACGGTGGGTGAATGGGTGGAGCGATTTGAGGCTGATTACTGGAAGCGAAGGGAGAAGAATGATCAGTCGCTCGAAACTTGGAAATCAGATTATCAAAAGACGTTCAATAAACTCCCGCATGAACCATTAACTCCAGAGCTGCTGTTGAGTGTTATAGAAAAGACTCCAGCCGATAGCCGCAATCGAAAGCGGACGGTACAGGTTCTCGCTCGGTTAGCGAAGTTTGCAGGGCTATCGGTTGAGTTTGGGCATTTGGTTGGTTCTTACTCTGCACGTCGGGTGAATCCGCGATCGCTGCCTGCTGATGCGTTGATTGTGCGGGTGAGGGATGAGCTACAGCATGAGGGCTGGCGGTGGGTGTTGGGGATGATGGCGTGTTATGGGTTGCGTCCGCATGAGGTGTTTTTAGTGGATTTGTCTGAGTTCCCGGTTGTCATCATCCCCGATACGAATAAGACGAAGACTGAGCGGTTTGTGTATCCGCTGTATCCTGAGTGGGCTGAGGAGTGGCAGTTGGATATGATGAAGCTGCCGAATTTCCAACATCTAGAAGGTTTATCGAATGCTAAGCGTGGGGCTAATACCAATATTTTATGAAGCTGCGCCAAAAAGAGCTTCTAGGATGAAGTCATAGGAGGTGAGGGATGCAAGTGTTTCAGCAGAGATATTGTTGAGATGCTGTGAGAGGGTTTGTTTGAGTTGGTCGAGGGTAGGAGCA
>JANRJA010000075.1:0-150401 GCA_033764315.1 Oculatellaceae cyanobacterium bins.114
TAACTTCTTGATGGCGATCGGTCTGTTTACCGAAAACGATCAATATGACAACATCTTTTTAAGCAACTACGCCGATCTATACATGGTCGATGCGTTGCGGCGAATTCGAGGCGTGGGTAATGTCATTATTTTTGGTGAACGTCAATATGCCATGCGCCTCTGGATCGATCCAACCCGATTAGCGAGTCGCAATCTGACCCCTCAAGATGTAGTGGATGCGCTCAATGCTCAAAACCTGCAAGTGGGGGTGGGGCGCATTGGTCAACAGCCTTCATCTGCAGAACAGTTATATCAAGTAGACTTGCGGGCGGTGAGCCGATTAACAGAACCCGCGCAATTTGAGAATTTAGTGCTGCGAACGGAAGCGAATGGCACTCTGATCAAATTTAGAGATGTTGGGCGGGTTGAGTTAGGAGCCGAAGACTACAACTCGTTCTTGCGATTTAGAGGTAAGGAAGCTGTGGGTTTAGGGATTACCCAACTTCCCGGAAGTAACGCGCTAGACGTTGCCCATGCCATTAAACAAGAGCTAGAACGGCTCAAAACCACCTTTCCTCCAGGGTTAGAATATCAAATTGCCTTTGATACGACGTTGTTTGTCGAGGTATCGCTAGAAGAACTAGTCGTCACGCTAATTGTTGCTGTGGGTCTGGTCGTGCTGGTGATTTTCATTTTCCTGCAAGACTGGCGAAATACATTGATTCCGGCGATCACGATTCCGACGGCTTTGATTGGCACCTTCATTTTTGTGAAGGCGTTTGGGTTTACCCTCAATACGTTGACGTTGTTTGGCTTGACGTTGGCAACTGGGATTGTGGTGGATGACGCCATTATTGTGGTGGAAGATATCAGTAAGAAGATTCAAGATCAGGGCATGAGTCCGCGACAGGCGGCAATGGAGGGGATGCGTGAGCTAACCAGTGCCGTTATCGCTACCTCACTTGTTTTGATTGCGGTGTTTGTGCCAGTGGCATTTTTCCCTGGAACGACAGGCGCACTCTATCGCCAATTTGCACTGACGATCGCCTTCTCGATCACCATTTCCACGTTTCTTGCCTTAACCCTGACTCCTGCTCTCTGTGCTTTGATCTTGCGTCGAGGACAGGGAATTCATGGAGGACCGTTGGGGTGGTTTTTCGATCGCTTTAATCGCACTTTTGATGTCATTCGTCAACGCTATCAGCGATCGCTCAACTTCCTTTCTCGTATCAAAGCTTTTGTGATTGGGCTGTTTATTGTGTCATTGGGGTTTACTGCGCTCCTCTATGTCAATGTCCCAACCGGCTTTTTGCCAGAGGAAGATCAGGGCTACTTCATCACCATTGTGCAAGCACCTGAGGGAGTCTCTCTCAACTACACCGATGAGGTGATGCAAAAAATTGAAAAAGAACTGATCGCACTGCCAGAAGCCTTAGGAGTTTTTGCGGTAGGTGGTTTTAGTTTGGGAAGTGGCAACATTGCCAATAGTGGTGCCATCTTTACCACGCTCAAGCCGTGGGAAGAACGCAAGGGACCAGGGCAATCGGTTCAGGCGATCATTGGTCAGATGTTTGGTAAGTTTTCTACCATCACGGAGGCAAGGGTTTTTCCGGTTAACCCGCCAGCGATCCAAGGGTTGGGTAGCTTTGGCGGCTTTGCCTTCCAATTGCAAGATCGACGCGGTACAGGTGATATCAATCAATTGGTGCAAGCCATGGGGCAACTCTTGGGACAAGCCAACCAAACCCCTGGATTGCAAGCCGTATTTAGCACCTATGCCGCCAGCACGCCGCAACTTTTAGTAGAGGTCAATCGAGATGCGGCAGAGGCGTTGCAAGTCTCCGTTGAGGATGTATTCAACACCTTGCAAACGTCGATCGGGTCTGAATATGTGAATGACTTTACTCTGGGGCAACGCAACTATCGAGTTTATGTGCAGGCCGATCAACAGTTTCGCTCGAAACCAGAAGATGTGGGACAAATTTATGTTCGTTCCGCTACGGATCAAATGATTCCTTTGAGTAATTTGGTGACATTGACGCCGCGCACTGGAGCACAAACGATCAACCATTACAACCTGTTCCGCTCGATTGAGATCAATGGCGGTCCGGCGCCTGGATATAGCTCTGGGGACGCGATCGCTGCGATGCAAGGGGTTGCCGAACAGGTTTTGCCTACTGGATTCGACTATGAATGGACAGGCACTGCCCTAGAAGAAATTGAATCAGGGGGACAAGCACCCTTGATCTTTATTTTCGGAATTATTTTTGTGTTTCTGGTGCTAGCCGCTCAGTATGAAAACTACTTTGACCCGTTAATCATTCTCTTGTCTGTACCGTTAGCGGTCTTTGGTGCACTGGCAGCCCAATCATTGCGAGGCTTGATCAATGATGTGTATTGTCAAATTGGGTTGGTGATGTTGGTGGGTCTCGCCAGCAAAAACTCCATTTTGATTGTGGAGTTTGCTAACCAACTGCGAGCAACTGGAATGTCAACGGTGAAAGCGGCGATCGAAGCTTCTCAAGAGCGGTTACGACCGATTTTGATGACCTCCTTTTCAGCTGTAGCGGGTAATATTCCCCTCTTGGTTGCAACTGGAGCGGGTGCCGGAAGCCGACTTTCTCTAGGGACAGCGGTCACAGGTGGCTTATTAGTCTCTACCTTCCTCAGTCTGTTTGTTGTGCCCGTCCTCTACATTGTCATCGTTTCTCTGCGCGATCGCTTGCAAAAACGGTTTGGCTCTGGTGAAGAACCACAACCGAATGAGGAGTATTAAGGGAAGAGAGAAAAAAGAAGAGAGAAAATAGAAGAAAGAACAGTTTCATGACTTGAGTCAGGCGATCTGCTGTTGCTATAAAGTTTTGGTGGGCAAGGTAATCAACACCGTCGTTTGTTGTTGAGGAATGCTCTTGATGGTGACGCTTCCACCATAGAGTTCGGTCAGGCGTTTTGCTACGGATAAGCCCAATCCAGAGCCTTGCTGTTCATGCAAGCGTCGCTCAAACTGCATGTAAGCCCCGACACTGGCAATTTGTTCTACGGTCATGCCTCGTCCATGATCGCTCACTATTAGCCAAAACTCGTTAGGTTTGATATGAGTTGTGATGGTGACCAGAGTGCCTGCTTGAGAAAATTTGAAGGCATTATCAATGATTTCTTGAGCGATCTTTTGCAGATGTTGTTCAGCGATCGCCACACTTCCATCCTGCAAATCAATCTGCAAATCGGTTTCTCGGTTATGCTTTGTGGCAACAGACCTAGCTGGGTCAGCGATCGCCTGTCGGATGCTCTGAGTTTGTCTGCGTCGCAAGGCGGCGATCCGTTCAGGATTAGTTGCGATCAACTCCAACTCAGCTTGCAACAAAAAATTTTGTGTCAACCCATACAGTTGCTCTGCGGCACCTCGAATCATCTCGATCATTTCTCGTGTGTCTGATGCGGGCTGCTTGTCACAGTCTTCTAACAGCACTTCTGAGAGGCTAATAATCGCAGAAAGAGGAGTATGTAATTCATGGGGCAACGACAGTGTGATGTTATTGCGGAGAACATCAATGGTTTGTTGCGTTTTGCGGATGATGGCTTCTTGTTTACGTAATTGAGCGGCGATCGCGGCTAACAACTCCTTTCGGGTAAAAGGTTTTGTCAGATAGTCATCTGCCCCTAACTGCATTCCCTGCCGAAGATCGGCTTTATCTGTTCGAGCGGTCAAAAAAATAAAGGGAATGGTAGCTGTCAGAGTGTTTTTTCGCAGTTCCAAAAGTACCTGATGCCCATCTAACGCAGGCATTGTGACATCACATAAAATCAAATCTGGCTGTTTACTTTGGGCTAACTCCAAACCGATTTGACCATTTGCGGCTCCTATCACTTGAAACTTTTCAAGATTAAGCAATTCAATAATCTCTTCCCGCAAAGCCTCTTGATCTTCGATTACTAAAATCTTGGTCATCTTGTCTCTATTGCTTGCTGTTTTAACCTGTTTCAAGGATGAATGGGGCTGGATGATCAAATTTTGCCTTTTGAGAGGATATCAAGGTAACCTAATGTGCAACTTTTCTGAGACTACCGCCAGTTCTGACCCTCACCCCAGCCCTCTCCTATGGGAGCAGGTTTGGGATGAGGGCAAATGAGTTGTACATCACGTAAAGTATGGATCTTGAACAAAAGAAATGCACAGAGATGGGGATCAGGTTTACTGCGTTGTATTGTGAGCAAAGCAATTAAATTGAGCAATGCTCTGCCTCAAAAAAACTTAGGCTAAAATACAAAATACCCTTGAGAGATTACCTAATATCGCTTCAGAGATAAAATTGATACAACTAAACATAGAAAGCAATGTTGCCGACTGAGTTGCTGATGTCTCGGCAATCAGGGGAAGAAATTACACCCAAACAGTTGCCGCTAAATGACCGCAATCGAGCGATCGCCCAAGACTTGATTACCTTGTTTCAACAGGCTCAGGGCAAGACCCAAGGAGAGTTGAATCAACGCCTTCAAGCATTAGAGGGTGAAGAAACAGACTATCGGATCAAACGGGGCTTAGCGCATTTGTTGCGAGCGAACTTCAGCACGTTTGAAGTCGTGAGTCCGCTTGATCCTCAACAATTGCGAGAACGAGTATTTGCGATCGCCGCTCAAACAGTTGCCTTACCTCAATTAGCCAGCACAACCTTGGCAACGGTCGCTCAGCAACTCAGTGAAGAGTTAGGACAAGAAATAATGCCCTCTCAACTGCACACTGGGCTATACGCAGATCTGATTGAAAATCGGCTCCTGACGCAGTTTGAAGTGCCCACACCAGACGCACTATTACACCGTTACAATTTATCCCAGGTTCAAGGGATTTTCTATAAAGCCAATCACATTCAAATTACGGCTCACCGCAACGATCCAGGGGAATACAAGCTGCTGTTTCGCTATCTCAAATTGTTTGGCTTGATGGCATACATTGAAGGCGATGCCGATCATGGATTTACTATCACTATTGATGGACCCGCCAGTCTGTTTAAACCTAGCACTCGCTATGGGCTTGACATTGCTAAATTGATTCCAGCGTTGTTGCATGTCACGAAGTGGAGCCTCAAAGCAACCCTAATCATGCGTGACCAATACAGCAATACCTCCAGGACTCGTTATTTTACGCTCAACTCTGACTGTGGATTGGTCAGCCACTATCCTCCAGGCAAGCCCTATGACAGCATGATTGAGTCGTCTTTTGTCGATCGCTGGACCGCGCTCAATTCTGAGTGGAGCCTAGAGCGAGAGGTCGATTTACTGCCGATTCCAGGGAGTGTGATGATTCCTGATTTTCGCTTGGTGCATCCTGATGGGCGCAGTTTTTTATTAGAGATCGTGGGCTATTGGCGACCCGAATATCTCCGCAAAAAATTCTCTCAGGTGCGTCAGTGCGATCGCGATAATTTAATTCTCGCTGTCTCAGAGCGACTTAACTTAGAGAAAGCAGGCATCAAAGTCAGTGACACCCCAGCGCGAGTCATCTGGTTTAAAGACAAGCTGTTGCCCAAATCAGTCTTAGCCGTATTAGATGATTGAGGGAATCATAACCCCAAATCAACGGCGACACGGTGAGCACAGGCAAAGCCCGAAAACGCTACGGCGTTCAAGCCCTGTCCTGGAAATGTACTATCTCCGACGCAATATAACCCTGGCACAGCGGTGCGATTAAAGGGCATGCCCAACAAGCCCATCAACTTGCGACGGGGAATGGGGCCATAGGTACCGTCATCGCGCCCTAAAAAGCGGCGATGGGTGCGAGGAGTTCCGGCTTCTTGATAATCGAGGGCATCGACAACGCCTGGAAAGATCTGATTGAGGCGATCGACAATACGGGTTGCCGTAACCTCTTTTTTGTGTTGATAGTCAGTTGAAGTCAAACCCTGCCAATCGTCTATCCAACTGGGGGTAAAGACGTGCAGAATGTGGTGATCTGGTGGAGCAAGGCTAGGGTCTAGCAACGTGGGAATCGAAACAAAGATAGTGCCTTCAGCTGCTTCTAACTGCTCCCAATCTTCTAGCAAAATGTGATGACACTCTGTTCCGACGGGCAAAGCATCGGCTTTAATGCCCAAGTGCAAACTAAAAAAGCTGGGCGATTTTTGATAGCGGTGTTGCCATTTCTGCTCAGCACGGGGCATGGCTGCCGGGGGTAATAATTTCTCAAAGGTGTCCCAGCGAGTGGCATTAGAGACAACCCGTTTAGCGCGATAGACTTCGCCAGATGCCAGTCGCACTCCGATCGCCCGCCCGTTTTCTTGAAGAATGTCAGTGACTCTAGCTTTGTATTGAATGTGACCTCCAGCTTTTTCCAATCCCTCGACTAACTTCTGAGCGATTTGCCCCACTCCCCCTTTGGGATAGTTGATGCCGCCATAGTGGCGATCGCTAAACACCATGCCTGCGTTGATCATGGGGGTGCGATCGGCGGGTACAACCGACCAGCAATAGCACTCCATATCGATGAATTTGAGCAATGCTGGATCACTGATGTAGCGACGAGCGATATCTCCAACATTTTGGGGCAGGTACTTGACCAACCCCAGACAAGCAAAGGGATGCTGAAAAAACACTCGCGTTAGATAGCGGGGTTCTTCAAGGGAGAGCAAATCCATCACATTCAGGCAGTTAAACACGGCCCAACACTCGTCGTAAAACTTGCGAATGCCCTGCTTTTCGTGAGGAAAGTGAGCCGTCAACTCTTGCAAAAACATCTCATAGTCTCGATGTACCTTGAGATCCAACCCCTGTGGCAGGTGATAGTGAATTTGTACTGGGTCAGGAATCGTATCGAGACTGACGTTTACTGCTTGCAACGCACGGGTCAGCAGGTTTGTTGTGCCGCGATCGCCAAACCCAAAAATCATTGAGGCTCCCACATCAAAGCGGTAGCCATCCCGCTCAAAATATCCTGCGCTGCCTCCTGGAATTAGATATCGCTCTAAGACCAAGACGTTGGCTCCTTTCGCCGCTAACTGAGTTGCTGTTACCAGTCCGCCAATTCCAGAGCCGATGACAATCACGTCATATTCTTCAGCGAGGGGTGATGCAGAGCGAGAAGCTTCGGAGACGGCGGACATATTTTAAGAGAGCCACGACTATTGACAATTATTAGTGTAAAGGGAAAGGGAAGAAGGAAAAAAGGGTAAAGAAGCTCTCGCTCACTCAGCCTTCAACTATTTTCCTTACCCTCGCATAAAAAAGGGGGATCAGTCTGCCGACCAACCCCACCTGCCGATCCTTTGAGAGGAGAACACTAAAATTAAGTCTAGTCTTGTTGAGAAATAGTGTCAATAGTATTGCGTATTTTCTTAGTTCAAGCTTTGTTGAAGGGGTTCAAAGTGGGCAGATAGTGATTGAATTTAAGAAAAATGGGCGATCGCCTCTTTTGACCCACTCGTCTTTGACAACAATAAATTGAGAATTACTTGCAGTAGAGGGCTGTGGTTATGGGTCACAGGCCGCCGTTACCTCGGTGGCATTCTGGTATGAATGGATATCTTTCCATCGCCGGAAAAGAGTATGATAATGCAGATTTCTGAGCGACTTTTTCTGCTGTTTTCTTTTGCTTTTCCCTCAATGGCTCTCAAACTGCGTGTTCACGTTCCGCCTCATCCTCTGATTAAGCACTGGTTAGGGGTGGCTCGCGATGAAGCGACCCCATCAGTGTTATTCCGAAGTGCAATGACTGAGCTAGGGCGTTGGCTCACCTATGAAGCCATTCGTGAATGGTTGCCAACGATCGATACTACGATTCAAACCCCGCTATCACCTGCTCCAGCCACCTTTATTAATCCAGAAACACCGATGGCGATCGTGCCTATTTTGAGAGCGGGTCTGGCCTTGATGGAAGGTGCACAAGCGTTGTTGCCATTGGCATCGATTTATCACATTGGCATGGTGCGCAATGAAGAGACATTGGAGGCAACCTGCTATGTCAACAAGTTGCCCGGTCAGTTTGCGCCTGAAACAAGAGTGCTGATTAGTGAGCCGATGTTGGCGACAGGGGGCACTATTACGGCTGTGATGGCAGAGTTGGTGCAACGAGGAGTGGATCCTGCGTTGGTGCGAATTATTTCGGTGGTGACGGCTCCTACTGCTCTGCAAAAATTAGGAGGGATGTATCCTGATCTCACCATTTTTGCAGCAACGATCGATGAGGGCTTGAATGATCAAGGGTTCATCGTACCAGGGTTGGGAGATGCGGGCGATCGCACCTTTGGGACATGAGTAGTCGCATCTTGGATACAGAGCTTTTCTGCTTACCGTTGTAGGCAATTTTGACAGCAAGCAGGTAAGCTGAGAGCAATGAAAAGATGAGAGATGTGTTAAGTCACGATTTTTTTGTCAAGATTAGCTGAATTACCATTCGAGCGTCATGAGTCAACAAGATAACTTTGTCGGTGGGTTTTTTGCAGGGGCTGTCGTAGGGGGAGTCGTCGGAGGGATTTTGGGGGTTTTAATTGCCTCAAAAGTCGCTAACAACGATGCGACTGCCTCAGAAGAGACGTTTCCTAAACTGGGTGTCAAGCCCAATAAGAGCCGAAAAGGTCAACTTAGACCACCCACTGAGCAAAGTATTGAACTTGCCCGTCGGGGTCTAGAAGATAAAATTGCCCAGCTTAATGAAGCGATTGACGATGTGCGTCAACAGTTGGGTGGAGTGAATGGCGCGCCTAAAGAGAATATAGAAAAAGCGATCGCTAGAGATTCTTAAAGCATTTAAGCTCGCTAGAGATTCTTAAAGGCATTGGCGACTAAAGTCGCAGCTAAAAGGGCAAAACCTGCCTTCGCAGGTTACAGAAAGCCTGATTGACTTAAGTCTGTGGCGGCGGACGAGTAGACTTTAACGATTAGCCTGCAACTTTAGTCGCGGGCTGAATGGAACGGAGGCAAAGAAAGCGTTTAAGCTTCAAACTCTGCTCTAAGATATGACGTGAATTCGGTCATATCGGTTAGACTAATTCTAGTATCTCAATCTCATCCCTATCCTTCTTTAAGGCAGCTCTATGTCACTTGTTGCCCAGTCTCTCGTTACCTTTCTAAACTTTTATTTTGTCCTGTTGCTGATTCGGGTTCTGCTGAGTTGGTTTCCCAATGTTAATTGGCTTAGCCCACCCTTCAATTGGCTCAGCCAAATCACCGATCCCTATCTCAATGTTTTCCGTTCGATTATTCCTCCCCTCGGTGGCATTGATTTTTCGCCGATGCTGGCAATCTTCTTGTTGCAATTTGTGACTCAGTTGCTAGCACCGTTGGGTCAGCCCTCATCAGGCTTCTAAAACTATTCTCTGAACTTAATAGATTGAGACAGGACTGAGATGGCGATCGCTCTCAGTCCTGTTTTTGTGAGAATTGAGTGCGGATGGATTAACGAACGCTTTGATCCCCCTCAATCTTCTACTCAGCAAAGCCTTCAAACCTAACCACTTCAGCAGTTAGCGGCGAACTTTGCCTGCAAACCCAGCGGCTTTAAACTGTTTTAGTTGCAGTGGAGTGGGTTGGTTGGCGGCGACACTGATTCGCAGTTCAAAATCGCTGGTGCCAGGAGGTACTGCTTCAATGGAGCCGAGCCGAGTGCGGTTTTGCATGACTGGGTTGTTGTTGGCATCGTAAACGCGCCCAAACACATCGGCGTTATAGACTGGCTTTCCAGAGTCGTTTTGGGCTTTGCCAGTAATCAAAAAACAACTCGCTTCCATGCTGGTTCCCCCAGAGGTGACTGACCCCTCGGCTAGCTCGGCAGGGCACTCGTGATAGGTTAGATCAAGCAGTTTGATCTGGGTAAGTGCGATCGCTTGAGGTGTGGCGATAAAACTAAACAGCCAGAGACAGCAAGATAAAAATGCGAGGGTGAGTACTCGAAATGACATATAAAGTGTGGGGATAGGCTGGTTTAGATTGAGATTTAGGCGGCTGAGGCAAATGAGATAGAGCTATCAGAGGCTTTTATGCTCCTCCCCAGATTACCGTAGGTCGGTCAGCCCTAATTTGAAGAATCATAGCGTCTTACCAGATGTGGTTAAAACTTAATAGCGTTTGTAATAATTAGAGTTACTACATTACAATGAGCTACTCAATAGCTGTAATGGCTGGGGATCATCCCTGGGTTGAGTAAGGCGATTCGACGGTGATGGGTTCCATGACTGACGCTGAGATTGAAGCAGCCTTAGCAATCGCATTCAGCCAATGCGAAGCGGCTGGAATTCCGTTAGAGGGGCGGCAAAAAGCAATTTTGCTGCATGTGATGGCGCAGATTCTGCAAAATGGGGCTGCTGCCATGACTCGTGCGGGAAGCTATGAAGCAAACACCAATGGCGACCGTCGTCTAGTCTCAGACGTTGAGGAAGGAATTAACCCTTTAGAAGACCTGACTCAAAAGCAGCGTCAAGCACTTCTACAATTCATCCAAGACCATGATACTCAGGAGTATCCCTGGAAGATTCAGTTGTTAAATGACTGGCTGCAAGGACAAGATTCTGGTGCTGTGCAGTTTGTGCGGGAGGAGCTTGGACTTCAGTGGTTAGAACGAGTACAGCCGGTGCATATCGCTCAATATGCCGATGAGCTGGAGTTAAAGCTAAAGGTGGGCGATCGCATTGAGGTGTCAAACAGTTTATGGGAGTGGGTGCAGGATGATGGCCCCTGTTGCCGAGAATGGTATCCCTGCACAGTGGTGGCGATCGCAGAGGGAATATCGGATGCTCCTCTAACGGAGGCTGTTGAGAGTGACGCTTCTAACATGTCTGACGCTTCTAACATGTCTGACGCCCCGTCTACAAGTTGTACAGTTCGCTTTGACAACGGCAGTGAGTATGAAATTCAAGCAGTGTATAGCTGGAATCAATATCAATGGCGTTGGGCAAGGTAAGAGAGCAGGGCTTGGCGCATGATATCTATCGGGACAGCTTGTTGTAACCACAAGTCTAGGGCTGCGGCTCCCTGTTGCACTAACATTTCTAAGCCGTCAAGCCTGATCGCCCCTTGTGCTTGAGCCATCTGCAAAAACTTTGTAGGGCGTGGGGTATAGATCAAGTCATAGGCGATCGCTCCTGCTTGTAGAGCTTGAATCTCACGCTCACTTAATGGGGCTTGCTCGATTTTGGGAGACATGCCGATGGGGGTTGTGTTGACGACTAAGTTGGCTTGTGGCAACAGGGCAGGCAAATCGCTCCACAGATGCACAGACAGATGGGAGGCAAGAGGGGAATTGCCCCAACTCGTGCGAAATGTCTCCAATCTCTCCGAGTCACGTCCTACCACCCAGATTTTGGCACACCCTAACTGAGCACAGCCTGCCACGATGGCTCTGGCAGAGCCACCATTACCTAACACCAGGGCGATCGCGTCACTCCAATCTCGCTGCATCGCTTTTAAGGGAGCCATAAACCCAAGCACATCTGTATTGGTGCCCCACCATCCTTGCTCAGTCCAACAGACGGTGTTGACCGCTCCGATCGCCTGTGCCACCTCTGACACCTGGTTGAGCAGGGGAATGACCGCTTGTTTGTGGGGAATGGTCACATTAAATCCTTGTAGACCAATCGCTTGAAACCCGGCGATCGCCTGTTCTAGTCGATCGGGGGCAACTGGCAAAGGGAGGTAGACATAATCAACCCCCAACTGGGCGATCGCGGCATTGTGCATGATGGGCGACAATGAGTGTTCTATGGGATGACCCACAACTCCCAATAATTTGGTTGTACCCGAAAGCATAGGTTTAATTAAGATAGGAGAATAGAAATCGCGCAGGCATAGGAGTCCGGTTAAAGATTATAAGGGTTAGAACAAGCGCAAACGTAAACATCCAAGAAGGGATAGACTAGATTTCTCAAACGTTAGTGATTTGTTTTGGGTTTCTTCTCCTTCTATCCGAACGAGGTATCAGACCCCCTAGGATTGTGTGTCAAAATCAGTAAACGATGCATATTCGGTTACCATGCTGGGAACTTTGCTAGGTGGGCGTTATAAGATTATTGCGGTTTTAGGGGCTGGCGGCTTTGGTCAGACCTATTTGGCAGAAGATACCCAACGGCCAAATAACCCTCAGTGCGTGGTCAAGCAATTTAAGCCAGCTAGCCAAGATTCTCGCTTTTTAGAAGTTGCTCGTCGTCTCTTTAACACTGAAGTCGAAACCTTACGTCGCTTAGGGCAGCATGATCGCATCCCAGAACTCTATGGTTTCTTTGAGGAAGACCATGAGTTTTATCTGGCGCAAGAGTTCATCGATGGCACGGCGTTAAGCGATGAATTTATTCGGAATGGGCGATTGAGCGAAGCAGAAATTCTCGATCTACTCAAAGATGTGCTGGGAACGTTGGAGTTTGTGCACACGAATCGAGTGATTCACCGAGACATTAAACCAGCCAACCTGATTCGGCGTAAGAGTGACGGCAAGATTGTCTTAATTGACTTTGGTGCTGTTAAAGAAATTCAGACTCAAATTGTGAGTGAGCCAGGGCAAAGCAGCTTTACGGTTGGCATTGGCACCCAGGGCTATACCCCGGCTGAGCAACTTGCAGGCAAACCCCGATTTTGTAGTGATATCTATGCTCTGGGGATCACGGCAATTCAGGCTCTCACAGGGTTGCAGCCCTCACAAATCAATGAAGATGCTGATACCTCTGAATTGTTGTGGCAAGAGCATGTCACGATTAGCCCTGGTTTAGAATTCATTCTCGATCGCATGGTGCGCTATCACTACAGCCAGCGTTACCAATCGGCGGCTGATGTGCTGACTGCTCTGCAAAGAATGTTAGAGTTGCCGACTGACATTACAGAGGTGTCACCTTCTTTGTTACTGCCAGAGTCGCTATTGCGGCAGGAAACGTTTCTAGACTCCCCTCTTGATTGGCGCAGCAAGCTTAAGCGAGGGCTAAAAGTAGTGGCGATCGCCAGTGTGGCGGTGGGTGGGTTAGTGTTGGGTATCCGTCAACTAGGCGGCCTCCAGGGGCTAGAGATGGGGGCATATGACCAGATGATGCGCCTTCGCCCAGAGATGCCGCTCGATCCCCGGTTGCTAGTGGTTGAGATCTCAGAGCCAGATCTACAAAAACTCCAGCGGGCAACTCCCTCGGATAGTGACGTAGCCAAGGTTTTGGCAAACTTACAGCAATATCAACCGAGAGTGATTGGTTTAGACCTCTATCGAGATTTGCCTCAAGATACTGGACGTGAGCAACTGTTGGCTCAGCTGGGTGCTCCTAATGTTGTTGTGATTACCAACTTAGGCAACCCACCCAAGTCTGATAAGGTGCCGCCACCACCTGGTATTCCCGCTGAGCGGGTTGGGTTTAACGATATCCCGATTGACCAGGATGGGATTGTTCGGCGCAACTTGATGTTTGCCAGTACTGGAGGACAGGTCTATCACTCTTTTGCGCTGCGCTTAGCCCTACTTTATCTAGCGAAAGAGAACATCCTGCCGCGTAACAGCGAGCAAAATCCAGACTATATCGAGATTAATAACGTCACGTTTCCCATTCTGCAACCCAATGATGGCAGCTATCAAGGATTAGACAATGCTGGATATCAGATTTTGCTGAACTATCGTGCTTCTCAGGTGGCTCAGCAGGTGACGTTTACAGATGTGTTGGCGGGCAATGTGAATCCTGAATGGGTGCGAGATAAGGTGGTGTTGATTGGCACGACGGCTCCCAGTAGTCGAGATGTGTTTGATACGCCCTATAGTGGGGGGCAGAGCCGAGATTTTCAAATGGCTGGGGTGGTCATTCATGCTCAGATGGTCAGCCAATTGCTGAGCGCAGTGTTGGATGGCAGACCGTTGATTTGGTTTTTCTCAGATTGGCTAGAGGGAGTATGGATCGTCGGTTGGGCCGTTGTGGGTGGTAGTCTGGCCTGGTGGATGCGTCATCCAGTGTTATTGGGGCTTAACAGCACAGCCCTGTTGGTTGTGTTGACCGGGAGTAGTGCTTTGCTCTTTGTAAATCATGCTTGGGTGCCTGTAGTGGCTCCGGCGATCGCGTTTGTGGCTACCAATGCAGCAGTGACGGCTTATCGCTCGTATCGCACTCAGCAAGAAAAACAGGCATTGACCCAGATGTTTTGGAAAGATCGCCCTTTAGGAAGCGTGAGCCGACCGAATCCTAGCCATCCTAATCAAAATCCTAATCAGAAATAGAGGAACGACGGTGGCTGTTCCCAATGTGCTTCCTGGTATCACCTTAAGTCGGCAACAGCGTAAAGTGTTGCGGCAACTTGAGAAATTTACCCGTGGTCAAGAAAAACTGTATTTATTGACAGGCTATGCTGGGACGGGCAAAACGACGTTGTTGCAAGCGTTAATCAAGCGGATGCGCGATCGCGGTGACCATCGCAAAGTCGTTTTTACAGCCTTTAGCAATAAAGCCACTAAAGTTTTAGAACGCATGTCAAATCAGTGGAATCTTGAGATTGACTGCATGACCTGTTGCAAATTGCTGGGGTTGCGACCCGACATCGATACCACTACAGGCAAACAAGTGTTTAGAGCCGATCGCACAGGTGAAAATCATTTTGATCGCTATCGTTTAGTGATCGTAGACGAAGCTTCTATGATCAATGCTGAGATGTGGGATCTGTTGGTTGCAGCCGTCTCTACCCTGACGCAACAGACACAACTCTTATTTGTGGGTGATATTGCCCAATTGCCTCCGGTTAACGAACCTGAGTCTCACGTTTTTACCCAGATTCATCATCGCTCTGACTTAACGGAGGTGATGCGCTATGGCGGTGCGATCGCCTTACTCGCTGAATCGATTCGCAACAACCTCACCACTCAACAACTGCCCCCATTCGCCACAGATACCAATGGCGATCGCACTGAAGGCACCTTCTGCGTTCCCACGTCAGAATGGGAACGGTTACTGATTAAAGCCTTTCAAAGTGAATCCTATAAAAATGATCCCGACTATGTCAGAGCGTTGGCTTATACCAACAATCGGGTCAACGCCCTGAATCAGAGAATTCGGACTGCCATCTATGGAGCGCGATCGCCTCGTTTTGTCCCCGGTGAACGGCTCGTTGCTAACACCCCCTACTTGATTCAAGACAGTGTTTTGCTTCAAACTTCCAGTGAATGCGAGGTGGTAGATATCCACCCTGGGCAGCAAGGAAGCTGGTCAGTCTGGTTCTTACACGTCCTCACGGATGAGGGTAAATATCGCGACATTACTGTCCTTCACGAGGTCAGCCAATCCCAATTTCAGCGACTTTTAGAGGCTTATGCCAGTGAAAAACGGTGGCAAGAATTTTGGGAATTAAAGAATTTATTTGCCGATCTGAACTACGCTTACTGTCTGACCATTCACAAATCGCAAGGCTCGACCTTTCAAAATGTGTTTGTCGATGTCTCTAACGCTCTGATCAACCGCAACGTTCGAGAGCGCAATCAATTGTTGTATGTAGCAGTGACCCGTGCTGCCAAACGGTTGTTTATCTGTCAGTAGAGAGATGACTTGACACCCTCATACCCTTGCTCTTGCTGGTTACAAAAAGTGCAACTCAGCCCCAATCCGCTTGAACCTTAAATATCTTCTAGAGAAATAGGTTCACAGTACGACGTTTTAGAGCGTTGAAGGATGGTGGTTATGAAAACAGGTTCTGGACAATTTCTGATTCTATTAATGTTGGGTTTATTGGTTCCGATGCTCATCAACCGCGCAGCAATGGCAAACTCAACCCCTTCTAATTCTCAATCATCTCCTGAGAGAACACCCTCCTCTGAAATGGAGCGCGATCGCCACTATCAGGAGGTGATTCGGCGTACTGTGGATATGGTGCGTGACCCTGAAGCAACAGAGTTAGCACGACGCGCTGAACTCGATATTTTAGATGTCACATGGGAAGACACAGGGCGTTATTACAACTCTGCGGTTGGGCCTAATATCAGTGATATGACCATTCAGGTGCAGCACCAAAACCCGGATACGGGTGAACTGAGATTGAATCTGATGCCTGTGATTCGTCATCCCAACTTTGCCGATAGAACGGCCGATATTCCCCTCGATCGCTTCTTTTTATTAGTGGGCAATGAACAAGGGGAAGATCTGCGGCGCGTGTCATTGCGAGAGTTTTTGGGCAACATGCGCCAATATCTCAGTGAACCCAGTTCTTGGCGTGGCAGAGAGCGATCGCTGTTAGCCGATCGCGATACCCATGTGTTGGTGAGTGCTCAAGCTTGTTTTTTGCCTGTCCCTCAAGCGGGGATGGCTCAATTTAATCCGGTGTTGTTTAACTATCAATCTTCGGCAGGCAACCCAGCCGTCTTAACCATTTTGGCGACCCGTGAAGGCACCAGCGTGACCATCATTGACAATCAACGGGATGCTTTTGAGGCAGGGGCAACCTGGGGACAACGCCTTTTCTTTAACCATAATGGCGAACGAGCGAGCCTCACAGGTCAACGGATTAGCGATTTTCGGCAAACTGAGGGGAATGATCCCACGGCTCCAGCACCAACCGCCGCTGGCGAAAGTGGCTTAAACATGGTGATGTTGATTCAAGTTCCCTTGCGCCACCGAGAACCGGAATATCGCCAAGGAGCCGTTGCTGCTGATGAGGCACTCATGGCTCCTCCTGCCCCGATGGCAGCGGCTAGTCGAGGGGGTAGTGATGTCGAAGCGGCAGTGATTGGGCATGGAGACCTGGAAGGTCCGTTTACTGAAATTGCTGGATTGCCGATCGAGCGTGATCCTCGCTTCCCGATTCGGGTGACGGTGCAGTTTTATAAAGCAACGAGTAATGGAGTGGTTTCACCCACCGATATTCAAGAGATTCGCCAGCAGATTGCCAAGATCTATGATGATGCTGATTATGTCGGCAGTTTAGTGGTCGATGGTGCCAGCGATCGCCCCACAGAATACGATGGTTCTCATGTTGAACCCAGTGACTGGTGGCAAGAATTTTGGCAACGCTATGAGCAAAATACAGGACGATCGCGGACTGAGGCGATTGAGCTGTTTCGTTGGCTCAGGGGGGAAAGCGATCGCCGCAGTGAATAACACCTGAATACTCTACATCTAGAGCACACAGATGCAGTATGCTGATCCACATAGAAAAATCAGATTGTTTCTCAAAACAGTTCTGCGATTAGCGTTTATTCGTGTGCAGCATGGTTGTTGTGGCATCCCGATTGCGTATTTCCCGTCATTTGACTGCCGCTATCCTTGGTGGGCTAGGTATGCTTATAGGGGCGATCGCTCCGGTGGGGAACTGCGAGGCGATCGCGCTTCCCTCTGAGACGTTGCTGGCATCCCTACCCACTAATGCTGCCTCCTGGCAGTTAGCCCAAGCTCAGGTTCCTGAAGAATCAGTAGTGCCTGTCTACGAATTAGCCCCTCCCACTATGCAGCCAAATGCTGTTTTAGAGGATCCCGGCCTCCCGTCTTCTACAGAGGACTATTGGGTGGGCGCGCTGCATCGCGATCACAACGGCAATTTGTGGATTGGCTCATGGCAAGGGTTAGCCTGCATTGACCCTAACACAGGGGCAATTTTGACCCGCTTTGCGTTGACAAATAGCACGGTTGAGGCAATTGTCCAAGACCAGCGTCAACAAATTTGGATTGGGGCTTACGATGGCTTAAGACGCATTGACCCAGCCACTGGGATGGTCGCGCTTCAACCGCTAGCAATGCCCTCTGAACACATTCTGTCTTTGTTGGTCGATCGAAGAGGGTTGTTGTGGATTGGCACAGACTTTGGTTTAGCTCTGGTTGACCCTGAGCAAGGGGTGTTGATTACTACCCTGCAAACGCTTCCAGGTGGCACTGCCAACAGTCTGGTGTTAGATACAGACGGACATCTCTGGGCAGGGACGATCAATGGGTTAGTACAGATTAATACAGCTAGTGCCCTGGTCATAGGTCAGGTTACTCAATTGCCAGGGCAAATTGTTCAAGCCCTTACGGTTGGGCAAGACAATATGCTTTGGGTAGGCACTCCAGCTGGGTTGTTAGTGGTCAATCCGACAACCAATACGGTGGTGCGCAATGTCACTCAATTTCGAGGGCGCAGCGTTACCTCGGTTCAGTTCGATCGCACCAATACTCTGTGGGTAGGGACTGAAAATGGGCTGTTCCAAGTCAATCAGAATAACGGTGCCATCCTGAGTCAAGTCCTCGATTTACCCTCCAGTCAAGTTCTAGATGTCATCCCTGATACGGGTAACAAAGTTTGGGTTGGCACAACTCAAGGGTTAGCGTGGGTTAGCCAAACCACTGGGCAAACCCGATCGCATCTTGCCTTTAGTCGCCGTAGTTTTGAATAGCCAAGATCACAAACTGATCCGAAAATCATTAGATTAATGAGGACGATCGGCAATTCAGCCGAAGTGGTTTTTGCCGTAATTCCACATAATTATGTGTATAAATTGCTACTGTACCACTGGTTATGACTCCCCAAGAATTTCGCCAACTCTATCTCAATTCTCAAGATCAATTAGGCAACAACCTCCAGACCCTAACGACTCTCGCAAGCGAGTTTGGGTCTGTGATTGAGCAAATTAATCAAAATTACGAAACCATCAATATCGCGCTTGATGCATTTCTTAATCAACTGGAGGCTCAGCCGGGGGAAGAGTAGGATCCACGAAGCTACAGGCAACACATTGTTCTAAAACTTCAAGGCTGACAGGTTTTGTGAAATAGTGGGAAACCCCAAAGCTTTTGGCTTTTTGTTTCTCAGCTTCAAATGAATAGGCAGACACAATGATAACTGGCGTTTTTCGCCAGGATGATTGGTTCAATTGTTCTAGTAGTGTAAACCCATCGACTACTGGCAACCTGAGATCGAGCACAATCAGATCAGGTTGAAACTTTGCCAGAGTAGACAAAAAACTGCATCCGTCTGCTAAGCCTTTAACCATATACCCTTTATGGCTAAAGAAGTCTTCGGTGAGTAAACGATGGATGTGGTTGTCTTCAATGACAAGAATACGTTTGCTCATGAAATTTTGACTCTGTGTTGCCTCCATGAATGGCTTTAGCTATTCAATGTTGTGCAGGATATTAGATCTTTGAATTTGGGCTAAGTTAGCGTGAAAGATTCACTCCCTTAAATTCTAATAAGATCTCTTGTTTCAAGTTAAAGGATGTTTGCAAAGCTTGGGACGATATCATTACTATTAGGAAATAAGCTTTCTAAATAAGAATTCCAGCCATCGTAGAAATCAATTATCTATAGCAGTCCTAAATCAGTTGTGAGAGGCGCACTCATCTCACAACCCATCTGCGATTGCTATATTAAGGGTTGTCTATTTAGAGGAGTTACTTTTGTTAACCATTGTCTAGGCGATATCCAGGCAACTACTCAAAAGCAACATCCTTTTGAAAAAATTGATAACAGTTTTTTCCTAATCCCTTAGCTTCATACATGGCAATATCTGCTTTTTTAATCAGTTCGTCTTCGTCCTGCGTATCGTTGGGATAAATACTAATCCCAATGCTAGTGCTGACTGGGATCATTTTTCCATCTAAAATAAACTGTTGAGAAAGGGTTTGTAAAATTTTGTCAGCCACTCTGGCAATGTCTTGCACACTAGGAATCGCTGGTAGCAAAACCACAAACTCGTCACCACCATAGCGGGCAACTGTGTCACTGCTACGGAGACAACGGGTTAACCGTTGGGCAACGGCTTTAAGTAGCAAATTGCCCATATCATGTCCATAAGTATCATTGATTTGCTTAAATCCATCTAAGTCTAGGAAGAGAATTGCGATCAGTTGATCGTGATTTTTAGCCCACTCTAGTGATTGATTTAAGCGATCGCTCAATAGTTCACGGTTAGGTAGCCCCGTTAGAGCATCATGATATGCCATGCGACGCAACCGATCTTCAGCCTGACGCAATTCTGCGTTAGAGCGGACTAACTCTGCGGCAGTGCGCTTGAGTTCTTCCTCTGCTTTTTTACGCTGAGTAATATCTCGAATGACCCCTACCAAAAATACGTTACCTGCTGCATCTCGATGGAGCGATCGCTTAGTAGCAATTGCATAGGTTATACCGTTGGCATTTGTAAACTCTTCCTCAGCTTCCTGCTCAATCCCATCTTTAAACACTAGATTGTCTTGTTGCCAAAAAAGAGTTGCTTGTTCTACGGGCAAAAAATCAGGTTCAGATTTGTCTAAAAGCTGTTCTAAGGAGTGGCCAATAAAGCGACAGTAGGCACTGTTGAGCACGATCCAGCGGTGGTTTTGGTCTTTGACAAAGATCGGATCGGGAATGGTATTAATAACGGAATTGAGAAATTCTTTTGATTTTTTCAGTTCTTCTTGCAAGTAAGCAATGTAGCTGGTCATGGTTACGGCTGACCCTATCAGAGTAAATAGGGGCGGCACCAGCGGAATCCACCATTCCAACAGGAAAGCAAGATAGCAGATGCCAACCAAACTTGCTCCTGCTAAAAGAATGGCCAAGCCTGAGCGTAGGGGCAGGCGCAATCGCCAACTCAGACTGGCACCAATCCATGCCCAGATCACAATCCACAGAAATTCTACAGGGTCGGGAATGACCTGAATCAGCGATCGCCCCTCTAAGGCAGCATCTAAAATTTGACTAATAAAGTTGGCGTGTAACTCTACGCCTGGGATGGGCTGGGCATTACCCTCTGTGCTGCTGCTATAGGGGGTGTAAAAGAAGTCTTTGAGACTGGAGGCCGTAGAGCCAATTAAAACAATGCGATCGCGCATCAGCGATGCAGAGATGTCGCCGTTCAACACCTGCGTTAGAGAGACGGTCTGAAAGCGTGAATTGGGACGGCTCAGATTAGCCAGAATTTGATATCCCCCAATATCGGTGCGGACATATCCACCATCACTGGCTTGCAAGCGATCGAAAACTCGTTGCCCCAGTTGCAACAATGCTGGGTTATTAGGGGCAGGTTTGGCATAAATTTCATTGGACTGAAGGTAGATCATGGCCAATTTCAAGGCAAAGCTATCATGAAATTTGCCGTCTACCTGCCAAAACAAAACCGATCGTCGGACTCGGCTATCGACATCGACTACAACGTTGTTAAACCCAATTTGGTCTCGCTCTGCCAAGGCAGCAGGAGGCTGCACTCCGACGCTTTCCCCATCTTGTAGTTTTTCAATGCCAACTAAATTGGGAGTTGTCTCAAACACCTGTTGCAGTTGGGCTTGCCCATCGCCAACCGGAACATCTCGATAAATATCCAGACCAATTGCTCTCGGTTGATAAGATTTCACTTGTTGCAGCAACCGTGCCATCAACTCATCCGTTAAGGGCCACGTTTGTAGGGCATTGATGTCTGAGTCATCTAATCTGATGATGACGATGCGATCGTCTGGTGGCTGAGGTGGGCGTAAGCGAAATATTTGATCGAGGGCACTCAACTCTAACGGTTGCAATATGCCTAAAAGACGTAAGGTCGTTACTAATGTGGTAACGCCTGCGGCGGTAAACAAGACTTTATGCTCATGCTTAAACCATTGTTTTAGGGCTATTCCTACATTGATTGGGTTCTTCATGCGGCGCACACTAATGTCCTAATACCAATGATGAATAGAGGGAATCCCTTTAAGGTGGGCAATAGACCCAATGAGAATGTTCTTTCTTATACCTGCCTTTTACGCTTTGAGTTTCGTTTTAGGAAAGTTGATAACGGCCAAAACCGTAGCAATTTCAGACGTAGCTTGGTCTTTGTTAGAGTTCCCGCTTTAATCAATAGGATCAACGATGAATCTGGGAAAGTCAGCAGATGACTGTAATTAAATATGAAACCTGGTAATTTTGCATAGAGATCTGTGGAAGAGCAGTGAATTTTTGTAGGTTTAGACTTGCTTAAAGCAGGTTGGGACGTTGCCGAGCCGATGCACAAATGGTGTACGAGCGTTTCGGTTGAAAGTGATACTCAGCCTAATATTTACAGAAGTTTGAGAAATAATTGCTTACCCTCTCAAATCGTGCAATCAGTTATCTTATCTGGGTTATGGGCGATCGCGATTGGTTTATCTATCCCTCAAGGCAGAGCCAAAAGAGACATCTCGACTGTGCTATTCAATCTGGGGGGAGATGTGACAGAGAAGATATTCAAGCTATTAAATTCTACGGGGGCTAGATAAAGCCCCTTACAGCGATTGTAAATTGCGATTGTAAATTGCGATCGCTTGAGTACATAACGGTAGATGTCAACTAAGAAACAAAAACCTAAATTAATGCAGGTGGAACCAAGCTGCAAAACTTAGAGCCGCTTGGTTGCTTGTTTCGCATCTTTAACATGTTCTACAACTGGAGGAAATCTATATGCAATCCTTGCGTTTGAAAATCGCCGCTTTTCGTCCTATTCAACTTTTGATGATTGCTGTTGTTTGTGTGGTGTTGTTCTTGGGCAGTGTGATGCCAGCGTATGCTATCAGCAGTACTCCGAGCGATCCTCGTTCGGGTGAAACTTCGTTAGATGAAATTTTTGAACGCTCTGAGGATGCTCTGAGAGCTGAACCTCGCACGATGAAACAACTCGAATCTGAAGCGAGTAAAGGCATTAATGAAGTGCAGGGGGACGCTGATTTAAACAGCAGTCAAATGAACCGTCCAGACAACTCCCAAAATGCTACTTCTGCGGAAGAGCAAGTGGAAAACGTATTACGCAAGCTGACTCATAAAGAGTAAAGCGATGATAAATAACAACGTCAACAATAATTAACCTCTGTTGACAGAGTCCCTGGCTGATTCAGTAAGCTGGGGACTTATTTGTATAAGTTGTTTCATTTTTGTCTAAATCGTCTCAAAAATGTCTATTCTCTGTACTTCTAATTAAGGCATAGAGCATCTTGCAATTCGTTGGAAGATGAGAGCTATTTAGAATTGCGATACGTGAAGCCGCTGGGTGTTAATTCCTAAAGTTCCTCTAAAGATATAAAACTAAAGATATATAGCAATCCCAAATGGGTTGTGAGAGGCGCACCCCTCAGGGGTGCGCCTCTCACAAACCGCCCATTTCATAACTGATTTAGGACTGCTATAAAAGCTTTTTGTTATTTGAACAACAGGCTTTGTTAAGAAGCAGTTGAGAATCGTCAGCCAATTAACAGCGATTTTGCAAAAGCTTGACGCTGCTTGATTTTTTGAAGTGAGGTTGATTAGGGTTAATGCTCTAAAAGGAATGATTTTGGGGTAAGTAGGTGTTGTGTCAAGTGTGGCGTATACCTACCTGTTTAGAACTACCTTTAACTTGAAGAAAAGGAAAAACTAGAGGCTCTTTAAAGTAGCTGTTAAAGTATTTTCTGTAGATCTGAATCTCTCTAACCTTAAGCTTTCCTTCAAATAATGGGTCGGCTGAATTGTCTAACCGCTGGCTTTAGGGATGTTTGTTTACTTAAAGTAAACTTCTGAAAAAAAATGAAAAGTGAATAGCAGTAAAAGCTAAAAAAAACGGAAGCTATGAAATGAGAAGTATTTGCCTGAAAAGGGGAAGGGTAGAGATTTTCATACCTGTGCTTGTCAAGGTTATGCAGTCATTGTGCAAGTTATATTGACTCGCAGCGCACTATCTTTGATATGAAACTATCACAGAGTTATGTTTTGGTCTTAGATCATCATTCTGGCGACTTAAAAATGCTGGAATCGTTGCTGATGCCACTTCGATGTTCTATTGAAGTGGTTAGCTCTGTTGAGCAAGCGATGGTCAGAGTAAACCAGGCTCCCCCTTATTTGGTTATCCTAACGGGTAGTCGCCAAAATTGGTCACGTACGCTAGTTAACAAACTGCGAGACCAAACGAATGCATCGAATGTCACGATTGTTGCGTTGACGGATGTTCATGCTCCTAGTTGGCAGCACCAGGAGGAAAATCCAGGGTTAGACGGTTTTCTGGTCAAACCGTTGAGTGGTGATGTGTTAGCATCATTGGTTCAATCTGCCTGGGCACGGCAAACTTACTGTTCTGCATAAGGCATGGCTTTGTTTTGATGCATTTTGCGCCTCTTTACCCGGTTTTACATTGGATTCTCAAACCGCTTTTCCCAGATTGTTTGTGGGAGGGGTTTGGGAACTCCAAGACGATCGCCCTTACCTTTGATGATGGTCCACATCCACAACACACCTTGCCCCTATTGGAGGTACTTGCTCGCTATCAAATTACAGCCAACTTCTTTTGGTTGGGGGTTTGCGTCAACCGCAACCCTACGATCGCCCGTGAGATTTATCAACAAGGACACTGGGTTGGGCTGCATGGTTATGACCATCGCATCTTTCCAACGCTGGCGGTGGATGAGCTAAAAGACCAACTCGAAAAAACTCAACTGGCGATCGCCCGGGCGTGTGACTTAGATCTGTCCTATGTGCAACAACACATTCGAGATGTGCGTCCACCGGTAGGTGTCTTTACTCCACAAACGCTGATCTATTTACAGCAATGGCACTATCGTCCTGTGATGTGGAGTGTGGTTCCTGAAGATTGGGTGCGACCTGGTGTGGCGATCGCCACCCAACGAGTGCTCGAGCAGACTCAAAACGGGTCACTGATTGTGTTACATGACGGCTATCATGGCGGTGAAGATGTGGCTGCGATCGCTTCAACTGTCATTCCCACATTGCTTGATTTGGGCTATGAGTTTGTCACGATTGATCAGCTTTGGCAACAACGACAGCTAACAGAGGCATCAAAAAATATTTAGCACAAACAAAATTTTGCTGCGAATGTGAGATTCTGGAGGGGTTTTGGGATATCTAATGAGTAGTTATACTACGAGCAAGATATGTAGGCGTTGTAAATACGTGTTGCCCCCAGTTATTGACGAAGAAAAGCTATTTCCCTTCAAATTCTGGTTTAACAACAGCATTCAAGATGGAATGTTTTACCGGAATGAGTTGTTTTATCGGTTGCACAGCATTGACATCCGCAATCGGGCGCGGCTATATCACTATGCCTGTAGAATAGCTCAACGAGATAGTGTGGTTGTCAGTGCCACTGATGTCAGTTGCAGCATTTGGGTGAGCCTGCGTAGTTCTCATGCTCAAGCCTCTACTTTACACAATCACAGATTGCCTTCATTTATGGAGCTGATTCAAGAGATAGAGGACTAGCTAAAGTTTTTAGCCTCCAGCATTGGGCTCTAAAAAAGGACGTGCTAGCAGCAGACTAGAGATGGATTTGGCATCTACAGGTTCACCTGCCAAGATGGCTTGCTCTAGCTCTTGTGGAGTCATGAGAATCGTTTCTATGTCTTCGTCATGATCTTGAGGAGGTGGAGTCTCCAGCTTTTCCAAATCTTGTGCCAAAAACACATGAATCACTTCGTCTGAATATCCGGGAGCTACAAAAAATTTCCCAAGTTTTTGCCAGCGATGGGCGCGATAACCCGTTTCTTCTTCGATTTCTCGCTCAACGGTGGTTGCCGGATCTTCGTCGGGCTCAATGGTGCCTGCGGGAAACTCGATCAACCGTCCTTGAGCTGCAAATCGATATTGCCTGACCAGCACTAGCTTGCCGTCAGCGGTCAGGGGCACAGCGACCGCCCCACCCGGATGGCGAATGCATTCCCAGTCTCCTTCGGCTCGGTTGGGTAAGCGCAAGCGGCTCACTTCAAAGTCAAATTTGCGCCCTCGATAGAGCAGTTTTTGTTTGAGTAGTTGAGGGGGTTCGGAGCCAACAGCCATGAGATGATTTTAAGGAGAATTGATTAGAAGACAGTAGTGCTAGAAAGGGCAGGAAGACAAAAGGAGGAGATGTCGCAGAATGCCCATTATTCCTCAACTATTCTTCATCCTTGCCTAAAGTAGGACTACCTAGAAGTGAATTAGAGTTACTCCCGAACAGTCTACCGTTTTCGCCAGATCTGCGATCGCCTTCCCTGAAATTGGGTCAACCCAATTAGGCGCAATTTCTGCTAGGGGAACCAGCACAAAAGCCCGTTCATGCATGCGGGGATGGGGGAGTTGCAGGTTGGGCAGGCTGAGAATCGAGTCATCAAAGAGTAACAAATCGAGGTCGAGTAAGCGGGGACCCCAACGTTCTCGTCGAATTCGCCCAAACTGCAACTCAATTGCCAAGAGCGATCGCAACAGTTGTTCTGGGGTGAGATTGGTAGAGACGATCGCGCAGCAGTTTAAGTAGTCAGGTTGGGGAGGCCCAACGGCGAGGGTTTGATAATAGTTAGACGCGATTTCTAGCGTGATACCAGGGGTTTGGTTGAGTGTTGTCAGGGCTGCTTTTAAGATGGCATGAGAGTCGCCCAGATTACTTCCTAGAGCGATCGCCGCCCGGTGTTGTTGCATCACACCCTACCAACTTGGGTCAACATACAGATTAATCGTAAGTTGTTGAGTTCCCGGTGGCACGGCACTAATGCAGGCACATACAGTATCGCCTTCGACTTCAACCTCACAGGCATGGCATGACCCCATCAAACAGCCCGTGGGAATGGATAAACCTGCCCGATCAGCCACTTGTAACAGTGGCTCACCAACTTCGGCTTTGACCGTGATGTTATCGGGCACAAAGTGAATTTGAACGCTCATCGACTCGATTTAGATAAGTGGGTGGGTAGACGTTCTACTTTTCTAAAGTTCTACTTTTCTAAAAAAGACAACAGACGCGGAATGTCTAAATAAGACTCAACGACATCGCCCAATGAGTCTAGCATTGCTTCACGTTGTTCTCGATAGTTTGAGATGCCTGTCGGCAAAGACTTTAAGCCTCGCTGTTGGCGCAGTCGGTTAAGCCATGCTCGTCGCCACGGGCCGTTGTCAAAAATGCCATGCAAATAGGTGCCCAGGATGGACTGGGTAGAATCGACGATGCCTAAATTGGCATCATCAAACAAGGGTTTGTAGTTGATTGTGCCGGGTTCGGTGCTGTCGTTGTCTACCAAATGGCTGCGTCCCTGATGAATTTCATAGCCTGTCACAGGTAAGCCGACCTGAGGAAAGTTGGAGGTGACGAGCCGTTGTCGAGCTACCTTTTGTCCAGTGATGACGGTTTTTAAGGGTAATAAGCCTAGCCCTTTGTAGCGTCCTTCTTGACCCTCTAAGCCTTCTGGGTCTGCCAGCAGTCGCCCCATCATTTGAAAGCCACCACAAATGCCCATCACCGTTCCACCTGCGGCAGCATAGTTTTGGATGGCTTCTGCCATGCCTGTGCGTTGCATGGCGACTAAGTCCGCGATCGTGGTTTTAGAACCGGGAATGATGACCGCATCGGGATAACCGAGGGAATCTTTTAGCCCCAAGTATCGGACAGTGACGGTGGCTTCTGCCTCTAGCGGATCAAAATCAGTGAAGTTTGAAATGCGCGGTAAACGAACGACTGCTACGGTGATTTCGCGGGGCATTGCGCTGGACTGGCGATCGAGCAATGACAGCGAGTCTTCGGCAGGGAACGAGTGATCTAACCAGGGGATCACGCCTAAAACGGGGATGCCAGTCCGTTCTTCGAGCCAAGTGATGCCCGATTGCAGGAGCGATCGCTGACCTCGAAACTTATTGATAATCACCCCTTTGATCAACGCTCGTTCTTCGGGTTCCAACAGTTCCAATGTGCCAACCACATGGGCAAAAGCCCCTCCCCGATCAATATCTACGATTAGCAATGTCGGTGCATTGAGGTGTTTGGCAATTCGCATGTTTGCCAAATCTCGATGTTTGAGGTTGATCTCAGCAGGACTGCCTGCCCCTTCACAGATCAACAAATCAAACTCTTCATTAAGGCGGGCAAGAGACTCTTCGATCGCCAACCAGCCCGGTTCAAAAAACTGTTCGTAATAGTCGGCTGCTCCTACTCTGCCAACGGCTCTGCCTTTTAGCACCACCTGGGAGGTCATATCTCCTTGTGGTTTCAGCAAAATTGGATTCATCTCAACCCGAGGGGTGACTCCGGCGGCCCAGGCTTGCACGGCTTGAGCATGACCGATTTCGCCTCCGCTCGCTGTTACATAGGCATTGAGTGCCATATTTTGCCCCTTAAAGGGAGCCACTCGCCAACCCCGACGGCATAAGATTCGGCATAGGGCTGCCGTCAACAGCGACTTACCAGCGTGGGATGTTGTGCCCACCACCATAATGGCTTTCATTCAAAACCCTCCAAGAGACCTAGCAAACAGGCATCATTGCCAGCGTTTAAAACTGTGGTGATTTTCCTTCTAAAGATTAACAACTGAATTAAATGACTGTTAAGGGAATTAGAGAATATTGACCCTTTTGGGAGCGCATCTCTGCTGAGTATGTCAGCCAGTGGTAACATTTGCGTTGCTGGCAGCTATAAAAGCTAATTTGTAAACAAAGGTTTCGAGTTCCCTCGATTTTCCCTAAAGCGGCAGACTTCAAGCGTGTAACTGTGCTCGCAAGGGTTCAGAACTACTGCAACTTATACCCAAGCTGGTAGTCGCAACCACCGTTGTAAGAGGTTGAGGACGCGATCGCCCCAGGTAGCTGTTGAGAAGGGTTGACCTTGTTGCCATTTTTGCACCAGTTGTCGCCCTAGTGGGGTGAGTCTAAAGCTATCGGTTAACCCTTGACCATCTACTTCACGTCGGAGTAGCCCCACTTGGATCAGCCAGAGCAATTCGTTTTCCACGATTAACTCAGGTAACGGACGCTCAGTATAGCCATTTTTGACGCCGTCTGTTGTGGCGATCGCTCTGACATCGACTCCTTGCCACCCCATTGTGATAAATAACTGCAATTGAAATGGAGCGCAGCGAACAGCCCGTTCTGCCCGTTGAAGGGTGCGCTGATCATAGCGGATAGATGGGTTGCGAGTGGGGTGGGTCGAGGTCATGGGTTGAGTTGGCGTAGTTGAACTAGGCGTAGGTATTCAGAATTAAAGAAGGGTGTGATGCATCAGAACGGTTGTGCCACCGACTGACCTGGAGCAGCCCATTGGAAACTTTGGATTACGGCATTTTCCAGCGATCGCTTGCTGATTCCGGATCATGAGCATCGAATTTTGAATGATTTTTCTATCTTATTGTTTCCAGTTGTAAAAAAACGAGCAGAATTGAAACTATTTCGACGGGATGTATTAGAACTATGGCAATTAGAGTGAGTGCATCTGTTTTGACTCATGTTGCGACTCGATCGTTGACTTGATCTAATGTTTCATTGGGGTTGAGTTCCACATTGTTTTGAGAGGAGTTGCTGGGGCATGGTTAATTGCCCAAAGCCTCTCTGAAAACTCCCTGATGCGATCGCATGAGTGAGAAGGTTGATCGAAACCAATTCAGGGTGAATCTAGCGTTAACCCAATGAAATTTAATCTTTAATTTTGTGTTCTAGTTTGAGCTGAATGCGTTATTCTTCAGGGTTATTCAGTGCTGTTAAAACCACTTCGCGCTTAGTTATTGGTGTTAGGAGAGAATTCATGGATTCTACGCGTTCCCACAATAAACCCAGAGTCGCCCTCAAGTTTGTTTCAGGTTTAGGTGTGGTGACTGTCGTGTTGCTAAGTTTGGGAACAGAGAGTGCGATCGCTCAAGTTTTGCATCCCCCAACGGCGACGGCTCAAACCCTGGCTCAACTCTCTGCACCGATTACCGGATATTTTCTCTTTGTCAATCCCACGATTGGCAATAATGCGGGTGACGGCAGCCAACGGTTTCCCCTGCGCACGATTACCCACGCTTTACAACTGGCACAACCCAATACGGTGATTGTGTTGAATGCTGGAACCTATAGCACTGAAACGGGTGAGACGTTTCCTCTAGCTCTCAAGCCCGGTGTGACGCTGCAAGGAGATGTCGCCAGTCGAGGACGAGACATTGTGATTCGGGGGGGTGGAGAGTTTATTAGTCCCACCTTTGCTCGACAAAATATTGCTATGTTGGGGGCCAATCAAGCCCTTGTGTCAGGGGTGACGATCACCAATCCCAACCCACGAGGTTATGCATTGTGGATTGAGTCGAGTAGCCCAACCGTAGTCGCTAATACGTTTAGCAACAGTACGCACGACGGCATCTCAATCACGGGACATGGAGCACCTGTGATTCAGGGAAATGTGTTTTTGCAAAATGGGGCAAATGGCATCACGGTGTTTGGTACGGCGCAGCCGCAAATTCGGGAAAACGTGTTTGAGCGGACTGGTTTTGGGGTCAATGTTGCTCAACAGGCGGCTCCTGTTGTAATTGGCAATCGCATCATCAATAACGAAGATGGTGTGGTGATTCAGGGTGACGCTCGACCCGTGCTAAGAGGCAACACGATTGAAGGAAATGAACGGGATGGGGTAGTGGCGATCGCCCGCTCTTTGCCAGATATGGGAACGGCGACTGAAGCAGGGCAAAATGTGTTTCGCAATAATGGTCGCTATGACATCAACACCAGTGCGGCGACTCAGGCGATCGCGGCTTGGGGCAACGAACTAGCCAGTAATCGGGTTTACGGCTCACTCAATCTGTCGGGTCAAATGATTGCAACTCGCAATAGCTCGGCCCCTGGGCGACCCACAACATCTGTGGCTCCTGTTACGGCGGCTCCTGTTACGGCGGCTCGTCCTGCTAACTCAGCCGGGAGTTTTGCTGCTGTGCCCTCATTGCCGCCTGCTGCGCCGATTGCATCTCCGACTCAACCCGTGTCTCAGGGCACCTCGCAACCGACTCGCCCAGAGCGACTGCCATTGTTATCTCAAGCGGGTTTAAATCCAGCCCGGTCTACGAACTCAACTCCGGTGGTGAGTCGTGCGTTTCCTGCTCCCAGTGGCATTAGCCCTTCCCCCAATACCTCAACGGGGGCGATCGAGATTCCCGTGCCTCCACCAGGCATGACAAGAGGGCAATCTGTGACGATCAATCAACCTGTTGCCACGCGACCGTCTACCCTCCCTGTGACGACATCTCCTGTAACGGCTCCGGTACGTTCTACGAACCTAGTTCGTGAGGTTGCGGTGCAACGATCTACATCTCCATCTCTCATGGCGGCTCAATCAGCATCGCCAGCCGCGATTGAGATTCCGGTGCCACCTCCTCAATCCAATCGTCCAGCCCAATCCCCTCTGCCTCAGCAAACGGCATCTCGCGCCTTGAGACCTGCTGCACCTGTTCCCAGCAGTAACGTGTTGCCTGTGCCCAATGGCAATGCACCTGTAGGCAACATTGGGGATATGCCAACGGTAGTTGTTTCTCAAAACCCGCTTCAACGTCGTGCTAGTGTGCCCTCGACGGATCCTAATCGAGCGGTCGCTTTGGGGTTGCGCTATCGAGTTGTGGTTGAAGCCGAGGATGAAAACACTCAAGCAATTGTGCGATCGCTGATTCCGGGGGCATTTCGGACTCAAGCGAATGGACGCATCATGATGCAGGCGGGGGCTTATAGCGATCGCGCCAACGCTGATGAAACGGTGCAGTGGTTGACCAGCAATGGACTGAGGGCGATCGTGCAACCTCTAAACTAACCCCTTCTGAGGACTAGACCCTCTTGGAGATTGCCATTGAGAGGATCTAAGATACTGTGGGAATAGTGATGCGATCGAGTCATGGCAAGAAACGAACTTCTGTCTCGCAGTTTCATGTTGATGAGCTTTGCGGCGGCGGCATTTTTGGTCGTCACTCAATGGCAAACTGAGCCAGATTTGGCGGCTGATCAAACAGCGGCAGCGACTGTGGTTGCGCCTATGGAACAAGCTGCTTATGCGGCTGAGACACCAACAGCGGCTGAGACACCAACAACAGCCAGTTCTAATCCATCAGCCAATGCTCCTGCTTCTGTTGCATCTACTACCCCTCAACCTCTGGTTAAATCTGGGTTGTCTTCCTCGTTGCCCAGTTTCTTGATCGCTGATTTGCCTCACCTGATAGTAGACTTGAGCGATCGCCAGGTCTATCTCTATAAAGGAAACCAAGTGCAAGCCACCTATCCCATTGGCATTGGTCAACCCGGATGGGAAACCCCCATTGGCAGTTTTCAGGTCAATCACATGCAACCTGACCCCATCTGGCAGCACCCCATCACTGGGCAAACCATCGCCGCTGGACCCGATAACCCCCTCGGCTCCCGCTGGATTGGCTTTTGGACAAGTCGCAACTATGAGATTGGCTTTCACGGCACCAATCAACCCAGCACGGTTGGCAAAGCCGTCTCGCATGGCTGCTTGCGCATGCATGACGCTGATGTAAAAGCTCTCTATGAGCAGGTCAAGCTGGGTACAACGGTGGTTGTGCGTCAATAAAGCTGAGGCTACCTGACCATAATGATTGACACATGCTTTATTAATATGCATAATGCATGCATATTATGGATTGACAATTTACCTTAGCGATGGATGATGAACGAACCCTGAATCTATTGGGGGCTTTAGCTTTGAGCATTGTAGATGCGCTCAATCCTGTGCTTGAAGCTAATGCGGGTCATGGGGGTGAGACTCCTGCTGCACTGGTGACACTGGGAGCCGAACCAGGTATCTCAATCAATACTCTGCGGCAGATTTTGAATTTGTCTCATCCTGGAACGGTGCGACTAATCGATCGCCTAGAAGCACAGGGTTTGGTAGAACGGCGATCGGGCGTAGATGGTCGAACGTTGGCCTTGTTTTTGACCAATGCGGGATGGGAACGACGGCAGGCTATCTTGACAGAGCGACGGCAGGCATTGCAAGTTGCCCTTCAACCCCTGACCCTAGATGAGCGATCGCAACTGACCACGCTCTTAGAAAAAATGCTGATGGGAATGACGACGGATGAGTTGCGTGCCTATGCGATTTGTCGTCTGTGCGAAGAAGAAGTGTGTCCGGGCGATCGCTGCCCAGTAGAACAGCAATATTGCCAAATGGTGAACTGATGAATCGAGTCGTAATTGCCTTGAGTTATGCCTTTTGTTGGGGTGTTGGGGTAACGCTGACTAAAATTGCGCTTTCAGAAATTACAGCAACGACCCTGTTAATTATTCAGTTGCTTTCGAGTGTGCTGTTTTTGGCGATCGCCTGTTATCTCAAGACGCGCCAGTTACCGTTTTCCCTCAAGCATCTTAAACGTGGTTTAGCGGGCATTTTTGAACCTGCCTTGGCCTATATGGTTGGCATCTTTGGCGTAGAAATGACAACCGCCAGCAATGCCACGTTGATTGGGTCAACTGAGGTTATTTTGACTATTTTGTTTGCGGCTGTTTTTCTACAAGAAAAGCTCACCTATTCCAAATTAGGTTTAGCAGGCATTAGCTTTCTAGGGGTTCTTTTACTTCTGCTAAAAGATGCTCAAGGGACTGGCTATGCCTCTCTAACAGGTGATTTATTAGTGCTTTTAGGTACTTTGTTCGCTGTGTTTTATGTGCTCTTTAGCAAGAAGCAAATTGCTACTGAAGATCCACTGCAATTAACATCGTCACAACAATTAGTGGGCTTAATTACGACTCTAATCTGTTTTGGGGGGTTATCTATTTTGAACCCTGTCTATGAAGTGCATGCTACCGGAATTTCGCTGCAATTTTGGTTGTTGGCGATCGCTTCAGGTGTTATGCAATACGCCTTGGCGTTCTTACTGTATCTCACTGCATTGAGACATGTGCCTGTCAGTCAGGCTGCTTTTTATGTCGCCCTCATTCCGGTTTTTGGGGTAGCCAGTGCAGTGGTGATGATTGGTGAGAAACCCAGTTTGACTCAATGGATTGGAGGTTTTTTAGTAATTGGAGCATCTTATTATGCCAATCGGTTGCAACCGACTGTAGACGTTTAAGCATTCTTGGCTCTCAACCAGAGAGCACCCACCACCCCAAAAACGTCAACCAGTTTGATGGCTGTGTACCGTTTGAGCCAAAAATTAAGACATAGGTGAGAGGTGCCAAGCGTCTTTGATCTTTTAAGCTGAGGATGAACTTATCCACTCGGCGATCGCTGCACAACCGAGCACCCCTATGACCTCAAAAGACTCCACATCCAACTGGCGAAGGTATTGCTGGAGGAGTTTGAGAGCGTTTTGCAACCATCTTAAAGAACTTGTCAAGTGAATGGTTACAATTTAAACCAACGACTTAAATCAACAACCCACTCCAGGCAAATTAACCTTGGGAATGCCAGAGGCGATCGCTCTTTTTTTCTCCTACTCTCACAGAGATGAGCCACTGCGCGACAAACTCGCAGAACACTTGAAGATCCTGGAACGCCAGGGTGTGATTTCCTCATGGCACGATCGCCAGATTGGTGCAGGAACTGAGTGGGCAACCGAAATCGAGACGAATCTCAACCAGGCAGATATTATTCTGTTGCTAATTAGTGCATCGTTTCTCAGTTCTGACTATTGCTGGGGCATCGAGCTACAACGGGCAATGGAACGCCATGAGAGCGGGTCAGCCTGTGTCATTCCCGTGATTCTGCGCCCAGTAGATTGGAGTGGTGCCCCCTTTGGCAAACTCCAGGCATTTCCCAAAGATGCTAAACCCATCACCCGTTGGGACGATCAGGATGAAGCCATGATGAATGTGGCACAGGGCATTCGAGCCGCAGCAGAACGGTTGAAAACCTTGCGTCAACAACAGCGAGTTACAGAAGGGGGAATTGCTCCCTCCGCTCAAGATCCTACAACTCAACAAATCCGACAGTCAGGGCAGGGGGAATCGCACTATCGAGACGAAGTGCAACACTGCTTTTGTGAGGACGGGGGGATGATTTCACCCGTCAGTCGGGTCTATTTGGATGGCTTACGCAATAGCTTAAAACTCTCAGTAGAACAGGCAGAGGCGATCGAGCAAGATACCCTCAGACCCTACCAGACCTATGCTCAAACCTTGAGTGCCATGCTGCAACAGCAGTATCCCTTAACTCCATCGGCTCAAACTCTATTAGAGCGATTGCAGAAGACGTTGAACCTGAACGATGAAGAGGTTAAGACTCTGAGCGATCGCGTGATTGCTGAAGTTGCACCACAACCCTCTGACGACGATGATCTTACTTCTGAAAGGGGAATTGACTATACACAATTACGTGGCTTTTTAAGGGCAGGTCATTGGGAAAAAGCAGATCAGGAAACTTACCGAGTCATGACTCAATTAGTGGGAAAAAGCCAGAAAAGTTGGTTGACATCTCATGATTTGTTCACTTTCCCCTGCATCGACCTGAGGACAATCGATCGCTTGTGGGTCAAATATAGCAATGACAAGTTTGGCTTTAGCGTGCAGAAACAGATTTATGTTGAGTGTGGTGCCCAATTGGATGGCAATTATCCTGGAGATGACATTTGGTATAAGTTTTGTGAGTGTGTTGGCTGGAGAGTTAACGGAAAAAACGTAAGCCACGCTGATTTGAAAAAGAATCCTTTATTCTCTTTTCCTGGGGAATTGCCTACTTTAAGCGTGTTAGGAGTGAAGCGAGGAGGTGGCTTCATTTTCTCTCGTATCGAAACTTGTAAACTGTAGCAGACCCTTGCTCCCCGGATGCTTTAAGCAACCGGAGAGGTGCAGCCCCAAATGGGAGGCATGAAGGAGCGATCGCTGGTTCACCCAATGTTGGCTGTTTGCTAGAATGCGGATGTTCCTTCAACAAGCTGTAATTGGCAATGAGTGACAAAGAAGCAGTGCTTGAGCTTGTAAAACGTTTACCTGCGACCGTGTCTCTGCGTGAAATTTTGCGAGAGATTGAATTTATTGCGGCAGTCAAAGAAGGGTTAGAAGAGATTGATCAGGGACAGGGGCTTTCAATTGAATCTGTTGAGCAAATGATGAACACATGGACTACACCGTAATTCTATCTCCTAAGGCAGTTGGAGATTTAGAGGCGATCGTCCGGTACATTACGTTGAACAATCCAGAAGCTGCTCGAATGGTTGGGCAAAATCTTCTAAACAAAGCCAAGGAATTGAGCCAGTTTCCATTGAAAGGGCAAATGGTACCAGAGTTCAATAGTCCTGACATTCGGCAGGTTATTCTGAAGCCCTATCGGATTGTGTATCGAGTTGAAGAAGATAGGAAACGGATTAGTATTGCCCGATTTTGGCACTCCGCTCAAGACAACTTAGAGCTTTGACCAGACTCCCCATCCCACCTCATTTAGAAGTCTTCAGTTATTTGTGAGAATAGCGACGAGTCTAGCAACTGAACAAATTTGATGGACAGTTTGCGCTCTAAAGGAGCTACCGCATATTTTGTTTGCGTTCTTTTTTCAGGTCGCGAGTTTCTGCTGCTGCGAGATCAGCATCCAACAACGTTCTGCCGGTAGCCGCGAGGTAGACATCATCTAAACTGGGACGTGACTGCGATACGCCAAATGTGGGCAATCCTGCCTCTTTTAAAGCTTGTTGAATGGTGAGTAGCGCATCGCTTTGGGCGTCAACCACCAAATTTAACGAGTTGCCTTGTGCCTCATTGACGATCGCCTCTTGCACAAAGGCAAAGTTAGTCAGCAGCGTCTTAGCGGTTTCAGCTTCCTCACGGGGAGTAAATTCGCGAATTCGTAAGGTGATGCGATCGCCCCCAATCTGGTCTTTCAACTGAGAGGGAGTGCCTGACGCAATCACTAACCCGCGATCGATAATGGCAACGCGGTCGGCTAGGGCATCCACTTCTTCGAGGTAATGGCTGGTGATTAAGACGGTCGTTCCTTCGCTTCGCAGTTGCCGCAAAAAGTTCCACACGGCAGAGCGGCTCTCGATATCTAGGCCAACCGTCGGTTCATCGAGCACCAGCACATCGGGTTGATGCAACAATCCCGCAGCGAGATCGAGGCGTTTTCTCAATCCGCCTGAATAGGTGCCTGTTTTTTTGTCTGCCCATTCGCCCAAACCTAAGAGCGACAGCATTTGGTCAATGCGTTCAGTGGCGATCGCTCGTGGTAGATGATAGAGTGCGGCTTGTAGTTGCAGCAGTTCGCGTCCGGTCAAGACTTTATCAATGGCAACCTCTTGGGCGACGTAACCCAATCGTTGTCGGGCTAATTTAGGCTGTTCTAAAACTGAGATGCCAGAGACTTCAATCTGCCCTGCATCAGGAGTCGTCAACGTGCAGAGACAGCGGATGGTCGTGGTTTTGCCTGCTCCATTGGGTCCGAGCAAACCAAAAATTTCACCAGGTTCAATGTGCAGTGACACGTCTTTGACGGCTTCAACCTGCCCATACCGTTTTTGTAATTTTTCAACGACAACTGCTGGAGCCATTGTTTTGCCTAATAGTTGAGCGATCGCTGTGATTCTCTACTCTCTATCTTACTGAAAGGAGAGCCAGTAAAAGACGGCAGGGTTAAGGCTTGCTACAAAGATAACCGGACAGAGAGATAACCAGAAAGGTGGAAGAAGGGTCAAGTGAAACCCGTTGGGTTGCTCAGTAACCCAACGGATTTACGTCTATCTATTCCTCGGTTATCTAGCCCATCATCACACTCGCGACGGTGCTCACTAGGGTGTTGAAATAATCAACCGCTGATGCAGTTAGTTGATGGGTCACAGGTAGGCTATCGACTGCCATGCCTGCGCTCAAGAGCATCATGTAAAAGATGGAGTATTTGAACAGCGATCGCGCCAAGCCGAGATCCGTTGGCTCTTGCAGCAAGCTCCAGGCTTTAGAGACAAAGATGCCGCCGAGGAGAAGGGCGATCGCAGTATAGACTGCACCCATCACATGTAAGGGATAGACCAACAACAGCGTCACAGGAATCAGCAACAGAGTATAAATCCAGATTTGCCGAGCGGTGGGTGCTTCACCGACGATGACTGGTAGCATTGGCACCCCTACCTTGGCGTAGTCTTCGCGAATCATCATTGCCAGTGCCCAAAAATGGGGAGGAGTCCAGAAAAAGATGATGGCAAAGTAGACCCACGCGGCCCAACCTAAATCTCCGGTCACGGCTGCCCAACCTACCAGGGGTGGAATAGCACCCGCCGCACCACCAATGACAATATTTTGAGTGCTATGCCGCTTGAGCCAGTGGGTATAGACCAGCACGTAGGTCACAATGCCAGACATGGCTAACAGCGCACTCAGCAAGTTAGCAAAGACAGTGAGCAACGTAAAAGAAATAATGGCAAGAGCGATCGCAAAAATGAGTGCATCACGGGGTTGGACTCGACCCGATGGCAAGGGACGGTGACGAGTGCGTTCCATCTCGTAATCAATGTCTCGGTCATAAAGACAGTTGATTGTGTTTGCCGAAGCAGCAGCGAGTGCCCCACTCAGCAAGGTGACTAACAGTAAAAAGGGATCAACCTGCCCTTTGGCAGCAATCCACATGCTGCCAGCTGTGGTGATCAACAACAGGACAATAATGCGGGGTTTGGTCAGTTGCCAGTAACTCTGAAGCACCTGCCAGATGTTTCGATGGTGACGAGTTGTTCCGGCAAAAACGGTTTCATGCATCAGCTTAAATTCCTAATGAATATGGGTTCTAAGGCTGGTCAAAGCGCAATAAACACGGTTGAGGAGCTAAGCGGAAGGAGTGTGAACGGTTCCCATGCAGGGGTGTGCCAACAAGAGTTAGGGTTCGATGCTTTCTAAGACGCGACGAAAGGCAGTTTTGCTCTGGGTGTTATCGCGCCATCCTAAGACCGCAAAACAGACCAAAATGCCTAAAAGGGCGGCTCCGACACTTTGGTGAGCCACCGTCAACAACTCCACTTGCAGATGTAAGCGGAAGGTGGAAACCCCTAGAACAAGTTGCACCAGCAACAACCCGGCGGCAAGGTTGATCAATTGCCGCAGCACCGGATGCAATGCTGGAGTGCGCCATGCCAGGGTCACGAGAACAATAACCATCACACTCGTGGGAACCACGCCCAACAGATGGCTATTCATCACGCTACACAGTTGAGCGATCGAGAGGCATTGGTGCAGTGCCCACTGTGACCCAACCAGGGCACCTGTGAGACTTTGCAGATAAATCAGCAGGGCAGCACCTAGGCTAATCCACGGTAACTGACTCGCTGTACCCGTTCCCTGATAAGGCAATAGCGCACTGCCCATGACTAATAGGGTGATAAAGAAGAGAAGGGCGGTGCCTAAGTGAGCCGTGACGATGTCAAACCGCAGCATTTCAGTCACGGTCAAGCCTCCTAAGACTCCCTGAAACACGATCAGGAGGAGGGCAAGGCTAGCTCCCCAGGGAAGCCAACGAGGTAAGGTGCTGCGGTGCCACACACTCAAACCCACCAGGGCGATCGCCATCAGCCCAATTAATGCTGCATCCAGGCGATGAATCCATTCTAAAAACACCTGAAAATTCATCTGCTGACTGGGAAACAGTGTGCCATAGCAGAGAGGCCAGTCAGGACACGCTAGCCCTGCATTCATAACCCGTGTAGCACTGCCAATTGCCATCAAAATTAAGGTGGCGATCGCAATTTTCCAGATTAATTTCCGAATTCGATCGACAGGTTGAATCAGCTCTGATGAACGAGTAACATCAATCGCCTCTAGGGCACGTTGATGAAGCGCAGAATCAGTCATTCCCCGTGCCCCCCAACAAATAAAAATTCATTGCACATCAAACACTAAAAAACACTAAAGTTAATCTCTAACCGAGCCGTAACTTCAGCCGACGTAACGAGGTGATCTAGTTACTACTTTAGTGATGCTATTCAGAATTGGCAGAGCTTTTAGAAATTCTTCGGATTGTTGTACCTATTTCTTAAAGAAGAAATTAGAAAGCTTCCTTCATAATCATCAAAATTTAGTTACATAAATTCATGATTTATTTCCAGATGTAGTCAATGTCACTAAATCGGAATCACAAAAGCATCCTGATCCTAAAGAAATTACTAAAGATATCTACTTTTTAACGCTCTGAATCGGTTTGCTGCTTTAACGTGGTAGTTAGCATTAGGTAATTGATTTAGCCGTGAACATTCCAAGTAACATCCTCACAATGTTGGCTGGCATCTCCTTGACGCTAGTTAGCATCTGGTACGGACAAAATCACGGTTTGCTGCCCGTAGCAGCTTCCGAAGAAGCTTCCATCATTGATGGGCTGTTTAACACGATGATGACGGTGTCCGTTGGGCTTTTTTTGTTAGTACAAGGCATCTTAGTTTTTGCTCTGTTCAAATTTCGGCGGCGTGCTGGCGATCGCACGGATGGCCCCCCCATTCATGGCAATCTTGCTCTAGAGATTGTTTGGACGGCGATTCCAGCGGTCGTCGTGCTAGTCATTGGTGTTTACAGCTTTGAGGTTTATAACCGGTTAGGTGGGTTTGACCCCAATGCGGCGTCCGATCGGGGTGTAGAAGTGGCTATGCTTCCCGGTGACAACTCATCTGGCTTGATCGACGCTCCCAAGCCTCACAAAATGGCAGGGCATCACCACATGGCATTAGGAATTGGTGCAATGCCTGGAGAAGAAGGCACAGCGGCAGATTTGTCGGTTGATGTAATGGGGCTGCAATACGCCTGGATCTTTACCTACCCAGCCAGCGGCATCACCACGGGTGAGCTACATGTTCCTGTGGGCAAAGAGGTGCAATTGACGATCAAGGCGCAAGACGTGATTCATGCGTTTTGGCTACCTGAGTTTCGTCTCAAGCAAGACGCAATTCCAGGACGCGATGCTGAGTTGCGCTTTAGACCCCAGCTTGTGGGCGAATATCCCATTGTCTGTGCTGAGTTGTGTGGTCCCTATCATGGTGCAATGGGTGCCAAGCTCTTTGTGCACTCTCCTGAGGACTACGATAATTGGCTGCAACAGCAGGTCGCTAGTAACACCAATCCGACTCAGGTCGTCGCCATGCGTCCAGATGATCGCTCTGAGGCAGATTACCTCGCGCTGATTGTGGAACACCTGATGGGAGACAGTGTTGCCCCTGAAGCCTTGGCGCAATTACATCCTCACCACTCTACAATGCCCTAATGGTGACAATGCCCTAATGGTGACCGTTTTTAAGAACTTCAACTTGCTTTGGCAAGCCATCTAATATTTACGAGAACCAAGCACGTATGACTCAAGCAGAATGGCAGTCCACCGCGATACCACCCGTGGAGCACGAGCAACCACCTGATCGGAAATGGTGGGAGTACTTTACATTTAGTACCGATCACAAGGTCATTGGTCTTCAATACCTGGTGACAGCGTTTTTCTTTTACTTGATTGGGGGAGCTTTGGCGACTGCCATTCGCACTGAGTTGGCAACGCCTGCCTCTGATTTTGTTGCGCCTGATGTCTACAACGGCATGTTGACCCTGCACGGCACAATCATGATCTTTTTGTGGATCATTCCAGCGGGTGCCGGATTGGCGAACTACATGATTCCCCTGATGATTGGGGCAAAGGATATGGCATTCCCCAAGCTCAACGGGGTCGCCTTTTGGATGATTGTGCCAGCGGGAGCGGCACTGATCCTCAGCTTCTTTTTAGAGCCTCCTCAAGCGGGTTGGACGTCCTATCCACCACTGAGTTTGGTGTCTGGCAAAGTGGGTGAGGGCATCTGGATTTTTGGCTTGCTGACCCTGGGTACTTCCTCCATCTTGGGAGCACTTAACTTTTTTGTAACGATCCTGCGGATGCGGGTTCCTGGCATGGGCATCAACGATATGCCCCTGTTTTGCTGGGCGATGTTATCTACGTCAGGGCTGATTTTGATCGGCACCCCTGTGTTGGCAGGGGCGTTAATTTTGTTGGCATTTGACCTGCTTGCGGGGACTGCTTTTTTTAACCCCACTGGGGGCGGTGACCCAGTGGTGTATCAGCACATGTTCTGGTTCTATTCCCACCCAGCGGTTTACATCATGATTTTGCCGCTGTTTGGGGCAATTTCTGAGATTCTGCCTGTGCATGCTCGCAAGCCACTCTTTGGGTATCGAGCGATCGCCTACTCTAGTGTCGCCATCAGTTTCTTGGGCTTGATTGTCTGGGCACACCATATGTTTACCAGTGGCACGCCAGCTTGGCTACGGATGTTCTTTATGATCACCACAATGGTGATCGCCGTGCCCACGGGGATCAAGGTCTTTGGGTGGTTAGGCACGATTTGGGGTGGCAAGATCCAGCTCAACAGTGCCATGCTGTTTGCGCTAGGGTTTATCTCGATGTTTGTGATTGGCGGTATTACTGGGGTCATGGTCGCTTCAGTGCCGTTTGACATCCACGTTCACGATACCTACTTCATCGTCGCCCACATTCACTATGTGTTGTTTGGGGGCAGTGTGTTTGGCATCTATGCAGCCGTTTACCATTGGTTTCCCAAGATGACGGGACGCATGGTGAATGAAACCTGGGGCATTGTGCATTTCATTTTGACGTTTATTGGCATGAACCTCACCTTTATGCCAATGCACGAGTTGGGGCTGTTGGGCATGAACCGCCGGATCGCTATGTATGATCCTAAGTTTGCAGGCTTAAATATGATCTGCACGGTTGGTTCCTATATTCTGGCAGTGTCTACCATTCCCTTTTTGGTGAATGCGGTTTGGAGTTGGTTGTACGGCAAGAAAGCGGGCAATAATCCCTGGCGAGCACTGACCCTGGAGTGGTCAACCACCTCACCACCCCCCATCGAAAATTTTGAGGTGACACCTGTTCTGATTAGTGGTCCCTATGATTACGGTTCTGGCGATCGCAACCCCGATGTTGCTCTAGAAGAGCAAGAGACAAATACGGAGGCACCTCCTGGCTTTATTCCCCCTGAAGAGGCGCGGGCTGGAAAGTGATGTGAGTTTGTCACGCGATCGCTAGCATGGGTCGCACCCTTCCTATCTATCGAAATCCTTTTGGATTTGTGTCCCACTCATCACAATTGAGGTTTATGCAAGGTTCAACTATTGATCCCACGAAGACGGAACTGAACTATCACCACGCAGCTGCATCTGAGCATCATGAGGCCCATCCCGATCACCGTTTGTTTGGGGTTATCGTCTTCCTGATCGCTGAAACCATGATTTTTGCAGGGTTGTTTTTGGCGTATTTCACCTTTCGTTTGGTCGCGCCGACTTGGCCCCCTGAAGGGACTCCAGAGTTAGAGTTGCTGTTACCTGGAATCAACACTGTGATTCTGCTGTCCAGTAGCTTTGTGATTCACCAGGCCGATGTCGCTGTTAAAAAGAATAATGTTTCTGGGCTGCGGTTCTGGTTTGCAGCTACTGCTATTATGGGCGCAATTTTCTTGGCCGGACAGGTCTATGAATATAGCCACCTAGAGTTTGGGCTAAAAACCAATTTATTCGCCAGCACGTTTTATGTGTTGACTGGGTTTCACGGTTTACACGTCCTCTGTGGCATTGGGTTGATTACGGCTGTGTTAGTGCGATCGTTCAAAAAAGACCACTATTCTAGCGATCAACATTTTGGCGTTGAAGCGGCTGAGCTCTATTGGCACTTTGTCGATGTGGTGTGGGTCGTTCTTTTCTTGATCCTCTATCTGCTCTAGCGATCGCCCAATTTTTTCTCACTAAAAATACCCTTACCATCCTGGGTAGGGGTATTTTTTATGGGAGAGTGCTACGCTCCGCAAAGAGTGATGAGTGCTGACACTTTTCATCCTTCATTTTTTTCTTTCCCTTATGCTGTTGCATCGACTGATTCAACCTCTACTTAAACGGCTGATGTTGGGGTTGCTCCTGGTTTGTCTGACGGGTTGTACATTGCCGCGTGTAAACGCTGAGGACAGGCTATTTCTGGATCTGTCCCTTGATTTCTTGGGTGCTTATGAACTCCCGATTGAAACCTTTGAAGACACCCCCGTCGGAGGTCTATCCGGGATCACGTATGATCGTCAGCGCGATCGCCTTTATGCCGTTTCTGACGATCGCAGCAGCAACGCTCCGGCTCGCTTCTACACATTAAAGTTGGATATTGTGGCAGATGAGAATCAACCCCGGTTAAAAGATGTGGTGATCGAAGACGTTACAGTGCTCAAGAACGAGGCTGGAGACCCTTTCCCTCCTGATAGTCTTGACCCTGAAGGCATCGCCCTCTCGCCTCGGCAGTCAGTGTTTATTGCCAGTGAAGGGGTAGCCAGGTTGGGGATCAGTCCCTTTATTCAAGAGTTTGATTTAACAACTGGGCAAGCCAAAGGGCAATTGCGGCTTCCAGAACGATATATCCCTAAAACAGTGGATGGGCAACCGCAAGGCATTCAAGACAATCTGGGGTTTGAGGGATTGACCCTCAATCCGGGTGGCTTTAGCAACGCCTGGTTGGAGCCATTTCGCCTGTTTGCGGCTAACGAGGCGGCCTTGTTACAAGACATTCCAGAGGCAACAGACTCCACTGAACCGCAACCAAGTCGTTCTCGCTTTCTGCACTATCTGATTGGAGACGAACTGCCCACCCTCATCTCGGAGCATTTATATTTGGTTGATCCCCCAACGGGTACGGCGATCGCCAACGGATTGACCGAAATCCTCACGCTCGATCAGGCGGGACACTTCCTTAGCATTGAACGCTCCTATGGCCCAGATGGGTTGAGTGCCAAGATCTTTCAAATCGCAACCGGAGGAGCAACTGATATTTCCGGTATTTCAACCTTGAAGGGAGATATCGAAGGCATCCAACCCATCCGCAAAGACCTGTTGCTCGATCTAAACACTCTAGGGATCACCCTTGACAACCTGGAAGGCTTGACCCTCGGCCCTCAGCTTTTTGATGGCACCCCTAGCCTGTTGCTTGTGAGTGACGATAACTTCAGTGACAACCAGACCACTCAATTTCTCTTGTTTCGGCTGAGCGGGATATAGAAAAGCTCAAGGGGAATGGGGAGTCGGCAATCGAGAGTTAGAAAAGTCAAGGGGTAAGATGCTCATTGCCCCTGCTGCCGTGATTTTTTTTCTTTTTTTTCTCCTCTTTTTTCCGCCTTCCCTCATGTCATAATGATGCGACTGTTTTTCTGAATGCTGGAATGGTTGCAACTCAATTTACCCGCGATATTACCCCTGCTGGCATTGAGCCAGAATTAGAGCTGCAATTTCAACTGCCTGACCCGGATGATGAGGCCATCTCAGAGCACGAATTTCAGAAGCAAATCGATACGGCCTGGTTGGTGTGCGATCGCTTTGACTTGCAGACCGACATCTGGCGCGGGCGGATTTTAAAGACAGTGCGCGATCGCGAAAAGCGCAGTAGCGACGGTCGGGGCACAGGATTTATCAACTGGCTCAAGGATCGGGAAATTAGTAAAAGTCAAGCGTATGCGCTGATCGAGTTAGCCAACAGCGCCGATACCCTGGTCGAGGGGGGCATGTTAGAACCAGAAGACGTTAATCAGTTCAGCAAGCGGGCGTTTGTAGAAACGGCAAAATCAGCCCCGGAAGTGCAACAGATGGTCAGTGATGCAGCACACCGGGGCGATCGCATTACTCGGCGTGAGGTGCGACAACTGTCAGATGAGTGGGTTGCTATGTCTTCTGATTTATTGCCCGATGAACTCAAAGAAAAAGCCGCTAACAACACTATTCCCACGCGATATATGGCTCCCTTTGTGCGCGAGCTAGAGAAATTACCTGCTGCTCATCAGACTTTCTTGCAAGACGAAATTGCTGAGAATCCTGATGTAGACACCCTCAAGCAAGTCACCGCAGAAGCCCGCTATCTAGCTAAATACCTCAGTTCGGCAGCTCAGGTGCAGACCTTTGACCAAAATGCCCTCGATCTGGAATCTGCCCTGGAAGAAGCCCTGCGAGTCGGTTGTCTCAACTCCACCGCTGATTTGGTGAACAATGCCGCTCAGTTAGAGCAGTTGATTGCCAAGCTCTACACCACCTGGAAACGGCTTAATAGTCTGGCAGAGCGGGTTTATCTCGACAGTGGAGCCAGTACCCCTCACCTGCGATCGCTCCTCAGTAGTCTTAATGCTCTATCGGGGAATATTCTAGAACTGCAACTGGGCGATCCCGAAGGTCAAAGTTTCTCCCGCATCATTCGGCTGCAAATCTTGCCTGAGTTAGAGGGGTAGGAGGTCTAATTTTTGATTCCCGTGGCAGCAATGCCTTGAATAAATTGCCGCTGCCCCACTAAAAACAGCGCCACAACCGGAAGAGTGGCAATCGCCACCGCTGCCATCATCAGTGACCAGTTGTTGGTAAATTGCTCCTGAAACTCAGCCAGAGCCAGTTGCACGGTACGTAACTCCGGACGAGTAGTGAAGACAAGTGGCTTAAACAGATCATTCCACTCGGCGATGAAAGTGAATAAAAACAGGGTGACGAGAGCCGGACGTGCCAGTGGTAACATGACTCGCCAGAGAATTTGCAGTCGATTAGCCCCATCGATCGCCGCCGCTTCCTCCAATTCCACTGGAATGGTCTGAAAGTATTGACGCATCAGGAAGATGCCAAAGCCATTGGCGGCGGTGGGCAAAATTAAGGCGGCATAGGTATTGATCAAATGCCCCCACTTCAACACCAAAAAGACAGGGATCACCAGTAATTGAAAGGGAATGACTAGAGTTGCCAGGACAATCAGCAAAATGGTTTGCTGTCCCCAAAACTTGAACCGAGCCAGGGCATATCCCGCCAAAGCTGAGGTCACAATTTGCAGACCTGTGACCGCCAGTGCCACAAACGTCGAGTTGGCAAAGGCTAGCAAAAAATTGCCTCGCTCCCAGGCTTCTCGATAGTTTGCCCAAGTCCATCCGGTGGTTGAGCCTACGCTGAGATTAGACACCATGCCAGAAGGGGTCAGTGAAGTCAGGAATACGATGAATAGGGGGAGCAAGACGATGCCTGCTCCAAGCCATAACAACCCTGCATTCAGCCAATTGAACCAGGGGATTGTAGAGTTAGCTCCGGCACGAAGGTCTGGGGGAGTGTTAGCATTAACATTCATAGGAAATGGGTGCTGCGATCGCTGTATTGAGATGGAGGATAGTGATCATTCGGTTTTCTATATTCAAAACCGCTTGTAAATTTCTGGTGTAACCCAGTAGGGTATAGATTAGAAATACAAAAATTATCTAGCCATTTTTATGTGGTCGTGATCGGCACATTTTTAGCCAGGAGACGATGGAGTTATGCCGCAGCTTGAGGTTATCTCAGAGATTGATTTCCGTAGTGAAACCTACAAAGACGCATATAGCCGAATTAATGCGATTGTAATTGAAGGTGAGCAAGAGGCTTTTGAAAATTATCAACGCCTCGCTGAACTCCTCCCAGATGAGAAGGATCAACTGATCAACCTGTCTAAGATGGAAAACCGCCACAAAAAAGGGTTTCAAGCCTGTGGTCGGAACTTAGACGTTGATCCTGATATGGAGTTTGCTCGTGAGTTTTTTGCCGATTTGCATCGCAACTTCCAAGAAGCGGCGGCTACTGGCAAAATTGTGACTTGTTTGCTTATTCAGTCACTCGTCATCGAATGTTTTGCAATCTCGGCTTATAACATCTACATCCCTGTGGCTGACGATTTTGCCCGCAAAATTACCGAGGGTGTAGTCAAAGACGAATATCTTCATCTCAATTTTGGTGAAGAGTGGTTAAAGGCAAATTTTGAAGCCTCAAAAGCAGAGCTTGAAGAAGCCAATCGTCAAAATCTACCTTTGGTTTGGCGCATGCTAAATCAGGTTGAGCGCGACGCTCACGAACTGGGCATGGAAAAAGAAGCCCTGGTTGAAGATTTCATGATCAGCTATGGTGAAGCTCTCAGCAATATTGGGTTCACTACCCGTGACATCATGCGGATGTCGGCTTATGGATTGGCTGCTGCCTAATCTTTTGAGACAGGTTGACTGATGTAATGGTATAGCCGCTGTCCAGACAGTTTTTTCCGCTATAGCTCTAACCCACAGGATTGTTTTTGCAGTGCAACCTGTGGGTTTTGCTATAGGTTGCCACTATACCCACTGCAACTCGACCCAGGCGATCGCCGCAAACAGTAAAAACAAAGCACCTCCCAGGGCAGTAATGGTGCGCTCAGAGATGCGTCCTGCAATCAAGCATCCCCCTAACACCGCGATCGCCGCACAGATGGAATGCCCCAAGATGGCCCCCAACGTTACCCCAACTGGATTTTGATCGGCAGCAATGGCGATCGTGGCAAATTGAGTGCGATCGCCCCACTCTGCTAAAAACGTCAACGTAAAGGCTTCTGCTAACACTCCCAGTCCCTGCCTTTGGCGTTTTTTAGATTTCTCAGCTTTGTCTACCAGTTCTACTGCTTCTTGGCACTCATCTACCCCTGCTGCTTTTGCGGGCATACGATTGGCATCGTACAGCAGCTTACAGCCAAACCCAATAAACAAAACAATGGTGGCAATACTAACCCAGATTTGAGGTAAGAATGCGATCGCCTGTCCCATGACAACCGAGATAATTGTCATCGCTGCCAGGGCGGCTGCGACTCCAGCAAACACGAGCCCACGCGAGTGACGCATCGACAACACAACGGCAATAAAAAACGTTTTATCACCCAATTCTGAGATAGTAATCAGCAAAAGACCGGCAGTAAAAGCGTTCAGCATTTCCTCAAAGCTCTCCCCAAAAGTGACGTGGCGGATTTGGGTGAACTTGATGAGGCTGCTAGCGATCGCTTCACCAAGCCCACCCCATGTGGACTCAGTGAAAGTCTCGCTTGCAAAGATTAGCTTGTGTGAGTCGCGGCGACTCTACATCGGCTCAAACTTCGTCATCTGAACCAGGGTCATCCCCAGTATGTTGATTCAGATGGGCTGGCGTACCAGCAGCTACTCCCTTTCATTTCTTAGGCAATTATACACAAAATTCCAACCACAAGTCAGTGACTAGGTAGAGACGTAATGATGGGTAAGACGCATTTTGACTCCCATTCGACTTGTTCAGGACAAGCCGCTCAATGCTTAGAATCTTTTCTCTAAGAGGGTTGGGCGTTATTCATTAATTTTTCACGCTGCCCCTTTTTGTCTTGGGCTTCCTACTAATATATCCAGGGAATCAGCTTCTTAACCCGCTGTTGATAAACCGAATAGTCTGGGTATTTCTCCATCAGCCACTGTTCTTCTTGGTTCGCTTTGGCGTTGAAAAAGAGAAAAAACACAAGGGTGGCGATCGCATGAGACAGACTGAGATTAAAAATGGCCCAACTGAGGACGCCTAAAATCAATCCGCTATAGAGAGGATGGCGCACGATGGCATATACCCCCGTTTGCACCAGTTGCCCATCTTCACGAGGATAGGGAAGTGGAGTTAGATTTTTGCCCAGGTCGAGTAGACCTTTGAACAGGAGGATGAGGGCAAATAATCCTATGGCAAGGGCGATCGCCCACACCCCATACCAAGCAATAGACGCAAGTTGAATCACTACAGGTCGATAAATCGGCACAAAAAACAGAGCAATCAACAGCACAGCCTGAGCTACAACCCAATATTCACCGCGCTGTCCCTGTTGCCATCCTGCTTTAGTGAATCCCCAATCAGTGAGTAGTTTCATGGTTCACGTCCTGTAGTGCTTCCCTTAGTTCAGCCTTTTTCAGCTATATCATGGGTTTATCTAAAATAGAGCGATATGCACTCAGTTTGTCGAGGGAAAACGCGATGTCTGTTGCTGTAAAACCGATGACCCTTGAAGAGTATCTCAACTATGACGACGGCACTGACACCCGCTATGAACTGGTGAATGGGGAACTGATTGCCATGCCACCTGAAAGTGACTTGAATACTCAAATTGCTTCGTTTCTGTTCGCAACTTTTTTGAAAGTTGGCATTCCTTATTATTGCTTGAGAATCGGGGCACAAATTGCTGTTAGTGGAGCACGGGCAACGGCGAGAGAACCCGATCTGATGGTTTTATCAGAAGAGGCTTTTGCAGCATTAGAGGGTGCAAGCAAGTGTGTCATCACTCACGATATGCCACCACCGTTGTTAGTAGTTGAAGTGGTCAGTCCCCAACAAGAAAGCCGCGATTATCGCCACAAACGTACTGAATACGCGGGACGACGCATTCCTGAGTATTGGATCGTAGACGCGATCGCTCAAAAAGTAACGGTGTTGGAATGGGTGGATGGCTTGTATGAGGAACAGGTCTACCAGGGTGAACAACCTATTGTTTCGTCGCAGCTTACTGGGTTAAACCTGACAGCAGCAACCGTCTTATCAGCAGGACGATAAATTGAGGGGAGTGGGTCTTGTTCATCGAAGGGTTAATTTAATTATCTACCAAAGATAATTTGCTTAAAATCAGGAGAAGTGGCTCAAGTTCCTGAACTGTGGTGAACTATCCCAGCGAATTCCATGAGTAACCAGCGCGATCGCGGTCGTATTCTCACTCCTGAAGGGCTGCAAAAACTCCAGCAGGCAATTCGCGACTGGGAAATTCGGCATGAGAAGCGGTGTACGCAGGAGCGGATTAAGGAACTGACGAGCGCATTTAAAGAAGGGGGACTCGATCCAGCTACCATCAGCAGAATTCTGAAAGCGAGAGGTGTTGATCTCGACTCCATTCGCTGTCTATTTAAAACATTTGGATTGCAACTGGATGAAGCCGATTGGGTATCTGCTACTCCATTCAATGTTCAGGTTGATCCTAACTTTGTGGGAAGGGAAGAGGCGATCGCTGCCCTCAACGCTCTGGTCAGTCGGGGTGCAAAGGTGATCGTGATTCAGGCACGGGGCGGAGTTGGCAAAACTACCCTGGCACGAAAGTATCTGCAACAAAAATTTGGCTCTTTTTTAGAGATTGCGATCGCTAAGGAAACAAAAGATATTGCCTCGATCGAAAGCTTGATTGAAGAGAAGCTGCGTCAGTTGGGAGAAGAACCCGGACGAGAGTTTATTGTGTCGTGCGATCGCCTCAAACGCAAACTGCAATCTGAACCGATTGGCATTTTGATAGACAACCTGGAACCTGCCCTGGATGCTGCGGGTAAGTTCATCGAACCGCATCGTCGTTACGTCGAATTGCTGCGGGTTTTAGCTGATCCAACGGTGCAATCTGTGACACTCATTACCACTCGTGAACGCTTGCACGAAGCGAGTGTGACTGTGCAACGCTATCCCTTAAAAAGTTTAGATGTTGAGTCTTGGCAGCAGTTCTTTCAAAGCCGCAATATTCAACTTACGCCCCCCTTATCGTTGCAGATCCCCCCTAACCCCCCTTGCGAAAAGGGGGGAACCAGATTGGAAGTCCCCCTTTTTAAGGGGGATTTAGGGGGATTGCAGGGGAGCGTGCAAACTGTTGACATCTCAAGCGAGGATCAATCTGCCCTAGCTGCTTTGCATCATGCTCATGGCGGCAACGCAAAAGCGATGGAGATCATTAGTGGTGCAATTCAGCAAGATTACTCCGGCAATGTGGAAGCCTATTGGCAAGCCAATCAAAATGACCTGTTAAGTGAACGTTCTCTGGAAGATTTAGTCATTCAACAATTTGAACGGTTACAGCAACATAATCTTGATGCTTATAACCTGCTTTGTCGTATGGGTTGTTACCGCTATCAAGACGTGCCAAAAGTGACCATTGAAGGGTTGTTTTGTTTGCTATGGGATGTGGCGGAGAATCGACAGCAACGAGTCATTCAATCTTTGCAAGATCGATCGTTGATTGAAGTTGAAGATAGAGAATACTGGTTACATCCAGTAATAAGAGCAGAATCGATCACTCGCTTGAGAAAAATTGAGGATTGGAAAATTGCCAACTATAAAGCAGCACAAGAATGGAAGGTGAGCGTTAAGACTATTGAAACATTGTTAGACGCTCAGAAGCCTTTCGAGGCTTGTTATCACTGTTTAGCAATCAACAATTTTGAACTTGCCGGAAGGATGATAATAGAAGAAAAGAAAGCTAAGTATTCTAGATTTGGGGATACTGAACCTCTTGGTCGATTATTTCATAAATTCGGAGTAGTTGAACAGTTAATTATTGTTATTGACTTAATTCTGAAAAATATCAAAGCTGGCTTTGTGCTCGTAAAACTGTGTTCTATACTAGGTGATCTCCACTCGTCATTAGGGAATATTCATAAATCCATTGCCTGTTTTAGAGAGTCATTAAGGGTAGGAAAAGAAATTTTGGATGAATCATTACTTAATATCAGTAAAGAAGATTTTCAGAAAATTATATCAGTTAAAATACATTCTTTTTTCAATGTTGGCATCTGCAAAATATTTCTCTGGGAATTAGATGAAGCGTTAGAAATATTTGAACAAGGAGAAGCCTTGTTCTTAAGTAAAAATTTGTCTTTGCTTGAAGTATTTGAATTGAATAAAATCCTCACATTTTATTTTCTATTTATAAAATCCTACTTACGTAATGAGACAGAAGTGTCTATTGCTGCTAACAAAATCTATAATGAAATTTTTGACGTGTCAGAATTACCTAAATGGTGTACAGAGTATAGATTGTTTTTTTTAGGAAAAGCACTTACAAACGTAGGGGAATATGCAAAGGCTTACAAAGTTTATCAGAAGGCTGTTTGCATTGCTGAAGAAACTGGATTTAGACAGGTAAAAGGAAAAGCTTTGTATGGTTTAGCAGAGATTTATCGAGAACAACAAAATTTTGATATGGCATTTTTAAATCATTCCAATTCAGTTGAATTACTGAGAATAATAGGATCTAAGCACGATTATGCCGAGTCTCATTTTCAACTTGGGTTGACTTATCAAGTAGTGGGTGATTTTGAGAGAAGTAATATAAATTTTCAAGAGGCAATTCGGTTATTCAATGAAATGGAAGCACCGAGGCAGGTGGAGAGAGTGAGGCAGTCAATGCAAAATGAAAAATGAAAAATGGAGGATGAATGCGTGTTATCAGTCGAAAAGCACTGAGAGAATTTTGGGAAATTCATGCTACTGCTCAAACTGGATTATTACTCTGGTATCAACGAATTACAGAGGGCGACTTTCAAACATTTAATGATCTTCGACAAATATTTCCTTCGGCAGACTTGGTAGGTAATCTCACAGTTTTCAACATCAGTGGTAACAACTTTCGATTAATCGTATACATTGACTATCCCTATCAACTCATATTTATCCGCGCTGTCCTGACCCATGCAGAATACGACAAGGAGAATTGGAAAAATGACGATTGGTTTGAAAACTCCTAGCAGCTACTACATGGAACTGATTAATGCGTTTCCACCGCGTCCAATTACAAATGATGCTGAGTTAGATGCAACCCAAGATCAAATTAATTTGATACTAGATCGGGGTCGGCTCACTCAAGACGATCGCGATTACTTAAAGGTACTGGGAATGCTTGTCTATGACTACGAGGAACAACATGAACAAATGCCTCTGTTGAAAGGTATTGAATTGCTCAAAGCTTTAATGACAGAATCCAACTTTCAACCCAAGGATTTAGTCCCCATCCTCGGAAATGAGGCAGTTGTTTTAGAGATTCTTAATGACAGAAGTGAACTAACAGATACTCAAATCCAAGAATTGGCTTCTTTTTTCCATATATCTCCCACTTCTTTGGTCAAAGAAAGTGTAACTCCATTAACGCTAGAGGATGAATCATGAAAGCGTATCATATCAATATCTTTTATAGCGAAGAAGACGAGGGATACATCGCTGATATTCCTGATTTGAAACATTGTTCTGCATTCGGTGAAACAGAAGAAGAAGCTTTGCATGAGGTTCTAAATGCAAAACAAGCCTGGTTAGAAGTCGCAAAAGTAGAAGGCAAGCCTATTCCTGAACCGAGATATCGTCCAGCAATTTACCAAGTTGCTTCTTAGTCAAAATAAAAGCACCAAAGCAAGTGGAGTGAGTGATACAAAATACCTTCTTTTAGTTGGATGTACTAGACTCGATTGGCATAACCAACAACGTGTTACCTTCAATACCACGCACCATCACCGATTCACCCGAAAAAATTGTTTTAGGGCAATCCTCCTGAAACCGAGCAAACCAGGATGTTCCCTGCCAAAACACCCGTCCCCGTTTGTTAGGTGTAATACTCTGCTCAACTCTGGCACGAGAAGGAGGTGTTAAGAATTCTGGGGTATCAGGAAAGAATGCGAAACTCATGGCTCAAACTCCCGTAACTGATTGGGGTGTTGAGTTCAATTTCATCCTGAAAAGATTGATAAACCCAGCGACAATCCTGGAGTTTAGCAATGAACTTAAGCGGTTTGAAATCACTGTTTTAGAGAGCCGTTTCTGCTGAGCTTTTGCTAGCGCAAAGAGTTCAGCCATTGATCTCGATCAACTCGCTTAAGATCAGCAGTAACTCCTTATCTTCCAGACATTAACCCTTAACTTCAGAAATCCTGGATAAGGTGTGTTGGGTATTTGAGTAAAGCTCACCAAAACCCCGTCTATACTGAAAACACGACTTGAGCTATTTGGGTCACTATGATTGCTGCTCACGATTCAACAACTGCACCGATCGCCCTAGAGGTTTGGCTCGATAATCCACCAGTTAGAACAGAGTGGGTTGACGGTAATGTGCTGCAAAAACGCGATATGACCCTCAAGCATAGTAAAATTCAGCGGCGATTAAGCACGTTATGGAGCAATTATATTGATACTCAAGGTTTTGGGGGTGAAGTGTATACAGAAGCCCCTTGTCGGACAAAACAGCAGGGACGTTCACCTGATGTTGCCTATCTAACCCCAGATCTGGTGGCTCAGTATGGAGACGCTAAAGTATTGCCCCAAAGTTTTCCTTTGAGTGCTGAGGTGATATCACCGACCGATTTAGCAGAAGAGGTGATTGCTAAAGCATACGAATATTTAGAATTTGGGGGTGAAGAAGTCTGGCTTGTTTACCCAGATAACGGTTGGATTATGGTCATCACAGCGGAATCCAAGCAAATTTTTAGTCGGGGAGAAGTAGCTGTCACCCAAAAGGTAATACCAGGCTTTCAGATCAGTGTTGATGAATTGTTAGCTTGAATCGTTGGCGATCGCCTCTCTCCTTTAAATTGACCTGCCCATCTTCTATTTCAACTAGACCGCAAAGATGGCTTCATCCTGTTGAAAGGCTTTGAACTCCAACGCATGTCCAGTGGGGTCAAGAAAAAACATTGTGGCTTGTTCTCCCACTTCTCCCGCAAAGCGAGTATGAGGCTCAATAACGAACTCTATTCCTTGCTGTTGAAGCCTATCGGCTAGGGCCTGCCATTGCTGCATCTCTAAGATGACACCCCAATGCTGCACTGGAACCTGTTTTCCGTCTACCTCATTAGTGGGAATTGTCGCATCTTGAGATGAGCTTAAATGGGCTGTGACTTGATGCCCAAATAGGTTGAAGTCAATCCAGGTTTCAGATGTCCTGCCAATCGTACAACCAAGGACTGTTTCGTAGAAATGGCGAGTAGTTGCTAAATCTTTGACAGGAAACGCGAGATGAAACGGACGGATGCTCATACTAAGTCTTGAATTGGTTAACGCAATGTGCAATTTACGGGTTTAGATCCCCGATTTCTCGTCGGCTCTGACTGAAGGGTGCCTAGTGACATCTCTAAAAACCGAGGATCTGGATAGCCGCACATAGGGCTTGGTTATTCACGCTCAACCCCTCAAGTGTAATCAAGTTGAAGCGTAACCTCAGTAGGAGGTCAAATTAGTCGCGATCGGGTTAAGCCTCCTTTTGCAAGAGCCGCAGATCTCTATAAATCACGGGTCACTTGGTCAATCTCTGCCTTCTCTTCATCGGTCATTGACCAACCTATCGCCCCAGCATTTTGGCGTGCTTGGTCTGCCGTTTTTGCTCCTGGAATGGGAATCACATTGCCTTGAGCAATTAACCAGTTGAGCGCAACTTGAGCCGGAGTTCGTTGATAGCGATCGCCCACGTCTTTCAATACCTTCAGAATTGGAGTTAGTTTCTTCAATCCCTCTTGGCTAAAGCGGGGGTTAAAGCGACGCGCACCCGTCGGTTCAGTGTAGTTTTCAGCATTATATTTACCTGTTAACAAGCCTTGTGCGAGTGGACTGTATGCCAAAATTGTGACGCCCAACTCACGAGCCGTTTCTAAAACGCCATTGTGTTCGATCTGTCGTGCCAGCAAAGAGTATTCCACCTGATTCACCGCCAGCGGAACGCCTCGCTTTGCCAGCAACTCGTGTGCCTCACGCATTTGCTGAGCAGAATAGTTGCTCACCCCAACCGCCTTGATTCTGCCCTGCTTTACCTCATCGGCAAGGGCATTCATTAAGGTTTCTTGAGACATAAAAAAGCTAAAGGGTTGATGCACCTGATAGAGATCCACGGTGGGCAACTTTAGTCGTCTTAAACTAGCGGTGAGGGCATCGGACACGGCATCAGCTGTAAACCGCCACGGCACTGGAAAATATTTGGTGGCAATATAAACGGGTTGTTGCGATCGCTGCATGAACTGCCCAATCAAGGTCTCTGATTCACCAAAGCCATAGATCTCAGCGGTGTCGAAGAAATTTACACCAGAGGCGATCGCTTCTTGAAACGCGGCTTCTAACTGGTCAGCGTTGTAGTCTTTGCCATAGCTCCAAAATAGTTTGTCACCCCATGCCCAGGTGCCAATGCAGAGCGGGGGAACGGCAGATCCGTTTGCACCAAGAGTAAGAGTTTGCATTCGTTTGTCTTTATAAAACTTAATACTCTCAGTTTATCGCTCATTCAGTTTTCGGGGCGATTACCCAAAGAGGGAACTGCTTTGCATCGCTGATCGTTCCTTTCAACCTTTATCCTTAATGAATGAGAAGGTATTCACTAGCGATTGTTCCAAGGTTAGATTTTTGCCATGACAATGGGTGATTTTTCAGATAATTCGCTTACACAATCCCCAATCGGCGGGGCAATCCCTCAAATCAGTCTGTTTACGATGTTTCGTCTGGGACTGTTTCAGATGGGACTTGGGCTGCTGTCGCTATTGACGCTGGGCGTGCTAAATCAGATTTTGATCTCAGAGCTAAAAATTCCAGGAACGATCGCAGCGGGGGCGATCGCTATGTACCAGTTTGTTGCACCTGCTCGGATCTGGTTTGGTCACATGTCAGACTCCAGACCCATCTTGGGGCATCACCGCACTGGATATATTTGGTTGGGTTTAGCACTTCAAGCGGTTTGTTTATTTCTGGCGGTGCAGGTGGTTTGGCAACTGGGAGCCAGTACCGCCAACGGCTGGACAACGCAAAGCACGGGCTGGACAGCATTATTGGCGTTTATGTTTGCCTTGTATGGGCTGTGTATTAGCTCTAGCTCAACTCCCTTTACAGCACTGCTAGTGGATGTATCAGAGGAGGGAAACCGTTCAAAACTGGTTGGCATCGTCTGGGCAATGCTGATGGTGGGGATTGTAGCAGGGGCGATCGCAGGCGAAAAAATGCTGGAAGGCATTACCCCAGAAACATTACAATCTTCCATCAATCGTTTATTTATGATTTTCCCGATCGCTGTTGTGGGACTGGGAATACTGGCAACGTTTGGGATTGAGAAAAAATATTCCCGCTATCGATCGCGCTCCACAATCGTAGAAAGGGAGGATCGAATTACCTTGAGAGCTGCGCTCAAAGTTCTCACAGCTTCTCGGCAAACGGCAATTTTCTTCACCTTTTTGCTGGTAATGACGATTAGCCTGTTTTTACAGCAGCCCGTGTTAGAACCCTACGCCCGTGAAGTGTTTGGCATGACAATCGGTGAAAGTGCTGGACTTAATCAGTTTTGGGGCTATGGCATTCTGACGGGTATGGCAATTTCAGGGTTTGTTATTGTGCCGCGTCTGGGTAAGCAAAAAACGGCTCAGTTAGGGTGTCTATTCACCGCAGGCTGCTTTGTGCTGGTGATTCTGTCAGGTTTGACCGAAACGCAAGTGATGCTCAGAAGTGCAGTGATGCTGTTTGGGTTAGCTTCCGGCATTTTGACGAATGGTGCGGTGAGCCTGATGTTAGACCTGACCGCAGCAGAAACCGCAGGGACATTTGTGGGGGCTTGGGGACTCGCACAAGCTCTATCTCAAGCAACTGCAACGGTTGCAGGGGGAGCCTTATTGGATTTAGGGCGGAATGTGTTTCAAAGTCCGCTTCCTGCTTTTAGTCTGGTTTTTGCCTGTCAAGCGGTTGGAATGTTAATCGCAGTTTGGCTCCTGAGCCGTGTTGATGTGCAAGAGTTTCGCACAAGGGCATCGAAGGCGATCGCCGCTGTTTTAGAAGCTGAAATGGATTAACGAAGGACGCTGGATGACTGATTTTTGGACGGATATTCTCACTTTTGCTGAAACCACTACCCAGCGTGTTGGAGCACAACTGCTCAAAGACTTTGGACAGGCACAGGCATCTGAAAAAGCCGATGGTAGTTTAGTCACCCAATCCGATCAGTGGGCAGATGAAGAGTTGCGGGGGGCGATCGCCACTATCTTCCCTGACCACGGGGTCTTGAGTGAGGAAGTGGCTCACATCTTTCCTGATACCGAGTGGTGTTGGGTTATCGACCCTGTAGACGGCACCACCAACTTTGCTAGAGGTTTGCCGATCTGGGGAGTGTCATTGGGATTGTTATATCGCGGCACTCCTGTCTTTGGTTATGTGCATCTACCTCCGTTGAGGCAGTCCTTTCATGGGTTTTGGTATGGCGAGTCGGGCTTGACCGGACCCACCGGAGCCTTTTTGGATGGTCAACCGATCCATGCCAGTGCCGATGCCATTAGCCCCAATCACTTCTTTAGCCTGTGTGCTCGCAGCATCGCCGCCCTAAAGCAACCCTTTCCTTGCAAAATTCGCATGTTAGGGGTCGCCACGTATAACCTGCTCACTGTTGCGGCAGGAGCGACTCTGGGTGGCGTAGAAGCCACCCCTAAAATCTGGGACATTGCGGCAATTTGGGCAATCACACAAGCGGCAGGAGCGGTGTGGCATCCATTAGAATCAGAACCAATTTTTCCCCTCAAGCCAGGGCAAGACTACGGTAAGCGATCGTTCCCCACGCTGGTGGTGAGTCAACCCAGTTTGATTCCCGTGTTTGAACCCCTGGTTCACTTTTTGCGCCAAAAATAGCACAGTCTCCTGACCCCTCTGTCGCTGACGTCCAAAATCATAAATCTGAAATCCAAAATTGGTATAACGGTAGCCCCCGATACTCAAAAACTCAACTTTTTACAGCAGTCTCAATTAGAGATCTAGTAGCGCAGTTGAGTAGGAGCGATCGCAATGGTGATGGAAATGGTGCCACCGGGGGAATTACGGGACGATCAGCAGCAAACGAATGGGGGAGATGCGATCGCCCAATTCATCACTCAACTCAAAGAGCAAAACATTGAATACTTGCGGTTTGAACTCCCTGATCTACACGGTGTCTCTCGCCTCAAAGTGGTTCCAGTTGACAAGGTTGAAGGCTACACCCGCAAAGGCTTGAATTTCTACGGTGGCACGCTGGCACTCGATACGGCTTCTATGGTCGTTCCCGATTCTGGCTATCATGGAGAGCGCAAATATCGCGATCATCTGATCTTTCCCGATCTCGATAGCCTTACCCCAGTTCCCTGGCTTGACAAAACCGCCAAAGTGATTTGTGATCCCTACTGGAGCCATGAGGAACCCCTCACCGTGGCTCCTCGTTATGTCCTCAAAACTCTGCTTAAAAAAGCGGCAGACCTGGGCTTTGATGTGATGATGGGTCACGAGTTTGAGTTCTATCTATTAACCGCTGACAAAAAGCCGATCTTTGACGGGCTGCACATCTTCAATCACATCCGCAACCAATACATCCCTGAAATCGATCAGATTCTCGATTACTTGAGAGGGTCAGGCATAGATGTGATTACGCACAACTGCGAATACGCCCCTTCTCAGTTTGAGATCAACTATGGAGCATCCAAAGGCATCTTGGGCGCAGACAAAGCCTTCACCTTTAAAAATGCAGTCAAAGAAATCGCTCATCGTCTGGGCTACCATGCCACCTTTATGTCAAAGCCTTTTGCGGGGATGTCAGGTTCCTGTTGCCACTTCCATCTCAGCCTCTGGGAACGCAACAGCGACACTAATGCCTTTTTAGATCCCGCGGCTGAGTATGGACTCTCCAAAACCGCACGGGCATTTATTCAGGGAATTCTTGACCATGCTCCAGCCATGTTGCCGTTTATTGGCCCCACCCCTAATTGCTATCGTCGGCTTAAACCTCATACCTTTGCACCCTCAAATATCAGTTGGGGCATTGAAGATCGTTCTGCCATGATTCGAGTGAAGGCAACAGGCGATGAAGGCACCCACCTCGAAATGCGGGCTGGCTCAGCTATTAGTAATCCTTATCTAACGGCTGCGGCGACTTTGGCAGCGGGTTTATTGGGGATTCAGCAAGAGCGTGAGTTGCAACCGATGGTAGATGGCCCCAGTGAGGACGATCCCTCGTTATCCAAATTTCCGCAAACGTTGGATGCTGCTTTAGAGGCACTGGCAGCCGATAGGGAGATGCAGGAGATGTTGGGGCAAGACTTTTGCAACCTCTTTACCACCGTCAAGCAGTTTGAGTTGGCTCGTTTTCACGACCACCTGACTGACTGGGAGACAAATGAATACATGGATGTCTATTAGAGGGTTATTAAAACATGACCTCATGGTGGTGTGTCAGACATCCTACCGTTTACTTAAAATCAAGGCTGGCTTTTGAGTAAATCTCAAGGCTCTGAGCTATTGATCCAAGACTTGTTTGACTTTGTGGAGTAATTGCTGCACAAGCCTCTCACAATCCATTTGGGATTGCTGTAGAGTGGCTGAGTAGAGTTGCACCAGATCGATCGAAAGCGATTTAACCTGAAATAACTCACTATCAATCCATGTTACTCAATAGCTCATGGAAGCAATGGCTCATGGAAACGTCTCAATCGTCTAAATTATTTCAATTTGAGGAGGATTTTGGTGACTCCTTACGGTGTATTCCCATGCGAGTGCGACTCAAACTCGACACCTGTGGCATCAAGCTCAAACTGCCTCAGTGGAATCAGTTCACTCTAAGCGATCGCCAGCAACTCCTCGATCTCCCCTGTGATAGTGAGGCCGCGATCGCCACCTATCGGGCAACCTTGCAACACCTGATTCAAGAGCGCACGGGTGAAATTGCGACCGAGTTGGCGATCGACCCTACTCCGGCATGGCAAGATACGGCGACTATTCCCACGAGTGTGCAAGCACGAGCCGATGAACTAGGACTGACCCTGATGCAGCACCAATGGGCAACGCTCACACCCGATCAACGCTTTGCTCTGATTAAACTTAGCTGCTCTGAACACGAACACCGCAACTTTTTGCCTGCACTAAAAGAATTTCAGATCGTTGAGACGGTATAAGTAACGATTCACTATTAACGAGTGGTACAGTAGGAGTGCCGAAACATTTCGTAATATTTCTCTTATTTAATCCTCTATGCTGAATCGTCGTGCCTTGCTACAAGTCTTGTGGATTGGTTGCATTGCTCTTTTATGTTCTTTAAGTGCGCTTCCCCCAACCGGGGGACTGCTTGGCATCGCCCCAGCTTTTGCATTGGGTGGAACTCAACCCCCACTCAATCAACCCGCCCCAGCTTTTACGTTGCCAACGAATGTTGGGAATGGTGAAATCTCCCTCAGCGACTATCAGGGCAAGTGGGTCGTTGTCTATTTTTATCCCAAAGACTTTACCTCTGGCTGCACCTTAGAGGCGCGTCGGTTTCAGCAAGACTTACCCAAATATCGAGATCGCAACACCGAGATTTTGGGCATCAGTGTCGATGATGTCGATTCTCATGCTGAGTTTTGTGACTCTGAGGGACTGCGCTTTCCGCTATTGGCTGACACCGATGGATCGGTTAGCAAGGCATATGGTTCATGGTTAGGGGTTGCCTCTTTGCGACACACCTATATCGTCGATCCGCAAGGGATTCTACGAGAGCGGTTTTTAGGCGTCCAGCCTGCGGTTCACAGTGCTGAGGTATTGGCTCGATTGGATGAGCTACAACAAGAAGGATGAAGAATGAAAAGTGAAGAATGAAAAGCGAAGAGTGAATTTAAACGTTTCCTTCTTCTTTTTTCTCTCTTTCCTTCTTAATAATGTGCCGGGGCATGAGGCGGGGGCTTACCCATGCCGATCCTGACGAAGGGAAGGATCTTTGGCTGATGTCGTGTTACCTGAAAATGATGATAGGGCTGTACAGGTGTGCGACATAAGTCAGTTATCCGGCATTGCTTAATCCGATGTATTACTTATACTACAAATACTACATCAGTCTCTATGATCTGTCAATCGATCTTGAGGCAATCCGCGATCGCCTCTTAGAGAGCAGTACTGCGATCGCCACAGACTTGACTCAAAGAGTAAACATCCTTTAGCAAAATTGCCTATTCTGGAAAAGGATGTGCAAATAAATGGGTATGAGTAATCAAAGGGAAGCTGAGCGGCCAGATCAGATTGTCACGATCGCTGTAGTAGGCGATGTTCATGACCAATGGGATCGGGATGATGAACATGCGCTCAAAAAAATGGGGGTCGATCTGGTGTTGCTGGTGGGTGATTTTGGCAACGAAGCGGTGAATCTGGTGCGATCAATTGCCAATCTTTCAATTCCCAAGGCGGCTATTTTAGGCAATCACGATGCCTGGTATACGGCGACTGATTGGGGTAGAAGCAAGTGCCCCTACGATCGCACCGTGGAAGACCGGGTACAACAACAGCTTGATGCATTAGGTGCGGCCCATGTGGGCTATGGCAACCTAGATTTACCTCATTTGGGGCTGAGTGTAGTGGGGGCGCGTCCCTTTAGTTGGGGTGGCTCGACCTGGAAAAATGAGGAGTTTTATCGCGATCGCTATGGTGTGACGAGCTTTCAAGAATCCATCGACAAAATTGTGGGCGCGGCTCAACAGACCACATCAGACACCATCATTTATCTGGGGCACTGTGGTCCTATTGGGTTAGGCGATCGCCCCGAAGACCCTTGCGGCAAAGACTGGCAACCTCTAGGGGGTGATCACGGCGACCCTGATTTTGAAGCGGCGATCGCTCAAACCCGTGACCTTGGCAAAACCATTCCCCTAGTGGCGTTTGGGCACATGCATCACCAGTTGCGGCACACCAAACTGCAACTCCGTCGTCCAGTTCATGTGGATGCTCAAGGCACGGTGTATGTGAATGCGGCTTATGTACCGCGTATCATTCCTACTGAGGAAGATTGCTTGCGTAACTTTACGATTGTCACTCTCAAAAATGGGGTGGTGTTTCAGGTGGCACTGGTCTGGTTAAATCAAGACCTTGCCATTCAGTCAAAGCAGATCTTTCACCAACAACCCTTCCCAGTTGAAGAAGAAGTGGAGGAACTGGCTTCAACTTGATGGTGGTTAAACTCCCAATTATCCTTGAGTTGTCTGCTCTACTTTAGGCTTGGCTCGACCGAGGGGACGCAGTTCGGTAATGACAGGCTCGTACTTGCAATAACACAACACAATCTGCCTCTGAGTAACATTGGACGATGCAGCATACTGCTCTACTCGTGTAATGACCCAATCTCCCTCACGTACATGGGTCGAACTTTCAGGATATTCAGGATCAGCAAAGCTTTCTATCTTCAAGAATTGTCTGAAGCGATCGCCCACTTGCGGCAGGTTGGAACCTGTGTAATCCCATTGCTCATCTAGAATATCGGTCAAGCCTCCCATTGGAAGTTTCCGCTCTTCCCAACCCGGTTGATTTGGTTCTGCCAGAAATAGTATCCAGGTTTCAGCCATAGACATCACCTTCAAAGCTGGTCTGCCTCATAATTCAATCTTCTGCTAATTATTAGCCGTAAAAGACCAAACCCTAAAACTAGTACTAACAGTTCTGGCATCCCTATTAGCATCAAAATACTAGCTACAGATAGTACTCCAGATACCAACAAAACCAAATTCAGCGAAGGAGCAATTTCTCCAATGTGCCTTCCGGGTCGAAGAATGAAATTTTGAATTGCGGGTATTAAACGTATTGAGAGAGAAAAAGCAAATAACGCAGTCATTCCAAGTGGTGAGTATTTTCCAAATTGATGAGGATGTAGCTTCACCCAGCCCAGTAAATTATCCATTACAAGCAGAAAAACAACTAGAATCACCATTGGGATGAGGGACAGCACGCGGATCGGAACCCCCTCTCTTATCGGCACATCCTCTATTGAGGCAGTAGGAATGAAACCAATTCTGCTTATTTGCGCAATGACCTCTGATGCAGCAATTGAGGGTGAAAAGCGAATTTCTGAAGGGTACTCGGTCAGAATGTGTTTGATGAGAACTGATCCTGAATCTGTCTGTTCTAAAGCAGCGATTTGTTGAGATTCAAATTTGTACTCAACCAAGAAGGATCGTAGAGTGATTTGGCTTGAGGTAATTGTCAGGATTGCTAAACCAGCCCAAGCGTTACCTGCATGAAGTTTCCCTTTAAAGGTAATTGGCTGCTCAATGGGTTGCTGCATAAGTTGGATGTTTCCAGGAATATCAGGCACTAGCCAATTTTTCCCAGCCGACCGCCAAATCTTTAGCTCTCTAAAAAACTCTTTAATTTTCTAAAAAACAAAGACCTGTTTGAGGCAAGTTTCACAAATAGATTAATATCCTCTAATATAGGAAAGCTTGGAGAGGTGGCAGAGTGGTCGAATGCGCTCGACTTGAAATCGAGTGTACCGAAAGGTACCGAGGGTTCGAATCCCTCCCTCTCCGTTCAAAGAATTTCTTAGGCTTTTGGTGGAAGAGTTTTGATTAAATAATGTTCAGCGATCGCACTGGGATCTTCGCTGGAGTAAGCTCTTGCATAGGTTCGGGTGTAATTTTGCCGCAAAAATCGATAGATGCCCCGGTGACTCTTAATTTCTTGGGTGCGTCTGGCTAACACAATTTGCTCAGGGCGGTAGGCTTGCAGCACTTCCAGTAGATTGTCCAGCGTAAAGTTGCCCGACGCAAGGCGTTTGTTAGAGAGCACTGCAACTTCTGGAGGAATAGGCAACGCCGCATAAAAGGGAATCATGGGGCGATCGGAGAAAACCCATTGGGTGCGATCGCGATGCTGTTTTAAAATCTCGACGATCTCCCATTGTGATGAAGGTCTGCCCCAGGGACTGGCGATCTTTGCAGGAATTAAAACCACTGAGAAGGCGAACAAGATCATCGCCACTGCTGGAATGGCAATTTTTTGCAACTCCAGCGACTTAATCCAGTCACGCCATGCAGCTTGCTGAAAAAACTCAACCACAATGGCAACGCCATATGCTGATAACCAGGCCATTGGAATTGAAAGTAATAGGTAATGGTGATACCAGATAGGGCGATGGTTGAACAGCAACAGAGCCGCTGTCAGCAGCCAAGCCAAGGGAAACAAGTCTGCCCAACGTCGCTTGAAAACAATCGATATAACCCCGATCGCCCCTAACCTCACCAGATCAAGATCATTGCGAACAAGGGATAGTAAATAAGGCACTCCATTCGTACTGTCGTATTGATCTTTAATCGAGTTATCTAAATGAGATTGCCATAGTTGATCGTAGTTAATTGAGTTAAATAGAAACCCTAAAACAAAATAGGTCAAAATTAGACTACTCAACCATAAAACTATTTTTGTAATGATAGAATGCGGCGATAAAATAGGCTCTCTTTGGGATGAGTTAGCTTCACTAAACTGAGAGCTTAAGAGCAGCACAACCACCAGCGGTACTAAAAAAACAGTAAATAGTTTGACTTGTAATGATAGAGCCAGTAAACATCCTGAAAGAATGAGTAAAAACTTGTGGTGGTGTCGTTGATAGAGGGTCAATATGTAAATCGACACCATTGCCAACGCTAACGATGGCAGACCAATCATGACCGATACACTAAGCTTGGCGTATGACCATGACAAGATTAAAAACAAACTGCCAAAAAAAGCAGAAAATCGACCTAATTTGTCCTTAATGATTTGATAAAAAGACCCAACTAAGAGTATTGAGAACAAAAGAATTAATACCCGACTGGCGACAACTGAGGAGCCAACAATGTTGAACCAAAGTGACAGAATGAAGGTTAATAATGGAGGTTGATCATTCCACGTTTCTGTATAGAGTGGAATACCTTTCCAATATAGAAAGGCTTTCATCAAGTTAATCCCTTCGTCATTGTCAAACTCAAAAGTTCGCCCAAAGGGAATGTCTAAAACGACCAGCAGAATCAACAGGAAGGGCGGTAAAAGATCAAGAGCGATCGCCTTTACACCCTGCCGATTGAGTTTGATTTGAGATAACATCTTCGCTTGAGTCTAGTTAGAGCAACCCGACAAAGTGTAATGGCCCATGACCACTCAGCAACTCAATGATCAGCGCAATAAAGCCCAACATGGCTAAGCGTCCATTCCACACCTCAGCGGTGGTGGTTAGACCCCATTCCCATCGCTCTGGTGGATAGATTTTCACTTCTTTTTGGGGCCGTATAACTTCGCTCAAGTCCACAGGTGGGCTATTGCGAGCATTGATAACCAGATTGGCGAGATCTTCTATGAAAAGGGGGTGTGTGTTCAATGCTGGAACCCGATGGAAATGATGAATTCCAGCTTGTTCTGCCACTTCTCGATACTCGATATCGATTTCCTGGAGGGTTTCGATGTGCTCTGAAACAAAGCTAATGGGAATCACTAATAGATCTTCGACTCCCTGGGCTGCCAAATCAGCGATCGCATCTTCGGTATAGGGTCTTAGCCACTCCACCGGACCCACCCGACTCTGATATGCCAGAGTGTGAGCATTGGGACGATTTAGCGTTTGCATGATTAATGCGGTACAGGCTTCAATTTCTTTTTGATAGGGGTCGCCTGCCTCTTCGACATAACTCACGGGCACCCCATGAGCACTAAAAAAGAGGTGGACATTGTTGGGGTTGGGGGATTGGTCTAGCTCTTGAGCAATCAGTTGAGCCATCGCTTGCAAATAGCCAGGGCTGCTATACCAGGATGGAATGACGGTGTGCTCAACCTTTTGCAGGGCAGGGTCTTCTTTCCACAGGTCATCTAACAACCGGAAACTAGAACCGCTCGTGCTGATAGAAAATTGAGGATATAGGGGCAAAATGACCAGTTGCTCGATGCCATCTCGCTTAATGCGGGCGATCGCCTCCTCCGTAAAGGGGTACCAATAGCGCATTCCCACATAGACTTGTGCCTCATGCCCTTTTTGCCGCAAAACTTCTTGCAATTCCTGGGCTTGCTCTTCAGTAATGCGACGCAGCGGTGAACCGCCACCAATTTGTTTGTAGTTCTCTTGCGACTTGCTGGCACGAGAGCTCGAAATGAACCATGCCAGAGGCTTTTGCAGCCAAGGGAAAGGCAACCGAATGATCTCTGGGTCAGAGAACAGATTAAATAGAAAGGGACGAACGTCCTCTAATTGGTCTGGTCCCCCCAAATTGAGCAGTAAAACCCCAAAACGACCCATAGTGATTACACGTTCCCTAGCGTTTTAATATTTTTCAATAATTTTAACAATGGAAACCCTATTGCAAACCAATTGCAACAGCCAGAACTCTACTACACCTATTAGAGTTGTTTATACCTTAAGTTCACATTAAAACTTAGCCCTATTTCACCTTCATTTCAACGTTTCATGACTGACTTGTCTCCCATTGACACCCGCATCATGCAGGTCAATCAACGACTCAAAGCGGCTCAACTCGGTTTTCAGGTCGAACGCCGAGGTGAAAAATTAAGCCTGCGGGGGACGTTGCCCCCTCGCCCTGGCAGCGATCGCCTGCGTCCTCATCAACAACGGCTTAGCCTCAATCTTCCGGCAACAACCGCTGGGTTAAAGCAAGCCGAGCAAGAAGCCAAGATTATTGCGGCTCAACTGATTCAAAATACCTTTAGCTGGAAGCCTTATCTATCGGTTGGGGGAGGCAAACGTTTAAATCAGATGGATCTAGCGGAGCAGGTCAAGGCGTTTCACCAACATTTTTTGGCACAAACTCAACGCACTCGATCAGCATCTACTAGGGCCACCTGGACGACTGCCTATGAACCCTATCTGCGAAAACTACAAGCGATCGCCCACTCTCGTGCTCATCTCAGCCTGCCAGAAGCTATCTATGCCACAATTCACGCTACAGAACCCAACTCGCGCAGTCGGCAAATTTGTTGCACGGCTTTAGGTGCATTTGCCAGCTTTTTAGAAATTGAGTTGCCCACTGATCTAAAAACGCTATGGGGCAGTTATGGAGTAAATCAGACTCAAGCCCGTGATTTGCCCTCTGATGAGGCTATTATTGCCGCCTATGAAACCATCCCTAACCCAGCCTGGCGTTTTGTCTATGGCGTTATGGCAACGTATGGATTGCGAAATCACGAGGTTTTCTTTTGCGATTACACGGCGTTGCAACAGGGCCGCAAAGAAGCCTCAATCGAAGTCTTAGGCACAACTAAAACAGGGCACCACGAAGTTTGGCCTTTTTATCCTGATTGGGTAGAGCGATTTAACCTGCGTCAGGTTGAGTTGCCTCCTGTGAATACCGACCTCAACCAGACGACGCTTCAACGGATTGGTCAACAGGTGAGTGTTCAATTTCGGCGATATGACCTACCTTTCTCCCCCTATGATTTGCGCCATGCCTGGGCAGTCCGCACGATTCACGTGGGCTTGCCAGATACGGTTGCTGCCCGCATGATGGGGCACTCTGTCACTGTCCATACCCGCACTTATCACCGTTGGATGACTCGACGCGACCAACAACAAGCTGTAGAGGCCGCCCTAAATCGAATTCAAATGGCAGCTTTATCTGATAAAACCTGACAATGATGATTAGAGTAATCGAGATAAAAGGGTAATGGAAAATACAGCCGAGTTTAGTTGTGCCTATTGTGGTGAACCCAACATAACGTTTGTGGATTTAAGTGCCGGAGGACAGCAATCCTATGTAGAAGATTGCCAGGTTTGTTGTCGTCCTAATCATTTGTATATTGTGATTGATGAAGATACGTTGGATATTGAGATTAGTAGTGAATACGAAGGATAATCGCTGTTTATTTGAATTGAAAAATTTAGACGGTTGGGTTGTTATTTGACTCACCCATTTTCCAGAAATCTAAGTTCTGGCTTGTAGATAGAGTATGGAGTTCTTTTTACTGATTATTAGTCTATGGTTGGCCTTGTTATTTATGAACTTTTTCTATGCTGCTCTAAAGCTTTTAAACTGGTTGTGGGCACCGGGTTGCTTTAGTGTTGCAGTAGTTTTGCTGCTAGTGGCATGGTGCATAGCGGACGAATAGCGAGTGTAAGTATTGTGGTGAGAGTGGGTTCCTAAAATTTTTTATAGCCCTCTTAACCCAGTGACAAAAGATTGAGTTGCTAGATTGAGTTGCTATAGTGTTGGTTAAGGTTTTGAGTAAGGATAGCGGTTAATACACACATGATAGATTGGGCACATCTTCACCAAATTACTGATGATAACCCTGCCTTTGAGGTAGAACTTTTAAAGCTCTTTATGGCTGATACACATACTCAAATCAAAAGTTTAAAACGAGCGATCGCCCTTGAAGATTTTTTTGAGGTTGAACAGATTGCTCATCATATTAAAGGAGCCAGTGCCAATATCGGTGTAACTCCAATTCACCTCACCGCCAGCTCACTAGAAGAACAAGCTTTTTGTAAAGAAGTAGCCACAATTGATCAATTTACAGAAAATTTAGAGCAGACTTTAGATCAATTAGAGGAATTGATTAAATCGCTATCTAGTTAACAGTTGTTTGATACTTTTTGATGATCAATAAACAATTTCGTTGATCAGGGGTGCGAGTATAGCTCAATACATCTGCCATTCGATGCATCAACTTTAGTCCGCGTCCTCCTTCGGCTTCATGATTGACATCTTTAGACAATCGAGCCAGGGTTTTTTCTAAGTCAAAACCTGCACCAAAATCCCAAATTCGGATCTCTAAACAACCCTCTAAGACCACGACTTCAATATCAATCACCGTATCACTGGGCTGACCTTTGTGAGCATGACGAACTGCATTTGTGAACCCCTCTGCTAAAGCGAGTTGGCACTGTAACCAAACGGAATGTGGAATCGTAGAATGGTTAAATTGGTCAAACCATGCTAGAACTTGAGCCAGAGCGTGAAGATCAGTGTTAGTACGCAGGTGTGCTTTCAAAAGTGATTCCAATTTAAGAAAATCCTTTGACTGAGGAATTATCGACTGAACTCTATCGCTTCCCTTTGTAGCTTCAATCCTATTAAGCACTCAACAGCAAATTTAGATTGCTAAAGTATAACTATTTACAAAAATTAGGTGCTAAGACAAACCAATCATGAATTTTTTAATTAATCATGGCTCAAATTTTAGTCATTGATGATGATCCAACCATTCGTTTAATTTTAAGGCGATCGCTTAAAAGTCATAACTATGAAGTTGTAGAAGCGACCAATGGTGAGGAAGGCATTAATCTGGCACGCCAACTCTGCCCAGCGTTGATCATTTGCGATTGGATGATGCCGATTATTGATGGGTTAGACGTTTGTCGGTTGGTCAAAGCTGACCCGACTCTCTCAGCCACCTTCTTTATTTTGTTGACTGCACGAGGAGCACTAGAAGATCGGGTCAAAGGACTGGACACGGGTGCAGATGATTTTCTCTCTAAGCCGATCGAGATTAGTGAGTTGCAGGCAAGAGTGCGAGCCGGATTGAGGCTTCATCAAGTCAATATTGATTTACAGCGACAAAAACAGATTTTAGAAGCAGAGTTTGCAGAAGCCGCAACCTATGTGCAATCGCTGCTGCCGACCTCTTTTACGGGCAAAGTATCTCTCCACTCCCGCTTTATTCCCTCGCGACAACTAGGGGGAGATTGCTTTGATTGTTATTGGCTTGATCCAGATTATTTGGTGATGTATTTGTTGGATGTGTCGGGGCATGGTTTGGGTGCTGCTCTACCCTCTATTACAGTGCTAAATTTGCTGCGATCGCAGTCCTTACCCGATGCCAATTTTTATCAACCCCATGATGTACTGAGGGTGCTGAATGAAACCTTTCAGATGGATAGTCAAAATGATAAATATTTCACGATTTGGTATGGGGTTTATAACCATGCCAAACGTCAATTAACGTATTCCAGCGCAGGGCATCCTCCAGCCATTTTGGTATCGCCTTCAGATGAAGCAAGCCCTCAAGTAAAACAGTTGAGAACGGCAGGATTGCCGATTGGGATGTTGGCAGATACGACCTATATTAGCGATCGCCAGGATGTTCCCATCAACAGCACACTTTATGTTTTTAGTGATGGAATCTACGATTTTAACCAGCTTGATATGGAGGCTTGGGGTTTAAATCAATTCATCCACTTGTTAACGAATATGAATGGCACGATTGACTTGGATGACATTCTTAAAAAAGTGCGGGAGGTAAATCAAATAGAGGCGTTTGATGATGACTTGTCGTTACTTAAAATCGACTTTAGTAGTTAACTCGTTGTGAGTGATTGTGAGGCTCGATATTGGTTCTTTTGAGGGGCATTAGCTGTGGGCGATCGTTATCGACACGAGAATGATAAAGTAACCTATTCAGGATGTCTTAACCCCAAAACCCACAAATTGAATTAACCATTACTTGAGCTAAATTGACGCTACTCATCCTTTCAACCACTGTTCAATTCCGTCAGCTAAGGTATCTGCTAATCGACGTTGAGCCGTAGGGTTGACAATCCACTCAAACTCATTAGGGTTAATCATGAACCCCAGTTCGAGCAACACGCAGGGAGCAATGGTCGGGCGAGTCAAGGCGAGGTTATTCCAAAACACGCCATAGGAGGGGCGATCGCCCTGTTCTACCAAGTAATTGTGCAGAAATACGGCAAGGCTGTGGGCTTGGGTGTTGTACCAAAACGTACCGACTCCATCTGTATTCTCGGCATCGCCACTGTCGGGTAAGGCGTTGTAGTGCAGACTCAGGGCGATCGCTGGCTTTACCTGATTGATCTGGTTGACCCGATCTTGCAAGGGTAGGTCAATATCGGTTGTGCGGGTCATCGACACCGTTGCCCCTCGTTGCACCAATTCATCCCGCAACAGCAGCGAGACTGCCAAAGCGACATCCTTTTCGGGATATCCAGTAGGGCCACGTGATCCCAAATCTTCAGGACCACCATGTCCCGGATCAAGCAAAATGGTGGCTCCTGTGAGCGATCGCCCTGACAAAACAGGGGGATGCCGCAATGACAGAATCAGGCTCGTGCCTTCATAGCGCAGGCTGTAACCCCACTGCTGATTTGACTTCAGGTTAAAAGTGTATTGCGCCTTGCCGGGAGCAGGTTGCTGCCAGTCGAGCCGCTCAATTAGGGGGTCATCATTCAAAAAAATCGTGTCGGTTTGAGCCGTGATGTTATGCAGGGTTAGGGTAAAGGTGCGATCGCCCTGTTGCACGGTGACGGGAACGGGCACTTGTAGCGGAAAAACAATCTCGGTTGCACCCTCTACTTGGCGGGAAGTGATACTGCGGATCAAGGTTTGGGTCAACGTGGCGTGAGGCAAAACTTGCACATCGGTGTTACGAATCCAGGCACCATAATCGAGTCGCCACCACTCGCCCTCATACCCTGTGACCGTGGCTCTCGTGCCAGTGGGTAGTGGCGTCAGGCGAGAGTAGTCTGTACTTGGGCCCGTGCGAGCAGTTCCCGATGGAACGACGACTGCCACAATCGTTGGATTGGTGGGAGCCAGAATGGTGACTCGACCGGGAGCCGCTTGACGAATGGTTTGCCCTCCCAAGGTTAGTTGAAACTGGGGTTGCCCCAAATCACCAACTTGATTAAAGATAGTGCAACCTTGATAGCGTTGAGCGGTGTTGAGTGCGACTGGTTCGTTTTGATTGGTAAGCACTGCTGAATTGAGGGGTAAATCAGCATGGCTGCTCTGGGGTGACAAAGGAATGGTTTGAGTTCCAATCGAGAGGCTAACGGTAGCATTGCCAGGGGCGATCGCTTCAAAACAAATGGGTTCTCCTGGTAAACGGGCAATGTCTACCGCTGGAGTCAGTGACCCCTCGGCAAAGGCTGTTCCTGTTGGGGTCGGAGCTACAGCAGATTGACGATTGACTCGAAGGATTAACTCTTGATCTTGATGGCGCAGCGTGAACAGGTTATCACCCAAACTCAGGGGAAAACTCGGTGCAAAGTGTCCCGCAGGGCTGCGACGAATGGGTTGCCCATTAACGGTCACATCACCGTTGGCAGGAGCCGTTCCAATTAAAAAGATGTTGCTAGAGGTCGTCTCATGCCCATCAGGTGGATATGCCACAAACAGGGGTTGATCGGCGAGAGCGATCGCCCCACTCAAAATGGTGATCAGAGCGGCGATCGCCCCCATCACCCAAAATCTCAGTGGCTTGCGAGTCCAACGCTGTAATCTAAACACCTGTTAGAGGAAAGGATAAACGATGAACGATGAAGGATAAGAAAGTGGAAGGGGAAAACGATAGGCGATGACAAAGAGGAAGAATTTTATCCCTCATTATTTATCCTTTATCGTTTATCCTTCATCCTTTTTATTTTTAATAGGACTGACTTTAGCACGATATAACAGCTTTTCTCCCTGACGATAGCCGGTGTAGCGTACCCGAACGCGATCTTGAAGAGACACCCGCAAGGGGTCGCCCGGTTGCACATTGCCCTCCATCAGTTGATGCCATTGAGGATCATAGGTCACCTCCTCCCCCACAGCGGCGATCGCCTCAATGCCCCAACTCTGCAACAACTGATCGATTGGGCGCAGCAGGGGCAATAAGCGGGTCGCTGGAATCTGCGGGTTTTGCTGAGCCGCATACATTGCCGTTGGCAGTTGTAGTAAAAGCGATTCCAAGGTTTGCAAACTAGCACGCTGAAATTCTTGTTGGAGGCTGTCTCGCTGCTCTACCAATTGGGTTTGTAGCCGTTGATATTCCTGCTTCAGTTCTGCGATTTGGGCTTTCAGATCTGCCGTAGGAGCCGTTTCAGGCTGTTCTTCTGACAGTGCAATCTTCTCTGAAAACAGCTCTACTAATTCTGGCAGCGATCGCCCCAAGGCTTGACTTAGCTTCTGCACCTGCCCCACTTGCATCTGGGCGATCTTGCCCTGTCGCAATTGCTGCACCTGCCATTCCGACACGCCGGCTAAACGGCTCAAGGCTTTAAAGCTCGAAACACCCACCAATTGCATGAGCGATCGCAATTGATGGGTGTAATCTGACGCAATAGAACGACTCATGAGACTAAGCTTGACCCGACAAGAGAGAACTAATCATCATTATCCCTCTTGGTCTCCACTCAGCCCTCAGCCCTTCATGACTACTGCAACAAGCTTCTCAACATCCAGGCGGTTTTCTCATGCAGACGCATCCGCTCGGTCAACAAATCAGCGGTTGATTCATCACCGGCTTTTTCTGCGGCTGGAAAGGTTGCACGAGCTGTCCGAACAACCGCTTCGTTGGCTTCGACTAACAGACGAATCATGTCTTCAGCTTTGGGAACCCCTGTTGTTTCAGGAATAGAGCTGAGTCGAGTGAAATCGCTGTAAGTCCCCAATGCTGGGAATCCGAGAGAACGGATCCGTTCAGCAATGTCATCCACGGCGATCGCCAACTCAGTGTATTGAGTCTCAAACATGGTGTGCAGGGTTTGGAACATCGGACCCGTCACGTTCCAATGAAAGTTGTGAGTTTTGAGATACAGCGTGTAGGTATCTGCCAACAGACGCGACAAACCATCTGCGATCGCACTCCGATCGCCTTCGTTAATACCAATGTCAATTTGGGGTACGGGTTCTTGTAGTGGCATACTCTCTCCTGAGTTCAATTCAGTAAACGTTACATTACCAACTCTCAACCTGCTCTAGAAGCGTCCTCTTTAGTTATATAGCAACCAAAAGATGGGTTAGGACAAGGGGTGCAGAGGTTGCGCCCCTTCGCCTCTACTTAAGCCAGGTGCATTTGCAAAACGGATCTGGGGGCACGACGCACCTTACAAAGAATGGTGTCGTGTCCTAATCGAGAACAGGCTTCAAAGCGATGACATCCCGAAAATCCGTAGTATTGCCCGTCTACTTCTAAAACGTCGATCGGCTCTTGTAACCCAATGTCTTGAATGGATTGCATTAACGCCTCAACCTTAGCTGCATCATTTTGCCGATACAGAGGGCGTTGAATTTTATTGATCGGAATAGCTTCAATCCTCATGTGTCTAACCTAATCACCGGCTTCTTTCTAAATCATACTCATAACGACTACGACTTGCAACTAAAATTTACTCCTTTCAGACCTGAGGATGAGAGAGAGGAGTCAGCCAGCAAGAGGAAATGGGGAAATTGGCGACCCAACTCATCCTAGAATCCCAATTTCTCCAACACGGGTTTTGTTGAGACAACGTGGCGATCGAGTCCCAGATCTTTGGGACTGACTCCCAGTGCCAGGGCTATCAGTTGAGGTAAGTGCAACACAGGAAGACTCAACGTGCGACCGATAACTTTTTCGACTTCAGGTTGGCGAGAGTCAAGGTTGAGGTGACACAACGGACAGGGTGTAATCATGCAATCGGCTCCAGCGGCGATCGCCTCTTGAATGTGTGCTCCTGCCATTTGAAACGCTTGGGTTGTGGCATAGCTAGAGAGAGGCCAGCCACAACATTGAGTCCGCCCTCGATAATAGACAGGCGTTGCTCCCACCGCTCGAAAGACATTTTCCATTGACTCTGGACTGTGGGGGTCATCAAAGGGAATGCTGTCTTGTGCCCGCAACAGATAGCATCCATAGAAAGCAGCACACTTTAACCCAGCGAGTTTGCGAGTAACCCGTTCTTGCACCGCATCCAACCCATAATCACCCACGAGTGCCCACAGCAGGTGTTTGACTTCGGTGCTGCCTTGATAAGGAGAGCAGCCTTCATTTTTGAGGAACCCGTTGACCTGCTCCAAATAAGCTGGGTTCTTTTGCTGCGCCTCTTTGAGCCGTTCATCTACATGCCCAATCACCCCCTGGCAGGTGCTGCAATGGGTTAACAACGGTAAGTTTAATTGCTCTGCCAAGGCAATATTGCGAGCATTAACCGTATCTTCTAAGAGTTGAGAGTCTTCTTTGAAAGTGCCAGAACCGCAGCATGAGGCTTTCTTCAATTCCACCAGTTCAATGCCTAATGCCTGGGTCAAGGCAGCAGTTGATTGATAAAGCTCCCGGCACGCTCCTTGAGCGACACAACCAGGGAAATACGCATATTTAAGAGTCATGGCACAATTTGTTAAGACAAGCCTTATCTATCATGCCTTTCTTAGTTGCTGCTCGTGGCAACTTATCACACTCCTTTAACATCTACCTCAGCACTTAAAACTTAAAACTCAAAACTCAAAACTCAAAACTCAAAGCTCAGCACTCAAAACTCAAAACTCAAAACCTAAAACTCAAAACCTAAAACTCAAAACTCAGCACTCAAAACCTAAAACTCAAAACTCAAAACTCAAAACTCATCCCATTACCCCAGCCCATTTACAAAAGTCTAAGGACTAGCTTGCATGTTGTCGCAAATTTTTTATTTCGTTCGGTCTAAACACGATGGGCAATATCTGGTGGCGCGACCCAGAACCGCCGCTCCGACGAATGCTCCAACCCATCCAGAAAAACCGCCCTCAGGCTATGTGTTGTTGTTTCGGGAACATGCCGATGCGCTGAGTTACTTGAATACTCACGGTTCAGGAGTGAGCGATCGCTTTGCTGTGGAATCCATTCCCAGCACTCAGTTGAAGGGTTTAATGCAACGGTGGGGCTTTGATGGCATTGGGCTAGTCGAAGATCCACTGTTGCCCAGAGTTGAGTTTTTAACATCCCTAAATTAGGGTGTCACCCCAATTTGAGATAAAATACGACTCGCTGTATACCTATCTCCGACTGAATTGTAGACCTATGACAAAGCACTACCGCATTACTCTTTTACCGGGCGACGGCATTGGTCCAGAAATCATGGCAGTGGCGGTGTCAGTGCTCAAAGAGATTGGTCAGCAACTCGATCTACAGTTTGCCTTTCAAGAAGCCCCGATTGGTGGGGCAGCGATCGATGCCACGGGTGATCCGCTTCCCCCTGAGAGTTTAGAAACCTGCCGTGACAGTGATGCGGTGTTGCTGGCGGCAATTGGGGGCTTTAAGTGGGATACGCTGCCCAGTCATCAACGCCCAGAACGGGGTCTGTTGGGTTTAAGAGCGGGTTTGGGGCTGTTTGCTAATCTTCGCCCAGCTCAAATTTTGCCGCAGTTGATCGATGCCTCTAGCCTCAAACGCGACATTGTCGAAGGGGTAGACATCATGGTGGTGCGTGAACTCACCGGGGGCATTTATTTTGGGCAACCCAAGGGCATCTTTGCTACCGAGACGGGTGAAAAACGGGGTGTCAATACGATGGCCTACACCGAGTCTGAGATTGAGCGCATTGGTCGAGTAGCGTTTGAAGCGGCTCGTAAACGCCAGGGGCGTCTCTGTTCGGTAGATAAAGCGAATGTATTGGAAGTCTCGCAATTGTGGCGCGATCGCATCACTCAACTGTCTCAGGAATATCCCGATGTCGAACTGTCTCACATGTATGTCGATAACGCCGCAATGCAACTGGTGCGCTATCCCAAGCAATTCGACACGATCGTCACAGGCAACCTGTTTGGCGATATCCTCTCCGACGCCGCGGCCATGCTTACAGGCAGTATTGGCATGTTGCCTTCTGCCAGTTTGGGAGCATCTGGGCCTGGTGTGTTTGAGCCTGTACACGGCTCTGCCCCTGACATCGCCGGACAAGACAAAGCCAACCCGATCGCCCAGGTATTGAGTGCTGCCATGATGTTGCGTTATGGCTTAAACGAACCCGAAGCCAGCGATCGCATTGAACAGGCAGTCCTCAAAGTGCTTGATCAAGGCTATCGCACCGGAGATATCATGTCGCCCGGAATGACGCTCGTGGGGTGTCAGGCAATGGGTGAGGCGTTGTTGAAAGCTCTGTAGGAAAAAAGAAAAAGAAGAGAGAAAAGAGAAGAGGAAGTAAGGCTAAAGGCTGAAGGATAAAGGCTGAGAGAAGAGGGAGGATAGATATCAATCAAAGCCTTATTCTTTTTTCTCTTTTCTTTTTTCCTCTTTTATCCTTATATCCTTTCCCTTGTGTCTACCAAAATTCCGTTTGATATTGATATCGCGATCGCCCATCTCCAGGAAGCCGTAAAACCCTTTCCCAAAGCAGCCATGTTTGAGTTAGCTGACTTGGGATATCAATCGCCTTTTGAACAGCTGATCTCTTGCATCATCTCGATTCGCACCTACGATGAGGTCAGCTTGCCCGTATCGCAGCGATTGTTTGAGCGTGCCCGCACTCCAGCGCAAATGGTGCAATTGACTCCAACTGAAATCAATGAGTTGATTCGAGACTGTACCTACCCCGAACCCAAGTCAGAACAAATTTGGGCGATCGCCCACAGCATTGTCACTGAATATGAAGGTGTTTTGCCCTCTGACGTGAATGTCTTGCTGTCTTTTAAGGGCGTAGGACCCAAATGTGCCCACTTGACCCTGGGCATTGCCTGTCATCAACCTTATATCAGTGTCGATACCCACGTTCATCGGGTCACCAATCGATGGGGGTATGTGCAAGCCCGCACCCCCGAAAAGACCCTGACTGCATTAGAAGCTACCCTACCCAAGCCTTACTGGATTGAAATCAATCGGTTGCTCGTTCCCTTTGGCAAGCATATCTGCACAGGCACCTCACCCCACTGCTCCACCTGTCCTGTATTGAATATGTGCCAACAAGTTGGCGTAAAACAACATCGGTAGTAGGAAGTAGGGAGTAGAAAATTTCCTAAACGCTAAGTCAACTCTCAACTCCTATCCTTCATCCTTCATCCTTTATCCTTCATCCTTTACCCCTCATCCCTTCCTCTTTTTTTTCTCTCTTCTCTTCTCCTCCCCCACTCGTCCCATTTTTCAGTTATCTTTATGGCATCTCGTCGCAAATCTTGCTGTAATAATACAAATGGACTAAGCCGAGCTAGCAAATGGGGGTAAGCGGGTAGTGTACGCTTCAAAACACACATCAACACAAAATCCGGTTAAGCCCGGTTTAGACGCAAAAACAACGAGTCGAGCAGAGCCGATGGATTTCTCAGCCTTGCTAGACCCCTCGTTGTTGCAAGCAGCTAGACATATTTATCGAACGTATTACGAAGTTCATCCTGAGCAGGTACAGCGTCCGTTAGGAGTGGCGATCGATCGCTTCACTTATCGTGGCAAGCTCATCTTCACAGGCAAACCTGTGTTGCTGCCTCAAGAGTGCTTTATCCCCATTAACCACATCGAGTCTGAGTTGCACTAGGGGCGATGGAACTGCTCTTTTTAGCAGTCAGTACTGTAGCGGTGTTCATTCTAGGAGCGTGTATCGGCAGCTTCTTGAATGTTGTGATTTATCGCATTCCAGCGGGAATATCGTTAATCTATCCACCGTCTCGCTGTCCTCGCTGCAAACAACAACTTAAAAGCTACGACAATGTTCCTGTTCTGGGTTGGCTCAGGCTCAAAGGGCGTTGTCGCTCGTGTCGCAATCCCATCTCAGTTCGCTATCCTCTCGTTGAGGCGGCAACTGGGCTTTTGTTTGTCTTTGTTTTCTGGGCGTTTACCTTGCCCCTGCCTGCCATTGGCTATTGGGCGTTTTTAAGTTGGCTATTAGTCCTCTCTTTAATTGATCTCGATACCCTCACCTTGCCCAACTCTCTGACTCAATCAGGGTTAATCGCCGGACTGGCGTTTCAAGCTGTGATGGGTGGGGCAGAGGCAGGTGGATCAGGGGTCGCTAATCGCTTGATGATTGGGGTTCTAGGGGCTGTGATTGGTATTTGGATCTTTGATGCCATCACGATTTTGGGATCGATCGCCTTTGGGCAAACAGCGATGGGTGGTGGAGATGCCAAACTTGCTGCCATGATGGGGGCTTGGTTGGGTTGGCAAAATCTATTACTAGCTGGATTTTTAGCGTGTGCGATCGGGGCTTTTGTTGGAGGAGGGGCGATCGCCCTGGGGTTGCTCAGTCGTCGTCAGCCGATGCCATTTGGCCCTTTTTTGGCACTTGGAGCGGTCATCAGCACCTTTTTTGGGCAAGCTATTATCTCTACGTATCTGCGGCTATTCTTGCCCACTGTAGGAACGCTTTGGGGCAATCTTGGCGGATAATTTGACAAATCCTCAATAGTTCGCTAACAATAGAGATCGCGTCAAAATTAAGGGACTGTAGTTCAATTGGTTAGAGCACCGCCCTGTCACGGCGGAAGTTGCGGGTTCGAGCCCCGTCAGTCCCGTAGAAAAACTTCTTCAAATTCTCCAAGTCAAGCGTCATTTCTCGCAAATAACGTCATTTGGGTTAAGCCCTTGGCTAAGGAATAACGGCTATCAAGACGAAGTCTATGCCCGAACCCTGACCAAACGCTTATGCGTGGGGCTATAACAATATTTAACGTCAGTTCGGTTTAAGAGCCTGGCGAATAAATTCACGGCTATCAGAGCGAAGTTCGCCTTCGTGAACTACAGAGAATCAAGGGTTGAGTGAACCGACTCATACAAAATCCGGCTAGTTGCTTACGAATTACTTTCCTACAGGCAAAGGTTTTAGCCTAGCCTGACAACAAGTAAGCAGCCAGATTTCATATCAGGTCGGTTTTGCTCCTGTAGTTGCGGTTTCAACCGCCAAAATCCTTATCCCGAATTCACGTTATTTAAGAAATTCAAATCTAGGTATTTCCTGGTTTTTATATATAGCAGTCCTACATCATTTGTGAGATTGGGGAGTTGTAAGAAGCTCACCCACTTGGAATCGCTATAGTTACTAACAAACCTGATACTCAATTAAATGACTGAGCCTCGTATGGCAAATATTGCTGTTTGTATGAGTTCAAGCTATTTAATATCAAAACATCTCGAACCTTATCAGATGAGTGAGATAATGTGGCTAACTTACGAGCGATCGCCATCACTGTGGGTCGCTTTGCAGAAGCTATTTCTGTTTTGTTCTTAAGCGTTTCTGAATTGGGTTTAGAGGGAGTGATCTGAGGGATCAAACTATCAATTTCATCAGAGAAGCGTGTGGTGTTTGCTAAATCATCTGGCTCACTCAAGGAGCCATGAGACATCCCCAATTCCTCAAGATGCTGATGAAGAGACATTTCTCGATTGCGCTCGTCTAACCATCTGCGACAGACATCATTGACAAGCCAAATCTCCTGCTGGGTCAAGGCTTCAGTCGGCTTATAAGAAGCAACGATTGCCGATACTGCATAGGCATCATCAAAAGGAATTCCTACCCGGACTAACTCTATGAAAAAGAGCTTTTTCCTCTCTTTATTAATATCTGAAGGAAGGCTCTCCATGAGTTAGAAAAGCTTACGTGAATGACTTTCATCATTTAGTGTTACTCATATTACAAATAACGGGTTCCATCTAATGGAGGACATCAATAAACGGTAGAGGTCAAGAATCAATAAAGTTAAAGAGCACAGGTTGACTGAGCAAATTTTTGAAGGACTTTGTTCTGGTATGTCGCCTAAATGACTTAAACTATTAAATATGGCGATTAAAAAGCCTGAGATTGAGGGACTGTAGTTCAATTGGTTAGAGCACCGCCCTGTCACGGCGGAAGTTGCGGGTTCGAGCCCCGTCAGTCCCGTAAAAAAAGTTGAGCAAGCTGGTCGAGGAGATCAAGCAATAGCCAATTTGAGCTTAAGATTTATTGCATAAATTAGTTCTAAGAGCACGATCGCCGGAGTTGCGGAATGCAAGTATGATTTCTCTCATCCCCAGCCCTTTTCTTTAAGGAGAAGGGAGCTAGAATCCGGTTCCCTCGCCCTTTGGGAGAGGGTTAGGGTGAGGGCAGCTTTGGTAATTCATATCTCTGTTCAGCCACACCTGATGGCCTGAAACTCATGATCTAGCTTCACCTCAATCCAAATAAATGCTCGGTCAACGAGAGCCAATTTTCCCAAAGCGATCGCTTCGTCGAGAGACGTCAAGCATCATGCAAAAAGCCACCGGACTCGGTGGCTTTCAATCAATCCCTACTCAAATCACAAGGGTCAATAAAGGTTGAACAGTTTTCAGTGAACCGCCATTAAGCAGGAACAGCTTCAACGGTTTCTGTAACCGTTTCAACAACAGGATAAATGCTCACTTTTTTGCGACCTTTACCTTTGCGTTCAAAGGTAACAACACCGTCTACCAAAGCAAACAATGTGTCGTCGCAGCCACGACCAACGTTAACACCGGGGTGGATCTTGGTGCCACGTTGCCGTACCAAAATGTTACCTGCTCGCACAACCTGACCACCATAACGCTTAACGCCGAGGCGTTGAGCATTAGAGTCGCGTCCGTTGCGGGTACTACCCGTCCCTTTCTTATGTGCCATAGTGCTTTCTTTTTCCTCTCTAACCCTAGCTTATAGTGTGATGAATGAAATAGCGATCGCGATTGCGACAATGCTCCTCTTAATCTTCGTCTTCAGCCACATCTGCGACGGTTGAAGTCTGATCGCTGACAGGTTCAGCTTTAGTAGGAGCGGGAAGACGGCTTGATGGCTCATCATTGCCAATGGTTGAGCCGTTGAGGTTAATGGAGTCAATCATGAGCCGGGTTAACTCTTGACGGTGCCCTTGCTTTTTGCGGGTCTTCTTCTTAGGACGCATTTTGTAAACGATAATTTTGCGTCCTCGCAGATGTCTCAATACCGTTCCTTCTACGGTTGCGCCTTCCACAAAGGGCTGACCGATTGACACATCACCTTCATTTTCAACGTACAAAACCTGATCGATGGTGACTGATTCGTTTTCTTCGACTGCTAGCCGCTCAATGTCGTAAAAACGACCTGGCTCAACCCTAAGCTGCTTGCCACCTGTTTCAATGATTGCGTAAGCCATGATATTTTCCTATTGCCTGCCGTACAGGTAGTCAGCTAATTGCGCTCTGGCATGATCGCACTCTGGCATAATTGCACAGCGGCTTAATTTCACCGGGGCGATCGCACTGACGTTTGATAAGGGGGTGACCTGATCCGAACAGAATTAACAACCAGTTACCTATCATCGCGAATTGGAACCAAGAGTGTCAAGGGCGATCGCTTAATTCATCACCATTAAATGACAAAACTTGTTGTCTCTCCTTGTGCCGCTTGCCAACTGCGGGCATCGTAATATAAGTCTGCCAGCGAAATACTATATAACGCGTCCTTTAACTTCTCATGGAGGCGATTCCACAAGGTAAATGTGACCCAGTCTTCAGCTTGCTCAGCATCAGGCATATGGCGAGCCAATGGCTCAATTGTCTCCCCTACCGCTTCTAAAATGTGCCCTAGCGAGATTTGATTGGGCGATCGCTGAAGCCGATAACCCCCCTGAGCCCCCCGAATAGACTCAACCAACCCGGCTTGCCGCAATTCAATCAACAACTTCTCTAAATAAGGTGCAGGTAAATTTTGCCGTTGAGCAATAACCTTGACCGAAGCAGGCCCATACCCTGGTTGCAAGCTCAGATCAAGCAGGGCTTTAACACTATAGTGTCCGCGAGTTGTTAGTTTCATCTCACCAAATATAGCAGTCTTAAACCATAGGTGATGTGCGATAGATGGCGGTTAAAAGTTGAGTCTCTCAGCCGACAGCATGGCAATGTGATAAAGGCAACCTTGACAAAAGCTTAAGGTTTATTAGGTTAACCGAATTAGTATGATCACCCAATTTGCTTCTTAGTCCACTTCTCCTTAGTCGTCTGCTACGACACCTAAATTGGCTTAAAGCTAAGCAATTAAATTAAGGAGTTTGTGAGCATCCATTTTTGCAGTCATTTGTCATGGAGTGATCATTAAATCTTTATTAGTAAAGCGATATTCTCATCATGCTGCGAGCTATTCCAAAGTGGTTTTGTATAAAGCAAACATTTATCGAATACTAGAGAAACTCATTAAAGAGATTGCAATTTAACCATAAATACGATGGAAAAAAATATCTATGTCAGTGTAGTATGGTTTCACAAGCTGATATATAGTCAATGGAGTAATTCATTGGGTTGTCTCAGCTAGAATGATGTAGTGTGGGCTTCTTGTTGATTGGTTCAGAGTCAAGTTAATGAATAAGAAAAAGAAAATCGAACCTCTAACAGGTGAGGCACTCCTGTCTAAAGTTAAACAACTGGAGCACCTCAGTAAAGAAGAAAAGGCAAAGGAGTGCGGTTATTACACCGTCACCAAAAATGGTATTGAACGCGTCAATATGATGAAATTCTACAACGCGCTCCTTGAGGCCAAAGAGATTGAGCTAGATGGAAAACAATCTAGTAATGGACGAGGAGGGCGTAGTGCCAGCTATCGTATTACTGTTCAATCAAATGGCAACTTATTGATTGGTTCTGCTTACACAAAGCAAATGGATCTGAAACCGGGAGATGAGTTTGAAATTTCCCTTGGTCGCAAGCATATTCGGTTAAAGCAGATTGATGGCGAGGAGTTAGGAGAAGAAGAGTAATCTAACGGGTATTGCAGCAATTTCTGAATTTAGAAGGCTTCCTCTCAGGTGGAAAAACTTGGGAGGATTTGTTTTAGCAAATAATCAAAGTGAAATCTTAAATCTAAGTCTCCTAAAACGCTCAAACAGTATTTTTTGCTCAAGGAATTAACTTTTCAAGCACTTCAATTCTATTTTTGGTGCGTTCGTTAATAGGGTCATTCTGCCTGATTTGTGAGCGGTGCTACACAGAAATGCGTGGGAATGTTTTGGGGAGACTGAGTATACCAGCCCCATCGCTACATTAAGATGCTTGGCTCACCTGTTCAAAGTTCGGTTTCGCTAACGTGCTATTTAAATACTTGGGAGCATCACGAGATTAAGGTGTCCTATTGATAGGCAAAGCAATCGGTCAAAAATCGTGTCAGTCTAATCATCATGGGAAGGGTCTGCCGTCACACACAAACTTGGCTTAAACCGCTATGAATAAACAAAAAGAATTCAAAACGGGTATTCAGTGGTTGATTGGGTCAGGTGTTCTCGCTGGAATTAGTGTGATCAGCTGGTTAGCCTATGGTTTGTGGTTCAATCATTCTCCTGAGCCGATACCTGTGCGTTTGATGATGGTTGAGCGAGATACGGTTGAAACGACAATCAATGCCAGCGGAACGGTAACACTTAGAGGTCAGCAAACCCTGAAATCTCCAGCGGAGGGGGCTGTTGAGCAGGTTTTTGTGCAACCGGGCGATCGCGTCAGCCAAGGACAGGTGCTGCTAACATTGCGTAATCCTGAGCGACAAACGGCACTTGCTAACCAACAGGTCAAGATTGTTCAACAAGAGGTTGCTCTGGCGCGATATCGACAACGAATCACAGAAGCGCAGGAACAGTTAGTGTCTGATCGCGAACGTCTGCAACGCTTGAGTGCTCTAGCTGAGGCAGGGGCGATCGCTCGGACTGAGGCACAAGACCAGGAAGACAAAGTGCGAGCAACCCTGACTGATCTACGCACAGCCGAATCGGATGCCCGTAACGCCAGTCTTGAACTTGAAAGCTTAAAGCTAGAGAACCAACGGATTCAACGACAGTTACAGGATACGGTGATTACTGCTCCAATTACAGGGATCGTGTTAGGGGTAAGTGTTGAAAATGGAGATGGAGTGGAGTTGCGCACTGAACTGCTGACATTGGGCGATCCCACTCAAGAGTTAGTGCAGCTTCAACTCTCTACCCTGGATGCGGCTCAAGTCAAAATCAATCAACTGGCGCGAGTCAGTGTGATTGGCCCTAATCCTGAGGTGTTTACGGGACGAGTGCAAAGCCTTTATCCTCAAGCGATCGCCCCCTCTGAAAGCGATCAAGGGTCTGCCAATCAGTCGGATCAAGCGACTGTTCCAACCACGATTCGGTTAGATCAGCCCACTCAAACGCTGATTCCAGGTAGCCAAGTGAATGTTGAAATTATCTTAGAACGCCGACCCAACGTGATTGCGTTGGAGGTTGAAGCCATTCAGCAAAGTGAAAAACCCTTTGTGTGGGTACGGGATGCAGAAGGCAAAGCCAGACAACGCCCAATTGTAGTGGGACTAGAAGGGTTAACCGAAATCGAGGTCACATCGGGATTGCAAGTTGGCGATGCAGTCATTTTGCCGTCTCCAGATGTAGTGTTAACGCCCGGTGTACTCACTGTTCCTGCTGATGCCACCCAAGAAACTGCTCCGTGATAGCGATAGTGTGTGGATAGCGATAGTGTGCGGATAGCAATAGTGTGCGGATAGCAATAGTGTGCTCATTTAAGAGTTGAGTTTATGAGTCTTGCCCCGATCGATCTAATAAAATTGACGTATCGTTCTCTGAGTGGCAACCCGCTTCGCTCGGTGTTAACCACGCTGGGGGTTTTTATGGGAGTAACTGCGGTCAGTGCCACATTGCAGGTGGGGCATATTAGTCAAGCGGTGATCGCCCGACGCCTTGCCACTAGGGAAGCTCCTCACACGAGTTTGTATCCCGAATGGCAACCCAATCGGGTGCGCTTACAGCAAGATGACCTCGAATTTTTGCGGCAGCGGTTGCCAGGTTTGCAATCTATTAGTGCTTTAAACTGGTCACGATCGACTGAGGTTGTTTTTCAAGACCAGATTGCCCAAACGGATGTTGTCGCTGTTACTCAAGATTTTCTTTTTACCACCGGAAATCCTGTGATTGCAGGGCGATCGTTTACTCCGGCTGACTATGCCAGCTATCGTCCTGTGGTGATTATTGATGAGTTATTGGCTTCTCAGCTCTTTGTAGACCAAAACCCCGTTGGTCAACGGATTTATGCGAATCAACAACCCTATGTAGTTGTGGGAGTGGTGCAAACCAAGCTGAGAAATGATGAGGAGCCAACAGAGGGGCGATTGCTGATGACCAGTGCCTTTAACAATGCCCTCACTGGACGACGCGATGTTGGCAGCATTCGGTTGCGTCCCTATCGCTTGGATGACTTAGAAAAAATCGGTGATCAGGCTGAAGAACTATTGATGCAGCGTTTTCCAGGGCAACGGTTTGACCAATGGAACAATGTTGAAGATATTCTGGAGCAGCGACAAGTTTTAAAGTTGACCTCGCGATCGCTAGCGGTTGTGGGGGCGATCGCTCTTTTAGTGGGCGGAGTGGGCATCGCCAACATCATGATCGCATCGGTTACAGAACGCACGGCTGAAATCGGCTTGAGGCGAGCCATTGGGGCTACCCGCCACGAAATTATGATGCAATTTATTTTAGAGGCAGCCCTGCTCAGCTTATTAGGTGGGAGTTTGGCGATCGTCACGGTGCATGGATTAACCTCGGCGGTCTCCGAGCGATTTCAATTGCCTTATGAATTTGATGGCACGGCTACAAGCATTGCCCTGGGATCAGCCCTGTTGGTTGGCATCGGAGCCAGTTTTGCTCCCGCTCTGCGAGCCAGTCAAATTGATCCTGTAAAAGCTCTGCGATCGCAATAAAAAAGGAGAGTAAAAACCCCGTGTGCGACTTTCCCCAGATCCCCGGTTGCTGTGACGCAAATCAGACTATTTTGAGGATGCTGAACGAGCAACCGGGGATCTAAACCTCTAAATTACCCATCGCGTAAGTAAAAAGAAACAAATAATGCTCAGGCGATCGCCACTGCATTTCCTGCTAACCGACATAACCGAGTATTTTGCCCAGTTACGAGGGTCAACGCAAACAGCTCAACTTCCCAATGAGAAGCATATTCTTGAGCAAACTGAGTGGCAACTGCTTCAGAAGCGGCATGAATCACCAGTTCGTTTACCAATTCCATCGTTCCAGGGAGTGTAAATTCTGCGAAGTACATGATTACCTAAACAGGTGTATGGTTTTCAGAGCGTCGCTAAACCCTTGGATTTACTATTCCCAAGCTGAGAGAGAAAACCGAACGTCAGGCTTGCATGGCTAGATAATTTTACGAAAGCTGAGCGTAGCTTTATCTCTTCTTCATGAGTATTACAGCTTTGAGGTGAAAATGTAAGGTTTTGATGAACTTTTACCCTCTGAAAAACAATTCTGTAGCAGGCCCTTCGTCTTGAGGAGGTAGACCTAACTGGGCAGATAGTTCGGTGTCATACAAAGCCTCTGTCCAATTACGAGCAACTTTGATCTGCTCAGGCGTGAGGTGCTCTGCGATACGCAAATCAGCCCCTTGCAAATTGGCTCCTAACAAATTGGCTCCTTTTAGATTAGTCGCTCTTAACTTAGCATCCGTCAGATCTGCTGCCTTGAGGTTTGTGTTTTCAAGATTGGCCCCCAGCAAATTTGCCTCCAGCAAATTAGCGGCTCTCAGGTCTGCCTTTTGCAGGTCAGCTCGTTGCAGGTTGGCTCGGCAGAGGTTGGCGGCTCTCAGGTCTGCCTTTTGCAAATTTGCCTCTAGTAGGTCAGCTCGTTGCAAGTTGGCATTCAACAAGATGGCTTTTCGCAGGTTAATTTCACGCAGATCTGCTTTAGGAGCGTCAAGCCCTCGCAAACTGATGCCTTCTTCATTTAGATCTTGCAATGCTTGAATGCGGGCGTAACTGTTACGGCGACCGTGAGCTGCATCAATCACTTTCCAAGCTTCATAGCGCGATCGCTTCTGGCGTTCGGGTCCCTCTTTAAAGTAAATAAAGACGGCAACTAGAATACTGACGCTTTCAATGATGTCTAGAAAACTATGAATTCCCAGCCAACTAATAAATGTTTTGCCAACTGGGGTGTTTTCTAACAACCGAATGATAGCTACTAAAAACAGCACTTCTAGAGCCGTAGGGAGGCGATTCAGCCAATACAGCACCCAAGCTCGACTGCGTTTGAGCCAGAGATACTTCTGTTCTGGAGATTCTTCCGTCACTAGCGACCTCTTGCAGGAATAGAGTGGGGTTGAACCCACGGAATAGTGGTATCAGTTGCCAAATATTGAGCCACAGCGCGGGCTCCGTTACGATTCAGGTGACTGGGATCTGCAAAATAATGGTTTTGAGTAGGCCATTGGTGCATTAAATCTCGAAACAGAAACCCTTCTCTAGCCGCTAATCGCTGCATATATTGCCGAAATTGTTGTTCATGAGCCGTCCGCACCGGGTCAAGATATTCCTGGGTCAGGGGCAAGCTCACAAATATTAGGGGAATCCGTTGACTGCGGGCAAATTGGGCAACGGCGATCGCGGCTGTGGTTTGTTCTCCCTCTAACCGAAAGGGAGTGTAGTTGCTGTCATAGCGACCTGAAACTCTTGGAAACTGACGATAATAAGTGGCTGGGTTGAACTCAGCGGGCACAGACTGAAAGCCACTGCCACTTAAATCAGCCGCAATAGGTGGATGGCTAGACCGCAGGGGCGGGATTGGAAGAATTGGTTCGGCGGGCGTCTGGTAGGGAGGAGGTTGCAGCAAATAGGACAACGAAGTACAAGATGAAGCTAAGCCGAACGGGTTTGGCTGAGATCCAGCAAGGGGGAGCAGATGGGTGTCCTCTGCCCCTACAGTAGGGGTAAGGGACGGCATCTCTAAAGCATGATTGAGTGGCTCAGCTTGATGTTGAGCATTGACATAAGCACTGTAGGCTGCCGCATAGTTCATTGCAGCAGGCGGAACAACACAAATTTCTTGCTCAAGCTCGATCGCTGGCAGAGGAATGTAGCGAATGGGGCGATCGCCTGTTGCTAGACGTTTATAACCTTCTGAGGCAAGGATGCCATTGTAAGTCAGGTCTATCCGCGCACTATTAAAGGCTCGTGATCCATCGGCCCAAATAATCAGACGTGGCAATTGGTTAGGAGTCAGAACCCGACGCAGTAGCAAATCAACAACCTGTGCTGTTGCTCCGTTGACTCCAAAGTTGTAGATGCGGAGGTTGGAAAGCCCTCTCGCCGCTAATGCTTGTTGCAGAACCTCTGGATCGATCCCTTGGAGCGATCGCGAACTGCCCACGATCAAGACATCAGGGGGGCCGGAGGTAGCTAAATAATGGGCGTAAATCCGAATCTGTTGATCGAGTCGTTGGCTATTGAAAGTTGGAAAGTTAGGAACCAATACCACCGGGCTAAATTCTGGGAATGGTGTTCCTACATCGTTTACTGCCGTTATCGAAGCTGACTGCGATATTGACGGTTGAGCAACAAGCGTCTGCTCCTGTGAGGAGACCCCTCTCGCCGCAGTGCTAAACAGCAGGGGCACCAAAAGCGCAATGATTGTCCCACTTTGTCTAACGATCGCCGCCAGAGATTTATCTGTAACCGTTAGACGGGGTTGTGTTGCTTGAGAGAGTAACATCCTAAAGCTAGGAGAGGGAGTCTCCTGTGAGATCATAGCGGCTCAAATCACGTGTGAGAAGTGTAGAGTTAAAGCGGCGATCGCCCATTTACATCGATCGCTCACATCATATGCAATGCATGCGATCGACTCACCTATTCTCATCAACGAGTTGCCCTATGGTCAACCATTCTTCTGGGTTAATCTTCTTTGAGACCAACCACCATTTGCAAAATGACCGGATCACCTCCCGTTTGGTGATACCGATCTGCCCAGGCTCGAATGACTTCATCTAATTCTTCTAGTGCCTGATCAATGCAATCACTCGGAATGTCTAATTCCTCCAAGATTCGCACAAATCTAGGTTGTCGGTCTGCCCAGTTCTTCATCATGCGGAAGTAACGAGCCGTGTCTTCTACCATGATGTAGGTGCGCTCTTCTTCATCTGCTGGAGAATAAGAAGCTCGTGTCAGAGCATAGAATGGCATTCCCCAAGGAGAATCAATCCGGGTTACGGTTCCAGAGTAAATTAGGCGGCGTTTAATGTGCTCCGCCAACGCTTCACTCAACGGCAGCTTACGGTCTTCAGGCAAATCTTCCTGCGAACGAGTGTGGAGAAACTCAATAATGTCCATGAACTGGAACGCATTGATCAATTGAGCGTCTGGCAAATTAGGAGGGAGTTTCTCTTCGATTTGCCGCTTCTCATCTTGAGTCAGACTTGTCCCAGGAATGCGAGGTCGTCCGGGTTGCCAGGGATATTGCTCTAACCAGACATAAGGCAGTTGGATCAGATAGCGAGGCTCTTGAGAACCCAGCATCTTTAACAGCTTGCCTTCTGTTAATGCCTGCCGAACTTCTTCAACAATGACTTTGACTCGCTTAGGTTCAATGTGATGTAAGTGCCCCGTCATCCGCAGGTTTTGTTCCTGTTCTAGATACGTCATATAAATGGCACATTTTGCCGCTGTTGCGGCTGCATCTAAAAAAGCCCCGTGTCGATGCCCTCCAGTGCGCATAGCACTAAATGCGAGGTACAGCATGATCTGATCCATTGCACTTGGGCTGAGGCGTTTAATCAGATCGAGGTCGTTGGTCATTTTAGGTGCGATCGCAAATATGATGAACAGTACTTTTTAAAGTTAGAGCAGTAATCTCTCTGTAGGTTTAGAGCTGACTCTTGAAACACCCTTAGCTTAGATCATCCTGATACATCAGGCACAGCTTAAACACTGATTTTTCCAACACACAACACTTTCCGTGTACCCGTTTAGCTAAGTCAACCGTAAAATCGACTTTCTTAAAGAACTGGGCTAAGTCAATACCTTCTGTATTCAGCGATTGTACTGATCCCAGTCAGAAGAAAGATTAGATCAGCCTGTGTGAGTATCACATTCTACAATCTATAGCCAAATCTCTAAAAACCAGTCAATATGCACCTAAATTAACTGAATTTGAGGGTAATTAGCAAAAAGCTGAGATCTGAGGTGATCAGGACGTGCAGGGAGTTCGCCGACCACTGCCTCGATGAAAAAGAGGTTGGTTAATTTTTTGTGCATCTGATAGCTCTCCCTGGTATGAGATGCCAGATGCGATACTACTTGACCCACAGTTCTGATTTTCGGAATGATTCAAAATTAGTAGAGCGAAAAGCAGAGCTGCTGAAAGAATTGGGGTAAAAATTGACATGAGCAAGGTTCCGTCTCAAAGCATCTACCCCCTGATACGGAGTTTTCAAATAGCAATCAGGAAGATCTCTAAACGGAGTTATTTGGTGGTGTTTACGGATACCAGTCGCAAACCAGGAAATAAGAATTTAGTGAGGAGGTTCTCCTGATTCACTTGATTGCCTGATCCCGCAGAGGTTGCTCACTTTGCACTCAGATTTTCGCCAAATTTACGATACTATCCTCTTGAGACGTTAACTGGATCGATATCCGTTGAGTCTTAGTCCAATCGGCGATCGCGGTATCAGGGGTATCAAAACCGTGGCTTTAACACCAAGTCGTAAATAAGACGCAATTGTTATGGCAAATGAGGAACATCTCAGTCTACTTAAGCAGGGTGTCAATAGTTGGAATCAATGGCGAGAAGACACTCCAACTGTCACACCTGACATCAGCGGAGCTAATTTGAACCAGATGAACCTGAGCGAAGCTAACCTCAGCGGGGTAGATTTGCAACGGGTGATTTTGCATGGAGCTAATTTGACGGCAGCCAACCTACATAACGCCATGCTTGTGAATGCTGACATGAGCGGCGTTGAACTCAATGCGGCTAATTTAAGTAATGCCAACCTTAGCAGTGCAAATTTGTTTGGAGCTTATCTCAGTGGAGCAAACCTGAGTGGTGCTGACCTCAGCGATGTTCAACTCAATCGCTCTGATCTCAGCGGGGTTAATCTCAGCGGAGCAAACCTTAGCCATGTCAATTTATTAGGGGCTGATTTGAGCGGCGCAAACTTGAGCAGCACAATATTAAGTCATGCCGATCTCAGTCGGGCTGAGTTAAGTCGTGCAGAACTTAAGCAAGCTGATCTCAGTGGAGCCAACTTGAGTGAAGCTCGATTGATGGGTGCTAATTTAAGTGAGGCTATTTTAAGTGAGGCAAATCTGAGCCGTGCTCGGCTCAATCGGGCTGATTTAAGTGATGCGACGTTGGTTGGTGCAAAGTTGGTGGGAGCAACATTGGTTGGGACTAAACTCACCCGCGCCAAACTGAGCAATGTCGATTTAAGTGGCACAAACCTGAGTGGAGCTAACTTGAGTAGTGCCGTTTTGAGTGACGCTAACTTTAAAGATGCCAATCTTAGTGGTGCCAACCTTAAAGATGCACATTTAGAAAATGCCACTCTAGAGGGGGCCGACCTGAGCCAGGTAACAATGCCCGATGGCAGCGTTCACGACTAAGGTTTTTTCCTAACCCGTTGATATCCATCTCAAGACAACAAGGGGCTTAAAGCCCCTCATCTTATATAAAGTGTGTGCCCTTAGCTCCAACATTGATCTAGATAACGTCAGTGCGAAGTCCCTGGCTCGTCTGAGCATCGCCAAACGTTTGATCTCACGCCGAACTCTGCGGTTTCAACCGCCGAAATCCTGATCCCAAATTCGCATTAGATACGTGATGTGCAACTTAGAAGTTTAGCTCCCCGGTTTCTCGTGGAGCATTCTTAAAGGGGTCTGACAACCATCACCAAAAACCGGGGATCTGGAGGAAATCGCACACCAGGTATTAGAGGATATCTGAGAAGTTTTTGGCGGTTAAAACCGCGACTACAAGAACCAAGTCCGCCGTTGCGGACTCAAGCCAATCCAGGCTTTTTGTAACCTGCGGAGGCAGGTTTTGCTCATGTAGCTGTGACTTTAGTCGCCAATGCTACCTAAATCTAGCCTTTTAAGACACCCTCTTAGATGGATATTGAGGGTGGCTGTGTTTGTTGCTGAATTAAGCAAGTTCAGAGGTTGCAATTGTGCCATCGGGCATGATGGTTTGCTCAAAAATCGCTTTGCTCAAATCAGTGTCAGATAGGTTGGCGTCTTTAAGATTTGTCCGACTCAAGTTAGCAGCGGCTAAATTTGCTCCGCTTAAATCGGCTCCTACGAGACAGGCTCCACTCAGATTAGCCCGACTCAAGTTGGCTTTGCTTAAGTTGGCTCGCCATAGATTGGCATCTGTGAGATTAGCTGCACTGAGGTCAGCCCGATTGAGTCGAGCATTATTAAGATTTGCACTCTTTAAATTACTGCTGCTTAAGCCTACATCTGCTAACCAGGCTCCAGCAAAATTGGCCTTTTCGAGGTTGGGAGCAATGATCTTGATTTGCCCTGCTTTAAAAACAACTCGGGTAAACGTGCGCTTGCCTTTGGCGTATTGCTCGATAATGTAAGGCACCGAAATGGGGGCGATCGCTTCTGGCTGTTCTAGCGGTAAAGAATTTGCTGGTGTTGCGAGGTTTAAGTCGGAATTTTGCATAACACTACGGCTTTAGAGTCCAATTATTTATTCAGCCGAGTGCAGATACAATCAGGTCTCTCCTTATAAGCAACTCAGCGGAATTGATTAAGCAAACACCGCAAAGTATTGTAATGCTTGTGTTAAGCAACAGGTTTAATGACGAACCACTGACCCGTTTTGGGATCACGGTACGTGGTGAATGGATTGGTCTTGAGTTGGCGTTTCATGGACTTGTTTGGGTTGAGATAGGCTTGTGAGAGCATGGCTGACGTCCTCATTAATCCTGGTTCAACGAGGCTAAATTCATTTGTATAGCGGGCAAGACAGGGGATATAAGGGGGGTGAGGGCTTGCGAGGACCAAGGGTAAAACTTTTGCCCCCGCTCTAACCAACTCTTGAGTGGCTATATTTCAGCGATCGCACCTAGACGATCGCTATACTTCTATATTTCCTCTAATACGTCAAATGAGGTGTGACTCAACAGAGATCGTTTGGTGACGTCATCGCTCAATTTGGGTGATGGCTGTGACAGCTACTCGGTGACAAGATGCACGTTAGTGTGTGATATAGATCACCCAATTCCTCAATTCCATTAAATAACGGGCGGCTAAAACCCCACCCCCAAAGCCAAAGAGATGACCTAGCCACGATACGCCCCGGCGAATGGGCAAAACCCCCCAGATCAAACTGCCATAGAGTAACCCAACTAAGATGGAAATTGCGATCGCGACCAGGCTGCGCTCAAAATAACCGCATAGCAATAAGAAACCAAAATATCCAAACACCACCCCACTGGCACCGATATGGTTAGAGCGAGAGGAGGCAAAGAGCCACACCCCAATGCCACTGACCACCCACGCCGTTGCTGTGACCACTAGAAAGTCATTGAGACCCCGCAGCATCAGCAGCCCACCCAAAATCAAAAAAGGCATGGTATTTGCGGCTAAGTGTTTGAGATTGCCGTGCAGTAAAGGAGCCAGCAAAATACCCCATAAGCCTCTGATTTGGCGTGGACGAATACCAAAACTATTGAATGCCCCCCGCAACAAGACGCTATCAATAATTTCTAGCCCCCATAAAAGTGCGAGACATCCCAGCAAAATTTGGGCTTGAAGCTGAACGCTGGGGGGAATCGTGCCTGATTGAAGTGCCTTCCAAATAAGTTGCAAGGAGTTATTTGTATTCACTGTGGTTTGTTCTACACACCAAATTGCTAACCCAATTTACAGCAGTTTGGTTTCATTTGGCGGCGACCAGCCAATCATCCATCCATCTCTTTAAGAGACGTTTAAGAGGCTATCTAATAAGACCCATTAAATATAGAAATTGCGCTGGATAAGGAGCTTGTGGAAATTGAGGAAATCACTTGGCAATAGGATGGACGCTTTGTCCTCAAGCGAAACGCTCGCAATCCTCTTGCTGAATCACTTCTTTAACCTTCATAAACTCTGGTTTTACATTGATTTATGGATGCAAGCTCTATCTAGAAACGGGATAGGAACCTCAGCCATTCTAAAGCAGCTCTAAATCAGTTATAGCAGTCCTAAATCATTTGTGAGATTGGCAGGTTGTGAGAGGTGCACCCCTCTCACAACCCATTTAGGATTGCTATATGAGATGACATTTTTAATAAAGGGCTTAATTTCCTGAATTCAAATAGGATTGCTATATTTAGCAATTCCAAATGAGGTGGGTCTCTCACAACCCACCTATTTCACAACTCAAATAGGATTGCTATATTTATAGTCTGATAATATTCGGGAGAAGAGAGAAAATATTTAGATAACCGTCTAAATTTGGCTGGATTGTTTCCTGAGTTAAGAATCTTTCGGTACTATTCAGAAGACTCCAGTTGGTCAAATGGCTCTATTACGGTTGCAAATAGGGCTGTATTAGGGGTGTCAATCTCAAGGAGGTTTTATGGAGACATTGGCGTTTATTTATTCAGCTGTTGCTTACGCAGATCCTGCTTCCGAGTATCAACTGCGATCGCTTGAAGAGTTAGGAATTACCCTCTCATCCTCTGCCGGATTGGGGGTCGCTGGGGTGGTGTTATCGGTTTTTGCGGTTGCTCCTGATGCTCAAGCGATCGTTCAGCGAGGAGATACCTGTCCTGCTGTGCGAGATGTGCAGGCTACGCTTCAACGTCAAGGGTATGAGGTGGGTGGAGTCGATGGAATTTTTGGGGGAAAAACTGAGTTTGCGGTGGGTAGTTTTCAACGGCGCAATGGTTTAAATCCCACCTTTAAAGTAGATTCTGCTACTGCACAAGCGTTAGGGTTGAGTGGATCGGTGTATAACCCCAATACCCGATGCAGCAGTGTGGCCAGTATTAGCAATACCACTAGTCGCCCTACTAACACCAACTCAAATTCAAATAATGTAGCTGTCACGATCGCAACGAATGGTAGCCCCTTGAATGTTCGTTCTGCACCTAGCAGCGGCGCAGCCGTGATTGGCACTTTACCTGATGGTGCCATTGTTAGAACCAATGGTCGTCGGTCTAATGGGTGGATTGGGCTAGAGCGAGGAGGATGGATTTCAGCAGATTGGGTTAGTAGTACTGGCGGTGGCGGAGGGGTTCCAAGTGTGGGCAATAGTACTCCACCCCAGACGGTGGCGGGGCAAGTGCGAGTGACGACGAATGGCAGCCCATTGAATCTGCGATCGGGGCCAGGGACAAATTATCCTGTCACCGGGGTAATTGCTAATGGAGCAGTAGCAAACACCAGTGGACGCACTTCAGGCGGTTGGATTGAACTATCGAATGGGGATTGGATCTCGTCCAGTTGGGTTGGCAGATCCTCTAGTCAGGTTGGCAGTAACACAGGCGGTGGCGGAGGAACTAACTCTGTCACGGTAGCAACGAATGGCAATCCCTTAAATGCTCGTTTTGGGCCTGGTGCTCGCTTTGAGGTTGCTGCTGTTTATCCAGATGGAACGTTGCTCAGAACATCAGGTCGAACTGAAGGTTCATGGATTCAACTTGTCAATGGGTTATGGATCTCTTCTGAGTGGGTCAATTAAACCCCAGTTAAGGATGGTCTATCTCAGGCAATGAAAAATCGAGGGGTGGGCGATCATTTGCCTGCTCTGTTTCTTTGACTTGCTCTGTTTCTTCTAAAGGAGTGTCTTGAACCCTGCGGAGCGTGTTGAGGGTGGCTAAAACTTGCGATCGCGTCATTCCAGGTTGCACCTCTGGACGATATAACAGGGAGATCAGAGTTTTATCTAACTCGGTATATTGGGTGACATCTGTCCAACCCTGATAAAAAATACTGCTTCTATAGGCGTAGGAGTCTTGCATTAAACCCAAAGATTGAGTTAACTCTTCGCGAATCAGGTGCGATCGCTCTTGTTGAGTCACACCATCGGTTGTGATCAAGACTCTGGCGCGATTGAGAATGTTGTCACGGTTCCACCATGTCCAAAAAAAGCCTAGATTACGAGGTCTATAGTTAGGCTCATATCGACTGAAACTTGACTCTGGAACAAAATAGATCTCAATATTGGGATTGGTGTCTACTAACTCCAATTGAATACTGCCGTGCGTCAACTCATTAACATCGGCGATGACGGTTTCTAAGGTGCTCAAATCGTCGCTGGTAGGTGAGCCAAAATATTTGATTCTGACGTCTCCTTGCCATTTGCGAATGGCAGCACTAGAGTTGCCAAATTCTCCCCCCAGTGCGACTGCAAGAAAATAATTAATTTGTTCCTGGCTATACCCATCGGGTGGGCGATCGGGTTGAGCCACAGGCCCAGGTGATAGTTGAGGGGTTGGGTTCACAGCCGGGGTCGGGTTCACTAAGGTCACAAAGTCGCCTCTTACCCATCCTTCGGTCTGAGAGTCTTGAAAGCGAACCCGATACCACTGATAACCATCGTTGCCCTGAGTTTGGTTAAGCACAGCAACGCGATCGCCCACCAGTCCATAGGCGGGTGCCGCCGCTTGCGTGGAGGGGGCACTGCGGATATTGATCGCACTGGATGGATCGCGTGCAGTTAAGATAGCTTCTTGAGCCAGAGCACTAGACGCTAGGGTGACACTCAATAGACTGAATATCGCTAACCCTAATAAGCTGAACCACCGGGGTTTAAAAGTCATGGTCTTGGTTGTAGAGGCAAGATAGAAGAGCGTACAAGGATCTCTTTCCCAATCACCGAGCCCTTGAGAATGGTTTTTAGTACATTTATACTAAAAATAGGCTGGGTTTGTGAAGTCCTATTTGGATCTATCTTGCCGACCCAAGGCGATGCTTGGGATAGACCTGGTTACACTCAATAAACTGGACAATCGCCCTTGGAAATGGGTCTTACCCGTGTGTAGGTCTAGGGATGCAGGGGAGAGGCGATCGCTGAGAAGGTTGAATTGGATCCCGTTTCTAGAAAATTGGGATACCCATCAATATCCCCGTCGGGACGTTTCGCGCAATGCCCCAACCGCTGATCTGTAACCGTTGCAGGTTTGCCTACTGTTGAGTCAGGGCTTGTAAAAATGCCTCGATCCCATCTACTGGAATAATCTGGGTGTTCAGCTGTGACGCGATCGCCTCTACCGTCATATCGTCTAAAAAACGAGAGTCATCATGTTTCAGCATCAGCGAGGGCAGAATGACCCCTGAACCCAGGTCTCGTCCTGCAAGAGCTTGCAAGATATCCTGTCCGGTAAGTAACCCAGTCACGCTAATGGCCTGTCCCCAATATTCACTGGCGATCGCCACCATCTCAACGGTCAGCCCTTGCACCTGGTTTAACCGCTCTAAAATAGGCTGAAACGCCGTTTCTACAGCATTTCCCACCACCCAAACATATTTGCGAGGAGACGTCACCTGTTGGGGCAACCGCTTAGCCGCCATTGCAAACTCCTTGAGGAACTGCTGAATTGACCCCACCCCATTGCCAATCTGTGGATAGTCTTCGTAGTGCGACTCTGGAGGCAACTCTTGCCTGCCAATCAGAAACCATTCGTCGGCTAACCAGGCAACGGTCGAGCCAAACTGATGGCGAAACTTAGTTTGTAATGTTTGTACCTGCGCGATCACCTCTTGTGCCTTTTCAGGTGTCACAGGGATCAACTCATCCTCCATTGGGCGAAAGCGTGTCAGCCCTACTGGAACAACGGCGATCGACGCGACCGTGGGCACCTCGCCTTTGTGAAAGGCTGCTAGATCTAACAAGGTTTGCTCTAGATGCACTCCGTCATTGATGCCTGGACACACCACCACCTGAGCATGAATCTGGAGTCGATGTTGTTGAAACCAGCGCAGTTGATCTAAAATTTGCCCTGCTCGCAAGTTTTTAAGCAACCGAATGCGAATTTCAGGTTCTGTGGCGTGAACAGAAACATACAACGGGGATAGCCGCATTTGAGCGATGCGATCCCACTCTCGCTGGGGCAGGTTGGTCAGGGTCAGGTAGCTGCCATAGAGAAAGCTGAGGCGGTAGTCATCATCCTTTAAATATAGGGTTTCTCGTTTACCGGGAGGCTGCTGATCGATAAAGCAAAAAGGACAGCGGTTGTTGCACTGAATCAACCCATCAAACAGAGCTGTTTCAAACTCTAGCCCCAAGTCTTCGTCGTAGTCTTTCTCGATCTCGACGTGGTGGGTCTGCCCTTTGGCATCCAATACCTCAAGCTCTAACTCCTCATCTGCACACAAAAATCGGTAGTCGATCAAGTCACGCGGCGACTGTCCATTAATAGCCACTAGGCGATCGCCCACCTCAAAGCCAATCTCAGCGGCAATCGAGTCGGGCAACACACGTGAAATAACAGCAGGATGAAGGGTCATGATCGACGCACAAAAATAAAGGCTTGATTAGCAAAGCTTTGTTAGCGAAGCGGCTAGTCTCTTTATCCATTGTGCAGAATTCATTGCCGAAACGAGCGGAATATTCTTAACCTTGCCATGATTAAACGTTTTGCACTAGATTGGCAGCGATCGCCCCCAAGATAGCTACTCCAAAGCCCAAGCGATACCAGATAAAGATCCAGGTGTTATGGGTTTGGAGATAGCGCAATAACCAGGCGATCGCCACATACGAGGAAACTGCTGCTGTAATGACCCCAATCGCTAAAGGCAGCAACTCCGATCCTTGAATGCCAACTTCTAAGAGGGTTTTGAGTTCGACTAAGCCAGCGATCGTAATCGCAGGAATGCCAAGTAAAAAGGAAAACCGTGCGGCGGCTCCTCGCTCTAAGCCAATTAACAATCCTGCTGTCAGGGTTGACCCAGAACGAGACACCCCAGGAACTAGAGCCAAGGTTTGAGCTAGCCCCATCCAAATGCCATCTTGAGTGCCGACATCCTCTAAGGTACGCTTCCGTTTGCCAACATACTCCGCGGCGGCCAGCAATAACGACATGACAATCGACGCAGAGGCGATCGCTGCCATACTCCGCAGGGGCGATCGGTCAAAGTCTGGGATGAATACTTTGATCAAGACCCCGCCAATTAGAATTGGGATTGTTCCTAAAATAATGCCAAGCCCCATCCGAAAATCTCTGGACTCATAGTCTGAGCGCATCACGGCTTGAACCATACCAACAGTAACCTGGGTTAGATCTGACCAGAAATACCACAAAATGGCGGCGATGCTGCCCAGTTGAATCACAGCCGTAAACGCCACACCGGGATCACCCCAGCCCATCGCAACCGGAACGACTTTGAGATGGGCCGTGCTACTAATCGGCAAAAACTCAGTCAACCCTTGAACAACTCCTAAAACAGCAGCCTGAAACCAATTCATGACAGCCGTGCTAGTAGAAGCCGTTGAGGAGGTATCGGTTGTTGCAGTGCCCAACAGGAATGAAAGGGGGGACGTTTTAATCGCTGCAACTCCTGTTGGTGCTATGTAACGTGCACCACAATAAACAAGACTCATACCATTCTCCTCAACTAAACAGGGGTGAAACCAGGGTAATGTCGTGTGCCTGAGGCTCTTAACCGATTTAAAGAACTGCCACTGAATCAGGCTAAAGAGGCTTAACGGGCCTAGCCTACTCCACTAAGGTTGTTACTAGCCCCTATATTCTACGCAGCGTCTGATTAAGAACCTGCAAAGTTTTTGGCTTCCTTTGCAATTCTGGTGAGAGATTTAGCATGGCGCGCATCGAATGAAGGGAAATGTATTAGGATGGTGGATATACCCCCTGGGGGGATAAAACTGTGATATGTTAAAAAAGGTAAACTAATTTAAGATATTAAAAAACCTTTGTCATCTTATTCACCTTTCTCAACATTGTTGTACTTAGCCTCTTCAGAAGATGTGTCTCTGACCGTCCCCCAGACGCGTCTTCGTAAAACCTGGTGGGTGCTTGCCGCCGCTGTTTTTCTAGTATCCGTTCCGGTCTTTATTCAAGCTCCCCTCGTCCGCGAATTTCCCTGGCTGAGTCTAGGGCTAACGATTGGGTTTGTTGGGCTAAGTCTATGGCTGCGATCGCGCTCTACTAGCTTCGTCTGGGGAGATTTGTTACTTGGCTTTAGTTGGACTTGGCTGGCTGGCTCAATCTATTGGGGTTGGCTGCGCTGGGAGCCATTTTGGCATTTGCCAATTGAGGCGATCGGCTTGCCTTTTGTGGTATTTGCTCTAGCGAAAGGGTGGGGCAAAATTGGCGGTTGGTTCTATTTAGGCTCTTTGTTTGGCACCGCTTTGACAGACATCTATTTTTACTTAGTTGACCTGATCCCCTATTGGCGAAAGTTGATGCAGGTGCCTCTAGAGGAGGCTCAACCTGTCTTTCAAGGGGCGATCGCTCAGATTCAAACACCCTGGGGAATAGCGACAGCGATCGCACTTGTTACTATTTTGTTGGTGGTAGGGTATTTGCCTTTGCGCTCAAGTCAGTTACACTGGTGGGCATTTGGAGGGGCCGTTTTAAGTACCATCTTCGTAGATGGTTTGTTTTGGTTTGCTGCTACCATAGCCTAACTAAGGATATGATTTGAGTATCCTGGGCTAAATTTAGAGGCAAATTTGTTCAGGGCATCTGCATAGCATCCCTGAGAGGTCATCCGTCTACAAAACTCCGCTGAATATTGAGTGACACAGCTTGATTGCTTTGAAGAATCACGCCATTCAGTGTTTGTAGACTCGCACTAGCTTTAGCTAGGGATTTCAGGATGCATCATAGGGAAAGATTACTGGTTTCTTAGCCTGTGGTGACTTCACAACAACCCGTTCCCCACTTGATACTCCGTACCGAGTCAGGCAACCGTTACCTCTCATTAACTAGCAGTAATTGCTGGACCGTTGGCAGAGGAGAGGACAACAATTTTGTGCTGCCTGACCGTTGGATTTCCCGTAACCACGCGATGTTGCAGCGAATGGAGACGGGCGAATTTTATTTGATTGATTTAGGTAGCCGCAATGGTTCCTTTGTCAATGGTCGTCGTGTGACTGTTCCCATTACGCTGCATAATGGCGATCATCTGACCTTTGGCCAAACTGAGTTGGAATTTTATTCGCCTGATATTGAGCACTTGACTGATCCCTCCGTTGGGATGGAGTCCTCTCAAGAATTTACGGCAACGGCTACACTCCATGTGCGTCGGTTGATTTCGGTGCTGGTTGTCGATATTCGTGATTTCACGGTGATGACTCGCCAGCTTGATGAAAAGATTTTGTCAGAGGCGATCGGTACCTGGTTCCGCTGTGCGGGCGACATTATTCGAGAATATGGTAGCTGGGTCGATAAATATATTGGCGATGCCATCATGGCCGTGTGGATTCATGGGCCTCAAGGCGTTAGCCCTGATGAAATGGTTCGCATTGCACGGGCGTTGAGTGCGTTGCATAAGATGACCAGCCAGTTGCATGAGCGTTATCCCCTGCCTTTCCCGGTGCGGGTTGGGGCAGGATTAAACACGGGTTATGCGATGGTGGGGAATGCGGGTACAGGCGATCGCCCCGATTACACAGCCCTTGGCGATACGGTAAATGCGGCGTTTCGTTTGGAGTCATCCACTAAGCAAATTGGCAAAGATGTGGCTCTTGGCGAGACGACCTATCAATATTTGATGGAGTCAGGAGCTAATCCGACGTTGTTTAAGCAACACAAGGTGATTATGAAGGGGTATGACACCCCGATGTTGACGTATGCTTCATCCTTTGTGGATTTGGACGCGTTTCTGCAAACTAGCAAAAAGGTCTGATCGAGTCATCAGGCTTTTAAGGGTTTGGTGTTATCTCGATCAATGGCAGGAGGGATAGTTGACAAACCCCCATTGATGGCGTGCTGTACTTAGAGCTCAGGGAATGCGATCGCCATCCTGCAAATGACATAAATCAAATTTTATGTCGTCGCTAAAACACCCCTCCTCAAGTGGTAGGCTCTAATAAGTGCTGTGTATAGATTTTGATTCGACATAAGCAATTGGATTGGGAGGGATTGAATCAATGAAACGACTGGTTGGTGCGCTGATGGCGTTGGGGCTATTAGTAGTAGTCAGTACCCTGGGATGGTTTGGATTGCCTCAGCCTGCAATAGCAGCCAATTGGAATGCCTTAACCTTCGGTCAATCAACACTGGTTGTAGCAGAAGCTCGCTATAACGTTGGTGAAAAATTGGCAACAGGCAACAAAATTGACTTGAACAATACGAACGTTCGGACATTTAGAGATTACCCCGGCATGTATCCTACTCTGGCGCGGATGATTCTCAAATATGCTCCATTTGACACAGTTGAAGATGTGCTTGATATGCCTGGATTGACTGATCGCCAAAAGGAAATTCTGCAAGCTAATCTAGATAACTTTGTGGCTACCTCTCCTGAGGATGCTTTGGTAGAAGGGGGCGATCGCTTCAACAACGGTATTTATCGTTAGTCCTTAGCGCAATTAATAGTGATTTAAGGATTAACCCTGACTTCAGTCAGTTAATTAAGAGGTCAGCATTCGTGGGTTTAATCGTCTCTTTAGAGAGGCAACCAGCGAGTGCTGATTTTTTTTATTGTATTAAACCGCTTGCAGATTCAGGTGGGCAGGTATAATGCATCCACCTCAATTACAGATTACGGATAATTTAAAGTTGCCAGACTCAACATTACCGACCCAGTTTGATGTGCTCGTTGTGGGTGGAGGTGCGGCTGGGTTATACGCTGCTCTTTGCCTTCCTGCTCAGGTTCGAGTGGGTTTAATTACCAAAGACACTTTGTCGTTGTCGGCGAGTGACTGGGCACAAGGAGGCATTGCAGCCGCGATCGCCCCTGATGATTCTCCTCAGTTTCACTTAGAAGACACACTGAAGGCAGGGGTTGGATTGTGTGAACCTGAAGCGGTCAAGCTATTAGTCGAGCTTGCCCCTAGTTGTGTGCGATCGCTAGTTGAGATGGGGGTGGCGTTTGATCGACAGGGCAATGATCTGGCATTGACCCTAGAAGCGGCTCATTCTCGACGACGGGTGTTACATGCGGCTGACACGACTGGGCGAGCGGTGATTACAACGCTCACGGCTCAAGTCCTTGCCCGTCAAAATATTCAAGTTTTTTCACAAGCCTTTGCCCTTGACCTGTGGATGCAAGCCTCCCAATGCACTGGGATTAGCGTGCTATGTCAGGGCAAGATCTTGTGGTTGCAAGCCAATGCAGTGGTGCTAGCAACAGGCGGAGGGGGACAGGTCTTTGCTCAAACGACAAATCCTGAACTAAGCACTGGAGATGGCGTCGCCATAGCCTGGCGATCGGGGACTGAACTGCGAGATCTAGAGTTTGTGCAATTTCACCCTACGGCGTTGACTAAGGCGGGTGCTCCTCGCTTTTTAATTAGTGAAGCGGTGCGTGGTGAAGGTGCCCATTTAATTGATGCTGAAGGGCGACGGTTTGCTTTTGATTACCACCCTGCTGGAGAACTCGCTCCACGCGACATTGTCAGTCGTGCCATTTTTAGTCATCTTCAAAAAACGGCTCCTGATCCTGCATCTGCCTATGTCTGGCTTGATCTAAGACCCATTCCAGCCGATAGAATTCGCCATCGCTTTCCTAACATTATTCAAGTCTGTCAGAGGTGGGGGATTGATGTGTTTCAAGAGCCAATTCCAGTAGCACCCGCTGCTCATTATTGGATGGGTGGCATCACAACCAATTCTTTGAGTCAAACAACCATTCCCCAACTTTATGCAGTTGGCGAAAATGCCAGCACGGGGGTGCATGGGGCAAACCGTTTAGCGAGCAACTCGCTATTGGAGTGTTTGGTCTATGGTGCGCAATTGGGCTTGCTGACGTTACCTGCTGTCCAGGTATTCAAAGAACAGCCTCCCTTAATGAAGACTGATGTTTGGCGTCAGTGGCAGTCAGACCAAGCATCTATAACAACTTGGCGGCAAGCCTTGCCTCGATTGGTATGGCAAAGTGCTGGTATTTGCCGAGAGCAACGATCGCTGGATGAGGCGATCGCTCAAATAGAAACATGGCGCAAGGAATTTGCCTTACTCTCTCTCAGCCAAAGCCTGACCAACCTGGAGCAGGGGCAACCGATAGATCTGGGCAGTGCTGACGGTGATCAATATCTGCGATTATGGGGAGAAACCCGTAATTTGCTAGATATTGCGTACCTAATCCTCAAAAGCTCTGCATTCCGTACTGAGAGTCGAGGCGGCCACTATCGATCAGATCATCCTGAAACAGATCCTAGTTGGCAAACTCATACCCTAGTCAACCATGACCACTGGTCAAAATCTGAACGAGTTGAGCCTTAAACTAATCCCGATTTAAACGGACTTTAGGACACATCAAAGTGCAGCAGGGGCTTAACATGGCTAAGCTCGTACAGTGCTCTGTCGTGATTTCAATTTAAATTGATGTACCAACTGTCAAGACCCTTGGTACAAGAGGGGGTGGCAGCTAGGGATGGATCTCTGCACCCTGTCCTAGCCAACTCTTCAGTTGTTATATAACAAACCAGACTTTAAACTAACGGGTACCGGAGCCTTGGCTACGATCAGGACCACCAATATTATCGGGTGGAACATAGGTAGAATCTTTGAGCTGGGACTGTGTCTTAGACAAGGTAGTTGCATCCACTGATTGAGGTGATTGAGGTTGAGAAGCAGCCAAAGCAGTCCCAGAAATAGCCAATTGCATACCAGTAACAATTGCAGCAATGCTCATGTATTTGAGGAAGGTGCTCATAGGACTGTTACCAGTGAATTTACTCATCTATCAGCTCAGTCTACTCACGCGGAAATTCAAGTGTCAGTATTTGCGCGGGATTTATGCAGGATTTTTACAAGAAGGGTAATTTGACTCAATTACCTTTATAAAAACAACACAGCTTCTTGGGAACTTCTCGGAAACAGAGAATTTTGAGTTGTTAGCCTATCTCAAACAGAAATTCTCCTAGAAACACAGTTAGTTAGTTTTTAGAGAGTTGATTATCTGAGAGAGTGAGTTAACAAAAATGTTTCTCACAACCCAAGAATTGCCTTGAAGCCTTGTCTCTCACTCTCTAGATTTCACTTAGCCTGATTCTAGTGATATCAGCAAAATTCTGAACAACTTCGGAATTTATCCAAACAATTAAACGAATTCTTGACGAACCTTAGATAGGTTCTAACTTAGATTTCATAGAACAGCTTGTAATCTCTATCACAGGCTTTTGTGTTTTGAGTCGTTGAGAGAGGTAGGGTGAATGTAGGGGTCGATATAAATAGAGTTCCCTCAATCTACGAAATTTCTCGCAACCTTATCTTAAGAAATTATGTTAAACGTATTTTTTCATCTTTTCTTAAGAAATTTCTCTCTTTTGGAGAATAGTCTTCCCTAAAATTGGACTCTAACCATAATTTAAGGTTGAGCATTTGAGGGTATTAGATGGAATGCCTCAAGACTATAGCGTTAGTCACGATCATTAGGACTATAAAGGGTTTAAGCCCCTTGTCCTAACCTGGATGACTGTGGCTATACATCCCGGATTCGGCATCATTTTGGCAAAAGATAGCGCGATCGCCCCGTTCAGTGAGATTACTATCCGTGAGAGAGGCGTACTCAATTTGAGTACGTAAAGCTTTCTACGAACGGCTTGGTCAGAATATGCAATGTGATGCTGTGTTAGATGCCACAAAAAGGCTGTAAAGCCTCTCTCTAACTGAATCTTCGGTTTCTATTTTTTATTAGGGTTAAGTAAAGGATTCGTAAATGTTGACATCAGTATGGGGTCAGTAACTGATCAATCAACTCCTATCCATGACCCATTGCTTTAAGCTTTTTCAGGCTCTTGCCCAGAAACAACGGGGGCGATCGCTCGTAAATCTAGCTCAGCATGTTCACCCTGGACTTGCTGACAGTTCCACTCATTACGGAATAGCAGTACAGGACGTCCCCAACTGTCTTTAACAGTGACCGTGTTGAACAATCGACCGACTTTGTTGAGTGCTTCCCAACCGCCCCCAACCCATCGCGCCACACTATAGGGTAAGGGATCAAGCAGGGTTTCAACCCCATATTCATTTCTTAGCCGAAACTGCACCACTTCAAATTGCAGTTGCCCCACAGCAGCGAGAATCGGTTCTCGTCGAGCCTCGTCAGCCGAGTACATGATTTGCACGGCTCCCTCTTCGCGCAATTCGGTGACGCCCTTTTGAAACTGTTTGAATTTGGAAGGATTCGGGTTTCTCAAGTAAGCAAACAACTCTGGTGAGAAAGAGGGAATGCCTTCATATTCCAGTTTTTGCCCTGTGTAGATGGTGTCACCAATGGCAAACACGCCTGGGTTATTGAGACCAATGACATCTCCTGGATAAGCTTCATCTAGAGATTCGCGCCCTTGCCCAAACAGCTTTTGGGGGTGAGAAAGGCGCACCGTTTTGCCAGTGCGGGCATGACTGACTACCATGTCTTTTTCAAACTTGCCAGAGCATACCCGAATAAAAGCGACGCGATCGCGATGTTTGGGATCCATATTGGCTTGTAGTTTGAAGACAAATCCAGAGAAGTCAGGATAGGTTGGGTCGATTTCGCCCTTCGTGCTACGACGTCCCGCAGGTCTCAAGGCGTAGTCTAAAAATGCCTCTAAAAACAGCTCTACCCCAAAGTTGGTCATGGCACTGCCAAAAAACACAGGGGTCATCTTGCCAGCATGAACTAGGTCTAAGTCCAGTTCAGAGCCTGCCATTTCTAAAACTTCAAGCTCTTCCTTGAGTTGATAATAGAGGTCTTGTTCTAAGAGGTCTTCGATTCGGGGGTCGCCCAGATCAACAATGGTGTCGATCGCCTCTTTGCTGCCATGAGCAGCCCGCTCAAACAGGTGAATCTGTCGCTTGCGGCGGTCATATACTCCCTTAAAGCGATCGCCCATGCCAATCGGCCAATTAACCGCATAGGTTTGTAGCCCCAACTCTCGCTCAATTTCGTCCATCAACTCTAATGGGTCGCGTGCCGGACGATCGAGCTTGTTGAAGAAGGTAAAAATCGGCATCGACCGCATCCGGCAAACCTCAAAGAGTTTGCGGGTCTGAGGTTCTAACCCTTTGGCAGCATCTTCTAACATGACGGCATTATCTGCCGCTGCCAGGGTGCGATAGGTGTCTTCACTAAAGTCTTGGTGCCCAGGGGTATCCAGCAAGTTGATCTGAAACCCGCTGTAATCGAACTGCAACACAGTCGAGGTAATTGAGATTCCCCGCTGTTGCTCCATTTCCATCCAGTCTGAGGTGGCATGTCGCTGTGCCCGCCGCGCTTTGACTGCCCCTGCCTCATGAATGGCACCTCCATACAGCAAGAGTTTCTCGGTCAGCGTTGTCTTTCCAGCGTCTGGGTGCGAGATGATGGCAAAATTCCGTCGTTTTTCAACGGCTTCCTGGAGTTCAGAGTCAAGTTCGGTAAGCATTCCAGATTTAGCGGTAAGTCTATTTGAGAGGCGGAGAGGCTTAATGTAGATGAGCTTAAGCAATATTTTAAGGATAACGATAAAAGCTACAAGTGTCAGAATGTTGATTGATAGCTTTAGGATTGCAATTTTGTCTGAAGGATTGAGCCAGAGACATGATGGATGATTTAGAGCAACGCAAAATCTTGTCAGTGATTAGTCATGCGGCATTACTGCTCAGTTCTACAGTGGTGGCGATCGCGGTTCCTATTGTCATTTTGTTGATATCAACTGACCCAATCGTGCAGGTAAATGCTAGAGAGGCAATTAATTTCAGCATCAATCTGCTGATTTATGGAGTCATTCTGGTGGTGTTAGCTATCTCCCTGATTGGTCTACCTGTGGCAATTTTGTTGGGGTGTGTTTTATTTGTGGCTAGTTTGATTCTCCCTATCATTGCCATTGTTTCGACTGCCACTAACCCTGACACCCCCTATCGCTATCCATTTATTTGGCATATTGTCTAAAAAACTAGCCTCAAGAGTAGTTTGCTTCCGTTTTTGAACTACTCTATACCTGCGATCGCAATTTCTAGGCGTTATTAGAACGGCTCACGTTCCTCAATTAAATAAAGAATTAAATTAAAGCCTGACATGCCAGAGATCTCATAATTTGTAATGTTTTGAAGACGTTACATTCTCCCGCTAAATGAAAACTTCGAGTATGGTAGGCTCAAGCTTCATTTTGGTAGGAAAAGGGCATGGCTAATATTGATTCAGCCCAGGCAACCCAACAAGTTTTAGAGATTGTTGATGGCTACATTCAAGCATTTCAACCACCGTTAACTCAAGCCTGCTTGACGCAAATTGTTGAGGCTGCTATTTCGCAGGCTATTCCTCAGTTAAAAGGGGTTTCGTTAAATGAAGCATCGACAGCCCTCTCGCAGACGGGACCTCAATTAAAAGAGATGGCGTTGAGTGAGGTATCAACCGCTATTTCGCAGGCTATTCCTCAGGTAAAAGGGGTTTCGTTGAATGAAGCATCGACGGCAATTTCTCAACTTAGAGAGATTTCATTAGATGAGGCGTCGATTAAACAGAAGATTTTGCAGGAAGTGATGGCGCGGTTTAATCCGCTGGCCGCTTTGAACAAGCAGGTCACTCCAGACACCTTGAAACTAGCCTCAACGATCCATCAGCAGATTAGCAATTTTACGCCTGAGCGGGGCGTGGCAGAGGCTTTGAATGTGTTGGACGCTTACATCCAGCAATACAAACCATCCCTCATACCTGCGGCGTTGTATCCGGTGGTTAAAACCATTTTGCCTCAAATAAAAGGGCTAAAACTAAACTCAGAGAGCCTAGAGCGATTGGCAACTCAAGCTATTTTCAAGTTCAGTCCAGAACTAGTACCTACTAAGATCCTGAGTCCTCAAGCTAAGGCGATCGCCCTGCTGGTGGCTAAACAAATTCAAAACTTTCAACCTCAAGAAGCTGTGCTCGGTGTTTTGAATGTGCTGGATGCTTACATGCAGCAAACCAGAATGACTCCAACCGAGGCAACGTTATATCAAATTGCGAAGCAGGTGATTCCTCAAATGGTCAAGATGGCGATGAGTGATGACCAAAAAGCGCAATTTGCTACCCAAGTGATGTTTCAGTTTCAAAAACGCCCCGGTCCCATTAAGTCTCCTAGTCAAGCTGCAAGAGACATTGCAGCAAAGTTGGTCAACGAGGTTGAAAATCTCCGGACAACCCGTGCTAAAGACATGGGGATGCTCAATATGACTCAACCTTTGGCTGTTGGTGATCTGGAAGTCAAAAGTGCGTTTGTGATTCAGCCGTAGTTAAAGGGAGTGGGGAGTAGGGAATAAGGGGGTGGAAACGTAAGACTTTAGAGATGCTGATGCGTGGCTAGATAGCCGTCCATACAACAGTCACATCTTTTGTGTCTACAAATAGAGGCAAGCTAAAGAAGGTATGGAAACTTCTCAAAACCCAATTTCACAGAAACGCGGCTGTGAACTAGGCGATATTTGGAGCTATTCGGTTGATTTTGAAATTATTTTGGTTAGGGCAGACATCGAACAGGTTAACTTTGCCCTTGCTGAGATTTTTAATGGGCTGATTGAAGCTGACATTGATATACAGGAGTCAGGGGACAAACTACACGCTCTAGTCTTTCAATTTCAAGGGCACTCTTGGACTTCGTTTCTGTTTTTTACCCATCGCGATAATCTTGCTCAGAAGGTGTCAGAGCATCTAAAAACTAAATGTATTCATTTTGGATATGGTGATACGACAGGTTGGGCTGAGTACACCCTTTATCAGATAGGAGAACGAGCTGAAGCATACGCTTTTGGTACTAATTACAGCGAAGAAGAAGTGCCAGAATGGGCACAAGATACGGACGGTTTTCAAGATGAACCTGTCCATGAATTTAATCGTTCCTGGAATCTCATTGTGACCACTTCAGATGAGTCTACTAGACACAAATTCTTCAGCGTCAAACGAAGAGCCACTAGCACAGAAATTCAAAACCCTGACCAGTTTTTAGATACTCTCTTTAAGGAGCAGGATGCGTGGTTGCCAACTTTGAAATATTGGTTTTCGCCTGAATTTGATCCTGAACCTGACTCTAAATTATTTTTGCAAGTTAGTAAAATTGCTTACAAAGCAATTATTTGAGCGTAAGGCTCAATAATTGTGATTGATATTGTGATTGATATCTGTTGAGGCGATCGCCCCAGGAAGAAGTGCTTCATGTCGCCCCCTGAAACGCTACACTCAGGAGTGCGATGATTGCGACTCCTCTAGATTCTATGCCAGATTCTCAAGCGGTTAGTGCGGCTGTTGCCCGACTCTACGATACCTATCCGTTTCCACCAGAGCCGTTGCTGGATGAACCTCCTCCAGGTTACAACTGGCGGTGGAATTGGGTCGCAGCCTATCATTTTTGTACTGGACAAAAACCAACCCGTGAAGATATTCGGATCTTGGATGCGGGCTGTGGCACCGGGGTTGGCACTGAATATCTGGTTCACCTCAATCCGCTGGCTGATGTCGTTGGGATTGACCTCAGTGCGGGGGCATTGGCCGTTGCCGCAGAACGCTGTCAACGGTCAGGGGCAAATCGAGTTCAGTTTCATCACCTCAGTCTCTACGATGTCGAGCAAGTTCATGGCACCTTTGACCTGATTAACTGTGTCGGTGTGTTGCATCATTTGCCCGATCCGATTCGTGGTATTCAAGCATTGGCTCCCAAGCTTGCACCAGGTGGCTTGATGCATATCTTTGTCTACGCCGAGTTGGGGCGTTGGGAGATTCAACTGATGCAGCAGGCGATCGCCCTCCTTCAGGGTGATCAACGGGGAGATTATCGTCAGGGTGTCAAAATTGGACGAGAAATTTTTGCGTCGCTGCCGCCAGATAATCGATTGGTAAAACGTGAACAGGAACGGTGGTCGCTAGAAAATCAGCGAGACGAGTGCTTTGCTGATATGTATGTGCATCCTCAGGAGACGGACTATAACATCAATACCTTATTTGACTTTATTGATGCCTCTGGTTTGGAGTTCATTGGTTTTTCCAATCCGCGTGTATGGGATCTGGAACGATTGATTGGCAAATCACCAGAGTTGATGGCACAGGCCCAAGGGTTGAGCGATCGCCAACGCTATCGGTTGATTGAGTTGCTCGATCCCTCTGCTGTGACCCATTATGAGTTTTTTCTAGGACGCCAGCCTTTACCCAAAGCTGATTGGTCATCGGATGAGGCACTTTTGAACGCTATTCCAGAGCGGCACCCTTGCATGGACGGGTGGGATAGCCGTTGTCTATTTAACGACGACTATCAACTTGTCAACCTGACTGAAATCGAGTGGCAGTTTCTCAAAGCCTGTGACCAAAATCAGGCAAAGTATACCGTGCAAGAAATTTTCCTGGATGTGCCGCTGGGGTTAGAAGGAGTGCGATCGCTCCTCAAACAACACCTGATTGTGTTGACTCCAACAAAAAATAATTGAATTTCTTCAAATTCAATGTCGTTAAGTATTGTTACCTGTCAGTGATATGATCATCATGGCTAATCAAGAACAGCCAACGGTTCATCAACAACAGCCAACACTCTGGACAGGTTCTAAATCTGTGAACTCACCAGAATCTCCTCTCGAAACTACTCCGACTGCGGAAGTGGAAGTATCTGAATCTGGCACCTCTTTGCCAGAGGCCGATCCATCTATGCAGGAATATCACAAGCTTCAGGACGATTTACTGAAAGCTACCCTTGTCATGACTGGGGTCGTCTTCATTTCTGTTTGGCTTTTTTATTCCTTAAACATTGCTCTGAATTATCTGATTGGAGCGTGCACAGGTGTGGTTTACTTGAGAATGTTGGCTAGGAATGTAGAGCGGCTGGGTAGGGAACAGCAAAGTCTGAGTAAAGCCCGACTTGCCCTATTGATTGGAGTTATTTTAGTCGCATCCCGTTGGGATCAGCTTAAAATCATGCCAATTTTTTTAGGATTCCTCACCTATAAGGCTGCTGTCATCTTCTACATGCTACGAACTGCTCTATTGCCTGATTCCAATTAGATTCAGGTTATCCTAGCACTCTTTCAAGATTCTGGGGAAACCTTCTCGCATGGAAATGTTGAATGTTTTAAATGCTGTCAACGCCCTGCCCCTAGCTGAGTTAGAGGTTGGTAAGCACTTTTACTGGGAGATTGGCAACCTTAAACTGCACGGGCAAGTGTTTCTCACAGCCTGGTTTGCGATTGGGTTGCTATTGGTCGCCTCTATCTTAGCGACTCGAAATATTCAGCGTGTCCCCTCAGGAGCTCAAAACTTGATGGAGTACGCGCTGGAGTTTATCCGCGACCTGGCAAAGACCAATATCGGCGAAAAAGACTACCGACCCTGGGTTCCTTTTATTGGAACACTGTTCTTGTTTATTTTCGTGTCTAACTGGTCAGGAGCTTTAGTGCCTTGGCGTCTGATCAAACTCCCTGAAGGAGAATTGGCAGCACCAACGAGTGATATCAATACGACAGTGGCGTTGGCACTACTGACTTCTCTGGCATATTTTTATGCCGGTTTTAGCAAGAAAGGATTGGGATATTTTGGCAATTATGTCCAACCCGTTGCTTTCATGCTTCCCTTTAAAATCATTGAAGATTTTACCAAGCCCCTCTCACTAAGTTTCCGTTTATTTGGAAACATTTTGGCTGATGAATTAGTGGTTGGGGTACTTGTTCTTCTAGTTCCTTTGTTTGTCCCGCTGCCAGTAATGGCACTCGGTTTATTTACCAGTGCAATTCAGGCGTTGATCTTTGCAACTTTGGCGGCGGCTTACATCGGTGAAGCGATGGAAGAACATCATGGCGAAGAGCATGAGGAACACCATTAAGTGTCCCTCAGTGGGGTGAATGTTAGGCATCCCCCAGGTTTCTAAAGAGGTTCAGAGTTTATTTGTTGTCTTCTCAGACAGCGGTGAGTCTGGAACTCGGTTAAGCGTGTGAACGCTGGTTTGTTTGTTAACGTCCACTCTGACTCGATTTGTATTTAAGGTAAGGAAAATCATCATGAATCCAACAATCGCTGCTGCTTCTGTTCTAGCTGCTGCCCTCGCTGTGGGTTTGGGTGCGATCGGTCCTGGTATTGGTCAAGGAAATGCAGCAGGTCAAGCTGTGGAAGGGATTGCTCGTCAACCTGAAGCTGAAGGTAAAATTCGTGGAACCTTGCTGCTAAGCTTGGCGTTCATGGAAGCGTTGACCATTTACGGCTTGGTGGTTGCCCTCGTACTTTTGTTTGCCAACCCCTTCGCTTAAGTCCGGGTTCTTCTGTAGAGGCGTTCCATTGGAACGTCTCTGCCCTATGAGTTGTAAGGATTAAATTTTGGTGTCTTGTCATTGTCACCCCGCATGGAAGTAGGGGTTAATTCACTATGATTCATTGGACGATCTTGCTAGCTGCTGAGACTGCTGCCGAAGAGGGCGGGGGTGGGTTGTTTGATCTGGATGCGACGTTGCCCTTAATGGCGCTCCAATTCCTCATCTTGGTTGTGCTCTTAAACATTGTTTTCTACAAACCACTGGGCAAGGCATTGGACGATCGCGACAACTACATTCGGACTAATCTGACGGATGCACGTGAGCGGTTGTCAAAAGCAGAGAATTTAGCAAAGCAATATGAGCAAGAATTGACTGAGACTCGTCGGCAGTCTCAAGCGGTTATTGCGACAGCACAGGAAGACGCTAAAAAAATAGCGGCCGATAAAATGGCTGAGGCTCAGCGAGAGGCACAAGCTCAGCGAGAGCAGGCTCAGCAAGAGCTAGAGCAGCAAAAGCAAGAGGCGATGCGATCGCTTGAGCAACAGGTAGAATCCCTCAGCCGTCAAATTCTTGACAAGCTGTTGGGGGGTGTCTCTATTGGGTAGACCGATGAACCCCGTCGAAGGTTAGCAATCATCCAGCGCAGTTAGAGAAAGAAGTCATGGAGACAGTGTTATTACTAGCCGTAGAAGCCGCCGCTGATTTTTCAGAAGCAGCTGAAGGAGGCGGTTTCGGAATCAATTCCGATATTCTTGAAACCAACCTGATCAATCTTCTGATTATTATCGGTGTTTTAGTTTATTTCGGTCGTGGTTTCTTGGGCAAAACTCTGGGCGATCGCCGAGCCAAAATTGAATCTGCGATTGAAGATGCCGAGAAACGCAAAAAAGAAGCTGCGGCTGCATTAGCTGATCAGCAACAAAAGTTGGCTCAAGCCCAAGCTGAGGCAAATCGCATTCGAGCCGCTGCAGAAGAGAGTGCTAAGGCTGCAAGAGCCGCTATTTTAGCTCAAGCCGAACAAGACATTGAACGGATGAAAGCCACTGCGGCGCAAGACTTAAGTTCGCAACAAGAGCGTGTTATCCGTGAGTTGCGCCAGCGAGTGGTGGCATTAGCTATGCAGCAGGTTGAGCAGCGATTGCAATCAGGCTTAAGTTCTGATGCTCAACAGCAGTTAATCGAGCGGAGTATGGCAATGTTAGGAGGAGTCCGATGAGCGATAATCTAGTGGCTTCTCAGATTTTAGAACCCTATGCCAAAGCATTGATGTCCGTCGCTCAATCTAACGACTTGGTTGACCGATTTGGGGAAGATGTCAATTTTCTGTTGGACTTGCTGAAACAGTCCTCAGAACTTGGAGATTTCCTGGCAAATCCGCTACTCAGCGCAGACGCCAAGAAGAGTGTGTTGACTCAACTGGCATCTGAAACAGTTCACCCCTTTGCGATGAACTTTTTGCGGGTCTTGGTTGATCGCCGCCGCATTGCTTTTCTGGGTGGAGTTTGTCAACAATATCAAGCACTGTTGCGTCAGTTGAGGCAGACAGTGCTGGCAGATGTCACATCAGCGGTTGAACTCAACGATAGTCAAAAAGAATCCATTCGACACAAGGTGGTCGAGTTAACGGGTGCTCAACGAGTTGAGTTGGATACACGCATTGATCCAAATTTAATTGGTGGTGTGATTATTAAAGTTGGTTCTCAGGTGATTGATGCGAGTTTGCGCGGTCAGTTGCGGCGCATTGGCATTCGCTTGAACAGCGCAGCCTGACGTTTTAAGTTAATTCATTTCGAGTTCAACCCTAAACCCTCTTTTATCCTTCATCCCTCACGAGAGAAAGACTATGGTAGCTATCAGACCTGACGAAATTAGCAGCATTATTCGGCAGCAGATTGAGCAGTACGACCAGGATATTAAAGTATCTAACGTTGGTACGGTGCTGCAAGTTGGTGACGGTATTGCCCGTGTTTATGGACTTGATCAAGTCATGGCGGGTGAGCTTTTAGAATTTGAAGATGGTTCAGTTGGCATTGCCCTTAACCTCGAAGAGGATAATGTGGGTGCGGTGTTAATGAGTGATGGTCGCGACATCCGGGAAGGCAGTGTTGTCAACTCAACTGGCAGAATTGCTGAAATTCCAGTGGGTGAGGCGATGGTCGGTCGGGTGGTTGATGCGCTAGCCCGTCCAATAGATGGAAAAGGCGACATTGTCACTAACGAGAGTCGTTTGATTGAATCGCCTGCACCGGGCATTGTGGCACGGAAGTCAGTGTATGAACCGATGCAAACAGGGATTACTGCGATCGACGCGATGATTCCGATTGGTCGGGGTCAGCGGGAACTTATTATTGGCGATCGCCAAACAGGTAAAACGGCTGTGGCCGTCGATGCCATCCTTAACCAAAAAGGTGGCGACGTCATTTGTGTCTATGTGGCGATCGGTCAGAAAGCCTCCACAGTAGCTCAAATCGTTGATGTCTTACGAGAGCGTGGCGCGCTGGATTACACGATTGTGGTAGCGGCTAGTGCCAACGACCCTGCAACGCTGCAATACCTGGCTCCTTACACCGGTGCAACTTTGGCTGAATACTTTATGTATCAAGGCAAAGCAACCCTGGTCGTTTATGATGACTTGTCTAAGCAAGCGCAAGCCTATCGTCAGATGTCTTTGTTGCTGCGTCGCCCACCCGGACGGGAAGCCTATCCTGGAGATGTGTTTTATCTCCACTCTCGCTTGTTAGAGCGGGCTGCAAAACTCAGCCCAGCGTTGGGTGAGGGTAGTATGACAGCTCTGCCCATCATTGAGACTCAAGCGGGTGACGTATCGGCTTACATTCCAACGAACGTCATTTCGATTACGGATGGTCAGATCTTCTTGTCTGCTGACCTGTTTAACTCTGGTTTGCGCCCTGCTGTAAACGCCGGTATTTCGGTATCTCGTGTAGGTTCAGCGGCTCAAACCAAAGCCATGAAAAAAGTGGCTGGTAAAGTCAAGCTGGAATTGGCTCAGTACGATGACTTGCAAGCGTTTGCTCAGTTTGCTTCTGACCTGGATAAAGCGACCCAAAACCAGTTGGCTCGGGGTCAGCGGCTGCGGGAGATTTTGAAGCAACCTCAATATTCTCCACTGTCGGTAGGTGAGCAAGTGGCGTTGATTTACTCCGGCATCAATGGTTATCTAGACGATATCCCCGTAGACAAGGTGACGAGCTTTACCAAGGGTCTCCGGGACTATCTGCAAAACAGCAAAGCAGAGTATGGCGAAATCATTCGCACTGAAAAGCAACTCAATGAGAAAGCAGAAACTCTGCTGAAAGAAGCGATTACTGAGTACAAGAAGACCTTCTTGGCGAGTGTGTAACAGTGTCCTTTGTGGGGGCATGGCGGTGCCATGCCCCTGACAGCAGATTAATCTCTTACTTCCCACAGCACTATGGCTAACTTAAAAGCAATTCGCGATCGCATTCAGTCGGTCAAGAATACTAAGAAAATTACAGAAGCAATGCGCTTGGTAGCGGCTGCAAAAGTGCGTCGTGCTCAAGAGCAAGTCACTGCTACTCGACCTTTTGCCGATCGACTGGCACAGGTGCTCTATAGCTTGCAAACCCGTCTGCGGTTTGAAGATGCTGACTTGCCTCTGTTAAAGAAGCGAGATGTGCAAACGGTTGGTATTTTGGTAATTTCGGGCGATCGCGGCTTGTGCGGTGGCTATAATTCCAACGTGATTCGGCGAGCTGAAGCACGGGCTAAAGAGCTGAAAGCTGAAGGTCTAGATTATCAGTTTGTCCTCGTCGGCCGAAAGGCAACTCAATACTTCCAACGGCGCGAGCAACCTGTCAGCGCGACTTTTACTGGGCTAGAGCAAGTACCGACTGCCGCTGAGGCGTCCAAAATTGCTGATGAGCTGCTTTCTTTGTTTTTGTCAGAGACAGTCGATCGCGTGGAATTGGTTTACACCAAATTTGTCTCGCTGGTGAGTTCTCGTCCTGTTATTCAGACTCTGCTACCGCTTGACCCACAGGGAATGGAACCCAAGGATGATGAAATCTTCCGCCTCACATCTCGTGGCGGTGATTTTCAAGTCGAACGGCAACGGGTTACAAGCACTGTGCAAAATACCTTGCCTCAAGACATGATTTTTGAGCAAGACCCTGTGCAAATTTTGGATGCGTTGTTGCCGCTTTACCTGAATAACCAGCTTCTGCGGGCACTTCAGGAATCAGCCGCCAGTGAACTTGCTGCCCGGATGACAGCCATGAATAACGCCAGTGACAACGCTAAAGATTTAATTAGCACGTTGACACTGTCTTACAACAAGGCACGTCAGGCAGCCATTACTCAAGAAATTCTTGAGGTGGTTGGTGGTGCAAACGCCCTGAAATAAAACTTGCAGCAAGTATTAACTTGAAGAACCCTGGAAAAGCCCTTGTTTGAGGCTTGCCGGGGTTTTTGTTTGAGGATTGAAAAGATTGTTCAATGCCCATTACCCACTCAACCCCTTATAGATAACCTTTCGGCAGTTGGTGTGCATGGGCATATTGGTAGACTGTACTTACTGAGTCTCACCTCAGAGTAGATAAGAAGCCTTGGATTGAAACAACTCTACAACTTGGTTGTCTGAAAGTTCAGTTCCCTCCCAAACCCGCACATCGAAAGAATTCGCTGAAGCAGCAAGTTCCCAAAAGAGCCGTTTTTCAACAGGGCTTAATCCTCCTTCAGTATACGCAAGCGGGTGCACAACAACTTTGGGAGCAACCCATCTCTGTTTTCCTAAATTAACTTGTTTAATTGCAGTCTTAGTTACTGCCAAGGCGGAGGCAAAATTTCCAATCAAAAGCCTTTCAGTAGTAAAAGGCTCATCCGCATTTAGCTCCACTACTGTCTGTCCTTCTAACTGTTTAGCCCATACCTTATTTATTTTGATCTTGAGATAAACATGAGCATGTTTGAAGAGCATACCTATTTTCCAACTTGCCTTTACTGCCTCATACAGATTGCCCTGAGAATGAAGCGGTTTAACAATCGCGATCGCCGATGACAAATCATATTGGAACGAAGCTAGTGATTTCCAATCCGTCTGGATACGCGAGGGGGAGCTGGCGATCGCCTTGACCCCACCTATACATAGCCAGAACCCTTTAGAATTCCTTCCTAGATACCTAGAGGGTTTTTAATTTGGGATTAGGGTGAGTGCTCTCATCAACCCCCTCAAAATACAGTCTCACCCAAAAACTGATGTGAACCTGTCCTCAGCTGTTGCCAGATATGACTTCAGTGATATTTTGACCCAAGATTGTGCCTTATAAGACTCAAATCAGCAGCATTAGATAACCTCAAAATCAGCACGAATGGCTAGCATCTGGCTCAGGACATATGTTGTACTGCGCCAAGATTGATTGCTCTCCTCCTCAACTAGCTTTCGTTGACTATATTCAAAATTTGGTTGTATAGAGCTGAAGATACTCGAAACTCTGAGGTGGCAATCAAAGCATCCATCAGAGGTTTCACAGCCACAATGAGATTTTTCCGTTTTGCCTCAACCAAAATACCCAGTAGCCCAGTGATTTTGATTCCCAAGCGGTCAGCCTCTACTCTGCCACGACGCTCATCAATTAGCAGTAGATCTGCTCCGATTTCCAAAGCTAACGCAATTGCTTCAGACTCTCCAGGATCTAATTTCACCTCGCTTTGAAGGCGTTCAACCACCTTACGGTTCGCAATTAATTTGACCTCTAACCAAGCAGCTGTTTGGACTTCGACACCTCCTGGAACGGGTGGATCGATGTCTACAAGTTCACGATAGATTGCCTCTGGAATGATGACTTGCCCATACAGGAGAGGCAGGAGCTTTAACTGGTCTATTGCGGCCAGATTTGTGATTGCTGATGTGTCGCTAATGACAATCACAATCGCCCCAATTCCTGTAAGTTCTTCAAGTCCAACTCAAAATCTTCAACATCATAGGAATACAGTGCGATTTTACGCTGCTTTAAGAGTTGGCGAAAAGCATTAAGTGGCATGTCTGCTAAACGACTCGCATAACCAAGCGTCAAACGACCCGTTTGAAACAGATATATGGCAATTTCCTGGCGAAACTCGCTTGGTGTAAGTTGAGAGGCTTGCAGAATTTCATCTGAGATGACAACACTCATAAGAGAGCGACCTTACCGACCACACCTTTAGAGTAACCTAAACAATCCTGATGCCGACAGACAACCCTGAGGTACTAACCCCAAGGGCTATAACGCGTGAGGATTTCGTGAGGCGATCGCCCTACACGAGTTTTGAAACAAAACGGTACACTCAAACAGTAGCGCAAATCCCTGTTGAGTTCTAGTTAGCCTCTATGTCGAATCGTCTGGCTCAATCTGAAAGCCTCTATCTGCGTAAGCACGCCGACAACCCGATCGATTGGTATCCGTGGGGAGATGAGGCAATTCAAAAAGCTCGTCAAGAAGACAAGCCTATCTTCCTGTCGATTGGCTATTCCAGTTGCCACTGGTGCACCGTGATGGAGGGGGAAGCGTTTTCAGATGGGGCGATCGCTGACTACATGAATGCCAACTTTGTAGCAATCAAGGTCGATCGCGAGGAACGCCCTGATATCGACAGCATTTACATGCAAGCCTTACAAATGATGGTCGGACAGGGGGGATGGCCGCTCAACGTATTTCTAGCACCGGATGATCTGGTGCCCTTTTATGGGGGGACGTATTTTCCACTCGACCCCAAATATGGGCGACCCGGATTTTTACAAGTTTTAGAGTCGCTGCGCCGCATCTATGACTCTGAAAAGAGCAAAGTTCAAGGGGTCAAAGACCAGATTTTGCAACAGTTGCAGCAATCTGCGGTGCTTGCAACTGACGAGTTAACCGATGATTTGCTGCACAAAGGTCTGGAGTATAGTGCTGGGGTGCTATCGAGCCGGGGGATGGGGCCTAGTTTCCCGATGATTCCCTATGCAGAGGCGGCATTACATGGGTTGCGCCTGAGCAGTGCTGATGCTCAATATGACGTGGCTGAGGTTTGTCAGCAACGGGCCCTCGATTTGGCACTGGGTGGCATCTATGACCACGTCGCAGGGGGATTTCATCGCTACACGGTTGACTCAACCTGGACAGTGCCCCACTTTGAAAAAATGCTTTATGACAATGGGCAGATTGTGGAATATTTGGCGCATGTCTGGAGTGCCGGAATGCAAGACCCTGCCTTTGCTAGGGCGATCGCAGGCACAGTGCAATGGCTCAAACGCGAGATGACCGCTCCGGAAGGCTATTTTTATGCGGCTCAAGATGCCGATAGTTTCACAACACCTACCGATGTGGAACCTGAGGAAGGAGCTTTTTATGTGTGGGGTTATAGGGAACTCGAGCAGCACTTAACCTCTGACGAGCTAGCAGAATTGACTGAGCAGTTTACCGTCACTCGTACGGGCAACTTTGAGGGCAAGATTGTGTTGCAGCGTCGCCAGTCGGGTGAGTTATCGACGACTCTAGAAACAGCACTTGCCAAGCTATTTGCGCTGCGATATGGAGACGCCCCAGCGAAAATCACGACCTTTCCACCTGCCCGAAACAACCACGAAGCCAAGACTCAACCCTGGCAGGGGCGGATTCCAGCGGTTACAGATACGAAGATGATCGTTGCCTGGAACAGTCTCATGATCTCTGGATTGGCAACAGCGGCGATCGCCCTGCAAGTACCAAACTATCTCACCCTGGCAACCCAAGCGACTCAATTCATTTTGCAGCATCAATGGCAACCCACCGATACAGGCGTGCGGTTGCATCGGCTTAATTACGATGGCAAAGCCAGTGTAGTCGCCCAGTCTGAGGATTATGCCTTTTTCATCAAAGCCTTGCTGGATCTGGATCAGGCTGAGTTGAGCCTCAATTCCAATCAGCCCTCTCGCCAGTGGTTAGACCAAGCCGTGAAGACTCAAGCTGAGTTCGATGAGTTTTTGTGGAGCCTTGATAGTGGGGGTTATTACAACACTGATGCTCGCAGTGACTTGGTCATCCGCGAACGCAGTTATGCCGATAATGCAACTCCCTCTGCTAATGGGGTGGCGATCGCCAATCTCGTTCGGTTATTTCTGCGGACTGAGGAGTTGTCTCACCTAGATAAGGCCCAGCAATCTTTGCAGGCGTTTAGTAGCGTTATGGCTCGTGCGCCTCAAGCCTGTCCTACAGTGTTGAGTGCTTTAGATTGGTATCTCAATCAAACCCTGATTCGCACAGATGCCCATCAACTGGCTCAACTAGCGACTCAATATCTTCCTACGGCAGTTCTCGCGATCGAGCCGTTGCCTGCTGGGATCGTTGGGTTAGTGTGTCAGGGGTTGAGTTGTCAAGAACCCGCCCAGAGTGTGACTCAGTTGCAAGAGCAGGTGCAGTCTAGTCTGGCTAGGGGCCTGAGAAAATAGCCGCTTCTAAGTCTTGGCGACTCAGAGAATATTTAAATGAACGTTGAATATCACGTCCATCATCGCTGGCGTTGAAATAGCGCACGGCAAAAGCGTCGATTTCCATGACAATCTCAGCTTCCCATCCTGCTTTTTTGACGTGCCAATGGTGCAAATTGCGATCGTCTTGTTGACAGCCGTTGTCGATTAACCAAGTTTCAATATCGGGAAGGGGGTGATTATAGAGCGGAGTATCAGCAGAAGGAAGCGTCATGAGTTTGGCGAGGTTGAGGATGGCAGCGATAGGGTAGGAGTCAGATCGGGTGGCTCGATCGCATCCTCTGGAGTTAGGTTGCTTGGTGGTAGAGGAGGTGAGGTTGAGTCAAGGAATGGCGTATGTTGCACCTCTGGAGGAATTAGCTCACGGATTTCAACTGCGGGTGGGTTAGTCGCTGCGGTGAGGGGTTGAAAGGCACTTTCTCCACGGGTAATGCCAATGGCAATCACCAGAATGAGACAGCCAATAAAAGTTACTCCCAAAATAAACAGCGCAAAGACTTCACCCGCCGACAAAGGGCGATCGGTTGGCTCTAGATAAGCTGAAGAACGATAACTCCTGCTTTCAGAAACAGGGCGGTTGAAATCGGGCAAGGATTGAATCACCGAAAAGCGAGAGTAGCCAATCTTGAGATCGTAGGTCGCGCGTTTTTCAGGACTGCTCAGCGTCGCATAAGCTTCATTGAGCCGTTGAAACTTGGCCGTGGCGATCGCATCAGGCAATTCAGTCGTGTCAGGATGATAGAGCTTACTCAGCTCTCGGTAGGTGCGTCGAATTTGCTGCACCGATGCCGAAGGAGTTAACCCTAACACCTGATAGTAGTTAGAAGCCAAATCATCCGACATTTGCATTCCTCCACAGGTCGCACACCTTAACTAGTAACCCTTCTAGCGAATCATTGTTTTAGTTATTGTAACTGGGTTAATTTCGGTTACGCTGCTCAGGTGCTAATTTTTGTTCTGATTTAGGTGCCTGCAAAACAGGCAGAGCGAGTCAGGCGAATCTGAGCCAGTGTGAAAATGACTGGAATGACCCGACCATAATTAGTGGCGATCGATCGCCACCCTAAGTCAGCAAAAAACCACACCCATAACGCAGGGCCTAAAAACGCAAACATCGATCGCACAGTGCCATAACGCGCCGCATTGAGAGCCATGCCCCGTGATGCAGTTTGCAGAGCCAGTTTGCTTTGCAATTGAGTGGCGACTGTCACACTGCCTTGAACTAATGCCTCCGTGGCAACTTGATAAGTGGCGGCATGCAGTGCAAACTGGCGGGTGATTTGTTGCAACAGCCAGGGCCCCACTACTGAACTGACGGCAAACGCGCTACCCCCTTTGAGCACCAGGGTAATCGGGTCTTTGTGCACCGCAGCGGGGAGTTGCTTGGTGAGTTGAGCGTGGGAGAGTGCTTCTTGTAACTGCCCTGTGAGAACTCGTTGTTGGGCAGGAGGCAGTTTTTTCCAGGCGCAGTTGAGAATGTGTAGAAAAATTTCAGCTTCTAGTTCTTCTGTCGAGAAGGTTTGGGAATAGGAGATTTTGAGGTGGCGGCAAACCCGCATCAGCACTTGTCGGTAACTGATTTGCCCAGTTTTGCGCTTTAGAACTGTGAAACCATCTGCCGCCAGAAATCGAAATCGCTCTTCAATCGCATCCAGTTGTGCCATGCGATCGCGGCTCTGCACCTCAATAATTTCAGGGGTGCAAACATAGTCCAACGGGTTAAATTTGCGTTGAAACAAAATCTCAGTGAGTGTCTCTAACTCTTCATCTGTTGCTAGTTCTAGACCCGTTCTCAATTCATCTAACACATCAAACCTCCTGCCTCAATCCCCAAAAAACCGCTGGCTCTTGTCTCATATTCTACTTACATTAAGACTTACGCAGTTGAAAGAAAATATGCAAGAAACCAGAGTTGATATCGCAGTCATTGGCGCAGGCATCACCGGACTTGTCTGTGCTCGACACCTGCAACAAGCGGGATACCAGACGGTCATTCTTGAAAAGTCACGAGGACTAGGGGGACGGTTGGCAACTCGACGTCTAGAAGGAACGTGGGCAGATCATGGCACTCGCTATTTAGAGCCTCAGGGCAAATGGTCAGACTTGTTGATTCAAACCCTGTGCGATCGCGGCATTGTGCATTTGTGGACAGAGTCACTTTATCAGTGGGTTGAGGGGCAACTGTCGCCGTTAGAACATCGCCCCTGTTATGTAGCAAAAGATGGGATCACGGCGATCGCCAAATATTTAGGAGCCAATCTCAACGTTCAACGGCAACAGCGAGTAACAGCCATCACTCCCCAGGCTGGAGATTGGAGTTTGACGTTAGAGGCAACCGGGACTGAATCCCTGACCCCGATTACAGCCAGGGCGATTGTCATCGCCATTCCTGCGCCCCAAGCGATGCTGTTGTTGCAGCCCTTGGCGGAGGTGGGTTTGCCAGATGAGCTTCTCACTGCCGTGGGGTCAGTGCAGTTTGATCCTTGTTTCAGTGCGATCGCCACTTATCCCGCAGCACGAGTGGCAGAACTAGCCAGTCTGCCCTGGTGTGGGGTGATTTTTAAGGATGATGTCGATCTCAGTTGGGTAGGGTTAGAGAGCCGCAAACAGACCGTTGCACAGCAACCCGTTGTAGTGGTGCAAAGCAGTGCTCGATTTGCGGCTCAATCTCTAGAAGAGACAAACCTTCAGCCGATTGGTCAACGGTTGCTGACACGAGCCGCTGAGATGCTCATTCCCTGGTTAGACACCGCAACGATCTTGCAAGTCCATCGCTGGCGTTATGCCTTTGCGCAAACTCCGCTCTCAACGGCTTATCTCGCCACAACAAATCCCCTACCACTGGTATGTGGTGGGGACTGGTGTGGTGGCAATAACCTGGAAAGTGCGTTGCAGTCAGGGATGGCGATCGCCCATGAGATTAATCAACGGCTTGATCAACGATCGATGCCAGAACTTACGGTTCAATAAAGTGGCGATCGCTTAGATCAATATAGGAGAGCTGATACAGAGTAAGGAGTAATTTCAGCAAAAGAACTTCGCTGACGCTCTCTACATGTTGTCAGCGGCTCCTTCGCTATTATTCCCCTTCTCTTCCATGTCGTCCATGTCCTGAGCGTTGTTGTCGCCGCCAAAGCGTCTTCTACCTCCCATTCCACGTCCGGTGCTAGGGCGTTTACGAAACTTGCGGGCGTAGGCCTGGTTGCGGAGAGCTTTTTCTTTCTTCTGGTTGCGGCGTTTAGCCATGCTTAACCTCTTTAAATCGATGGACTGAACGAACAGACATAATCATTGCTGCAAACAAAATGATTGAACAGGGGTTAATAGTTTGAACAACCCTGCAAGAGGTATACTCTAGCACAATCTTGAGCCATTCTGGTGGGGTTTAAAAACTGGAATGTGGGGATCAAAAGGGGGATCGCTGACTCACCTGGTTCAGCAAGGGAAATTAAATAAACTAACGCGATGTGCAACTTAGAGGTTTAGATCCCCGGTTGCTCGTTCAGCATCCTCAAAGTAGTCTGATTTGCGTCACAGCAACCGGGTATCTGGGGGAAGTCGCACACGGGATTAAACTAAAAACTTTTAAGGGTGTAGTAATTTGGCGCAACATCTTGAGGTGGGTCACGAGACGTCTTGCTCCACTACGCTGCCCCAGTATGACACTCCACTATGACGCTCCACCACTACGCCCCAATCAACGTTTTAGCAAATTGGATCGCATCTTCACGGGTTGCAATTTTTCCTTCAGCTTGTGCCAGTTGAATCTTTTGTAGCAAATGCCCAATTTGAGGACCTGCGGGAAGCTGCAACGCTGTCATCAAATCTCGCCCTGTTAATGGAGGAATGGGATGGGCGATCGCATCTCCAGGGGTGAGAAACCGTTGCATGAGGGGGGCGATCGCCTGAAGTGGGGTGCCTAACGCGACGGTCAACACCGCCAGAGCCGGAAAAGTTGCCCCTATCCCTTGAAACAAAAAGTATTGCTCTCGTGCTGGCATATCAGAGTCAACAAAAGCCTGCAATTGGGGCAAGTATTTCAGCACAGTCAAAACCGCTTGCACCTCAGCTCGGCTATATTTCAACCGCCACAACTCTTGCTCTGCCACCTGTAAATCAGCCGCGATCAGGCGGGTCAGTTTGGCAATCTTAAACCAACTGCGACCCGTTCCTGCTGCTTTTTGTTGATCTCGCAACCAGCCAAATAACTCTGAGCCAAACGGTTCCCATTGTTCAGCCAGGGCGATCGCCGCTCGATCGAGATCGGCAACTTGTGCCAATCGGCTTGCTGTCGCATGGGGAAACCAATATTGCAATAATCCATCGTGACGAGCAACGGTCAGGAGAGGAGTTCCTTTGGGGGTGCTCAACAAATAACTCAGCTCGGCTTGCACCCGCTCTGGGGCGATGAATCGCAATAAATCAGCTAACTGCTGAATGGTGTCTTGGGTGTCAGGTTCAAGCGTGAACTCTAGCTGAGCCGCCTGACGATAAGCTCGCAATAAACGCAGTGGGTCTTCCTTGAGATTTTCGGGAGCCACCATGCGAATCAGGTGTTGTTGCAGGTCATGATAACCCTGGAGAGGATCGAGTAACTGACGAGTATGAGGGTTATAGGCGATCGCGTTGACGGTAAAGTCGCGCCGTTCTAAATCTGTTTCAAGGGTTGGGCCTACTTGTTGAGCAAAGTCAACGGTGGCATGCTCAAACACCACCCGCGCAATTTGTCGCTCAGCATCGAGCAACACAAAGCCCGCTCGGTAATGATTGGCGATCGCTCGTGCTGTTTGTACTGCCCCTTCTGGCATGACAAAATCCAGATCTAAATATTCAGCCCGTCTGCCCAGCAACGCATCGCGGACGTTTCCCCCAACTAGATAGGTCGCAGGAGGCAACCATTTCAAATCAAAAGGCCAGGTCTTGGGTGACAAGACTGAGCTGCAGGTAAAGGTGTGCTGTTGTTGCAGATCGGGGTACAAATTAGGACGGCTCAAACGTGAATGAACTGAATACTGCCACAGGGCATGAGGGAACTTGGGGAGACTAATGATTTAAGCGATAGGCTAAAAAACCACTATTTTTCATTCTGTAACATCATGGGCAATTAACCCACAGGGAAAACTCACAGAGAAAACGGCTTTGCATTACCAGTATCAATCTTGCCAATTTATTAATCTTGCCAATTCTGCCAATTAATCCTGGCAATGGGCTACCTCAAGGATGATTTTGATAGGCAACGGCCTGTTTTCTCAAACTTGAGCTACAGTAACAGAAATAGGGTCTAAACATAGCAACAGCAATAGGGTCTAAACACAGGTTAGCGTGTGGTTTAGCTAGACGGAGGAAGCGGGTATGTGTATTTGTGTGAACTGTCACTATGTCGATCGCTGCACTACCTATCATGCGGTCGAAGAACAGCACCGTCAGCCCCACCTGACTGAAGCCCCCACCTTTGAGCCTGTTAATCCGGTTATTAACTACAATTACACCCTTCCTAAGGTCGTTGTCACCGATGATGGTCAAATTGTTCAGGAAGGCGATTTTGGCGAAGAATATGATGTCGTAGGCTGTGACAGCTTTAAGCTAGAGTCGGGTAAATGGGCACGCTTGCGTCCTGGGGAGTTGGTGCCCACCTGACGCATGAGCTACTGTTTTAACCCGCTCTGCCGACAACCTCAAAATCCCAACGATGCTCAGTTTTGTCAAAACTGTGGGTCAAGATTAGTTTTAAAGGGTGCTTATCGTGCCTTGAAGCTGATCGGGCAGGGCGGATTTGGCAGAACGTTTTTGGCGATCGCCCTCAGACAGGATGCGCTAGTTGCTGAGCTGCCTCCTGTTGCCCCTACCCAGGATCTTGAACCGATTTCCTATTGCGTCATTAAGCAATTTTTACCGCGTCAACAGGGAGCCGCAAACTTACAGAAAGCCACTGAGCTATTTCGACAAGAAGCCGAACGCCTCAAACAACTGGGTCAGCATCCCCAGATTCCTCAGTTGTTAGATTATTTTGAGTTAGATGGGGAAGAGTATCTCGTTCAAGAATTCATTGATGGGCAAAACTTAGAAGAAGTATTAGCCACTGAGCGGACGTTTAGTGAAGCGCAAGTCCGCAAGGTGCTCACCGATCTGTTGCCCGTGCTGCAATTCATTCACCATCACCGGGTGATTCACCGAGACATCAAACCCGAAAATATTATCTATCCCCACCGAGAGGAGCAATCGCCCCAGGATGTACCGCTGATTTTGGTGGACTTTGGTGCCTCTAAATATGCCACGACGACGGCCCTGGCTCGTACAGGTACTGTGATTGGTAGTGCTGGATATGTTGCCCCAGAACAAGCGATGGGGAAGGCAGAATTTGCCAGTGATCTCTATAGCCTGGGCGTAACGTGTGTTCATTTGTTGACGGGGTTACACCCCTTTGATCTCTACTCTGTCAGTGAAGATGCCTGGGCATGGCGGCAGTATTTAGCAGAACCGATTAGCCGACGACTGGCAATCGTGTTGACCAAGATGTTGCAAAAAGCGACGAGCCAACGCTATGACAGTGCAGCAGCAGTGTTACACGATTTGACCCAGACTCCGCGAGTCACCCGGAGTGAACGGCGATCGCCCGAATCAACGGCTCAACGTCGCATTGCGGCTGAAGCGGAACTGCCTCCACGAACATCTCAAGCACGGCGACGACTCGTCATGCAACACCATCAAGATTGGCAAGAGGTGCAGACCCTCACCGGACACACCGGAGCCGTCACCGCGATCGCCCTCAACTCAGAAGGCACTTTGCTCATTAGTGGCAGCAGTGACAAAACCATTAAATTATGGACGATTCCTCAAGGAGAGTTACTCCACACGATTCCGGGGCGATCGCTCTGGTCAAACGCTGGACATCGCGATCGCATCAGTGCATTAATCTTTGCATTGGATGGGCAAACCTTTATCAGCGGTAGTGACGACGGCACGATTAAGATATGGGATGTTGCAACTCGTAGGCTCATTGCAACCCTACCCCACGATGGGTGGGATATCTCTGCTCTGACGATCGACCACACCGGAACTGTCTTAGCTAGCGGTGGAGGCGATGGCGTGATTTATCTGTGGAATTTGCAAACCCATGCGTTAACCCACAGCTTGCTCAAACATCGCGATCGCATCAGTTCCCTGATTCTTAGCCCCGACAATCGAATTCTCATTAGTGGCAGCTATGACAAAACTATCCGGGTGTGGGATGTGATGAAGGGTGGGCTCATCAACACCTTTAAAGGACACAGCGATGGCGTGACCACCCTTGCGGTTACTCCTGATTGGTATACGCTGGTCAGCGGCAGTTGGGATCGTACCCTGCGAATTTGGGATTTGCCCACAGGTGACCTCAGACGCACCCTGGCGGCTCATCGCGAGCGTACCAATTGTCTCGCCATTGGCTCCAATGGACACATTCTCGCCAGTGCCAGCGAAGACGGCACCATTAAACTATGGGAGCTAGAAGAGGGAATTCCTCTCCATACCTTTCGTCAATCTTGGGGCATCAATGCATTGAGCTTTACCCCTGATGGTCAGATGTTGATCAGTGGCAGTGCCGATGCAACCATAAAAATTTGGCAACGACGAGCATGACAGAAAAATCGCTAATTTAGCGTATTTGTGGAATAGCTAAAGTCCAATACAGGCCAATCTGGTTCCCGGTAATAATGCATCATGTTGTCAAACTTACGTAGCTCTGCCCGTTGGATGAGTAGGGGTTGAGGAATATCCGAGGTCAACCACTGCTGGTTTAAGTGATCTAACTGTTGACCCAGATCGTCGCGGTCAAGGTCTCCAGTAACACTGCCAAAATAGCCAATTGTGATGTGAGCTGTGAGATGATATTGCTGCTCAATTCCCAACGCCATTAGTGCTGAGTTTTGATAAATGGCTCGGCGCAATTTGATGATCTGCTCATAGCCTTCCTCTGTTTTGGGCGTTAGACTCACCGCCAAAGCTCTGGGCATCACCACCAACCCCATCACTTGCCAATAAATTGGCGCGATCGCTTTTTGGGGTTGGCATTGTTGAAAGATTTGACTGACGCGATCGCGCAGTTGCTCTTGAAAATGAGGGTTTTCATCGGCATGACGATAGGCACTATCCCAAATTAAATCAGCGATCGTCATGTGAAAACTATCAGGAGGGAGTGCAACAAACAACTCAGGCGAAAGCTTTTGTGCAACTTGTTGCTGAAACGCTTGCAATTGTTGATAAAATTCCTGGTTTTCTGATTCATCTGCCCAGGGTGGCGTAATCACCGAGTAACCCGGAAATGAAGTAGGTTGAAACGTTCCATCGGGTTGTTGCTGGAACTTTGGGGATGGTTGGATATGCTGCACTTGAGACTTGTAAGCCTCTGGTAGCGTCATTCGCGCTACCCGATTTACATAAACCTGGTAAATGTCGTCCAATCGAATACGCCTCGCCTTCTGACTTCAGGAGATCACTTAACAAAACACTTCCTTAATGTACCTTGTCAAAAGCAGGCTTTCACAAACCCGCCTAACTCCAGTCTTCTCGTTGAGAGCCACGACCCTTATAAACTTGAGCTAGTTGGTGAATTTGACGACTTTTCTCAAACAGCGTTTCTTCAGTTAACCCCCATTGGCTCAGCACTTTGTTTAAGTCAGCTTGGATATCTCGTGCTCCAGGAAAATCTTGATAGCGAATGTAGAGGCGAGCCAACTCTACTAGATGAAAATCGGTGGGTTGAGCTTCAAGCAATGTGTTCACTAACTGGCGATCGTTTCCCCAGAGGGGATGTTGTTGATCTTTGGGAGTGACGGCCATTTTGGGAAAGGATGAAGGATGAAGGATAAGAGGGAAAAAAGAAAAAAGAAGAAGGAAAAGGGAAAAAGTGGGAATGGTTCGCGATGGACGAGGGACTAATGCCCATCTTACTAGTCTGCTAATCGCTTGACCATCCATAGGGATTGCACCTCATAGCCGAATTGACGGTACAAATTGAGGGCAGCTTGATTGGCTTGAAAGACCTGTAGCCCAATCTGGTGATGACCTTTAGTTCTTACCCAGGTTTCAGCATGGTGCATCAAGGCTTTGCCGATGCCACGACGACGATGGTCAGGGGTGACATAGAGTAAAAAGATATAAGATTGGCGATCGCCGCTCAGTTGGTCAATGGCACTCCCCATCCACAAACAGGCAACAGGTTGACGCTCGGCGGTCTCAACCCACCAGATCGGTGTCTCTTTTGAAAGATATTGTTCGACGGTTTGGGCGAGATGGGCGACGGGTTGATCAGGATGAGATTCTCGATAGGTGCGCTGCATAAACTTCAGCAACAAGGGGCGATCGAGTCCTGAGCCTAACCGCAGTTCGTAGCCAGGTAACAGTTCCACAACGATATTGAGGCGACGCCTAAAACGCGGTTGTTGAGAGGGGTTCTGGAGGCAAGCCTTCGACAAACAGTTCTAAGGGAATGGGCAATTTGGCGATCGCCTCTCCAGTGATGGCTTGACCTACTTCTTCAATGGGGGCCGGAGCAGCCATGTCAGCGGGTAAAAAGATGCGGGCACTCACTGCAACCAACGCCAATAGAAACACCAAGACGACGAGGAGGGGAGCAATATATTGACGAAAAATAGCCATAATAAGGGAAAAATGAATGAAAGTCTTAAGAGTTGTAACGTTATCCTTCCATCCTACACCTCATCTGAGTTCTGATCTCCATTTAGCGAGACAGGGGCACCGTTCCAGGGAGCAAAAATGGGCAATAACACCAGCCCTGGCAAAGCAGCACAAAAGGTGAGAAAAAAGAACCATGCCCATCCGGTAGCTTTGGCAATTTCTCCGGCAGGGGAGGCAATGACCTCACGGCTCACCGCTACCAGGCTCGACAACAAAGCGTATTGCGTTGCCGAAAAGCGAGGATTGCACAAACTCATTAAAAATCCTAAGAAAGCCGCCGTTCCTAAACCCGCACAAAAATTCTCGATATTAATGGCAGTCACCATCAGAGGATAGTTTTTGCCAGCGAGTGCCAGGGCAAAGTAGGACAGGTTGCTCACAGCTTGGAGTCCGCCAAAAATCCAAAGTGAGCGGTTAATGCCAATCTGGCTCAAGATGGCTCCACCCAGCAGACCCCCTACAATGGTGGCGATCAACCCCATTCCCCCTCGAATTGCCCCCACTACTTCGATCGGGAAACCAGTCCTGAGCAGGAAGGGAGTGGTCATGGTGATGGCGAGGTAGTCTCCTACTTTGTATAGCAAAATAAACGCCAAAATCAGGACACCCCGCCAGAGACCCGATCGGGCAAAGAAGTCTTGAAATGGGAGTTTTATCGCTTCTGTGAGGGTTTGAGGGGCTGTGATGATGTTGCCCTGGCGATCGCGCGACTCTGGCTCAGGCGACAAAATAGAAGTGAGCAACCCTAATCCCATCAACGCTGCCATGAGCAGATACACCCCTTGCCAAGACAGTCGATTTGCCCAAATTAAGGCGAGTGCTCCTGTGACGAGCAGGGCAACTCGATAACCCAACACCCAAATGGCGACTCCTGCCCCGACCTCCCGTTCTTCTAAAACATCGGTTCGATAGGCATCAATCGCGATATCTTGGGTGGCACTGAGAAACGCAATCACGATCGCATTAATGGCCAGCAATTGCAGTGCTTGTGTCGGTTGATAAAAGGACATAGCCGCGATCGCCACAATCAACGCCAGTTGAGTGAGCAGCATCCAACCCCGACGACGCCCCAAAAACGGAGGGACGTAGCGATCGAGCAATGGCGACCAGAGGAATTTCACCGTTGACGGTAAATTTGCCAGATTAAACCAGCCAATGGTGCCAATATCTACCCCTGCGACCGTCATCCAGGCGACAAGGGTTTCACGGGTGAGGTTATAGGGTAAACCGGAGGCAAATCCTAAAGACACCAGAGCCGCCATCTTTTTACTTTGAAAGACGCGCAGAAAAGATGGAATGGTTTTCAAGGGGATGCGTGCTCCTTTTGTCGGGGATTAAGGGTTAGGGGGCGTTCTGATGAGATTGACCAGAATAGCTCCTCCCACTCTCTCACTCTCCTCCCCTCTTTTTCTATGTATTTTTAGGGAGGTAACGTGGAACATAAAGGGGTACGATCGCGACTATAGTAGTACATTAGTTCTTATAAATCGTCCCTTATGAAATCCCTCACCTTTGCTCAACAGCGGCTCTTTGATTGGATAGAAGATTACATTTCTCGCTGTCATCATTCCCCCAGTATGCGACAGATGGCCGCCGCGTTAAATTACAAATCGCTGTCCCCCATTCAACTGCACCTCAAACAACTGCGTCAAAAAGGCTATATCGATTGGGACGAGGGGCAATCCCGGAGCTATCGGGTTTTAAGTCCCAAACAGTTTAGAGTACCAATTTTAGGGGCGATCGCCGCTCACAGCCTGGTCGAGACGTTTTCAGATACCGATGTTGAGTGGATTGAGGTGCCTGGTTTGTCAGAAATTCTCAAACAAACTAATCGTCGCAACGACTATTTTGCCTTGCGCGTTCGAGGCGACAGTATGATCGGTGCGCTCATTGACCACGGTGATGTGGTGGTTATGCAACCCCCTCAAGATGCTCGAACGATTAGAGACAAAACTATTGTGGCGGCACGAGTTGAGGGCAAAACTACGTTAAAGCACTTTTATCGAGACGGTGGCACGATTCTGTTGCAACCCGCTAACCCTGCCTATCCTGTGACGCATGTCGATGCCAGTGAAGTAGACATTCAAGGGATTTATGTGGGCTTGGTGAGGGGACTGATCAGTTGAGGCACTACCCTTAATAAAAGCCTTTTCTGAGTTTAAACCTAAGTTTTTACACGGTCTCCGTAGATTCAAACACCTGTTGTGAGGAGCGGTATGGTAAAGATCGCAAAGTTGGGGTGAGTGGCAGCGATCGCTCTTATGGTGGTGCTACTTCAAGGAACGGTAACTAAAACAATGTCAACGTTGTCAGGTGAGCCGCCGATCGTAATTGGACATTTGGGTGTCAGTGGTTACTTGCCGGAACACACGCTGGAATCTGATCAATGGGCGATCGCACAGGGGGCAGACTTTAATTGAGCCTGATTTGGTTTCAACTCAAGATGGGGTTTTCATTGCTCGACATGAACCCAACAGGATTGCCACAACACATGATTCCCACAACCAATGTAAAGGGTGCAGAGGCACCGCCCCCACACCCCTCAAACCTGGATTGACACAGCACTAGTGTGTTATCTGCAAAAACAAGAACGCTTAAAGCTGAACCACCCAAAAGGGCAGAATGCTGAGAATCGGCTACAGGCTAAAAACAAGGCTAAAGGCTATACATCACCCTTGTTCTTATGTTTCTTCATCCTCTAGCCCGACTACAACTCTCGTTGATACTCCTCTAGCACATCCATCAAGTGAACTTGAGATTGCATGGGCAGCAAATCCGCCAGAGGAATGTCACGCTTGCCGCCTCCCACCTTGACGGGAATGCCTTGCAACACTTCAGCTACCTTGCTTTCTTGCAATTGACCCTCTAGCAGGAAGGGTAAAAATCGCTCGGCTAAAACAGTATGAAGATGAGCATCTCTCAGATAGAGATGCCACTTGGCAATGTCAATGTAAACGTTTTCACCGATCGCGGCTGCTAATTTTTCAATGCTTTCTGTAGTACTGGAAGATGCCATAGTCCGTTTACTTTGTTAAACAACAATTAATCAAACGGGTCATCACGAGCATATTACAAAGCTGAAGTGACAGCCTTGATGCGTTTATCAGGATTTGGTTGAGTTGGAGGGAGTTGTGGAACCAGAATAGTCGGCGATCGCAAAAATATACACCCCATGCGCTAACAGGGCGATCGCCCAAACGCCTGTGACCCACGTTGCCCAACTCCAACCATAGAGTTGCAGGGTTTTAACAAACCACAACCCAGAATTACTAGCTGCAAAAATTGCCACATGGGTTGCAAAGGTCATCCGATCGTCAAGACGACGAAAATCGGGGTCTTTGCGATCGGGCTTACGAGACCATCTTGGAGGCATAACACAACCTGAGAAACACCACATTCATACACATCAACAGAGAAGCTCTGTCTTTTTATTGTAGAACTGCCCTCAGTTCTTAAGACGGCTTAGGATTGGGTATCTTGGAAAAACCAAACAAAGGGAATAATTTTCATAGAGTCCATTGCCAGATCATCTTATAGGTATTTGGTAGAGCGATTGGATTTCCCTCTATCAAAAATTTGTGTTGTAAGATTGGCAACTAAGTGGACTCAAAGGTGCCTAATTTTAAACGGGCATCTTTCATCGCGGCACATCTCAGAAGCCTTTAAAGCTGTTCTTTGCTAACTTCACCTCACTTCACCCTGACACCCATACCCAAATATCGTCCCGGAAGGTACATATGGTTCAAGTCTTAGAAATCTTGCAAGACACCGTGTTTAAACGCCGTCCTCTTCAATCCACTGCACTCAGCCAAGAGGAATTAGTCACCATCCCCAAAGGCAAAAAGCTGGAGTTGCAATCCTATGCTTATGCGGATGCTAATGGAGACGACTTTGACGACCACATTAAGTTTGCGATCAAAAATGCAAGCGATTACATCAATGGATTGACGACCTGGTTTGTCTATGAACTGCATGCCCAGGTGTTGCAAGATGGCACGGTTGTCTATCCCCATGAGGAAACAGAATCTGCTCAAAAACTGAAAATCTTAAAAGATACTGTCTTTAAGCGTCGCCCTGTTGCTACCACGGCTTTAGCTGCCAATGAGACGGCTCCTGTGAAAGCAGGGACTATTTTTGATCTGCAATCCTATGCTTATGCTGATGCCAACGGGCAAGAGTTCGACGATCACATCAAATTTGCGATCGGTGATCCAAAGCAATACATCAATGGCATTACCACCTGGTTTGTCTTTGAAAAAGATATTCAGGTGTTGCTTGACGGTGAGGTGGTTTATCCTGACGAGACACCATCTGCCGTGCCACAGACCTTGCCTTCTAAATCTTCTACTCCCACACCGACCCCCGCTCCAGGTGGCAAAAGTGTGACGATTCCTGGTATCAGTCAGCCGGTCTTTTTAAATCAACCCATCATTGTGGGGGGCAGCTTTACCTGGGCAGAAGCGACCAAAAATGGCACTCGCCTGCCTAAGTCGCAAAAGATTACAGACAACATTGTTGCTCTGGCAAAAGCAGCTGAAGTAGCCCGACAAAAAATTGGTAGACCCTTCCAAATCACCTCATGGTATCGTCCGCCTGAAGTCAACAGTAAGACGCCAGGAGCCGCTCAAAATAGCCAGCACACGTATGGAAAGGCGATGGACTTTAAAGTGTCAGGCATGACCCCCAGAGAAGTGCAAAAGATATTGAGTGGCTGGGTGGGTGGTTTGGGAACTTATCCCAGAGGTAAGGGTGGGTGGAACCACATTGATATTGGACCACCCGGACGCCGTTGGGTGGGTTAGGTCTTTACCCTTCTGTAGAAACGTGATGAATCGCGTTTCTACAGGCCTCATTCTTTGACGTGATAGTCTCCTGTCTTGCCGCCTGTTTTGCTGACCAGATGAATGTCTTCAATCTGGATGGACTTCTCTAGGGCTTTTGCCATGTCGTATAGGGTCAGAGCGGCGATCGCCACTGCGGTTAATGCCTCCATCTCAACCCCTGTCTCGGCTTTGGTTTTGACCTCTGCGCGAATCTGATAACCGGGTAGCTGGGGGTCAGGGTCAATGTGGACTTCGATTTTTTGCAAGGGTAGTGGGTGACACAGGGGAATTAGTTGTGAGGTTTGTTTGGCTGCCACGATGCCTGCTAATCGGGCAGTGGCTAACACATCGCCTTTGGGGGCGTTGCCTGCCTGAATTTTGGCAAAGGTTTCGGGCAACATGCGAACTCGACCTGCGGCAACGGCATAGCGCACCGTGGGCACTTTGGGCGATACATCCACCATGTTTGCCTCGCCTGTGACATTGAGGTGAGTTAGAGTATTTTCGACCGATTCACTTTCACTCGACTCGACTGAACTGGAAGGTGAGTTAAAAGAATTTTGTGTCATGCGCTGAGGTATGCTAGGATGGAAATCTTGTCGGGGGCTTGTAGCTCAGTGGACTAGAGCACGTGGCTACGGACCACGGTGTCGGGGGTTCGAATCCCTCCTAGCCCGTTCAAGAAAGGGACGCAATATTGCGTCCCTTTTACTTTAAGAGGTTAACTCTCGATCGAAGGGTTTATGACTAGAGTTAGGCGTTGAAGCGCAGTTTTTCGACGGCATAGACATCGTGACCTCGCCCTAACGCAAACCGCAGAGAATGAGCCAAATCTTTGCTCGACAGCGTGATAAACACTAACAACCCAATAAAGGCAAGTCCGGCACAGAGTCCAAAGGTGGTTCTGTAATTAGTTTGAACGGCGATCGCCCCAAAAATTGGCCCTGCGATCGCAATTCCCAGATCAAACCCTGCCATACACAGACTAAAGTTGCGACCCCGTTCGTTGGGGTGTGATCGATCTGCCATCAGAGCCGCCATCATCGGAATCAAGATGCCTGCGCCTGCTCCTTCAAACATGGCTGCTAACAAAAACAGTGGAGCACTGGTTGCTAGCCATAGCAAGGTCATGGCAAAGGTATAGAGGATCAGACTCAAGGTGATAAAGGGGCCGCGACCTCGTTGGTCAGAGGCACGCCCAACTAACAACCGAATGCCAAAACTGGCGATCGCGGCTGCGGTATAAAACAAGCCTACATTAAGCGTCACGCCTGCCTCATGGACAAACAGCGGCACAAAAGTGCTGAGGGTGCCAAATGCTAAGCCAATTAAGAGCAGCACAATTGCTGGAATGCGAATGGGGGAGGTGCTCAACAAGCTCCAAAATTGGGGTCGAGGTCGGGCGATCGCTCCGTCGGGTGAACTGCTTTGCAGCGTAGTTACAGTTGAGTGATTGGGCGATCGCGCCTCTTGAACTCGCAGGGTACAGCCCAAACCCACGAACCCCAAGGCAGCTGCGGCAACAAAGGCTGGGGTATAACCCGCCCACTCGTGCAAAAAACCACCTATGGCAGGACCCAGTGCCATCCCCACTGGATTTACCAAACTCATATAGCCAATCAATTCGCCGCGTTGATGGGGGGGTGATAAATCTACCACCAAGGCACTATACGCCAGAGCAAAGGCGGCAATGCTCAACCCATGAAAGGCGCGGATTACAATCAAAAGAGGCACAGATTGGGTAAGCAAATAGCACAGAGGGGCGATCGCCACTACTGCCATGCCAATCACCATCACCAGTTTGCGTCCTCGATGGTCTGCTAGATAGGCTAACCACGACCGTGATGACAATAACCCGATGGCAAACGACCCCATCACAACGCCAATGGTGATGCTGTCTACCCCGATGTCTTCGACGTAGAGGGGCAATATCGGCAACATAGCCGCGAGAGCCGACCAAAACAATAGCCCTGCACTAAACAGCACCCATAAATTGAGCCGCACCTGTGGGCTGAGAGTCGCAAAAATTTTCAACGCTCTACCTTGCCTGAATTCAAAGATTTGTAGTTGATAGGCTGATGGACTGGGGCAATCCCATGCATCACAAACATAGCCTTCCCTCAGCACCAGCAATTCCTCTTATGCTTTGCACAATGACGTATTAAGCAGCCATTTGACTACCTTCGATAGGGTGACTGAGATCTAGAGTTTGGGTAATCCTTCTAAACTAGATTTCTCCGCTTTACTCTTTACGAATTTATTCTTTACGGATCCAGATGCTGCCTCCTGGGTTTTTGAGACACAGCGGCATATTGGTTTGAAAAAATGACGCATGAAACTGCTGCATGAAGGTATTCATCAACACGACTTGAAAAGAATTGTTGTATTGCAAAAATGCCCGTAGCATATACGCTTCATTCCAGGCTCTACCCTCATAAATCCAAGCTTTGGGATATTCAAAGGGAAAAAAGATGTCATGAAAATGGACATAAACCCCTGAAGCAAGCTTGGGCAAAATCTCAAAAAAGATGCGATTGACATCACTATTAATCTTGCTGACATGGGTGGAGTCAATAAAGAGAATATCGTTTGCCTCTAGTGACTCAAATGCGCCGAGAGGGACATCTTGTAACCGCAATGGAATGATCGTGACGTTGCTGCGATCGCTCCCCTCAATCAGTGAAGTCAGCAACTTGGGGCGAGGTTCGATGAAGGTTGTCAAAATGGAGCCATCAAAGAAGCGATCGTTCGTATCAAGCATTAGACAAGATGAAAAGCCTGAGCCTACTTCAACAATTCGTTTGGGTTTGAGAAATCGGAGCATGCAATACAACAAGATCGCATCTGAGTAGGAATAAGCCAGGTTCTCAAAGTAATAGCGTAAGCCTGCAACTTGATCGGCCTGAAACGGCATTTCTTGGTAGTAAGGGACGAATTGCTCCAACAAATGAAGTTGTTTTGATTCATGCAATTCAAGACCAGGAATGGTTTTGGCAGGAGATGCAAAGATCTGAGCTTCATCCTGCCGTATTTCCCTGAGAGAAGGAATTGGGGAATAGAAGTGTCCCGGTGGAACAAAGCCCTGTTTGCGTTTGAGTCTCTTGAGTTCGGTCTGTAACTTGTCTCGTTCAACAATAATGTCTTGAACGATGGGTAGTTTCTGAAATGCAGACTTAAGGGAAGCAAACATGGACAGACTAACGTAATGAGGCACTCAAAGTCGTCATGAGTATACTCATTTCTGCAATCTCTGTATAGCAGAGTTCAATTTTGATATTTTGCGAAGAAGTCTAAAATTTTGCGGTAGAACAGAGGCAACCCTGTATCTGAGTTGCCCCCCTGTGGATACTGAAACGAAGAAGGATTTTTTTGTCAGCTACAATCGCCACGACAAAACGTGGGCGGAGTGGGTCGCCTGGATTTTGGAGGAGGCAGGCTATACCGTTGTGATTCAGGCGTGGGATTTTCGTCCGGGAGGTAATTTTGTTCTGGATATGCAACGAGCCGCATCAAGCAGTTAACCTGAGTAATCTAGCCACACTTCATCGCTCACAAGAACGCTACACCGAGGCAAAACCTCTCCTCCTACGCTCCGTCAGCATTCTGCAAAAGCAGTTGGGGGTTAATAAATCTAGAACCGCAAAGATTGTGAGTAATCTAGCCCTGCTTTATGATTTGCAGGGACATTACCGGGAGGCAGAATCCCTTTATCTGCAAACTCTCCCCGTCTTGTCTAACCAGCCAGAGGAAAGCCATTCCTGGAGACAGGAAGCGTTACAACGGTTTCGATCGCTCCTGCAAAACGCTACTCAAGAGCAGCGTACCAATGAACTCTCGAATGACCCGATGACGCAAGAGATGTTAAAACAGCTTCAAGCTACAACCGAAGATTAATTTTTGAGTTGATCTAAGCGAAGTTCACCTGGAGATTAATCTCCAGGCTCATAGGGAAAGTCCATTGAAATGGACTCGGAGTTTTTTAAAGGCTGTGCATAACTCGTTTTAATGAATTTTCCACCTTTAGCCCGGAAATTTATTTCCGGGTATTGAGATAGGGATAATTCAATATGGGCATTTTGGAAATAACCATTGCTATAGGGTGCCGGAGATAATGCCGCTTTGGAGACTGTACTATCATGTCGTTTGGACGACTAAGTATCGGCAACCGTTGATTACACAAACACGGGAACCAGAACTGTATCGCTATCTGCGGGACAAGACCAATGCGCTAGGATGCATTTTACATGCAGTCGGTGGCATGGAAGATCACATTCATCTTGTGGTGTCGATTCCCCCGAAGTTAGCGATCGCTGATTACGTTCAGCAAATTAAAGGTGGCAGTTCTCATTTTGTTAACCAATTGCTGCCCTCTGAGGGATTGGGCTTTACCTGGCAAGCGGAATATGGGGTGTTCTCAATGGGTGAATCCCAATCGCCGCAAGCGATCGCTTACGTGAAAAACCAAAAACAACATCACACCGACGGAATCTTAATCTCTGCTCTGGAACCCCGTTCGTAAATCCCTTTAAGATTTTTTGTTTCAGAATAGGCTTGTCCGTTAACCCAATCCTGTTGGATGTTTGAATTAAGCCTCAGTTGCAAACGTGAGTCGATGAGTGCTGCCATCATCCTGAAAGCGTTGCTCCCCCACACCGACCATGACAACAATCACCTCGCGGTCGGGCGGAGTCCAGCTTCCCTGTCGAGGTTCTATATCAACGTGAAGTTGCTGCTCTGCTTGGATAACGCGATATTGCGTTGTGGAGTATGCTCCAGAGCGATAGTCAAAGCTGCGACCATCATCTTCATAGAGCAACCATTCGCCATCACCGGGATACACCCACAGCGTCAACTCCGTGAGCGGTCGCTCATCGACGTATTGCGTCACCGTTCGCATGGGAATGATTGCCCCCGCCCGGACATACATCGGCATCCGCTCTAGCGGCGCGTGAGCCATGATGTAGTTGCCACCGTCATAGCGTTCCCCTGTCCACCAGTCATACCAGATGCCATCTGGTAGGTATACTGCTCGACACTCGACCCCCGGACGATAGACTGGAGCCGCCATCAAAAAAGGACCGAGCATCACCTGATCGTGCAGGGTGTAGGTTTTGGGGTCATTGGGAAACTCGTAAACCAGCGGGCGCAAAATCGGTGCTCCCGTATTGGATGCCTGCCAAAACAGCGTATAGAGATAGGGCATCAAGCGATAGCGCAACTCGATATAGTCACGACAAATCGTTTCGACGCGATCGCCAAATACCCACGGTTCGTGTCGTGCGGTGCTCATGGCTGAATGTCCGCGCATCAGGGGATAGAGCATTCCCACCTGCATCCAACGGGCAAACAACTCGGCAGTGGCGTTGCTGGCAAATCCACCAATGTCACACCCGACAAAGGCAACTCCTGACAATCCCATGTTGCAGAGCATGGGCAACGACATCTCCAGATGATCCCAGAGCGAGTGGTTGTCACCCATCCACACCGACGACCAGCGTTGAATTCCGGCAAAGCCTGATCGCGTCAAGACAAACGGTCGCTCATTTCGCAGTCGTTCCAATCCCTCTGCACAGGCTTGTGCCATCCCCAACCCATATAGGTTATGAGCCTCGGCGTGAGTGGTGCGTTCCCCTTCTGCTCCCTGCGGGGCATCCAACGGAAACGCAATCTTGTTGCCCTCATCACCAAAGGGGCGATCGTCCAGCGCAGGCTCATTCATATCGTTCCAAATACCTGCTACTCCTGCTTCTGTTAGGCTCTTTTGCCAGTTGCCCCACCACTCGCGCACCTCTGGCTTGAGAAAATCAGGAAAGACCGCTTTTTCGGGCCAGACATAGCCGTGAACCAACGTTCCGTCGGCTTTGCGGACAAAGTAATCGCGTTCAAACCCCTGATCAAAGATGGGGTAATCGGCTTCGGGTTCGTACTTCACGCCCGGATCAACAATCGAGACGGTTTTAAATCCGTTTGCAGCTAGATCACCAATGAGCTTTGCTGGATTAGGGAACCGTTTCGGACTCCAGGTAAAGACCCGATAGCCTCGCATATAGTCGATGTCGAGGTGAATCACATCACAGGGAATGTGGCGATCGCGAAACTCGCGTGCCAACTCTCGCACCACATCCTCAGATTCATAACTCCAGCGACACTGGTGATAGCCCAGCGACCATTTAGGTGGCAGGGGCATGCGTCCCGTCAGTTGGGTATAGGTGTCTAAAATCTGCGCTGGCTCTGGCCCGTAGATGATGTAGTAATCTAGCTCGCTGCTCTGCGTCTCCATCTGCCAGATTCCTGATTGTCGGGCACCCATGTCAAACTGACTCCAATGTGTACTGTTGAGAAACAGTCCATAACTTAGCCCCGGACGCAACGCCAGAAAGAATGGAATGGCTTGATACATCTCATCTGTGAGGGAACCGTAGTCCAATGCATCCACCGTCCAGTTGGTCTTGCGCTCCGATCGCTTGTCGAGCAGTCCAGTGCGTTCGCCAAACCCATAAAAGTGTTCGTCGTCTTCGATGCGCTTCCAGCTAGCCACCGAACCCGATCGCCATCCCAGACCCAACTCAGCATCACTGGCAAAGGGTTGCATCTGCGTGTCATAGCAAGCAATGCGACAGGGGTTACGGTGAATTAGCACCCGTATCTTGTCAGTTTGGAGGGCGATTACCCCCAAGGGGGAACTGCTTCGCACCGCGCCTTCCCCTTCCTCGATCTCAAACGCAGGGGTTTCCCACTCTGCATCATCCCGTGTTACTGCCCACGACCGCCGGGGCAAAAAGTCCCCATTGGGGACAAATCGCACCCGAATGAGGTTAGCTGCGAGAATGCTAACTCTCAGCCGAGCCTCTCCACACACCAACTCAACACCGCGATCGTGCGGTTCAACTGCTGTAACCGCAGGAATTTCGTGCCAGGGTGATTCGAGAGAATGCAGTGATCCAAAGAATTGAGGCATAGGGGGTTAGAAGGGGAATAGGAAATGGGAAGTAAGGGCGTAAGAGACGAATGTATGGGAGAGACGCGATTAATCGCGTCTCTCCCATACATTCACCCCTCTATCCCTGTAATAACGATTCGCCGCCATCAATCCAAACCTCAGTGCCAGTGATATGGCTAGAGGCATCAGAAGCTAGAAACAACACCAATTGGGCTACTTGCTCAGATGTGCCCGACTTTCCATCCGTTAGGGGAATGCGTCCCTCAGGAAACTCCACGGGTTCCTTCACCTGATCGAGGTTGCGTTGCTGAGTGTTCTCGTTGATATTTGTATCGATCGCCCCTGGACAAATGACATTCACTCGAATCCGGTGCTCTGCCAGTTCCAATGCCACCATCTTGGTAAAAGCAACCTGTGCCGCTTTAGTGCAGGAATAGGCAGTCGCCCCAGTATTGCTAAAAATGCGCGTGCCATTGACCGATGAGGTGATAATCACTGAGCCGCCCTGCTGTTTTAAGTAAGGCACTGCATACTTCACTGTGAGAAACGTACCCCGCAAATTAATGTTGATAGTCTTATCCCATTCGTCGGGAGATAATTCCTCAATGGGTGCCCACACACCGTTGATGCCTGCATTGGCAAAGACTATATCAATGCGCCCCCATTTGTCGCCAATCGTTTGCATCGCTTGTTGCATCTGATCGGGTTGAGAGATATCTGCGATCGCCGACATCGCTTCACCACCTGCCTGTTGAATCTTGCCAATCGTTTCTTGACTATCATCAGGAGTGCGATCGATCGCCCCCACCTTTGCTCCCTGTTGAGCCAACAGCAAAGCTGCTGCTCGACCAATCCCCGATCCGGCCCCTGTGATAACTGCGACCTTGCCTGCCACTTGCATAACGAATTTCCCTACTGTTGAGTTAGTTGACTGCTAAAGACTTGATTAAAACTCGATGTAGGATGGGCTAGCGTGGTGTAATCCTTGCGAGTGTTGGGTTTCGCGCCTCTATTCGATTTACGATAATCGGGTCGTCTATTAGCCCGTTGACGACGACTGTTGCGCCTTCTTTGGCAAACTTATGGGCGATCGCTTCTCCAATTTCTGTGCCCGCACCCGTGACGATCGTCACCTTCTCTTCTAATCGTCTGGTCATCTTGCTAATCCCTATCCACCGCATTTTTTGCCATTCCACTACACAGGGTTATCGAGAAAGGGCGATCGCACCTCTGTCCATAGTGGAGTCATGAGGTTCTGTCTTCAGCAGGTTTAATCAATGGCGCAGACGTTGTTAATGTGCAAACAACGAACTTTACGAATTGTTATGACATATACAACTTCAAATTCTACCAGTGAAATGGTTCAAGCCTTTCAGGGACTGGATGTTGACCAACAGTTGGCCCTGTTCTGGTTTGTTTATAAGGAAATGGGTAAATCGGTCACGCCAGCCGCTCCTAATGCCAGCACTGTCTCACCTGCAATCGCCCAAGGGTTATTCGATCAAGTAGCAGAGCTATCGCACGATGAGCAATTGCAATTGCAGCGTGACCTGATTACCAACAAAAACACCTTTATCGCTCGTGAATATGGCGCGTTAAGCGATACGACCAAGCTGTTGTTCTGGTATTTTCTGGCACAAGGGATGGATCAAAATGTGATCGTTCCCTTCCCGTCTGACTACGCGCTGGTAGAAGACGCTAATAATCTGTTTGGACAGATTAAAGGGTTAGACTTTGGTCAACAAATTACCTTCTTCCGCAACATCGTTGCGCCGATGGGCGTTGACCCTACAGCCGTTGAGCATGATTCAACAACAGGATTGTAGAAAACAAGAATCGAATCAAAACCTTTCGCCCACGTGGGATACGGCTATACATCAATCCTTCCAGTCCTCTAAATCCTCTCCTCTAAGGGATTTATGCTATCTCTAGACTTTTAGCCTACACATCAAAATCCTCGGTAGAGACGTTTCGCAAAACGCTCCTATCGAGGATTTTAGGGTAGTCTTTCATGCTTCCCTTTTTCCCACCGCTGCGATCGCCGCTTCTAGAGCGATCGCCACATGAGTCCAATGAGTCCCACCTTGACAAAAGACAACATAAGGTTCTCTCAAAGGACCATCGGCTGAAAATTCAGAAGTGCTACCATCAATAAAGGTGCCGCCCGCCATCACCAATTCACTTTCATAACCCGGCATTTCTGCTGGCACAGGGCTGAGGTAAGAGCCAATCGGTGAGTGGTGTTGAATGGCTTTGCAGAAGGCGATGATTTTCTCAGGAGAACCTAGCTTGATTGCTTGAATGACATCCCGTCGAGGCGCACCTGGCAACGGATTGACTGGATAGCCCAATTGTTGAAATACCGTCGCAGTTAGGTGATTTCCCTTGATCGCTTCGCCGACCATTTGAGGGGCTAAAAACAACCCCTGAAATAACAATCGATTTTGGTCAAATGTGGCTCCTCCAGCACTCCCGATTCCTGGTGCAGTCAGCCGACAGCTCGCCTGCTCAACTAGATCAGCCCGACCTGCAATATATCCCCCTGCGGTGACAATTGTTCCTCCTGGGTTTTTGATCAACGATCCGGCAATTAAGTCAGCCCCAACGGCTGGCGGTTCCCGGTCTTCAACAAACTCGCCATAGCAGTTGTCTACAAAACAAACCGTTTGGGGGTTCTGCTGTTTAACCAAATAAACAATTTTTTCAATATCGGCGATCGCCAAACTCTGCCGCCAGGTATACCCACACGACCGCTGGATCAGTACCATTCGAGTTTGGGGGAGCACGGCACTGGCTAATGCATCCCAGTCGATTTCTCCATTAGGAGTTAAATCTAATTGGCGGTAGTGAATTCCAAACTCCTGTAGGGAACCCTGGTTTTGTTCTCGTAATCCAATGACTTCTTCTAACGTATCGTAGGGTGCACCTGCTACGGCTAGAAGCTCGTCACCGGGACGCAAGATACCAAACAGGGCACAGGCGATCGCGTGAGTGCCAGAGACAAACTGCACTCGCACGGCTGCTGCTTCTGCCCCCATCACCTCAGCAAACACTCGGTCGAGGGTTTGTCGTCCTAAATCGTCGTGACCATACCCAGATACACTGGAAAAATGGTGCACCCCGACTTGATGACGACGCATCGCTGTGAGCACTCGTCTCAGATTTTTCTTGACCTGAGCATCAATTCCAGAAAAAATTTGGAATAGTGCTTTTTCTGCTTGCTGAAGGTACTGTTCAGGGTTCATCACTCAATCTCTTGCAATTTGGTTGAAGTTACGAGCCAATCGGATTTGACACCGACGATTGCTAGGGCTTTGATACCCTTGTTCATCTGTTTCCCGAAGGAACTCTCGTGGTTCTCTCAATGCAGCACTGGACATCCAATGGTCTGTCTAGGTCGCTTTGCATGTGTTGAATTGGCGGAGTCTATTTTCGCGCAGATCGGGCTGCACTGTTCACATTGAGATTATTGAATGACTATTGCAACCTCAACTAAACTTCCCTGGACCTGGCACACCATCTTGTTTATGGTGGGTATCCACATTGGCGCACTATTTGTTTTCCTACCTAGCAATTTCAGATGGTCAGCGGTTGGCTTATGTTTGTTGCTCCATTGGGTAACTGGCGGTTTGGGTATTACGCTTGGATGGCATCGCTTAGTAACCCATCGTAGTTTCCAAACCCCTAAATGGCTGGAATATTTGTTGGTCTTCTTTGGCAGCTTGTCCATGCAAGGAAGTGTGGTCGAATGGGTCGGGTTACATCGCCATCACCACATTCATTCTGATCAAGACTTAGATCACCATGATTCGAGTAAGGGCTTTTGGTGGAGCCATATGGAATGGATGTTACGTGACGTTCCGGCTAAACAATTTACGGATCGCTATACAAAAGACATCGCCAATGACCCGTTCTATCGGTTTTTAGACAAAAACTTTTTATTGCTTCAGGTAGCCTTAGCGGTTGTCCTTTATCTCGTGGGTGGTTGGTCGTTTGTTGTCTGGGGTGTGTTTTTACGCCTGATCCTGGTTTATCACTGCACCTGGTTTGTCAACAGTGCCACTCATAAGTTTGGTTATCGTACCTATGAATCGGGCGATCGCTCTACCAATTGTTGGTGGGTCGCTCTGCTGACCTATGGTGAAGGCTGGCACAATAACCATCACGCCTTTCAATACTCGGCTCGCCACGGCTTGCAATGGTGGGAGATTGACATGACCTGGATGACGATTCGGTTCTTACAAACCCTGGGGTTAGCCTCTAAAGTCAAACTGGTTGAACCCACCGCTTGACCCAAGATGCAACAAACCCGCACGTCCCCGTTAATTTTGTTTTTGAAGAATATAGCAGCCGAGAGGCTGGTTGAACGGGGTGCAGGGGTAGAACCCCTGGCTGGGGGCGCAGCCCCCACACCCCCACTGTCCTAACCATCTACTCAATGGCTATAAAAGGGATGGGCGAAGAGGTTACAAAAAAACGTAGGGACGTTAAATTGCACGTCCCTACTCATTTGCTATGACAACCGAGAACAACACACTTTGATTGAAATCGAAATCGGTTCAGTGAAGTCTGAGAACTTTAATCCCTCGGCTTAATCTGTGGAAGAGGGATTTTTAGAGTTCTATTAACCAACTTGACGAGAGACAAACTTCTCAAAGTTTGCCTGTGTTTGGTGCAGCAGTTGCTCACGACTATCGGCTGTTTTAGTCAGCGTAGGAACCAGATTGCGAGCTTGCAGTGCCATATGGAGTTGAAGATGGGCGACATACTCGCTGAAGTCTTCGCGGAGTAATGGATCTGAGGATTTGTCAAACGGGGAAACCAAAACTTTTACCTCTTTCAATACATCACTTTCAACAACGATATTGAACCTATCATGGGACATTTCACTCCTTTGAATTTTGCAATGAAGTGTAACTCTAAAGGGGGTTGATATTAAAAAGTGTAACTAAAGAGAGAGGAAAGAGGGAAGCGGGAAAAAAGCATGGGGAAAGAAGTGCGTTGTGCCCTTTGCCGTCTGTGCTCTGTCCTCGATATCATCTCAGTAGGGAGCCAGGAATTAACATCGTGTTACACCGCAAACAAATTATTACATTGACCCCAGATCACCCTGACTATCATGCCGCTTACTCAGAGTGTGGCACTGGGGCACCCCTGCTGTTTTTGCATGGCTTTATGGGCGAGGGAGGCTGTTGGCAGTCAATCGTGTCTGATTTGGCGGCTGATTATCGATGCATTGCCCTTGATATGTTGGGGTTTGGCGACTCCTCAAAACCGATGATTCGCTATGACATTGCTCAACTAGTGGCATTCGTGCGGCAGTTTGTGCTGACACTGGGGCTAGAGCGAGTTACGTTGGTTGGGCATTCTCTGGGAGCCTGGGTTGCGGCTGCCTATGCGCTGGCGTATGACGATGTCGCAGGGTTAGTCTTGGTGGCTCCGGCAGGCATTCGAGATGATAGTTTTTGCGGTCGCTATGACCACTTGCGCCCGTTGTTGTGGCAAACCCCAGTGGTGGATTGGGGTTTATGGTTGATGCAACCGTTGGCAAGTTTCATGGGGCAGCGTCAAAACCTCGATCGCCTGTGCGGGTTTCGACGCGAGATTAATGCCCAACCCGCTGGTCGTTCCTTCTTGGTCGATCGCCTGCGTCCTGAAGATGCGATCGATACGGTGGAAAAACAGATTCATCAATTGCGGGTGCTGACGTTGGTTGTGATTGGCGATCGCGATGAGACGATTCCGCTTTGGCACGCTCAAACCTATGCTACTGAGATCGCGGGTGCTCAGCTGGTGGTGTTACCTAACGCCGATCACTCGCTGCCAGAGCTATATGAGGCGGGTGTTGTGGAGGCAATGCGTCCATTTCTCACGGAGGTGATTGATTCGCGCAGGCAAACCTTGTTTGATGTTAGTTCCCATTAGAACGCTCAGCGAATGAATTTGCGGCTAGAAAAACCAAAAACGCCCAGCGAATGGAATTCGCGGCTAGAAAAACCAAGCCTGCCTTCGCAGTCTGCCGGAA
>JANRJA010000080.1:0-17911 GCA_033764315.1 Oculatellaceae cyanobacterium bins.114
TGTGCTTGGACTGAGTGGATTGATCAGTTTGCTGGTGCTCTATTACGGACACATTGCCGCAAGCTATTGGCTTTCTGGCGAGGGGCTTGCCTTTGTGCCTGAGGGGGTTCCGGCTTGGTTCTATCCAGACGCTGTGTGGCAAATGATGCAAAACTTGCCAACCCTTTGGGCAGGGCAGTGGGGATGGTTAGGGTTGTTGAGTGGACTGGCGATCGCCCTGTTGATTTATCCTCGCTGGTTATTAAGTGTTATTGCACTGATCGCCAGTCTATGTTTTGCATTGACGGTAGCAAATCATTGGACAACGATATTAGCCGCGATGTATGCCACTCCGTTTGAGCAATCTGACCCTGTATTTCAACACGATATCGGCTTCTTTGTATTTTCTCTGCCGATCTGGCAATTAGTGGGTTTTTGGTTGATTGGGTTGTTGATGTTGGCGTTTTGTTCCATTGGTCTGTTGTATCTTCTAGCGGCCAATAGCCTCAGCCAGGGGGAATTTTTGGGCTTCTCTGAAGCTCAGCAGCGACATCTGTTAACCGTGGGTGGGTGTTTGATGCTGGCGATCGCCTTGGGTCACTGGCTCGATCGCTACAATTTGCTTTATTCCGATCAAGGATCGGTCTATGGAGCCAGTTATACCAATATCTTGGCTGATTTGCCAGGTCGCATCGGGTTAACTGGCGTGGCGTTTGTGCTAGGGGCAATTGCCCTCTGGTCAGGGTTGTTGAGCCGCAAACCACGCTTCAAACCTCTCACCCCACGCGGCGTTTATACAATACCTGCCCGTGTAGGCAAGATGCGACCGCGGCTAGGGCAATCCTGGCTTTATAGCTTGGGGGCTTATCTGGGGATGTGGGCGATCGCCACCTGGATCTTGCCCTTAGCCATACAGCGGTTGGTTGTGCAACCCAATGAGTTGAGTTTGGAGCGACCCTACATTCTTCGGACTCTTACGGCAACTCGACAGGCGTTTAACCTGGAGACGATTGATGTTGCCACCTTCAATCCACAATATGGGTTGAATCAAGCAGCCCTACAACGCAATCGTCTCACCATCAACAACATTCGTCTGTGGGATACTCGTCCGTTGCTAGAGAGCAACCGTCAACTCCAGCGCATTCGTCCCTATTATGAGTTTCCAGATGCTGACATCGATCGCTACACGCTTCCGGCAGATGGAGGCAACACTACTCAACAGCAAATGTTTATTGCGGCTCGTGAATTAGACTATAGTTCGGTGCCACAAGAGGCGCAAACCTGGGTCAATCAACATTTGATCTATACCCACGGTTATGGCTTTACGTTGAGTCCAGTCAACACAGCAGGAGAAGGAGGCTTACCAGATTACTTCATTCAGGGCATTGAGCAAACGATTACCGATGAACGAATTCGAGCAGTCGTACCCGTTGATAATCCACAGATTTATTACGGTGAGATCACAGATAACTATGTCATGACTGGGACTGGGGTGCAGGAGCTAGACTACCCCAGTGGCAGTGACAATGTTTATAACACCTACGATGGTCACGGCGGTATCAGGCTGGGAAATGGGTGGCGACGCTTGCTCTATGCCAAACATCTGGGGGATTGGCGGATTTTATTAGCCGATAGTTTTACACCTCAAACCCGCTTGTTATTTCGTCGGCAAATCATCGATCGGGTCAAGACGATCGCCCCTTTCTTGCGGTATGACGCTGATCCTTACCTTGTGGTAGTCAAAGTAGACGAAGCCGAGAAGCTGGTCAGTCGCAGGCAAGATGAGGCGTTTCACCCCAGTTCAGCGACTCCCCACCATCTGTATTGGGTTTTAGACGCTTACACCACGAGCGATCGCTATCCTTATTCTGACCCAGGAGATAACCCATTTAACTACATTCGCAACTCTGTCAAAGTTGTGGTCGATGCCTATCACGGCTCTGTTAATTTTTACGTTACTGATTGGTCTGATCCCATCATTCAAACCTGGAATCATGCCTTTCCTAAGGTGTTTCAGGCACTCGATCAGATGCCAGCAGCACTGCGGAGACATATTCGCTATCCCGAAGATTTATATCGAGTTCAATCTAATCAGCTCATGGTCTATCACATGACCGATCCCCAAGTGTTTTACAACCGCGAGGATCAGTGGCGTGCTCCCAATGAGATTTATGGAGATGAACAACAGTTAGTTGAGCCTTATTACCTGATCATGAAACTGCCAACGGGCAGCAGTGAGGAGTTTATTTTGTTTCGTCCTTATGCGCCAGAACAACGCACCAACTTAGTTGCATGGCTGGCCGCCCGATCAGACGGAGATAACTATGGCAAAATGCTGCTCTACCGCTTTCCTAAGCAAGAGTTGGTTTACGGGCCAGAACAGTTAGAAGCCCGAATCAACCAAGATCCTGTCATTTCTCAGCAGATTTCATTGTGGAATCGACGTGGCTCTAGAGCGTTGCAAGGAAATTTGTTAGTGATCCCGATTGAGCGATCGCTGTTGTATGTTGAGCCGTTGTATTTAGAAGCCGAACAAAACCGATTGCCTATCTTGGCGCGAGTTATTGTTGCCTATGGCGATCGCATCGCTATGGCAGAAACCCTGGAGCAGTCTCTTAATGCCGTCTTTGAACCAAATACTCCAGAAACACCTGCCATTATTCGTCCTTTAGAGGAAGAGTCAGTGCCATGAGCAGAGAATGGTTCATTGATCAATCCGCTCTGATCGTCCTGCTTGCTTATTGCCCTACTTGCTTTTCCAGACTTCTAACTCCCTACCTTCCGATCGATCCTTTTACGGCTTGACGCAATTGTTGAAAGAAGTCGCTCTCAGTAATTTCTGCCACTTGAGCCTCTACCTCAATAAAGTCGATATCAAATTGCAACAACTCTAATTGCTGCCGCAGCCACTCCTCTTGCTGTTTTCGCCGCGTGATATCAACGTTCGTGCCTTCGTAATACAACAACTGACCCACACTATTGCGAATCGCACGCGAAGATTCAGATACCCAAATCACCCTGCCATCCCTGCGATAAACCTGATATTCAAAATCAACCACTTCTCCTTGGGCTTCGATTTGCTCTAAAAAGGCTTGGCGATCGCTCGCATCCACATAGATTTGTTTCGTGATGTCTGTAACAGTAGCCATCATCTCTTCAGCTGAGTGGTAGCCATAAATCCGGGCCATTGACGGATTGACTTTGAGATAACGTCCATCGTGTGTGCTCTGAAAGATACCCTCAATCGCATTTTCAAAAATACTACGATAGGTGGCTTCGGCAATTCGCAATGAGTCTTCCATCTGTTTGCGATCGCTAATATCGCACAAGGCACTCAAAAATGTCAGTTCCCCGTGAAACATAAACGGGCGCAATGACAACATGACCCACAACAAAGAGTTATCCTTCCGTCTGAGTTGCAGTTCATAATTCTGCACGTATCCCTGTTCGGCAAAAATTGTCAAGATTTTCTGACGATCTTGTGGGTTCCAATAAAAATCGGATGTCTTGCAACTGATTAGCTCTGTCAGTGGTAGCCCAAAAGTTGTGGTTGTAATCGCGTTAGCATACAAAATCGTGCCATCTACAATGTTAGAAATCAGAATTGGCAACGGAGTGGCTTCAGCAATTAAACGAAACTGCTCTTCATTCTGACGAACAATGTCATCGGTTTGATGGTTAAACTTGGCTTCAACCTCGTCTGAGTGCTGAGTGGTTGTTTCTAATAAGTCTTCAAGACTAACTTTGTCTTGTTGCAACGACGAGATTTTCGCATCTGAGTGTGCGATCGCTTTTGCAAGCAGGCTCTCCACATCTGCTTTTTCTCGTTGGAGCTTGTCTACCGTTTGATTGAGCCACTCTACATGTACATTCAATCTTGCGATTTCTAAGGCAAGCTGCTCTTTAGAGACTTCGTCTGGCATACGACCTTTACAGCAAATAATGCGGTTACAAGCATCATAGAATCTTTTCCGTATTGCTGAATGAGGGCTATGAACTCCCAGCATTAAATTATTTAGATACGCGATGTGCACCTTAGGGGTTTAGATCCCGGTTTCTTGTTGGAGCTGACTGCAAGATACCTAGTTACATTCCTAGAAACCGGGGAGCTGGAATAGTCACACATAGGGTTTAGATCATATGTAGATCAGTAGATCAACTGACGAAGTTGAATTTAAATAGACCTATATGCAAAAGGGGAAAGTGGGTTTATCTCTGGTCAAAGTTTCACCACCCCTGCACCCGGTCATACCCCTATCAATTAACTAGAAACCCGTTTGTTTGTTGGTAGTCCTAAACAAGTAAGGACTACCTGTTTGTTTAATTGGCTTTATCAATAGGAGGCAGAGACTCCGTTGGAATGGGTGGAGAGGTGGCGTCTGGCTCGATCAATACATTGTCTGAGTCTATGCCTCGCGAAACAGATGCCGGAACGGTTTCTAAGTGATCATTACCCCACTTGTCTAAAATATCTTTGATTAATGCTTCCTCAATCCAGGTTTTAGCCACAACTGCCAACGGCAACGCCAACAATAGCCCTAAAAATCCAAAGAAACTCGCAAAGAAGATCTGTGCCGCTAGAGTCAGAGCAGGCAACAAAGACACCTGTTGTTGCATCACCGTTGGCGTTAAGTAATAAGCCTCAACCTGCTGAATGATCAGGTAAAGCCCAATCACAAACAATGCCTTCCACGGAGAATCTAGCAATGCCACTGTCAGAGGAAACACAATACTTAACGTGGGTCCAATATTGGGAATGAAGTTTAGCAAACCTGCTAGCAATGCATGCGCCAAAACAAATTGAATTTGCAGTGCCCATAAGCCAATAAAGCTGAGGGCTGCCACAAAGGAAGAGCTGATCAACAATCCACCCATCCAGTTGCCCAACGCTGCCTCACATTTCACTAAGATCTCATCGGCGCGACGTCGATAAAACGAGGGAAACAATTTGAGAAACGTATGGCGATACCCCACTGGGTTGACTAAGAGCATGATCGTCAACACAAACACCACCAACAACTTCAATAAGGCATTGAGCGAATTGGAAAAGAATTCCAGGAAATTTCCTAGAATATTTTGCACGAGTGGTCGAAGTTGTTGAGCCACACTCGTCAGGTCAGTGGGCAACTCTAATACAGGCACCCAAGAGGGGCGTTGGTCGATAAACTGTTCAAGGCGGAAGGAGATCTCAGTGACAGCTTTGGGCAAAAGTTGCACCAGTTGCAGAAATTGATCGATAAAGGGCGGCACGATCAACCCCATAAACAGCAACGCCACTACAAAGACAATGCCTAATGCTAATGGCACCGCCGCCCGCCGAGACATGCCAGATTTCTGTAGTCGCCTTGCCAAACTGTTGAGGGCGATCGCCAACACGATAGCCGCAAATACCAACAGCAGCATTTGCCTAATTTGCCATAGGATGACCAATGCAATAATGAGGCACAAAAAACCCAACCACTGACCCAACTTCACACGTTTAACTCCTCACTCCCATGTACATCATCATATTCGTCATCTAATGATGTATGGATGAAGAATATACGACTACCTGCTATAGAGAGACAAAAATTTGAAATCGGTTATGTGGCAGTCCTAGATCATGTGTGAGATTAAGGAGTTGTAAGAAGCGCACCCACTTGGGACTGCTATACAAACATCTCATCGTCCAGCAAAGTCTCGACCAACAACAGGCAGTCCAACTGGGCATTGGGGGGGATGAATCGTTGTAGGCGCAGAAGTAATGCGATCGCCACCCAAAAACCCGGGTTCCATCTGGAACCCGCAATCTCTCAATAGATTGACGTTAATCCGCTGCAATTTCTGTTAATTAAGATTAGTGAACTCTTAGTACAACTCGTCGTAAATAGGGGTGGGAATTTGGGGTGCAGGGGTTTCACCCCTGGCTGGGGGCACAGCCCCCACACCCCCTTGGTTTTATTTCCGAACCCTATCTGTGAAAAGCAGTACTTAGAAAACTCTAAAACAACTGGCTTGGGTTTCGTTACACCATTCTTGCTTTTAATAATGAGGTTGATCGTCTTGCATTTTAAGCCAATTATTTTTGGCATTAGTGATCTGTTTACAGTGAGTTGGCACCAGATTTTTACCCCCAGTGTCTCACTTGTCGAATTGTTTATTCGGGGATCCCTGGTCTACCTGATTTTATTCTCACTGTTGCGGTTTTTGCCCAATCGTCAAGTCGGAGCCGTCGGCATTGCAGATTTGCTTGTGATCATTTTGTTTGCTAACGCTGCTCAAAATGCAATGGCATCTGACTACAGCTCTCTGACAGATGGGTTGATCTTAGTCGCAACGATCGTGTTTTGGAACTATCTGCTCAATTGGTTGGGGTTCAAGTTTCCTAAAATTCAACGGCTTTTAAGTCCACCCCCTTTGATGTTGGTTAAAAATGGGCGAATGATTTTTCGCAACATGCGGCGAGAATTGATTACCGAGGGTGAGTTGATGCTGCAACTCCGCAAACAAGGCGTTGAGAAGATCGATGAAGTCAAAATGGCATTTATGGAAGCCGATGGCAGTGTTAGCGTGATTACCCACAGCACACCAATTCATCCCTCATCTAAACCCCCAGCCCTGGGGTGATCTCAACCGCTTAAGAGGGCTTCAACAAACTCGTAGCTAGAGAAGGGGCGGAGATCTTCAATGCCTTCGCCTGCCCCAATAAACCGAATTGGCAATCCTAGTTGTTGCACAACTGCAAGAGCAATGCCGCCTTTAGCCGTGCCATCTAACTTAGTGAGCACCACGCCACTCAATTGAGCCGCTTCTGAAAAGACTTCGGCTTGACGCAATCCATTTTGCCCTAAGGTGGCGTCTAAAACCAGCAAGGATTCGATATGAGCATTGGGGGCTTTTTTATCAATAATCCGACGGATTTTGCTCAACTCATCCATTAAGTTCTTTTTGTTCTGCAATCGCCCAGCTGTATCAATCAGCAGCAGTTCAGTGTTACGAGCTTGAGCGGCGGTGATAGCATCAAACACCACAGCAGCGGGATCAGTATTTTTGCCGGGGTTAGCGATGACTTCGACATTACTGCGATCGCCCCATACTTTGACTTGTTGCACGGCGGCGGCTCTAAAGGTATCTGCCGCCCCAATCAAACATTGATAGCCCGATTTTTGAGCAATATGAGCCAGTTTGCCAATTGTGGTTGTTTTTCCGGCTCCATTTACTCCTGTAATTAACCAGATATTTAAGGTATCTTTTTCAGGAGCAAAAGTGGGGTCATAGGGTTTGCCGCCAGGATTGTCTAACATGCCGCGCAAAATCTCTTTGAGATAGGCGATCGCCTGTTCTGGGGGAAGCACTTCCTGACGCAACCGCTGTTGCAACGACTCAATAATGAAATCAGTTGCCTCAACCCCTACATCCGCTTGCAATAACAATGCCTCAATTTCCAGAACAGCATCCTGGTTGAGCGGCCCCTGCCCCACGATCGCCCGCAACTGGTTAATCAAACTGCGGCGGGTCTTGTCTAAGCTCTGACGCAACCGCTTCAGCCAGGTGATTTCTTCGATATCAACCTGATCAGGACGGCGACCTTGAGCGGCTAAAACCTGGGCTGACCAAACAAAATTTTCATCCAACGGCAGTTCAGGAATGGCAGCAGCCGTGGTTGTCGAGGTCTGACGAGTCTCAGGTTCAGGTTCTGCGATCGCCTCTGCTTTTAATCGCTCCAATCGTTCTTGGCGTTCGGCTTCGGCTTGTGCCCAAAACGGCAGTGCGACGGCAGCCGTCTCTGGCTCTGAAGGTGCTGTGGTCTCTGAAATAGGGGTTTCAACCGTCGCAGCTGCGACCTCCGGTTCGGGTGCTGTCACGGAGATAGGTTCCACCACTTCAGCCGCAGTAGGGGTTGCAACGGCATCCATTGTAGACGCAACCTCTCCTGTCTCGACTGGCGCAGGAGGTGCTTCTTCAGGAGACGCAGCGGTAGACGCAGAATCGGTTGTTGCCGCTTCTGCCTGCCGTTTCTGAATATTCTTATAAGCCGCTTTTGCCCACGCTAGAGAGTCAGAGTCGATCGCTGGCTCAGAGGTGCTAGACAAATCAACAGAGGCTTCAGGTTGGGCCGAGGCAGATTCTGGTGATGGGGTTGACTCCGACTTAGCATCAGAGGAAGGATTTTGGGGGCGGTTAAACCAATTGAAAGACATCGAAATTGACCCTACTGCCGGACGATATCGTATTGAAAGATGATTTGGACTATCTCTACCATAAGCGTACAAGGAGTTCACTGACTCTAGAGATTTAGAGAATGGCTCTAATTAGTAGCTTTTAGCGCGTCACTAACACGGCGCAACACTCCATTAATAAAACGATGTCCTTCGTCACCGCTATAGCGTTTGGCTAATTCCACGGCTTCGTTGATCGCCACTCGATCGGGGGTGCCTAAGTAGAGAATCTCGGTCACCGCAATGCGTAAAATATCTTGATCAATCCGGGCTAGTCGCTCTAGTTTCCACTCCACCATATTTTCGCTTAAGACGCGATTAATCTCATCCCGGTGGCTTTGAACATGACTCAGCAGATCGAGGGCATAGTCTCGCACCTCTTGTTGGTTTGCCAGTTGAATTAACTCTGGCAGTTCTACGGCTGTCCCTAATCGGTTAATGGCTGTTTGAGCCAGATCGATTGATTCCTTGACCATCGCTCTGGCACTGCGTAAATCAACTGCCCGCGTCTCGCTGCTCAAAAGGCGATCGCTGCCCCGTTCTAACTCCGCCGATGCCGTTTCTAAGGTGTCTTGAATTTCGCTTAACAACGTCCTCACGGCTGCCAACAACAGGTTCTGCAACTGCTGCGCTTGTAGTTTCTCAGCATTACTAGGTAATTGGCTGATGCTCAAAAGAGCCAATTCACGGGCAATTCGACGGGCTTGCATAATTAGTCAAACAGGCAGCACAAACCCATTGATCGTAGCAGGCAACGAGTAGAGATGGGGAGGAATGTAAATTAAATCGCTTTTGCCGCTTGATCCCACCGATGGTAGTTTTTGCGACAAGAGGGCTGTATTCTTCGCTAGCATGACACTGAGCATTTATCAAACCTCTTTTCTACAATGACTCCTCAAGACATTACAGATAGTTTGACATCGCTATTTGGTCCGACAGTGAAAGTCAATGGCACAGAATCATGGCAGGTCGAGATCAATAACTTTCAGTTATTAGTGCTGCTCTCAGACAACCAATCCTGGTTGCGATCGCTCGTTTCGATTGCGCCAGCCCAAACGGCTCAACCCTATTTAGGGCAACTGTTAGAAGCCAATTTTGATGAAACCCAGGAAACGCGCTATGCCTTATATGAAAACGTTTTGTGGGGGGTGTTTCAGCACAACTTTAGGAGCCTTACCCTAGATGACTTTGAAGCTGCGATCGCTCGGTTAATTGCCTTGCAACAACGGGGTTTATCAGACAGTTTTAACAAGTTAGCCGAAACCCAGATTCGCCAAATCATTCGCGCCGCCAAATTGCAGGGACAATCGTTAGAAGCGACCCTACAGACCCTTGATCGGTTCTATCAGGAGGGAGTTATGGGCGAAATTGACCAAAACACGGAACAACGGCAAGCTGTCTTAGGAGCCTGGCGTTATCAGCTAGAGCGGCTTTGGAATGAAGACTAAAACAATCTGTAGGGAATCTGTAGGGGCGAAACACTCTCAATTAAGGCTCTTTCCTGGGGTCAATCATGACCCGAATGCTTCACCCTGATCAATGTCAGTTCAGCTTAGGAGCCTGGGGAATGAACTCGCGGCTATTAGAGCCAAGCCGCGGTTTTAACCGCCAAAATCCTGATCCCGAAGTCTCCCTGATTAGCACCCCTCAAAGCGACGATCAATACTCCAAAAACAGCGTTTCAAATGTGTCTGAGGTCAAAGGGGCAGGTCGAGTGGTCAGTTTAGGAGCATTGGGATCTTGCTGACTGACATCTCGCATCTGTTGCACCGTGCCCTCTAGGTGGTCAATCTGTTGATCTAAGACGACAATGCGATCGCAAATCTGCTGTCGTCGCTCATCCATGCTCTGTAACTCTTGCTGGAGACGTTTCTTCTCAACGACAAGCTTATAGATATCTAAAAAGGCAGCAGCTTCAGACTTTTGCCGGGGCATAGTGCTGATTTTAGGGCGAATTTTGCCTCTAGTGGTGTTGCGGCGCATGGGCATGGGGGTTTACTCAATTATTTCTCCCAGTATTCCCAAAATTCAACCCATTCTCCGGATGGTGACTACAAATCAACAAAACTTAGAGGTTGCTAAGAAAAGGAGGACAAATTTACCAGCAACCAGGGAAAACTAAAACTGTATTTTCTCCCCTCTATCAAAAGCTATGGGTTCTCATCCGTATTACTACTTCACGCCCTATCAACCCGATATTGCTACAACCCTAGATACATTAAGGCAGCAAGAGTTTGAGGCAGGTCGATACAATCCGGTAATGCCGTTCCCATTTGATCCTGAGCTAAATGAAGAGGTCAAGACGTTATATCCTTCATCCGATTCCTATCCATCGATTGAGGCAGCGTTGGAAGCAGCAGACGCAGATGGAACGCGATCTATTCTCGACATTGCTCAAGTGTCGGAGGAACCCGCATTATGTGCAACGTGTTCTGTTTCACCAGACCTGTTGTTAAGCATGTTTGGCACCGATAAACCCGCTCGCAAAATGATAGAAGCGGTCATTTTACAAGAACAAGCTTTACCTGATGCCGATGAAGACTTTGACATTTACGAAGATTTTATTGACACCATCGGACGGGGAGAATGCCGACACATCATCTGCTATGAAGATGACGAACCCGTTGAGGTGTTTTTTATGGGCTACTCTTTTGACTAATGACAGCACTTCTGTTGACCCAGATGGGGTTGGGGGCACCACCTGTCAATTCTATGGTTCTTTTAAATAGGCTAATGGGAGCAAGGTGACCTCACTCCCATTAGCTTAGCCAATTCGTTTGAATGGGCTGTTTAGAGGTAGATGCAAAGGTGCATGGAGTGGCATTAGCCTACCAATCCAGAGCGCAGAGCACGCACTGCGGCTTGGGTACGGTCATCTGCACAAAGTTTGTTTAGGATGTTACGAACGTGGGTTTTGACAGTCCCTACGGTGATATAAAGCTTTTCAGCAATTGTAGCATTGCTGCATCCTGCTACGATTAACTCTAGCACCTCTAGTTCGCGTTCGGTCAATGGATAGGTTTCTAAAATTTGACTATACTCTGGCGCAACCGCATCGATCGCCACAGTAGGCTTGACTTTTCCTTCTCCGATAGGCTGACGTGCTTGCTTGAGCACTAATCGAGCGATCGCTGGATCAATCCAACTATGACCATCGTACGTGACTTGAATGGCTTCTAGTAGGCGATCAAGACTGACGTCTTTCATACAGTATGAGTCAGCCCCAGCAGCAAAGGCTGCAAGCACTGCATCTTCACTGTCATTCAAAGTCAAAATTAGAATTTTTGTCTTATATTCTTCTGAATCAGCCTGAAATCCTCGAAATTCACGAGTTAGCTCGATCCCATCAATATCGGGTAAGCCAATATCGACAATGGCCACATCAGGCACAGAAGTTTGCAACAGATGTAAACCCTCTGTACCGTTAGCAGCCTCACCAACGACTTTGATGCCAACTTGTTGCTGTAGAGCTGTTCGCATTCCAACGCGAGTTAGATCGTGATCTTCAATGAGGGCAACTTGAATTTCGCTCATATTATGTAACTTCTATGACTTTATGACGATGGCAATTGGCGTTGATTAACCAACAATGTTAAGGAGATAGATTAAATATACTGCCTAAGTTTCAAGTGCATATCCCTATTAAGGTAGAGGAGAAGATTATTCTATTCTCATCCTTTTTATAGACTTCTGGTGGTTACGGTATTTTATATGACTCAAACAATGGCTGTTTGGAGACATCAATATTATGAATATGTTCCCCAATCAGCCCTTTCAAAGTGCTAGCCATGTGCCCCTTGGGATTAATCAACACCAACTGAATGTAAAGCACTTGGAGTCTCAATTACACATATCGCAGCTACAGATAAGGCAATTATTACAGTTATTTCTTGAAGCTGCATGGATTGTTGATGCTGACGGAAAAATCATTGAGTGCAACCAGACTTGGCTTGATTTAACGACCACTACTCCTGGTCAATCGCCACAAAACATGGGTGATGCAATCGATATCGCTGATCGCGATCGCTTCTTAGAGCAATGGCAGCGTGCAAGTCAAGCAAAAACTGAATTTACCTTTTCATGTCGCCTCTTGCAAGCCAATCCAACGCAAGCAAGCGAGATTCAAAAAGATGAATTGAAGCCATATTTCAGGCTGAGAGTTATTCCAATTGTAGAAAATAGTAGTGTGAGATCTTGGATTGGGGTTTGTTCCCCATTCACGACAGACCATTCACCTGATGAAAATTTGGGCAAGGCTAGGGTTTCATCGAGCCATGTCAAGCCTCAATTACAGCACGCATCTTCAATCGAAGGTCATTTCCTCAATATCATGTCTCATGAATTGCGAACTCCGTTAAACGCAATTCTTGGATTTTCACAACTTCTATTACGCCAATATCAATCTTCATTGACGTTGATCCAGATTGATATGGTCAATCGCATTCTCAAAAATGCACATCAACTCTTGACTCTGGTTGACGATATTCTTAGCTTGTCTCAATTGGAGGCAGGATATCTGTCTCTGAAGTTAGAAGAATTTGACATTGCCCAGGTTATTTCAGCGGTAATTGATGAGGTGCAAGCTCAAGCCAATCGGCAACAATTAACCTTAATCTCTCAACTAAATATTGCTGACCCCTGTGTGGTCAATGATCTTTATCGCTTACGGCAGGTGTTACTCAAAGTTCTATATAACGCGCTTAAATTTACAGAGTTAGGTGAGGTCTACATCACGTTGCATGAACTGTCGAGCGATCGCTTGCAGTTGACCATTCGAGATACTGGCATTGGAATTGGGCAAGAGGATCTGCACTATATTTTCGAGCGATTTCGTCAGGTCGATCAAACGATTACACGGCGTTATTCTGGGACTGGGTTGGGCTTGGCGATCGCCCATAGGTTAATTGAGTTGATGAATGGCAGCATCAAGATTACTAGTCAACTTCAGCAAGGAACAACGGTCATCATTGAGTTGCCTCGACAGATCAGCGCATCAAAGTAGTATGGCTAAAATAGTCCGACTAGTACGACCGAGATAGTACGACAAAGCATTGCTTTCCGTAGACTAGGGAGTTAAGTTTTGGATACAATCTACATCCTGAGTCTAGAAAACCTTGCTAAATCTGCCTGTGGTGCAACAATCTGTCAGCTTCTCAGTGCTATCTCCGGAGGACTACTGCTGCTATGCATAATTTTTTGCCGATCGCCTATTTTCAAAATCAATTTGTTCCGTTTACGGATGCCAAAATTTCCGTAGCAACCCACGCCCTTCATTATGGCACTGCTGCATTTGGCGGGTTAAGAGGAATTCCTGATCCCCAAAACCCCAAGCAGATTTTGCTGTTCCGACTCGATCGACATTGTCAACGGCTGAGTAGCAGTGCCCGTTTTCTGCACTTTGATTTACCGGCTGACAAAATTCAGCAGATCATCACAGACTTTGTTCAAAAGAACCAGCCCACTACGTCTTTCTATATTCGCCCCTTAATCTATACCTCTGATTTAGGCATTTCTCCTCGGTTGCATAGTGTTGAAAAAGACTTTTTTGTCTATGGGTTAGAACTGGGTGACTATCTATCTCCTCAGGGAGTCAGTTGTCGCATTAGCTCGTGGTATCGCCAAGAAGATCGGAGTTTGCCGTTACGAGGAAAAATTAGCGGTGCTTATATCACCTCGTCACTCGCTAAAACTGAGGCGGTGGAATCAGGATTTGATGAGGCAATTTTGATGAACTCGCAAGGCAAAGTCAGCGAAGCCTCTGGCATGAACATTTTTATCGTGAGGAATGGAACGGTTATTACTCCTGGATTTGAGCAAGATATCTTAGAAGGGATCACCCGGAACAGTATTCTGACGATCGCCAAGGATTTAGGCATTCCTACAGTCGAACGAGCGATTGACAAGTCAGAATTGTTTATTGCAGATGAAGTATTCCTCAGCGGCACAGCGGCTCGCATTACTCCAGTGAGCCGTATTGAAAACTATCACTTTACGGGCGATCGCCCCATCACCGAAAAGCTGCGTGACAAGCTCACTGCCATTACCGAAAACCGCGACCCTCAATATAAAGATTGGGTATTCACGATTCCGGTGAGCTAGTCATTGATTTGACCGGCTCTTAAATAAATCGACCACTCGACAGGACGAAGTGCTGCGCCTCCCCAGGCTAATTTGAGCTGATCAGAAAACTGGGCGATCGCACTCCATCCGTGGCGTTCTGCAAACAATTGGGTGGCTGACCAGGTACTGACGTAACCCATAAACTGCTCGGCAGTCCATGCAATGGTTCGGGTAAAAGCAGGAGTAACGACTTCGTCAAATGGAAAGGGCACCGTCTTATATTCCTCGTCTACCAGTTGCACCTGGGGTGGCTTAAACGGTTGAATCATCTGGTCAAACTCTTTCAACAAGGATTGCACCGCTTGAGGAGCCGTTGGCATAACAGGCATGCCAGTCCCCCAGACGGCGATCGCCCCTTGGGGTTTAGCCACTCGCCGCACCTCTTGATAAAACGGTTCCAAGTCAAACCAGTGCAGCGCAAGACCAACGGTAATCAGATCGACCGAGTGATCGGGCAAGCCGCTACTGCGTGCTGGGGCAACGGAGTAATGAATGCGATCGTGGGGAAAGGCATTGGCGATTTGAGTCGCACTGGCATCAGTTGCATAGATGGTTTGAAAATAGGGCATCAAGCCGATCGCCACTTGCCCATTGCCCGTAGCACAATCCCAGGCTGTTTCGTGATGGGTGACAAGTGTTGCTAAGTAGGCAAACAACTCCTCTGGATAGTGGGGACGATATTTGGCATAGTCGCTTGCCTGTTTTGAGAAGTAATCTTGAAACGATGGAGTTTCCATAGTTCGAGTTGATGGGCTGCAAAATATAGCTTTGGTTAGAAAGCTTAGGGCAAAGGCAATGGTTCAAATCCTGATTCTGGGGGGGCTTTCTAACTCGCCTCCGTTCCATCACATGTGGCTAAGGCTCTACAACAATTTGACAACAGCAATTTGACAACAGTTTACTTTGGGCAGATTTGGATGGTTTTGTCTAAAGAATCACCTGACTGGAGATAGTCGAACTCGGAAGCCCAGAGTAGTATTGATGGCATCTATTTAGTTCGCACAAAAATTCTACACAATAGCCATGCAACACCTTCGTCAATGGATTGTGGGTCTTATCATCGCCCTGGTGACGCTAGCTGGGATTGTGAGCTTGCAACCCAAAACCGCTGCTCAAACCCCAACCAGTTTAACCTTAGACCTTGCAGGAGTGCGGGTAGAAGAAATGGCTAATGGCGTTTACAGTTTCATTTCCAGCACTGATTTTCCCCCTGCTGATCCAGAAACAGTGGCTATTTGTAATGCCACAGTTGTTATTGGATCAGAGGGTGTCTTGGTTTTAGACCCCTTCCAGAATGAAGCTCTTGCCAATCTTCTGTTTTCTACGGTGGCGACCCTGACCGACCAACCGATTCGATATGTCGTTAATACCCATTACCACTTCGATCACTCCGGTGGAAATGCAGCCGCTAAATCTCAGGGACTTCCTTTGCTTGGGCGGGGCCCTATTCGCGAGTTTATGCTCACCCGCAATCGAGAAATGGATCCCAATGTAACCCCTCCAGATGTTGTGGTGAATGGTAGTCAGGAGATTTGGCTGGGCGATCGCCAGGTTCAACTGAGGGAGTTTGACGGGCATTCAGGTGGCACGGATATGATCGCTTATATTCCAGACGCAGACGTGCTGGTAGCAGGCGACTTGCTCTTTTCTCAGCGAATTCCCTATTTAGGAGATGGCAATATTCGAGTGTGGCAGGAAAATTTGGATAAGTTGATTAGCAACTATGGGACGGCTAAGGTTGTACCGGGACATGGGCCTCTAGGCGATCGCACGACTCTGGTGACCCAGAAAACCTATTTGACTGATTTGGAAGCTCTGGCTACAAGGTGGAAAGAAGCAGGGCTATCTCAGGAGGAAGCGATCGCTCAAACCACCGTTCCCGCCGCCTATGCAAATTACTTGTTTCAGGGATTATTTTCTAACAATTTAGAAGTTGCCTATCAACAACTCGTTTTGGGTCAAGATGATGCAGCCTCGATCCAACAATATTTTGCCTCTCAACCCACCGAGTTAAAAGCTCTCTAACTGTTCAGGCGATCGCATCGCAACTCGTAATTTAGCCGATCGCGCCCGTCCATTCTGCCGTATCTCTTCTTCAGTAGCTTCGATTGGTTTTTTGGTGATCACCTTCAGTAGCTCTGAACCTTTGAGGGTATGTTTGACGATGCGATCTTCCAGGCTGTGGAAGCTGATGATGGCAATCCGGCCTTCCGGTTTGAGCCAGTGGGGAGCTTTTTGCAAAAAGGTTTCCAGCACCTCTAACTCGCGATTTACCGCAATTCGTAAGGCCTGAAAGGTGCGTGTGGCAGGATGAATGCGCCCGTAGCGATATTTGGGTGGGACAGCATGGGCGATCGCTTCTGCCAGTGCGGTTGTGGTTTCAAAGGGACGCTGTTGCACAATCCGTCGGGCAATTTGTCGAGACAGTCGTTCTTCACCGTAGGTAAAAAACAAATTGGCTAACTTAACTTCTTCCCAGGAGTTAATCACCTCAGCCGCTGTTAATGATTGCGTTTGATTCATTCGCATGTCGAGCGGGGCCGTGTGCCGAAAGCTAAAACCGCGATCGCCCATGTCAAATTGCGCTGAACTCACCCCCAAATCTGCCAGGATGCCGTCAAACCGTTTCTCACCGGGGTCGTAATCGGCAAAATTGCTGTGATAGAACTGAACGCGATCGCCATACTCCGCTAACGTTATACGAGCCGCTGCGATCGCCTGTTGATCTTGATCCAGGGCAGTAATCCGCACATCATCAGCCGCTTGCAAAATTAGGGAGCTATGTCCACCCCCACCCACCGTTGCATCCAAGTAGTGCCCACGCGATCGCACGGCTAACCCTTCGACTACTTCCCTCGCTAACACAGGGATGTGGCTAAAAAGGCTCCCTTGTTCGGACTCAATCTCTGAAAAACTCAATCGCTCAATTCCCTAAAACTTCATCAAACACCCTTTTAAGTAGAACAGATTTTGAACCGTGTTGTAGATTTCCTGCTCACTATAAATCTGCTGAATGTCTTGGTCTATCTGGAAGAAGGGACAAAAGCAACGTGCTAGATAGATTAAAAATTCCCACTGCTCCCCAGATTGGATGATGTCCCTTTGCTTTAGCTAAAGAACAGCAAGCCAGAATCCAAAAGACTGACCAGACCAGTCCTAAAACTGCAAAGTACGCCTTGTTGGAGGGGATGATTCCACTTTGTACGGCAATCCTTGATAGCAAACCCGTACTCGTGTGAACGATCAACGCATTCGTGACGCGATCGAGTGCTTTTTTGGTATGGTCAGGGTGTAAATTTTCGCCATTTCTTCTAAAAAGAATAATTGTGCTGATTGCTCCAAGCGAAATAGCGATAGTGTACAGAATGACTTTTTCGAGTACCTCTTCAGAACCTTTGAGATCAATTAATGCGTTGAAGTTTGACAGGATGCCAAAGAGTCTAACGAATGCGAGACCTGTTGCAAATACAGCAACTAGTGCTGTGTCACAGCTTAATTTTAGGGTAGACAGAAGTGAGTTTACATCGAGCATCATCGATCTTCATCTGCCAATCAACACCCCGTTGAGTGTTGTTAACATCAGTTGACCAAGCGGCCGTTGCCTCTCGTAAGGT
>JANRJA010000099.1:0-8475 GCA_033764315.1 Oculatellaceae cyanobacterium bins.114
TGCCCTGCTCGACTAATCACTGCACATCGCATGACTCAACCTTCCCTCTGGAACAATCAACTCTACTAGAGTTGCATTGTTTGGGACAAACATTCACGATTTGGTAGTGGTATTCAAGTAAGGATTTTGGGTGGGGCGGGCTGTGCCCGCCCCACCCAAAATCCTTACCAATTTAGGACTACCCTAATTTCAACAATATTCTCAGTTAAAATCGATACCAAAAGTTTTGTGTAGTCCCTATGGCTGTTGGTCTTGGAAACACTCTCCGAACGGCTCGGAGAATAACTGTTAGTGAGCGATCGCGTGTGCTGCGGGGACTGCTGAACCCTCAAGACAAGGTTGAATTTTACCGCATTAATCTGAGTAATCGGAGTCGGTTAAGCCTGACACTTACGCAGTTGAGAGCTAATGCTGATGTGGCTTTGCTCAACCGTCGAGGTCGTGCTATTTCGCAGTCTCGTCGAGGCAGAACTCAGAATGAGGCGATCGATACGCTTGTAGACAGTGGAATTTATTATCTTCGGGTGTCTTTGCGAGATCGAGGCAGCACTCGATTCAAGCTGACAGCATCAACTCAACCCATCTCTGCTAACAACACCGCACCTGATCTAGTCAATAACGTAGGTTTAAGGGCGTCGCAACGCGAAACGGCTCTCATCACAGGCAATCTGTTGAGAGTTGCCGATCTTCAACAACCCTCGACGCAACTGGTTTACACGCTGACCACATTGCCCCAGAGTGGTCAACTACAACTGAATGGTACACCGTTAGCCGTGGGTAGCCGGTTTACTCAAGCCGATATCGAGAGCGATCGCCTCCGTTATGTCAACCTGGGTACGACTCGACAACTCACCAACAACACTACAAATGACACGGCTGTCGGTATCTCAAGTTCCTATGTTGTGTGGAATGGCTCTGATGGAGACTCTGAAGTATTTCTCTATAACATCGCCACGGGTCAAACCACTCAAGTAACCAACAACACGACGAGCGACTCTGCTGCTGACATTTCTGATGCCAATGTGCTGCTATCAGCTAACTCTCGCGTCTCCTTTTACAACGGCACTACAGGCACAACAACCCCTCTTTCGAGCAACCTCGTTCCAGGAGTTGAACTCAGTTTTCCAGGTAAAATTTCAGGCTCTAATGTCGCCTGGAATAGTTTTGACCAGAGCGATCGCGAAATCATGTTTTACAACGGCACCACTAACACCGTAACCCGACTGACCAACAACGCTGGCACTGATAATGTCTACGGAATTTCAGGCGCAAATGTGGTGTGGATCACTGATTTAGATGTCTTGGGGCAACCAACCACTATTTCCGAAGTTTTCCTGTATAACGGCAGCACAGGTCAAACAACCCAACTGACCAACAATAATCAACCAGAGCTTTCAGCGAGTGTCTCTGGAGCCAACGTAATTTGGAGTGGCTATGACGGTAATGATTTTGAGATCTTTGTCTATAACATCACAACTGGAGTCACAACCCAACTGACCAACAACACCAATCAAGACATTGCTCCCGTTGGGGGTATATCAGGTTCCAATATTGTGTGGAATCGTGGAACGATTACAGCAACAAGTGGTAGTGTAGCGAGTAATGAACGGCTTGATGTATTTCTCTACAACGGAGTTACCACAACCAAAATTTCACCCGACAACACCAATACTATTGTTCTTGGCATTTCAGGCTCCAACGTCATTATGAATAGCCTTGATGTTAATACTCAACAGTTTCGAGATGTATTTTTCTATAACGGCACTACGGGGTTGACAAGTCAAATTACAAACGATACGACACAAGATAAAGCTGTTGGTATTGCTGGAACGAACCTTGTGTGGAATCGTTCTGATGGCAATGACAATGAGGTGTTTTTGTTGACCTTTACCCCAACTGATCAATTTAGTTTTAGTGTGACGGATGGGTTCAATGGCTTGACCAATGGCACGTTTAATATTGCTATTGGTTGATCCAATGATGCCCTAATTGTAAGGTCGTAAAAAATGCGCTATATCTCCGACTGCTTCTGCAAAACTTCATGGCTTGAATCAAGCTCAATGAAGCTAGGCACCAGACTCATTCATCAGAGAGGTTCACATGGCTCAACAACGACTATCATGGCTACCTCTTTTGGTCATTCTAGGCTGCTGGGGTCTTTCCTCTAAAACCGTTGCTCAAGTCACACCCGACGAAACTCTAGGGGCAGAAAGGTCGATTGCGACTTCATCAGACTCTCTTAACTTTGAAATCAATGGTGGCGCGAGACGTGGAACAAACTTGCTCCATAGCTTTCGAGAGTTGAATGTGCCGACCCGTGGCAGTGTTTATTTTGTCAATCCCTCTGGCATTGAAACAATTGTAAGCCGAGTCACAGGCACAACTCCCTCTAACATTTTAGGAGTGTTGGGTGTGCGCGGAACGGCTGACCTATTTCTGCTCAATCCCAATGGCATCCTATTTGGTCCCAATGGTCAATTGGACATAGCAGGTTCCTTTGTGGGAACAACGGCAAATGCAGTGCAGTTCGGAGATCAGGGATGGTTTAGTGCGACGAATCCTGAAGCACCGCCATTACTCACAATCGCCCCTTCTGCTCTGGTATTTACACAACGGGCGAGTGGCTCCATTGAAAACCGTTCCCTAGTGGGATTGGGCATTCCAACAGGGGGTAATGTCTTGTTAGTCGGGGGAGACATCCGCTTTGAGGCAAGAGGAACAGCCTTTGGGACAGACGCTCAGGTAGAGTTGGGGGGCTTGTCAGAACCGGGCACCATTGGTTTGAATCTGGGGCGATCGCCCCAGTTGCAGTTTCCCGTTGGGGTGAGACGCGCCAACATCACCCTGAATAATGGCTCTGGAGTATTGTTGCCATCGCAAGGACAGAGCCACATCACCCTCACAGCGGAAAATGTTGACCTATCTCAATCCAGTGCACTGGCTCTCGTCTTAAGCGGGGGGACAGCCAGCCGTACGGAGGGTGACATTATCATCAATGCAACAGGCAATGTTACGCTGGCAGATTCTTCCTTCATTGCCAATTTTGGGTTGCCCAATTTTGCGGGCAATGTCGGCGAGACAATCATCACGGGGCGATCGCTCACCTTAACCAACGGGGCACAACTCAACACCAGCACGTCAGGACAGGGCAACGCTGGGGGAGTGACCATTCGCGTAACAGAGGGGGTGACATTAACAGGCAGAAACGCAGCGAATGTTCCCAGTGGCATCATCAGCGGTGTGGTGTCACCCCTGTTCCAGAGCACGAGTGTGGGGCGGGGCGGTGATATCAACATTCAAGGGCGATCGCTCCAGTTGCGGGATGGTGCCCAAATCACCTCTCGTACTATTGGGGCAGGTCGGGGAGGCAACATTCGCATCAATGCCAGTGAGTTTTTTACGATGACGGAGGAGACAACCCTACGAACTGACACATTTGGGCGAGAGGCAGCAGGCGATCTGGCAATCACCACAGGGCGGTTGACCTTGCAGGATGGGGCTTTTATAGCTGCCTCAACCCGTGGCATCGGTCAAGGGGGAAATCTGGAAATCGCCGCTGATGTGATTACGCTACGCGGCATCTCAGCCAATGGTCAAATTCGCACTGGGTTAGCCAGCGAAACATTAGGCACGGGCATAGCTGGCAACGCCGGAAATATAACTCTTTCGGCTCGTCAACTGAGCATTCAAGCGGGAGCAGGTATTTCCACCACGACTCAGAGCCGAGGACAGGGTGGCAACATTGCCATCACCGCTGACTTGGTCGATATCACAGGCCAATCATCCAACGGCTTGGTCAGCAGTAGCGTGACCAGCGAAGCTCAAGGCATTACTGATTCAGGACGAGCGGGAGATATTCAAATTTCTGCTCGACAAGTGAGAGTTCGCGATGGAGGAGCGATTTCCACCAGCACATCCAGTCAGGGACAGGGAGGAGATGTAGCAATCGCCACCCAACGCTTGAGCTTGCAAGGAGGATTGATCTCGGTAGCAACCGTGGCACAGGGCAATGCGGGTCAGTTGCGGGTCACTGCCACTGAGTTGTTGGAGTTGGGCGCATCTGGCAATTTGAGTGCATCAGCAGGAACCGACTCAACAGGACAGGCAGGTGGGATACAACTGATCACTCCTCACCTAGAAGTGAGCGATCGCGCCCAAATTACCGTCAGCAGTCGTGGCTCAGCTCCGGCTGGAGATCTGACTATTCGGGCCAACACCGTCCGACTTAACGAGCAAGCTAATCTTGTGGCTGAAACCACCTCTGGCGATGGTGGCAATATCCAGATCCAAAACACAGAACAATTACTGTTACGCCGAGGCAGTCGTATCTCAACCACAGCAGGAACGGCTCAAACCGATGGCAACGGAGGCAACATTGCGATCGCCGCTGACTTGATTACAGCCGTTCCTACAGAGGACAGCGATATTACGGCAAATGCCTTTGAAGGACGCGGCGGCAACATCAACATCACCACTCAAAGCATTGTGGGAATTGAGTTTCGCGATCGCCTCACGCCCTTGAGCGACATCACCGCCAGTTCAGACATCGGCATCGATGGCGAAGTCTTGATCAACACTCCAGATATCGATCCCACCCAAGGAGTGGTCGAATTACCAACAACTCTGGTAGATCCCTCTCAGCAAATTGCTCAAAACTGCCCAACCGCAGGAGTGGCACTGCAAGAACTGGGTAGTTTTGTGATTACTGGACGAGGAGGATTACCTGCAAATCCCACGGAGTTGCTCGGCAGTGACGATGTGTTGACAACCTGGGTAACACCCACAAATGCGAGAGATGAGAGCCCCTTGGCACAAGTGTCTACTGCGGATGTTATTGCTCCTATAGACATGATAGAAGTACAGGGTTGGATGATGGATTCTAGCGGAACTATCCACTTAGTAGCAAACTACCCCAACTTAGTTCAGTCTCAGCAGGAGCAATTGTGCCCAGGAGATCGCAGCCATGACCATTCGTTGTAGCCAGGGGCATCAAAATGCACCGGGAAGTCGGTTTTGCCATTTGTGCGGAGAAAAACTGACAGTCGTAGGGATTGGCATTTATCCAGGGATGATCTTGGGCGATCGCTATCGGCTAGTTCGTGAATTGGGGCATGGCGGGTTTGGACGCACCTATTTAGCAGAAGACATCAACCGCTTTAACGAACCCTGTGTGCTCAAAGAGTTTGCACCCCAGGTTCGAGGAACCTATGCACTGCAAAAATCTGAAGAGTTGTTTGAGCGTGAGGCAGGGGTGCTCTACAAGTTGCAGCACCCTCAAATTCCAAGATTTCGGGAGATGTTTCGTGCCAATTATGAAGAACAGGGACATCTCTTTCTCGTGCAAGATTTTGTCGAGGGCAGTAACTACAACCAATTGTTAATGGCTCGTAAACTACAAGGGCAGACTTTCTCAGAGCCAGAAGTAACTCAACTGTTGCGACAAATCTTGCCTGTGTTGCAATACATTCACTCGGTGGGGGTGATTCACCGCGATATTTCTCCCGATAATTTAATTTTGCGATCGACCGATCAACTCCCGGTGTTGATCGATTTTGGTGGAGTCAAACAAGTTGCAGCGGCGATCGCCTCTCAATTTGTCGAACCGGGTCAAGTCGCACCTCAATCAACTCGACTTGGCAAAATTGGCTATGCTCCACCTGAGCAACTGCAAACGGGTCAGGTTTATCCTCAAAGCGATTTATATGCCTTGGCAGTGACGGCACTGGTTTTGCTGACAGGTAGGGAACCGCAGGAGTTTGTGAGTGATGCGGCAACGCCCTCTCGATGGCAGTCTTTAATTACCCTCAGCCCCACCTTGACAGCTGTCTTGAGCCGCATGTTAGCCCTTCAAACAGGCGATCGCTTTCCCTCAGCGGCAGCCGTTTTGCAGAGTCTTGGAGGGTCTCTTCCCCCATCTCCGAGCTATTCTCCCCCTCCCCTTCCAGACTCCTCTACCCCCTATCCTGCCTATCCGCCTCTTCCGACTCCTGCTTCTTTTCCGGCTCCCCCACCCCCTTCCCCGGCGACTGTTGCCTATCGCCCTGCCCCTCCCGCTAGACGCAAGCAATCGGGCATTAATGTGGGTATCGTCATCTTTTTGGCCCTGTTAGGAGCCGTTATCGGTGTAGGTTGGTGGGCAAGAGAGTCTTGGTTGCCCCTGATTAATGAAGCTCCCTCAACTGGAGATATCACCAATCCCGATACTCAAAGTTCTGATTTTTCCCCAGAAGAACAAGCCCGAAAAGATGCTCTGCGCGATCGCCGCGAAGCCTTGGGCATTGACTCTGCATTTTTGGTGAAGCTGACAGACGCTAGCTTTCGGAGTCGCTATCCCGAATTGCAGGGGCGCACCCTCACCACTGACTCAACTGATGCGCAGTGGCGAGCACAATGGGATGCGATCGCCTCGGAATGGCTGGATCAGTTAGAACAGACTGTTAGCACTGAAGCTCGGCGCAAATTGGGCAGCTATAGCAAAGCTGACCGAGATGCCTGGAAGCAAACAGTCAATCAACTCTATGTCAGCAGCCGAGCCTTGTATGATTTAGCCGATGCTCGGTTCTTTCATCTCTATCCTGAGCAACGAGGTCAAGACTTTCTCGATCAACCCATCGGGCAGGTCTGGCACGCGATCGCCTTTGATACGGTGCAAACTCTGCAAAATAATAACGCTCTAGAACGCATTCAATTTGAGCAAGGCACGTTTAGTCAAGAGGTCAGTGGATCATTAAACCCAGGTGAAGGCAGGGTGTTTATTGCTAATTTGAGAGCCGACCAGATTTTGCGACTCAATTTGCAAGTGCCACCCCGCAGCACCCAACTCTCAATCTATGTGCCCCGTCCGACCGTAGAAACTCCTTTTTATCTAGAAGATTCTGGGGATGTTGTGTGGTCAGGAACTCTGACTCAATCAGGTTATTACGAGGTAGTAGTAGTGTCTACGGCGCGTGAGCCAATTAACTATAGCCTCACAATGGCCGTAGACAATGTCACCTCTGCCCCGGTTGAGCCAACTGAGCCTGAAGAGCCAGATGCAAAGAACTAATCAATCCGAGTAGTGAAGTACTGGGAAGTTTGGATTTTGAATTTTGAATTTTGAGGTTTGGATTTTGAGGTTTGGATTTTGAAGTTTGAATTTTGAAGTTTGAGGTTTGGATTTTGAAGTTTGGATTTTGAAGTTTGAATTTTGAAGTTTGAATTTTGAGGTTTGGATTTCTGGTGCCTCAACTCAACACTCATCATTCAAAACTCAAAACTCATCACTCAACACTCCATCTACCTACCCACTCCTTCCTCTAGTGCCCCATTAGCGCGATCGCACCAGGCTAGAGTGCCTCAACTCAACACTCATCATTCAAAACTCAAAACTCATCACTCAACACTCCATCTACCTACTCTTTCCTCTAGTGCCCCATTAGCGCGATCGCAGCAGGCTAGAGTTCAAGACAAAATCAGATTGCAGGGTCAAATCCAAATCGGTTTCAGGTTCAACCACCACCACCTCAACCTCGCGATCGTTGCCCCCCAACAAAACAGAGGCTAAAGCTCCAACTCCGGCTCCCGCCAAAACCTCAATAAAGTCGATATCGCCAAAGATCTCAGAGAGCACAGCCGCCGCCGCCCCCCCGATAGCAGCCCCTCGTAAAATGTCTGGGTCACTATCTTTGGTGATGGTTTCAGTGCGAGTAACAACGTCTGACGATGCATCAATGTCATAACGCCGACCACTCGGAAGCACCACCTCATCTGCGACAAACTGGCTACCCCCATTAGCGGGTTGCAATTGCCCTTCAATCTTGCTGCCCCGTGGAATCAAGACAGTGCCACGAGACGAACGTATATCAGTTTCTACGATTAAGGTCACATCTGAGGTTTCCTCAGGAGTGAGCACAATTCGCTCGGCTTCGTCATAGGTCACAGGAATCACAGTGCCAGATGGAATGCCAACCTGTTGTGATTGCTGAGAAAAGACTTGGGCGACGATCGCCTCAGATGCAGCAACACGAGTCGCCGTCACCACCGGAATCATTGCAGTAGACACTAACCCAAGTGCCATCAAAACGGCAGTTTTCGACTGCCAACGGTTTAAACTAATCATTTTGAACATTCCCCCAGGGAACGAAAGCACATATATCGAAGACCTGGAGCACCTTGAAATGTTCCCCATCGTTCATATTTCGCATTATTAGAGGGGCGAAATGGGCATCAATTCTTGCCAGCTAAGTTGATGATCAATAGCCCATGCAATAGCCGTAAACCGCATTCATCGTGAATGGCTCAGCGTTCATGATTCAGTGTTAATGGTTCATGGTTTGAGAGAGGGTTTGAGCCGTTACTTAGAGCCTATCCGAAAACCTGAATTGCCCTTATAGCAATACATGCAAAAGCAAGGTGGATCATCGCTAGATAGTTTTGTGGTTTCTTCTCCCAACGAATTAATAACCGTCGAAAGCGGTTCATCCATGAGTGTGTTCG
>JANRJA010000105.1:0-45186 GCA_033764315.1 Oculatellaceae cyanobacterium bins.114
CCATCGGTCATCATCGCTGGCTGAAATCGGGCTAATTGCTCTGTTTCTCGCAGAGCTTGCAAGTCTTGTTGAGCCGCTCTAGCAACATCTAAATCGGCTTGAGAGGGATTGGGATAAAGGTTGCCGCTTTCACCGTCTAAAATGCAACGAGTGCCATCACTGAGATTGAGAATCGCTGGCCCTGCCCCTACGATCGCCGGAATATCGAGCGATCGCGCAATGATGGCACTGTGTGAAGTCGGTCCTCCATAGGCCGTGCAAAAGCCCAGTGTCAACGCCGGATTCAGTCCCGCTGTGTCAGAGGGGGTTAAATCTTCGGCAATCAAAATTACGGGAGCGTCAGGTGGAGTGGATTCATCCTCAACACGGTCTGCCAACAGTCGCAACACCCGCCGCCCGACATCGCGCAAATCAGTGGCTCGACCCGCCAACACTGGATCGGGGAGTTGCTCTAACGCATGGGCACGGTGTTCATAAGCTTGTTGCCATGCCCACGCCGCACTGTGTTTATCTTGCAAATGAGCGAGCGCCCCTTCTAGCAATTCTGGGTCACTTAAAAACTCCTGATGAGCTAAAAAGATCGCAGCTTTGCCTTTCCCCGATCGCGATTGGACATCTTCATACAAGTCTTGCAATTGCACCTTGGCGGTCTCCACGGCTTGCCGCAGTCGCGTTTCTTCTGCAGTTGGATCAAGAGCCGTGTGCTCAAACACAATCTTGCCGCGTTTGAACTGAAAAATAGGAGCGATCGCCAACCCTGGTGATGCTGCAATGCCTGGAATCGCAAAGGATTCAAAGGTGATTGTTCGTCCCAAAGCGATGGGGGTTGTGTCTTCTCCTTCCTCGCCTAACCCCGCTTCGATTTCCCGTTTTAGGGTTGCCAGTGCCGCATCTTCATCACTCCCTTGTGCCATCAGACGCACAGTTTTACCCCCTGCGACGCCCAATTTTAACAATGACACCAGGCTTTTGGCACTGGCGGTTTGGGCGCCATACCGGATCTGAATTTCCGACTCAAACGCTTTGGCAGCATTAACTAACACCGTAGCTGGACGGGCATGCAGCCCCACTGTACCCGGAATCACCACATCAATGACCTTGGTAAAATCAGAGGTCATTCCTGCGGCTGCACTTGCTTGAGGAGGTTGGTTAGTCAGACAAGCAATAATATCATCAGGGTTAAGGGTTTGCGCCAACCGCTTTAGAGTCGGTTCATCGTCTAATACGTGGGTCAGGTTTGAGAGAATTTCTAAATGTTCATCTGATTTAGCAGCAATCCCCACAACGAGGTAAACTTGCTCTCCAGGGTTCCACTCCACCCCACCCGGAATCTGTACTACAGAAATACCCGTTTTTAGAATTAAATCTCGATCCTTCGGTAGCCCATGCGGAATAGCAATGCCATTTCCTAGATAGGTATGAGCTACTTTTTCTCGTTCCATCATGCTGGCAATGTAATCCGGCTGCATATTGCCGTTCTCAACCAACAATTTACCCGCCTGTGAAATAGCGTCTGCTTTGTTGACTGCTTCTGCTTTTATCTTGATGTTATGTCTGGTCAGGTTGATCATCTTCAAAATGCCATTTCAAAAGTTCTTCACAGTAAAAGTGCTGCTCATTTTAGCAACATAAATTTATTAAAAATGCGAGTCATTTTCTCATTTATCTATCTATAGGGAGATACCCATACGACGCAATTGATCGTACTAAAAAGCCGATATATCCTCAGTTGCATTGATTACTGAGGGCATATTTATTATTTAGACATACTCTTAAATTAATGTATAGATGAACCGCTCTCAAAATCCTAAATTTAAAGTTTATTTAATTAGAGAAATATCCTTTATATATCACAATAAAACTTTAAATTGCTCAACACCCATCTTATCAATTAGCACGTTAGAATTTTTAATCTTAGGGGCTTTTCAACACAGTTATTTCTACAATTTTTTCTCTACATTCACTGAATTCAGCTCACCTCAAATAACCCAAAAAAAAGATTGAAATGATTGAAATATAATTCAATCTTTAATTTGGTTATTTGTTATATTTTTCACCCTCAATACTCCTAGAAAAGCATCATGATTACAACTAAAAGGCCAGATATTTTCCCTTTGAATCCAGATCTAAAGGAAACAGAATTTGTTCTTTGGTTTGAACAAGTCGGAATTGTTGATGTCCCACTGGTGGGCGGAAAAAATGCGTCGCTGGGAGAAATGATTCAACAACTGACTCCCAAGGGAGTTCGGGTTCCGACAGGCTTTGCCACTACGGCCTATGCTTTTCGTTACTTCATGGAAAAAGCAGGACTGAAAACCCGATTACAGCGGCTGCTGGTTGATCTGGATGTAGAGAATATCCAGAATTTGCAAGAACGTGGCAGACAAGCCCGCACATTGATTCTCAATACACCGTTTCCATCAGAGTTAGAGCAAGCCATTATTCGCGCCTATGTGCAGTTGTCAGAGCAGTATGGAGTCTCGGTAGAAACCTGTGAGAGGCTAGACGGAGAGGACTTAGAAACGTGCCTCAGCCGTTATGGAGGCGTTGATGTAGCCGTGCGATCGAGTGCTACCGCCGAAGACTTGCCCGATGCGAGCTTTGCCGGACAACAAGACACTTACCTCAACATCAACGGCATTAATGATGTTTTAGAAGCCTGTCGCCGTTGCTTTGCCTCTCTGTTTACCGATCGCGCTATTTCCTATCGCACCCTCAAAAACTTCGATCATTTTGAAGTTGCGCTATCGGTCGGAGTTCAAAAAATGGTGCGATCGGATCTGGCATCAGCTGGGGTAATGTTTTCCATTGATACCGAGAGTGGTTTCAAAAATGCTGCCTTAATCACCGCAGCCTATGGTTTGGGTGAAAACGTCGTGCAAGGGGTTGTCAATCCTGATGAATATATTGTGTTTAAACCCACGCTTCAGCAAGGGTTTCGCCCGATTCTGGAAAAGCGACTGGGCAGCAAAGACATCAAAATGGTATACGACTCAGGGAGTGGTCGTTCTACGACCAATATGCCTGTCTCCAAGGCAGACCAAGGAAAATTTGCTCTCAACGATGCCGAAATTTTGCAGCTAGCAGAATGGGCATGCATTATTGAAACCCACTATTCCCGTGTTCAGGGCACCTATAGTCCGATGGATATTGAGTGGGCCAAGGATGGCACGACAGGTGATTTATTTGTAGTGCAGGCACGTCCTGAAACAGTGCATTCTCAAAAAACGAGCAACGTTTTGCGAACCTATCAATTGAGCGATCGCCCCAAAGATCGAGGTGATGACTTCGCTAGTGTATCTCTCACCCCAATTCTGACAGGTCGAGCCGTTGGTGAAATGATTGGTCAAGGCAAGGTTCGCATCATTACCGATATTCGTCGGTTAGATGAGTTTCAAGAAGGCGAGGTGTTGGTGACGACACGCACCGACCCCGATTGGGAACCGATTATGAAACGGGCGAGTGCAGTGATCACTAATCAAGGAGGACGCACCTGTCACGCTGCAATTATTGCTAGAGAATTAGGCATTCCAGCGATCGTTGGGTGTGACCACGCAACGGAGATTCTAAAGGATGATCAGGAAGTTACGGTGTCCTGCGCCGAAGGAGAAGAGGGGCGCGTTTATAACGGCTTATTACCCTTTGAGATTCAAGAATTGCAGTTGGATGACCTACCACGCACTCGCACTCAGGTGTTGATGAATGTGGGCAACCCACACGAAGCCTTTCGCCTAGCCTCTATTCCCAATGATGGCGTGGGGTTAGCCCGCACTGAGTTTATTATTGCCAACCACATCAAAGTTCACCCGTTAGCACTGCTCAATTTCAAACAACTTAAAGACAAAGCGGCGAAGTGGGAGATCTGTCAATTAGCGGCTCAGTATGAAGACTTACCAGAGTACTTTGTCGATAAGTTGGCATCTGGGATTGGCATGTTAGCGGCGGCATTTTATCCGAAACCTGTGGTGGTGCGGATGTCGGATTTAAAGAGTAATGAATATGCCAATTTGATTGGCGGACGTGAGTTTGAGCCAGAGGAAGAAAACCCAATGATGGGCTGGCGAGGGGCATCGCGGTATTATGACCCCAAATATCAGGCAGCCTTTGGGTTGGAGTGCCGAGCCTTTAAGCGGGTGCGTGAAGAAATGGGGCTAATAAACGTGATTCCTATGATTCCGTTTTGCAGAACTCCAGCGGAAGGGCGCAAAGTGCTAGAGGAAATGGCAAAACATGGACTGGTTCAAGGTGAGAATGGGTTACAAGTCTATGTCATGTGCGAACTGCCCAGCAACGTTGAACTTGCCGATCGCTTCAGTGAGATTTTTGATGGATTTTCGATCGGCTCCAATGACTTAACGCAACTCACGTTGGGACTCGATCGCGACTCTGCATTAGTGTCTCATTTGTTTGATGAACGCGATGAAGCCGTGAAACGCAAACTCGCGCGGGTGATTGCTACCGCTAAGCAGTTTAATCGCAAGATCGGCATCTGTGGTCAAGCTCCTAGCGACTATCCTGAGTTTGCTGAATTTTTGGTAGAACAAGGAATTGACTCGATTAGCTTGAACCCCGACTCGGTGTTGAAGACCTTGTTGGCGATCGCCCAAACTGAAGCGACCCTAAAACAAACCTAAATCCCCGACCATTTTAGGAGCGGGGTGCATACATCATCACTAAAACACCCACTAAAACAATGGCTGTCCCCAACCAGTCCAATCGGTCGGGGGCAGTCTGATCAATTTGCCATCCCCACAGCAACGATAGGATGATAAAAATGCCCCCATAGGCTGCGTAAACTCGTCCAAAATTGGCGGGTTGAAACGTGGCGACAAATCCATAAACGATCAATAACACTGCTCCTACAGCAGTCAACCAGACACTTTTATCCTCACGTACCCACAACCAAATTAAATATCCTCCACCAATCTCACAGAGTCCTGCCAAAACAAAAATCAAAAGAGATTGGAGTGGATTCATACTCATTACTGCTGAGAAGTAAAGGTAATTAATAGTATCACTCTAGTATTGCTCTAAAAGCTCTCACAAGGTCTAGAAAGATGGGATACACCCTACTGAGAATCCTCTAATCTCAAACGATATACCTCTGGTAACTTCCACCAAGGAAGATGAGGGTATTCGTGGTGTTCGTGGTGATACCCAAAGTGATAACAAGTAATGAATGACCAAAAAGTTGAAAAAGTAGTACTCCTGGCTCGGTGCTTTGTTGTATAGCCATCGTCTGGTTCGCGATGGGTTAAAAATGTTCCAAAATAGAATAACTGCATTGAACTGAATATAGAAGGAAAAACCCAAAAAAGGCTGAGGTTCAGTTCAGAAATATGTAGAAAATAGTGAATGCTATGGAATAGCACTATTAACCCTAGTATTCTGCTCCAACTCCAATATCGTTGCATGAAGTAGAAGTACCAGCTAAAGAAATTAGTATGCCTGCCATCATGAAAATCTGGATCTAACTCAGTGCTGGGGTGTTTGTGATGCAACCAGTGTTTTTGAAATAGCTCTCGATACGAAAACAGACCATATACAAATACAGCAAATGAACCGATCGCATTATTAACTCTAGCGTTCATCGGAAAAACAGCACCATGCATAGCGTCATGAGCGGTGATAAACAGCCCACTGTACAAAAATGTTTGCCAGAGTAGAGCAAGTCCCATGAGCCAAGGGGAGCTTTTGGATAGATCTGCTGAGAGCAGCATTACTAAACTAATCATCCACACACTCAAGATAATTGCGGCGATCGCCACTCCCTGAAATGGTTGAATATTTGCTTCTACCAATGATGTGCGTGTTTTCTCTTTCAAGACAGAAAGTCCTAAATCTTTTGTTTTTAATGCTGGAAACCAAATCACAATCCAAATCTCACTGGCATAAGTTAAAACCGAATGAACTCAAGAACTCAACTTGTTGAGCTTCTTAACATTTCTTCATCTTAACCATTTATTGGAATAATTTTGTCTGCCTTTTGTGCAATTTCTTCTTTAATACTCAAGTTTTAGGCTCCAATGCCCCTTTTGATAACCCAATGTGTTACTAAATACAATTTCTACTTCTTTATAATTTTGCCGATATATAACAGTCCTAAATCAGTTGTGAGATGAGCAGGTTGTACTCTCACAAGCCATTTGGGATTGCCATAGCTATCCTATTTGATTTATAAAAAAGGCTGTTTGTGAAGGTATCTGCCCTTCTGCAAACAGCCTTATTAAACTCACTTCAAAATTACTCTCGTTCCTAGCCTCCTGGCTGGGAATATCAGGTAGCGGCTTTGCCGCTTCATCTTATAGGAGGCAGAACCTCCAAATTTACGTTCCCAGGCAGAGCCTAAGGAACGAGGTTGTTGGTTTTAAGGGATTTGTGTTACACCGTAGCCTTCTGAGAGAGGACTAGGGGAGGGTGGAAAAGTTCTAAAACCCTTAATATTCCGTGTTGTGGCTGGCGAATCGAGTTTGCGCCTATTCGATCGAAGTCCGCAGCTTGACAGCGCGACTAAGCTTCGCTGAATGTCCTGTGCAAACTAGATGGATCGCAGACTAGATGGCTCAAGGTTTTGCTCTTATAGCGTTCGGCTGAGGCTCGCACCAAAATCTGCGATCGCTTACACCTCAACCTCCCAATCTTCAACTTGCAACCCATCCACCCGTCCAAACTCTCGTGTGTTGTGAGTGACCAAGGTTAGATTGTTTGCTAGAGCAACCCTTGCGGTATCTGCGAAGCAGCACGCAGCTATTTGTAAGTCATAAGCTCCAATGGGTGTTCCGTTAGTTTCTAACTGCGATCGAATCACCCCAAAGGTCGTAGCCGCAAGATCGTCAAACGGCAGCGAGACAAATTGTGCCAAGAATTTTTGCTGTAAGGCAAAGTTGCGTTCCGGATCGGCACTTTTCATCGCCCCAAAGCAAAGTTCTGCTTTGACGATCGAACATACCGCAATCTCTTGAACCGGAATCGCCTCAAGCCTTTGCTTTAAGTTCAAGTTTCTGCCTTTTAGATAAATGATGCAGACATTGGTATCAAGCAAATAGTTCATTCCAGAGGTTCGCGTTCAGGTTGTTCGGGTTGAGGATGTCTAAAGAATGAGTCATCCTGGATGCAGCCGTAAAACTGCGAAAGATCGACCACTTTAACCTCTTTGGGCAAGCTAGTTTGATAGACAATGACAACCTCAATATCCGTATCCCTCATATCAGGCAAATGAACCTTCAAAAAACCATCACTACCGATGTGAGATTTGAGTGTGATGCTGTGCATAATTTTCCCTCCATCCCTACAGACTAAGATCCTCACCCAATTCTTGCAAAGTTCCCTGCAATTCGGCTATGACTGCTTCCAACTCCCCGATCGCCTCCTGAGCAAGAATTATAGATGCAGGTAATTCGCTGTTCTTCTCCCCGCTTTCATCCTTGAGCCAGGAGATATCTAAATCGTCATCCCGTTTCACAATCCAGTCACGAGAAAACCATCTCAAGTGTCCTGACTCCCCTGTGTCCGTGCGCTGTGCCAGACTCGCGATACTACCAAACGGATTATCACCAAAAGCAGCTTTAAATTCTTCAATGTTATTTGAAGCGATCGCGATCTTACAAAAGGAGATTTGCGGGCTACTTAAGAATGTCTGTCTATTATAAAGTGCGATCGTGATCGCACAAGGAAACATCGGCGTGTTACTCAATGCAATCGGCGTGTTACTAAATAACATCGGCGTGTTACTCGATGCGATCAGCGTGTTACTAATTAACATCGTCGCGTTACTCGATGCGATCGTAATGTTATTGAGTAACATCATCGCATGCATAATAAAATATTATGTTGATCTAAGTAAAGTATTGGTTTTTCTTAGGAAAATGGCGATCGCACAAAGCAACAGCGGATTGTAACTCAATACGATTGGTTTATAAGTGATACCGATTTAATGTTTGATTGTGACACATAACTGGGTAGGGGCGTTTCGCGAAACGCCCTTACAGAATCATATGCAGCGAAGCCAATTCAAATTGGTATGAGTGCGATCGCGATCGTATAAAGAAATATCGCACTGTTTCTAAATAACGCTCATTGTTCTCATCCAAAATCCCCAATAGCGCACCAAAAATCCACACCGCAGAGTTGAGCAAAAGGGGTTTACCCCTCCATAAGGGCAATCAGGAAGGGAATATTTACGCAAATGGAATTCCTCTTTTCCATGATGCTCCACCCAAATTCCCCAAATTCTCGCAGGTGGATGGGCTAACGCAATGAATATAGTGCAGAGGTAGTTTTAACCCAGGAGTATCTACCGTGCCACGTCCAAAACGATCCTCTCCAACCTTGCAAAAAGCTGAAAAGCGTGAAGCTGCTCTGGAATCGCTGAGTCCCACCTTGGATCTCGGCAATGGATTAACTGTAGAAACCTATTCCACTCTGATTCAAGCCCTCCGCACTCAGATTACCACCTACAACACGGCTCTTTCTAACCTGGATGACCTCTCCCGCCAAATCAAGGGCACCGAACAGCAACTGCGAGATCTGTCGGAACAGATGTTGTTAGGGGTTGCTGCCAAATATGGCAAAAACAGTAGCGAATACGGCAAAGCAGGTGGTGTTCCCAAAAGTGAGCGTCGTCGCTCGACCCGTAAGCCACTCGCTGCAATTAGCAGTGTCTCAGAACCAACCGTGATGGCAACATCTACCAATGAGGCGATCGCTGCATCGGTCAATGGCAATGGAAAAACGCTGGTTTCTTAACTAAATCGGTGTAGGTCGTCGTGCCATCGGTTTGGCATAAGGAACGCGAATTAAATAACATCAGGTCAGTCTAACAGCCTAGCGAATGAATTCGCGGCTATCCCAGCCAAGTCCGCCGACACGGACTACGAAAGATGAATGGTTTAACGAACCGACGCAGGTCGGTTTTTTTCGTATAGCGTTCGACTGAGCTCACGCCGAAGTCTGCGGTTTTAACCCCCAGAATCCTTATTCCGAATTCCTGTTATAGCCATAGTCATCCAGGTTAGGACAAGGGGCTTGAAAACAGTGTAAATGGTGCAAATGCAACCCCTCCCGACCTCCCCTTACCAAGGGGAGGTGCCGTAGGCGGTGGGGTCAAGTGCAAGGTTCACTGCTTAAATGGGTATAACATGAGCAACTTCCTTGCTGCACAGATTTGGCAGTGCCAAACCCCTTCACAGAAGAAGATACATCTGCTTGCGGTCATTGCCCATAGCAATTGTCGAAACAGTTGATATATTATTAATCGCGACGATTTTGATAATCTTCAGAAGATTTGGGATCTAACTCCCAGCGGCGATCGTCTCGTTCTTCTAACATGTCATTGGTTCTCAAGAAACTGCGATCGTCCATTTCTAGACCTACCGCTGCACCTATCTCATCCACAACATCCTGATCTGGAGTACTAGCGGTTCCACCCACTGCCTCTTCCCCGACAGCGTCTGCGTCGTCGTAATTGGCATCTACATCACCCCCGGTGATGACGTAATCGGGTTCACCTATGGTATGTTCGCCCCGTCGCGAATAGGTGCCAGCGCGATCGCTCGGTTGTCCTTGTAGCCCTGTGCCATAGGATTCTGTAAATTCCTGGGGCAGGTCGCTGACTGATGCTTGATCATCTGTATCATCAACAATGCCATCATCATCAGCGTCTAAATCATCTGTGTCATCCGATGCGACTGTGTCGAACGCTGCCTGATCGAGAGCCACTTCTCTTAAACCCACTTCAGATTCTAAGTCTTCTAACACGTCTAAATCTGGGTCTATCCGATTATCTGACCCATACTCTGCTTCAAACTCACGTTCAACTTCTCGTCTGATTGCCTCAGAGTCTGCTCCGTAATCAGGGGTGTTAGATAGGTCAGCCATAACTGTTTGTCCTGTCAGTCGTTATTCTGCTATCTGCACAATAACTGAACTGAAGTGCTATCAAACTCTTCACGAAGATAGACAACAGTGATGCTGAACGGAGTAACTTGAGACGGGTTATTCAACTATCGAGCGATTGACGCAACAAAAACTGACGAATGGCTGGATCTTCTACCAGCCCGATCGCACGAGTATAGGCTGCATGAGCCTCAGTGGTTTGCCCCAAGCGTTTCAGTAAATGGGCTTTAAGTGCCCAATAGGGTTGGTAGTTAGCCACCGTTTCAATGGGCAACCGTTGCAACAACGCCCACCCTTGCTGTACCCCATTGGCTTCCGCGATCGCTGCTGCACGACCCACCAGTGCACCGAGGGTTGGGGCAATCTGAATCAGCCCTTCATAGAGTAGAGCCAGTGCATTCCAATCCATTTGCCCGATGATGGCTCGTTGAGCGTGAATAGATTGAATCGCGGCTTCCAGTTGGAACCGTCCCAGTTTCTCCAAGGTTGCCGCTTGAGTCAGTTGAGATTCTGCCTCCTCAATCAGCGGCATTGACCAAAGTGCTACATCCTGTTCCAACAGCGGCACATAGGCTCCATCAGGGGCACGACGCGCTTCCCGACGCGCTTCACAGTGCAACATCAAAGCCAGTAGTCCTCGCGCTTCCGGTTCATTTGGGATCAACTGCACACAGAGACGCGCTAGCCAAATGGCCTCTTCGGTCAGTCCTTTTTGCCGCGGATCTGCGCCTGTAATATTGTCCCAACCGTTGCTATAAGCCGCGTAAATTGCCTCCAACACGGCCTCTAAGCGAGGCGGTAGATCGCTGGCTTCTGGCAACTCAAAGCCAATGCTCGCGTCTCGAATTTTGCTCTTGGCCCGCACCAAGCGTTGCCCCATTGTGGTGGGTGCCACTAGAAACGCTGAAGCAATTTGTGCAGCGTTTAATCCCAAAACGGTTTGTAACATTAGAGGCGTGCGAACCTCAGGGGCGATCGCCGGATGAGCACAAATAAACAGCAACTTCAACCGTTCATCAGGAAAGATCACATCCATATCAGGGTCTTCTCTCCCTTCCACTGAGAATAGTTTGAGAGTGTTGACGACAGTCGCGCCAGCCTGGGTATGGCGACACTGATCAATCAAGCGACGACGGGCGGCTACCAGTAGCCATGCTTCTGGGTTATCAGGCACCCCCCGTTCTGACCAAGTTTTTAAGGCAGATAAAAACGCATCGCCGAGCGCATCTTCTGCGATCGCCAGATCTCGGGTTTGCACCGCCAAATAAGCAATCAATCGCCCATAGGAGTTACGGGCTGCCAGTTCAGCGACTCGACGTGCGTCCATGTGCGCTTCTAGCCTCTCGGTGCTGTTTGTTGCCATGCGGGCAACAGGTCGATCCGAGCATACCAGGCACGGATATGGGGATAGTCTTCTAAGGGAAACTGTCCTGGCACGGCATAGGTCAAATCAGCCGCAACCGAAAAATCGGCTAAGGTGAGCGTGTCATTCACCAAAAACTTGCGTTCCGAGAGATGGTTATCCAAGGCGATCGCATTTTGATGAAAGATCTCGGTTGCCCGTTGCACCACATGTGGATCGGGTTCACCCAATTGCAACAGGGGTTTGATAAAATTTTCAAATTGCAAAGGCTGACACCCTTGATGCCAGTGGGCGAGCTGCCAACTCTGCCAACGCAGAATATCGGCACGGCTTTTAGGATCGGTTGGGAACAGCGAATTGGGAACTTGATCGACCAGATATTGCATGATGGCAGTAGACTCCCAGAGAACGAAGTCACCATCTTGCAACACCGGAGTTCGACCTGTAGGATTCAACTTCAAAAAGTCGGGGGTGCGGGTTTCGCCTTTTTGTAAATCAACCAATTGGAGTTCCAGCGGAAGCTCCAGGTGAATGGCAACGGCATGAGCCTTGCGGGTATTGGGCGAGGGAGGAAAGTAATAGAGTTTCATGGGTCTTGCTCCTATCCTTGCATAGGCAGAATAGGACGCACTTCGACACCGCAATTACTGGCGGCAGGGCAACGGGCTGCCCAATCTAGTGCGGCATCCAAATCAGGAACCTCAATTAAAAAGAAGCCTCCCAATTGTTCTTTGGTGTCAGCAAAAGGCCCATCTTGAACTTTGCGCTGTCCGTCATGCAATCGCACGGTGGTTCCTGTTGAGGCATCATGCAGGGCGGCTCCTCCGGTGATCACTCCAGCTTCGGCTAGTGCTTGTGAATAAGCTTTGTAGGCTCCCCAGTAAGCTTCTTGCTGATCGTTGGTGCGATTGCTGACGATCGTCTCGGTTTCATAAACCAAAATGGCATATTGCATTGTTTGTCCTCATTGAGAATGGGTTAAGAGCCTCGTTTGTTGTGGGCTTATTAAGATGACGTGCGATCGCCTCCCATTTCGACATCTCCAACAAAATTTTTTTAGCCCTCAACCATGATCCACATGAGAGGCTAATTTAGATGTCCTGTTTTGACATAAATTAGACATCCTTCCCGGCTAAAAGGGGTGTGCATACTACCAGATGGATTGCGAATCCAGGTGCCCTTAGGATAGCTGCCAAACTCATCCTCAAAGACTCCTTCTAGCACAAAAATTTCTTCCCCTCCCCAGTGGCGGTGCGATTGAAAGTGTGTTCCCGGTGCCCACTTCACCAGAGCCACATTTTCAGTACCAAAACTATGCAGCGGCATCACTTGCAACCCATCCACTAAACCTGGAAACCAGGGCGATCGCTGCGTATTCACGACCACCCGTTGCTGATCATCAGGGTGCATCTGCCACAGCTTCACCAAAATTGTGCAACCGTCTCGGCTGGAGGGGGTGTGAGTAGACCCCACCGGATTGCGAATGTAGGTGCCCACCGGATAGTCGCCGTGTTCATCTGAAAACACACCGTCAAGTACCAAGAACTCTTCACCGCCCCCGTGGGTGTGAGGTGAAAAGTGACTGCCAGGAGCATACCGCACGATCGATGTAGCACGGGCAACTTCTGCTCCGTCACGCTCTAACATGCGGCGTTGTACTCCCGGCATGGGCGAGTCAACCCAGGGAATATCGTCACTCAAGGCGATCGCCCGTTCAGTTAAATCAGCATGAAGTTTCATCCAAGTTCTCCTGATCTCTAATCCTGCTAATACTGATTGCGACCTGCCATTACACCCCCATCGACATCCCAAATTGCCCCCGTGACCCAAGTCGCCTTGTCGGAGAGCAAAAAAGCAACGGTTTCCGCCACATCTTCTGAGCGACCGACACGACCGATGGGATGGAACGTGTTAAACCCTTGCAGAGTAGCGTGAACTTGATCTTTAGGAATGAACCCCTCATAGATGGGTGTTTCCACCACGGCAGGAGACACTGCATTGACCCGAATACGGTGACTCGCTAGCTCCATTGCCAGATGTTGCGTCAGCGAGTGCAGTCCTGCTTTTGCCATAGAGTAAGCCGACGAGGGCGTTGCCTGCACGGCCTGTTTTGCCCACATTGAGCCAATATTGACGATCGCCCCACCCTGCCCCTGCTCTACCATATTTTTTGCAACCGCTTGGGTCATAAAAAAAGTTGCTTTATTAATCTCCAAATATAAGTCGTAGTCGGCTTCGGTGTGCTCTAAAAACGATTTTGGCAGAAACACACCCGCCGCATTGACCAGCAATTTTGCAGTCGTGTATTGGGTAGTCAGGCGATCGATCAAGGCGTCTCGTTCCGTGGGGTTAGTGATGTCCGCTTGTTCGTCCCATACCGTTCCAAAGGGACTGAGTTCAGCGATCGCCCCTTGCAATTTATCCTGCCGTTTGCCAATCAACACGGCGGATCCGCCGTGTTGCACAATCAACCGAGCAACACTTTTGCCAATGCCACTGGTGCCACCAACAACAATGAGAGTTTGTCCAGAAAATACAGAAGTCATAGGGTTTTCTTTTGAACAATAAACGACATTAAACTATCTACTAGTAGGTAGATAATAGGGCAAAAAAAATTTACCCTGGCATCAACACCGCTAACAGCGAGTTGATAATCCAATCGAATGTGGCTTCGCTATCGTTTGATGTGCGAGCCATTAACTGAGCACCTTGCAGCGTCGCCAACACGATTGCAGCTTCCCCCGCAGGAGTGGTGCGTAGATTGAAACTGCCCGCCGCATGGCCCCGCTTGAGCACAGCGGCCAACCAAACCTCTGTCTCTACAAAAAATGCGCTCAATTCCTGTTGCACAGGCTTGGGCAAGACGGCAACCTCGGCTGAGAGAATGCCGCACAGACACATCTGATCCTGGCTCAAGCCGTTACGATAAAGACGACAAAACTGGATCAGTTGCTCTTGTGGGTCAGAGGTCGTTTGTTCAAGCTGTTTGAGGTTTTGCCGAACCCGCTCACGATAGCGATCGACTAGTGCTTTGGCTAGCTCTTCTTTTGAGCAAAAGTGATAGTGGATGCTGGCTTTGCGAATTCCCACTTGTTCTGAAATATCGGCATAGCTAAAGGCACTATAACCCCGGGATCGCACTAAGTCTTGAGCGACATCGAGAATCTGTTGAGCGGTTTCGGCTTTCATACGTTAATTTTGATTCGATCCGGTGTGGGGTCGATAACCGTTTGACAAACAGCGAAGCGATCGCACCCTCAAGTACAGGCAACACAAGATGCTTTGAGAAGCTGCTCTGCACAAGCCACTTGCTGTTCTGCTTGAGCAATTTTGGTAAGCAATGTGGTGCGCGTTTGTTGCAATGTTTCCAGTTGCTCTTCAATCTCCTCTAACTCGATCAAAAGCACAGGCAGGATAGTGCCTTTTTCTAAGTTTGAAGATAATTGATGGTTGGGCGATCGCTGGAGATTCATAGTTATTGCCTCTCAATCAATGCGAAACACAATAGCTTGATTCTCTACCTACCAGTTGGTAGGTGTCAAGCTTTTGATGGTTAAATTCCATTCACACGTAGGTAGTGGTCTAAAAGTAATGATTTTGGAGTGAGGATGTGCCCCGCGCAGCAACTACCCACACGTAAACTGAATCGGCTTACCATTCACTTCAACGAGGTAATCGAGCCGAATTTCAGTCCCATCCTCTAGCTTGAGAAAATCTGCTTTATTCGCCGCGTAGACATCCACAATGCGGCTGTCTACTTCTACCACATCATTGGTTGCTGTGCGATAAATAATTTTGCACCGTTGCCGTAGCGTTGCCAGGGATTCTAATTCGTCATGAAAACTACAAGCAACTAACTCATACGGGTTCATAGAATGAAGCTCCTTTCTGTCCTGTTTAGCTTTGACGCTCCCAATGAAACTTGCGATCGGATGCTTGAATGGGCACATCATTGATGCTGGCAAATCGCCGCATCATTAACCCATTTTCAGCAAATTCCCAGTTTTCGTTGCCATAGGAGCGATACCAAAAACCAGCATCATCATGCCACTCATATTCAAACCGTACGGCAATCCGATTATCCATAAAACACCAGAGTTCTTTCTTCAAACGGTAGTCGAGTTCTTTTGCCCATTTGCGTTTGAGGAACTCAACGATCGCCGCTCGTCCTGTCAAAAACTCAGCTCGATTTCGCCACTCTGAATCTTCGGTATACGCCAGGGCCACTCGTTCTGGGTTGCGCGTATTCCAGGCATCTTCTGCAGCTTGCACTTTGGTCTTAGCCGTTTCGAGGGTAAAAGGGGGTAAAGGGGGTTTGGTTTCCATGATGGGGTTAATGCTTGGTGTGAATGCTTGGTGTGAATTGAGGTTGAGATGCTGAAACAACGAGGTAATGAAATGCACCCTCAATCACCACTTTTTGTAGGGCAAAAACTTACCATTCATGATCACTTTGACGCGATCGCCCTTGGGGTCTTCGACTTTCTCAATGTCTAACGTGAAGTCAATGGCACTCATAATGCCATCTCCAAATTTTTCTTGAATCACATCCTTCATGGGCATGCCATAAACCTGCATGATTTCATAAAAGCGATAGACCAGAGGATCTGTCGGAACAATCGGCCCCAACCCTTTGTCAGCATTAGCTGTCAATTCTGGAATCAATTCGTCGCCTAGCCCCACCGCCTTAAGTAGCTTGCTGGCTTCTTCTTCAGAAGCCGTAGCCTGTCGATAAATCACAGCGGCGATCCACACCTCATCCCTGCCAATTAACTGTTCGAGATCGGTGAAGGAGATTCCCTTCTCGCGTTTAGCTGTCAGAATGGTCTGGGTAATGGGGGAAAGTTGGATATCAGACACAATGAACTCCTCTCAAGTAAGTGATGTCAAGTCATACCAATTTGATGTGAAAACGGTGCAAATGCAACCCCTCCCAACCTCCCCTTGGCAAGGGGAGGTACCGCAGGTGGTGGGGTCAAGTGCAAGGTTCACTGTTTAAATTGGTATCAGTAATGTCAAGTCAGTGATGGCGTTAGGATATCATCGGTTGGCGATGAAGAAGTTATTGAGTTACACCGAGCGATCGCCTCATGGTTGCCCTGACGACCGTTTTAATTGGTGTTCTAATTGAGCAATTCGAGCCTGCAAGGGTGCAATCATCGCCTCGACTTCGGTTTCTGAATAGCGAATTGGAATGTGTTGAGGGCAGTTTTCACTAACCGCTTCTACATGAAACAGAATGGCACGTTCAATTTCAGCCGAATAACCAGGCATTCGCAAACGTTCAAGCCACTCTGACTCGCCTTCTACAAATTCGGCCCGCCCCCAAATTTTGACCCGTCTGCGGTGGCGATAATCCATCAAAAACAAAAACGCTTTGTTATTTCCAGACAAGTTGCCAACCGTGATATATTGCACATTTCCCGAAAAGTCAGCAAAGCCCAACGTCTTCTCATCCAACACTTTAAGGAATCCCGCTGGCCCTCCCCGAAACTGAATGTAGGGATAGCCATTGGAACCGACTGTGCCTAAATAAAACCCATCCAGGTGAGCAATGAAGTCCTCAAGTTTAGGGGCGATCGCATCACCCGCAGGCCCATTCGCAATGTATTTTTCGTAGGTTTGTCGCGATCCACGTTCTGTTTGTGCGGCTTGCACTTCAAGCGTAAAGGCAATCTCTCCAAATTTACGTGGCATAGTGCTCTCCTAAACGGGTACAGGTGCATCAATACCAATCATGCCAACAAAACCAGGCAGCTGTTTGACGCGATCGATCCAGGCCAACACATGAGGATAGGCGGTTAGATCAATTTTGCCGTCACCCGCTAGCGCAACATAGGGAAACACCGCTACATCAGCGATCGTGGGATGGCCTAGTTCCAACCATTCCCGGTTCGTCAGGTGATCATTGAGTTGAGTCAAAATGAACTCTGATGTTTGAAGTGTTCGCTCTAAATTAATGCTGGTGGCTTTAAAGAAGTGATACAGACGGGCTGATTCTGGCCCCTGGCGCACTTCTCCTGCTGTGATCGAGAGCCAGCGTATCACTTGGCTCAGGGATACTGCATCCAGTGGCAACCAGGATTCATTGCCATATTTCCGTGCCAGATAGACCAGAATCGCTTGAGCATCAGCTAACACGGTTTCTCCATCGACTAACACAGGAACTTGCCCAAATGAATTGAGCGATAGAAATTCAGGTTGTTTGTGTGCCCCGGTCAGCAAATCGACTTTAATCCACTCGTAGTCCACACCCAACAGTGACAACAGCAATTTGGCTTTGTAGCTGTTACCTGACAATTCGTGACCATATAACTGCATAATGAATCCTCCAAAGAATTAGACCGTTCGTTCGGTATAAATAGAATGTACCGAACGTTCGATTTAATGTCAACCTATGATTTCGATTACCCTTAAAAAACGTCATACCAATTTGAGTTATGAATACGACACGTTAGAACCCCCTGCCTCCGACATCCCCTGATCAAGGAGGACTGAGTCAGTTAGGGGCGACGGTCTGTCGTAAAGACTGTTTCAATGGGTATCAGTTCGGTTTAAGCAGCCCAGCGAATCAATTCGCGGCTACCAGAGCGAAGTCCGCGAAGGCGAACTACCAAAATCAAAGGTTTATTGAGCCGATGCAGGTCGTTTTGCTCGTATAGCAAATGATCACACCCCAACGCGATGGTTGAGGTGCGGCATTCGACAGATCAGGTCTATCTAAACAATCTTTCTCTGACGCCTTATACTACAGGCGCAGCTTTGTAGAATGGGCGTTTGACCACAACGGTGGGATAGGTTTTGCCCCGAATCTCAACCTCTAAGGTCTGACCCAATTTGGATAAGTCAGCTGAGACATACCCCAAGGCGATCGGTTGCCCAACCGTGGGGGCTAGAGTGCCACTGGTAACAACCCCAACAACTGACCCTGCATGCAATACAGGGTATTCGTGACGGGCAATATTGCGTCCTTGCATTTGCAACCCGACCAGTCGTCGTGACACTCCTTCTTGCTTTTGCTGCTCTAGAACCGATCGCCCAATGAAGTTTCCTTTTTCATCCAGGTGCACGAGCCACCCCAAGCCTGCTTCTAGAGGAGTGGTGGTTTCGTCGATATCTTGACCATACAACGCCATCGCTGCCTCTAATCGCAGTGTATCGCGTGCCCCCAAACCACAAGGAGCGACCCCTGCATCTAAAAGCGATCGCCACAAATCTCGCCCCACCTCAGGGTCAACCATCACCTCAAACCCATCTTCTCCGGTATAACCCGTGCGGGCTAAGAAACCAGGTTTTCCCAAGACAGTTCCATCTAGATGGCAATAGCGTTTGATAGCCGCCAGATCTTCTTCGACAAAGGCTTGCAACGTTTGAACGGCGATCGGACCTTGTATGGCGATCAAAACTTTTGTTGGAGACAGATCTTCAAAGGCGATCGCGGCGGTATCCATATGGCTCAATAACCACGTTTTGTCTTTCTCAGTGGTCGCTGCATTGACAATTAAGAAAACTCGCTGTTCACCCGTTTCACTCGTGCCCTGATAATAAACGATCAAATCGTCCACAATGCCCGCTTGAGGATTGAGCAACACGGTATATTGGGCTTGCCCCGGCTCTAACCGATCGAGATTAGAAGGCACCAGGCGTTGTAACTGCTGAATTACATCAACCCCTTGCAGTTGAAACTTGCCCATGTGAGAAATGTCAAACATGCCTGCTCGCTGCCGCACAGCCTGATGTTCTTGCCCGATGCCCGCAAATTGCACAGGCATCTCCCAGCCTGAAAAGCCGACCATACGGGCTTTGAGATCAACACAAAGATCAAACAATGGGGTTTGTTTGAGGGGTTGCAGAGAGGTTGTATCAGTTGAAGTTGAGCTTGCCACGAAACGTTATTACCAGAATTAAGCTTTTATCATCCTAAATCTAATCAGCAACAGACTCGCGAATTCGTTTGAGTAAGGCATAAAACGGTTCCCAATCATCCTCTACTGTGATGGGTTCCCACACGGCCTCAATTTCAGGTCGAATCAAAATAGTACTGGGATTGTGGCGATCGAGCCGTTGCTTTACAGCAGTCATTTCAGAGTCAGCCAGGGTGCTGAGAGTTTGCTGATAGGCTTGTCGCCATTGTTTAAAGCTACTCGCTAAAGCATCTGCATTGGGAGACACAGAGGCTGCAAAAATCAGGTTGGCATCTTCACGCCACTGAGGAGAAAACTGTTGTCTAAGTGACAAAAAGAAGTCGTGATAGCCGATCTGAGTCGTTTGTAGAAATTGAATAGTGAGTTTTAAGAGGTTTTCAGCAAGGGAAGCGGGCAATTGCTCAAAACCTAGCTTGTGTAACATGCGACGTTGATAGGCCGCATAGTAGTGATCTTCAAATTGAGCCAGTCCTGCTTCTAGATCGCTTGTCTCAATAACAGCCGCAAGAGGCACTTGCAACAGTTCTAAATTGAGCTTGCAAATCAAGGGTTGATTGGCATAGCAATAGCGTCCAAAGTAATCAAAGTAAGCTGCTGTAAATTTGGGATCATATCGCTCGATAAAGGCATAGGGACCATAATCAAAGCTTTCGCCCGTGATAGACATGTTGTCGGTGTTAAGCACTGCATGGCAAAACCCAACAGACATCCACTGTGCCGCTAGCGTAGCGACTCGTTGCACTAGCTCAGCATAAAACTGGGCATAGCGATCGCCCTCTTGTTGCAGATGCGGATAGTAATAGGTGATGACATGATCGAGCAGTTGTTGAGTCAGATCAGGACGTTGTAAGGTGTGCGATCGCTCAAACGTGCCAAACCGAATGTGCGATCGGTTAAACCGCACCATCACCGATGATCGCGTAGGCGAGGGTTCATCTCCCCGCCATAAACCTTCCCCCGTCTCAACCAAGCTCAAACACCGAGAGGTTCGCACTCCCAAGCGATGCAACATTTCTGCTGCCAGCACTTCCCGCACTCCTCCCTTGAGCGTCAGTCTGCCATCTCCTCCGCGTGAATAGGGGGTCGATCCCGATCCTTTGGTGCCAAAATCATATAGCTCCCCATCAACACCTCGTACCTGACCATATAAAAAGCCCCTGCCATCTCCTAAATAGGGGTTATATTCCCCAAACTGATAGCCGTGATAGCGCATAGCTAACAGTGGCACCCGTCCGATAAACTTGCCAAACGCCTCAATGAAATGCTCGTCTGTTACCTCAGAGGGGTCGAGTCCAATTTTGGGCAGCAGGTCATCATTGCGAAACCGCAGGGTGTGCTGAGGAAACTCCGCCGCAGAAACACGGTCGTAATAGTCTTCACCCAGTGATTCAAATGCAGGTTCATACGGTAGAGACAGAAACGGATTAGCAGCAGACATGGAATCCTTCAGGTGAAATCAAAGGACTATTGTACTCTGCCTCAACGACCAAGCTCACCAGATGCAGATCACCTTTGCAACTCAACCAACTCTCTTGTGGTCTTCTGATGCAGTGACTGGTTATCCCTCAGCAAGCCCCTCATCGCTCAATACGCTCAAGTTCTTCACGAACAACTCTGCGTAAAGTTTAACTCTGATTGTATTCGTTTGCTATGTCGATTACTGCAACCTGCTGTCACACCAAACAGCTTTGAGGGTAAATCAGCTTTGCTACTGACAGATAAGCCTCATGCTCAGCTCTAACCGAGGACTTGAGGGCTAACAATTGAGATGAGCCGCCGCAGATAACCTCGAACGCTCTACAAACAACATCTCAACAGTCGGCTCCATCGATTTGTTATGCCGCGATCGCTACTCAGTTTACAAGGGCAAGTACAGGACAATACCTTTCCACTCGTCTTGTTCGCTACAATCATTCAGTAGTAACAATTCATCGATGATTTGCCTGACTGTCATCTGATCATTGATCACAAACAAACCCGACATTTGCTGTCCTTGAGATAATCGCTCATAAGCAAAATCTGGCATTGTTGCACGATCGTGAGTTAAGAGAATGCGCCCATTACTTGCCGCCCAATCTAGAATTGCTGGGTCATCCACTTTTCGCAACCCAACATCCTGAACACGTAATAAGTCAAGAGTCGGTTGGCGAAGAAACAATCCTCGCACAATGTCGCCATTAAAATTTTCATCACTCAGTAGCCTCAGCATAATAAGGCTCAGAGAGTTTGTTGTGCTAAAAGTCTGGATCGAATCAAGCTCAGGTCAGGCTGAATTTCTGAAAAACGTTGACGAACGGATTCTGCTAGCTGTTCGCGCTCGTTCAAATAGGATTCTACTTCTTGCTGATGCCGAAGATAATAACCAATCGTGATGTAAACGTCAGATAGAGAAAGCGTTGAATATCTTTGCACAATGGTTTCTGGAGAAGCACCATCTTGAAATGCTCGGATCACCAGTTCTAGCAAAACCCTTGAATCACCAATCCGAATTGCTCCTGTTTCATCTTCCCTAAGGGGTGGGGATTCGCACTCCAAAACAAGACTCACAATTCAATCTCCGTATAGCGACTATTAGAGCAGGCTTCAAGCTGAAAGCATTGGTCTAATTATACCTACTGATCCTGTGTCGTTCCCAGAATGATCTTTGAAGAGTCAAGTTTTGTAACAGTTGTAAGTAATTGATCGCTACTCTGCAATAGCTGATCCCATCCAGTTGCGTTAATGTGCTCCAAATGAGGATTAAGCGGCATAACGTTGCCCATCACCCGCCACAGATAACCTCTGCATCCTAACCGATCAACTTTCAACGGTCGGTGTGCATGGGCGTTTATGGGGAGACGAACGCTAGAAGAGGAAAAAGAGATGAGGGATATGGGATATGGGTAAGCTGGAAAGTTACCGTGACTTGGAGGTCTGGAAAATATCGATGCAACTGGCGCGCGAGGTATATCAAATAGAGGTATATCAAATAACAGAAGGTATGCCAAAGCATGAAATCTATGGATTGACATCTCAGATTCGCAGAGCCAGCATCTCTGTGCCTTGAATTACCTTAATGACATCACCAAACTGATGAGTTTGTGTGAAAGTGCAGGACGCTTACTTACTCGGCTCCGCCAAAGCCTTCAAAGGGTTACGGATAGTAATTAAACCTCTACACCCCACACCCTACACCCCAACCACTACTACAATCTCCGTTCCCTCCCCAGGTTGACTCCGAATCGCAAGTTGTGCGCCGATGCGCTCTGCTCGCTCGCTCATGCCGAGTAAGCCAAATCCCTCAGAGGCTGGAATACTTCCAACTCCAAAGCCCTGTCCATTGTCTTTCACACGCAAGCAGAATTGATCGCGATCGTAGACTAACTCTACTCGGATTTCGTCAGCATGGGCGTGTCTAATCGCATTGGTTAACGCTTCCTGCCCAATCCGCAGGAGATTACTCTCGACTTCACTCGGTAGAACATACACTGCACCCTCGATCTCATAGTGCAAAGTGGTATCTAGTGCGGCAGTTCTGAGTTGAGCGACGAGACGATGCAGAGCGGTCTGTAAACTGCCTTCCTCCAAAAGCTGAGGACGGAGCGCGACGACCGATCGCCGTGCTTCATTCAGTCCAGTTCGCGCCAATTCTTTGATCAAGTCCAGGTGCGCCTGAGTTGCTTCTACATCATCTGTTACCACCTGGTTTGCCGCTCCGACCTGAGCCAGAATGCCTGTAAACGACTGAGCGAGGGTGTCGTGAATTTCACGCGCCATGCGGTTGCGTTCTTCCAAAATCGACGCGGCTTCTGCTTGCTTTTGCGGCGTAATATCTCGCGCTAACCAAATCACCTGCTCATGCCGAATTGGGGCAATGCGAGCCGAAAACCAAATTTCTCGTCCAGCGATCCACTGACTGTATTCAACGGTGAGGACTTGTTGAGTTCTCAACACCTGCTGAATGTAACTCAGGAATTCATCGGCTTGTTCCCTTGCATAGAGTTGATGCAGTGTTTTGCCAATATACTCCTCCCGATATAACTCTCCATAGGACGGATTTCCCTGAATTGCACAGATCAATTGTCCTTCACCATTGAAAATACACATTGGATCGGGAATGGCTGAAAAGAGTGCCCGCAGTTCTGCTTCAGAGGCTTGCAACGCGACTTCTGCCTGTTTGCGATCGCTAATATCCGCAATCACTCCTTCGATGTAGTCATCACCTGCATTCAGATAAGAAGAGAAAAGACCCCAAAACACTGTCCCATCTCGTTTTCGCATCTGTGCTTCAAAGCTTCGCACTTCCCCGTCTCGCTTCATTACCTCAATGCCTTGTTGGCGATCGCTGGGATTCACCCAATAGCCTATGGTGTGTTCAATCCCAATCATCTCTTGGGGTGAATCAAAGCCAAACAGATCGGCAAAGCGTTGATTGGCATCGAGAATTAATCCATCACCGATACGGGTACGGTAGATACCAACCTGCGAGTTTGCAAAGATGTTGCGGAACTTAGCTTCACTACGTTGTAATGCCTCTTCTGCTTGCCTGCGCTGAGTGGTGTCATTGCCCACCGATAAGATTTCAACGACCTCTCCCTGATCGTTGAAGATGGCTTGATTCGACCAAGTCATCCAGACGCGCCGACCGTCTCGACACAGATTTTCACCCTCACCTTGTGGGTACGCTTGAGGGTTGCGAAGTAAATCGTGAACCATAGGTTTGACATCGCGTCCAGAGAGTTCGACGTCTGGAATGATGGTTTCAAATAAGGTTCGCCCTAAGATCTGATGTTCTTCGTAGCCAAGAAGTTTTACCCCATAATCGTTGATGTAGTGAATCCGTCCTTGCGGATCATAGCGAATGATGGCTGAATTCGCGGTTTGTAGCAGATTGCGATAATTCGCTTCACTTTGTCGTAATGCGGCTTCGGTTTGTTGACGTTCAGTGATCTCCTGCTGTAAGGCTTGAGTTTGCGCTTCTACCTTCCGTTCCAGTGTTTCGGCATAATCTGCCAACTGTTTATACCTCGGCTGATATTTCTTCATTCAATAATTTGTATCGTTAAACTATCAGCGATTAAGGGGTCTGACAGTGATCCTGACAGTAAATAGCATGTCGTCAGCACCGTTGCCAAACCCCAATAAGCCTATGCTAAAACGTGATGCTGCGATCGATGCTTCTCCCATTGGAGGGATTTCGCCAACCCGGCAGATCCTTCATCAATAACAATTAATTGACAACCTCAAATGTAGAAGGATCGGTTATGAGAAATTCACAACGTAGTATGGGTGCAAGTATTGCTCTGGGTCTATCCATTGGAGTTGCCATTGGATTGATCATAGAAAATCTTGTTTTTGGGATCGGCATTGGTTTAGCCGTTACGATCGCGCTTAACCTCGTACTTGAACAACGTAGAAGATAAATCTCAACGGAAACTACATCATGTTTCTTGCCATCGGACTGCTCCTCATTACCCACCTAGTTTTTCCTGTTGCTGGTTTAGTGTGGTTATGGCGAGGAAATGAATGCAGCAAGCTTGAATGGCTCCTCAAACTCAGCATTGTTTTACTTTATGGCATTCAAATCTTTCTGATCGGACGCTGGGATTTTGTGAGTTATTTTCTGCGATTTGGGGTAATTGCATTGTTAGTTTTGGCAACATTCATATGTTTCATTCAAGCAAAATCTTTACCCTTTTATCCGACTCGAAAGCTTGGTAATTATGTCTCTGTAGGAACTAGGAGTCTAGTGATTCTGGTTCTTCTGTCCGCGTTAAGTAGCCATATCCCACGAGGATATTCCTTCAATGGGGAGTCTGTTCAATTAAACTTTCCATTGCAGCAGGGGACTTACTATGTCGCTCATGGCGGCAATAGCCCTACAATCAATTATCACAATGTCAACCCGACTCAGCAATATGCGTTAGATATCGTCAAACTGAATGCTGTAGGAACCAGAGCAAATGGACTTTATCCGCGATCGCTAACAAACTATGCCATTTGGGGAGAACCGCTCTACAGCCCTTGCAATGGCACGATCCGCGAGACAACGAATGATTTGCCTGATCTGATTCCGCCGCAAACCGATTCTCAAAATCCTGCGGGCAATCATATTTTGATTCAATGTCAGGGAGCAGATGTTTTGATGGCGCACCTCCAACAGGGCAGCCTCATGGTTCAAACCGGAGAGACGGTTAAGGTTGGACAAGCGATCGCCAAAGTTGGCAACTCTGGCAACACGAGCGAACCTCATCTACACATCCATGCTCGTAGAGAAAATATAGATTTGTCACTTTTAGAGGGTGAAGGAATACCGATCACATTTAATGGCAGATTTTTGGTGAGAAATAGGTTATTTACAGTAGGAACCTCACGCTCCGTCAGAGTCAAGGGGTGAAGCCAAAAAGTGTTTGAATTGTTCATGTAAGTGTTGTGTTGCAGTTTCACCCAATGATTCTCTGGCGATCGCAAAACTCGAAAAATCTTTAGATCGCCACTCGCTTTGTGGAACTTCTTCGATGTAGTAAAAATAATCCCAGAGAATCGCTTCCCAACTGGTGCAGCGAAGTAATTTACCGCCAAGACTCCCTGCGGGTTCAGGTGGGCAGGTTCCCGGAGGTAAGCCTTCTAGCTCATAGCCCTCTCCAACGCGAATACAGGGTTCACAGTCCAGGAGAATGCCCTGCATTTCTGCTAGAAAACCGTAGGAGGTTTGTTCTGTAATGACACCGCCAAGGGATTGCAGTAACGCTAGAAACTCAGTCGCGCGATCGCCCGGATAGGCAATATCAATATCCTCATGCTCACGGGTGATGCGATGTAATTTGGCATCAATTGCCCAACCACCCTGTAACCACAACGGCAAATTGATCTGGTCTGCTGCTGAAAATAACTGATGGATCAACTCAATGTGGCGATCGTTCATACTCACAGTTTTGATGATGCTGTGTGCTGCTGGATTACTTCAATATTCGATAACGGAGGAAAACCACACCACTGCCAAAGCGTCGTTCCTCTAAAAGATCGAGATCCAATCGAATATTGTCTGGGAGGCATGGTTTGCCGCCTCCTACAATGACTGGCAGGAGAAACAGATGACACTCATCGATCAATCCTGAACGAAAGGCGTGGGCAGCAAGCTCAGCACCACCGATGAGGATATCCTGTTCAACAGCCTCTTTTAATTGTCGAATTGCTTCTGGATCGAAGCTTCGCTCAAGCTGTGTTTTGTGAGTGGATACCGTCTCCAATGTCTTGGAGTACACGATTTTATCGACTGCTTGCCAGATCTCTGCGAAGTCGCGCCTGAGTGGAGACTCAGCAGCTAAGTTGGGGTCGGTTTCCCAAACCATCATAGTCTCATACATTCGCCGTCCGTAGAGATAAGTGCCAGCTTCCCGTACAAGGTTGCTGATAAACCTGAAATATTCCTCGTCTGGCGGTGTCCAGTCAAATTTGCCATCCATATCCTCAATGTAGCCGTCGAGTGACGAGTTCGCCGTGTAGATCAAGTGAGCCATACTGAGCTCCATTTGTGAAGAGTAATTGTAATTCAAGTACCCATAACTTCGCGTCTTCAAACACACCCCATTTCCGATGTATTTATTAGATTAGGAGCAATGGGACAAGACAGTTTTGATTTAGGCGATGATCCAGCCGCAGGGCATATTGTCAAAATTGCTGCCAATATATTGGTTATTAACACCGTCGAAATTTTGATGGAGGTATTCACGTTCACCGGAAAAAATGGACTTGATCCAAAAACATTTGCTGATGCAATTACAAAATCACTGTTTGCGACTCCAGTCTACAAGATCTAAAGCAATTTGCTAACCAGCGATCAACTCTCTAATCCCAATTTTAAACTGTCACTCGCACTCAAAGACAAATAAATCATGATACCAACACAACAAGATTTACTGACGCAAGCTTATGCTGCTTTTAACGATCGTGATATCGATGCGGTGCTTGCAGTAATGCACCCCAAAGTCGAGTGGGCAAACGGCATGGAAGGCGGTCATGTTTACGGACATGAAGCTGTCCGAGAGTATTGGACTCGTCAATGGCAATTAATTAATCCACGGGTTGAACCACAGGCATTTCATCTGGATGAGAACCAGCGAATGGTAATTGATGTTCATCAAGTGGTACACGATTTAGACGGGAATCTGATTGTTGATCAGATCGTTCAACATCTCTACACCTTCGAAGATGGATTAATCCGTCGCATGGATATTCAACAGCCAACCCTCTAAAAGTGTTCTTGACTTTGAGCAATCCTCATTCACGATTCACCTTCACCACCCTGAATCAATAGCATCTGTACAGTGACTTTTTATCTGTCATGAAGACACATTAGTGTTGTAAAGAGACATTAGTGTCGTTCAAGACGCAAAGCTAAGCTGGCTTATTTTTCTGCCTTAAGCCAGCTTGGCAACTCTAATGACCTAATGTTATGTTGCTGAACAAACTCTCTTTGCGAGCCTTTGATAGAGAGGACTTTGCTCAGCGACATGAATTTGTTCCAATGTTATTTAATTTGGCACTGTACAGATCTCCCACAAAACTTGACATATTTTCTGGTACCGCCTGGTAGGAGACGATGAAGCAGGGCAGATGTCTGCCTTAGGATAGGGCTAAAGCGAGTAGTTGTTAGAGAAAATCAGTAGCTGGTGTGAGTCATGAGCGCGATCGCCCATGCTAGATTGCTGACATTGAGTACAGACGAATATGAATATGCGTTTGATTCCTCATTCTGCGTGGGTGGTGATTGTCCTTACCTGCGGTTATTTAGCGAGTTGTACAGGTTCACCGAACAATTCAGCTTCTACAACTTCTGATCCATCCTCAACCAGTGAGGTGGTTTCGCCGACCCCAGAGACTTCTCCATCAGTTGTATCAGGAGAAGTATTTTATCAACAACTGTTAGGTCAGTATGGCGAGGATTGTACTGAATGTCTTCAACCGATTAAAGTTCAGCTCCAGGATAGCAGTTTCTCTGACACGGGCAATCCGCCTGTCGCTCAACCGGTCAACGTCCTGATCGCACTGGATTCTTCCGGTTCAATGGCTGAACGTGTCACTGGTGGGGAGAAAATGATGGTTGCTAAGGCAGCAGTCACTCAGTTCGTCCAAAAGCTGCCCAACACTGCCAATGTGGGGCTACTGGTTTATGGTCACAAAGGCTCGAATCAGAAGGCAGACCGAGCCATATCCTGTGCGGGGATTGATACGATTTATCCAATTTCGCCCCTCAATCAAGCAGAGTTTACGGCGGCTGTCAACTCTGTGCAGCCGACAGGTTACACGCCAATTGCGGCAGCATTGCAAAAGTCCGAGGAAACAATCAAGGCAAGTACCAGAGAAGCTGCCCAGAATGTTATTTTTGTGGTTTCTGACGGGATTGAGACTTGTAATGGTGATCCGGTTGCGATCGCCCGACGATTACACAGTTCGCCCACCCAAGTCATCATTAATGTCATTGGTTTTGATGTCAATAACGAAGCCCAACAGCAGTTACAAGCGGTTGCCAATGCGGGGGGTGGCAAGTACTTCTCAGCTCGTAGTGCAGCCGAGTTAAACCAGATTTTTGACCGCAGCAAAACCTTAGCTGAACTGAATCGCTATCGGGCGACGAATTTGCGAAATCGTAATCATGTAGCAGCCGTGTTGACGCAAGCCTCAAACCAATTAAATGCTTGTATCTTACAAAAGCAGAATCGGGAGCGAGCCAATATCCTGATGGTACTTAACCGTATGCCTCTCAACGACCCGAATGCTCAATATCGCGGCTATGTGCAGGAACGATTAAGCGATCGCCACCAAAAAATTACAGCATGGCGCGAACAGCTCAGTCAAGATATTATTAACAACCGAGATATCAAGATTGAGCAATTGGAACAGGATTTGCAGCACGTAACGAGTACAGTGGAGGGCGATCTGTGAAGTAAAGAATTAACCGTAACAATCAAAGTTTAACTCCTCTAGAATAATTGAAGTAACGTAGCTATTGCTAAAAAAATGTCATGTAACTGTCAAAGTTTCATGATTAAAAGTAGATCATAAAAACCTTAAATATATTGTTCTGCTGTAATTAATATGGAAAAGATAACATATCTCTAACTTTTGGGTGAGTTAGTGATTTGAGAAATCGCCAACAATAACCAAGTGTACATCCTGGTTCTAAGCTCGCTCCAATCACCTAAGCAAAACATAGATAACGCTTCAGCCCCATGCACATTTACTCCATCACAGTGATGCAGCATTGATTCCTTAAGCATAGTTAGAATTCCTATAAACTCAGACGGTGGTCAGCCTTTGGAGTCTAGGAAAAGCGATTCATGGAAGGATTAGGCAATGGAGTGGATTGTTGCACAACAAAATCTATTAGATAGCAGTTCTATTGACAGCACTCAAGCAGCAGGTATACCTGAACTGGTCATTATTCTGATTATTCTGCTCCTGATCGCGACGGTAGTTGCCCTTGTGACTCAGCGATTGCGAATTCCCTATGTCGCAGGGTTGGTGTTGGCAGGGTTGCCCGTTACAGAGATTTTCTCACGGCGGGTTGGGTTAGATCCTTCGCTCGTCCTTAATCTTTTCCTGCCGATTCTGATTTTTGAAGCGGCAATCAACACCGACATTAGCCGTCTCCGCAGCACCTTCAAACCGATCACCCTGTTAGCAGGTCCAGGGTCAATCTTCTCATCCGCCATTATTGCAGCGATCGTGAAGTATGGTTTGGGGCTGGAGTGGATTCCTGCCCTGCTGATTGGCGTCATTTTGGCAAACACTGATACCGTTTCAATGATTGCCGTTTTCAAGGAAATCCGTGTCCCTTCCAGGTTATCTACCATCGTTGAGGGAGAAACTCTGTTTAATGATGCGGCTGCCCTGGTTTCCTTCAACTTGATTTTGGTGATTTATACAACTGGTTCACTGACGGCTGTAGAAGGCATCCAGGAACTGCTCGTTGTTGCTGGGGGTGGGGCGCTTGTGGGAGCAATCCTCGGCTATTTGAGCTTGCCCATCTTTACTCGCTTGAATGACTCTTTGAGTAGCTTGCTGCTAACTGGAGCCTTAGCTTTAGGAACATTCCAAATTGGACAATTTCTAGGTGTGTCGGGGGCAGTCGCTGTCGTCATTGCTGGATTGATCTTTGGCAATTTGGGATTGCCCCACAGTTCTTCTGCCTCCGATCGCATGTCTTTACTAAGTTTCTGGGAATATGCGGGCTTTGGAGTTAATACATTTATCTTTTTGCTGATCGGCATTGAGATTAACCCCATTACGCTCTGGAGAATTTTGCCTGCCATCCTGCTGGTGATCCTGGCGTACCAACTGGGTCGAATTCTCTCGGTTTATTTGTTACTGGCAGGGTTGCGCTGGTTTGATCGCCCAATTCCTTTGCGCTGGCAGCATGTTCTATTCCTGGGTAATATCAAAGGCTCTCTGTCGATGGCACTGGCACTGAGCATTCCCCTGACGTTGCCGGGGCGAGAAAGCGTGATTGAACTCGTGTTTGGTGCAGTCCTATTTTCTCTCGTTGGACAGGGGTTAAGCTTACCGTGGTTGGTCAAACGGCTGAACATTAGCCCTGTTTCAGACGCGATGGAGCAAGTGGGAAAGCTCCAGATTCAGTTGATCGCCGCAAAAGCAGCCCAGGATGAGCTAGATAGTTTGCTGAAATCAGGGGTGCTGTCCAAAGCCGTCTACGAAGAACTTTGGGCCTCCTATCAGGCTCGGGTTGCCCAGTCTGAGCGAGTGCTGCGGGATCTTTATAACAAATATCGGGCGGGTCAGTTGAACAGCGATCGCAGCGGACTTGATACCATTCGACGACAACTACTGTTGGCAGAGAAGGGAGCCATCCGGGATGCTCTCCGTAAACGAATTGTTCCAGAGGATTTAGTGCAACCCTACATCAAAGATTTGGATGAGAAACTTCTCTCGTTGGAAGATGACTAGCCTGAATCCCCAGAAAATCAATCATGGGATGAACGGACTCAGGACGAGTCACGACCAGAATCGTTGAACCTGTTTCCAATACCGTATTGCCATTGGGGATTTCCAAATTGGCACAGGCGTGGCATTGATAGCCAATGATCAATGAACCTGTGGGGAAACGAGGATCTTGAGCGATTTGGGCAACACTTCGTCCCGCCACATAACACCCACTGGGAATAGGTAGTTTTAATACCTCTACCTGGCCTTGCTCAAAGTGCATCATTGATTCTACTTCAGGGTATTCGATCGCATTTGCCATCGTTGCCACCGCCAAATCTACGGTGCTGATGATGTGGCTGGCTTGAGCCAGACGATAGGCTTCCAAAAACTCGCGATCGCGCATCCGCACCACGATATGAGAGATCCCGTAGCTTCTTGATAATGTAATCAACGCTAAATTAAGCGCATCATCCCTCAAAGCTGCCACTACTGCATTTGCCTGTCGAATCCCGGCTTCTAAGAGAACGGTCGTACTCACAGCACTTCCTTCAAATGCCATCACGCCAATTTTCTCCCGCGCAAAGCGACAGGCAAGGGGATCGATATCAATAATTGCAACCGTATGTCCCTGATTAAGTAGTTGCTGGGCTAGACCCAACCCCATCATCCCGGCACCGCCAATAATCACGTACATCGCTAATTGTCACTCTCAAAAATGAACCTATACAGGTTTAGATTTAACATGAGTAATCTGCCAAAAATTGCTTACGGGGGAGGTTTCAGGGGAAGTTCAACTTGAAATGTTGACCCTTGCCCGACAACGCTCGTGGCATAAAGATGCCCGCTGTGAGCCTGAACAATTTGCTGTGCGATCGCTAATCCCAGTCCAAAGCCACCGCTATCGAGCGATCGCGCCGTATCCACCCGGTAAAAGCGATCGAAGATATAGGGTAAGTCCGCTTCTGGAATACCGATGCCGGTATCGATGACCTGGATCGCTGCCCATCCCGCATGGGGAAGGAGTCGCAAGCGGACTGTTCCACCTTTCAAGGTGTATTTACAGGCATTACTGAGCAAGTTTTCTACCACCTGTCGCAGCAAATCGGGATCAGCCCAAACGTTCATGTCCTGCTCTGGCTGCTCGTAGATGAAGTGAATCGCTTGCGCGTCTGCGAGTGCTAGGAACGGCGGCATTAACCCTTCTAAAAACTGATTGAGATTGAGTAATTTGAGAGATTCAGAGGCAAGCCTTCCCTGCTGACGCGCCAGCAACAACAGATTATTCACGAGCGATCCCATTGATTTGGCACTGTCTACGATATTTTCTAACGATTGCTTGAGAGGGGCACTGTCCGTTGCCAGCATCAATCCCACCTGAGCATTGGTCAAGATGGCAGAGAGGGGCGATCGCAACTCGTGAGAAGCATCGGCGGTAAAGCGTTGCAGTTGTTGATAAGACTGTCGAATGGGCTGCATGGCAATGCCACTGAGCAGCCAACCCGTCAAGCCGATGAGTCCGAGGGCGATCGGCACTGCCAGGGTTAACGCAAGCTGAAGCTGTTGCAAACTACTGTGGGTTTCTGTCAGGGGGGTTGCGACCTGAAGGTAACCCAGCGTTCCGGTTCGCCCCTCAACGGGTAGCGTAATCTGACGCAACCAGTGATGGTGCTGCAATAAGGGATCAGTCGGTTGAATGGTTTGATAACCCGGAGGCGTATTGAGTTGATTGGCAGGAGCAACTCCAAAAAAACGTACCAGGCGACCTTGAGCGTTGTACCAGCGGACATAGATTAAATCTTCAGCCAGTGGGTGAGAACCAGTTCCTAACAGGGGAACATTCGTGAGATCTACCTCAGTTTGATTCTGACGCATATCGTAATGAACGCTCGCCGCCATAATTCGGGTTTTGTCGAGCAGCAAGCGATCGAGCGATTCTCGTTTGTCTTGCACCTCAATCTGGTAAATGACTCCTGCAAACAGCACAAGAATGCTACCCATTGAGAGGGTAAACCAGCGGGCTAGATTGCGACGACTCTGATTAAACACATTCTGCGGTGAATAGGGCGATCGTAAGGACAGGTTTAGCCAACAACCGATGTCAATAAATCAAAGAATCTCGACAAACCCTGCCCCTACAGGTATCTTGTGATTCCGGTCAGGATGAATGCTCAGGCGGAGACAGCCGGTACCCCATGCCATAAATACTCTCAACCCAATCACTGGCTTCTACAGCCTGCAAGCGTTGACGGAGTTTACGCACTAAAACGGTCATGGCATTACTGTCTGGCTCTGTGCCCCATTCCCAGACGGCTTGCTCAATTTGGTCACGAGTCAACACCTGTCGAGGATGACGCATAAAGTGTTCTAGCAACTGAAACTCACGACTGGAAAGGGTAACAGATTTACCCTGTCTTTCTACAGTTAGTGAATCAAGATGAAGGTGCAGATCTTCTAAATTCAGCGTATCGCCAACCCAGAGGGGCGATCGCCGCCTCAACGCCCGCACACGCGCCATAAACTCAATTAGGTCAATGGGTTTCACCAAGTAATCATCGGCTCCCGCATCTAATCCCGTCACTTTTTCAGGCGTGGTATCTCTTGCAGTAATCATTAAAATGGGAGCCGTTTTGCCGAGCGCGCGATACTGTTGGCAAAGATTCACGCCACTGACATGGGGCAACATCCAGTCTAGAATCAAAAGATCGTAGTCTTTCTCAGCTACAAGCCACTGAGCTGTTTTGCCGTCTTTAACCCCATCGACGCTGTGTCCGGCTTGAGACAACGCGATTTGGAGTGGCAGTAGTTGTTTCGGGTCGTCTTCGACTAGCAATACCTTCATTTTCCCGCTGAGCCTTGCAATGGCTTGCAGTTCTAGCATTGAATTTGATAGGAGATTATACATCTCCTAAAAGCTAGATTTTCAGTCGTAAGCGGTTGTATTACAGTCAAAGAGAAGGTTATTGAATCAGGAACAGCGATCGCAGATGATTAAACGCTGGTTACAGGCATCCGGGGCAGAGTTTTGGTTGCCACTACCATTGGTGGCGATCGTGTTTTGGCTTGGTACTAGCCTGTTAACGGCTCAAGAATTGCAGCAACCTCAGCCAACGGCAACGAAGCTTCAGGCAGACACTCAGCTTCAGGCGGTTGTATCGGTGAATATCTTGCTGATCAATGCTGTGATTGACCGCAATCAGAACACAACGCAGGTGAAGGTCGAAACCGCTGAGTCGATTGTGAAACGGATGGAATTAGAACTGGATACAACCGATCCAGGACAGATTGAAACGGCGATCGCCAAAGAACTGCAATTATCGCGGCAGGAAGTACGGCAACTCGTTCGCTATGAAATTATTGAATAATCCGGTTACGCCACTGTGTCTTTCAGTGCGGGCGAGGCTGGAAGTCATCTGTGGGGTAGTTAGAGTTAAATGCTGTAACGTTGATTTCCTCAGCCTCAAAACACATCGCCTACAATACCTCTACTGCGAAGTGAGGGAGTTGAATGCGAAATTTTTGGGCATTTAGCTGGGGTGCTTTGGTTGGGGTGCTTGGTGGGCTGATAGGCTTGGGTGGTGCGGAGTTCCGTCTACCTGTTCTAGTCAGTATCTTTAACTACCGAACCCTGCAAGCTATTACTATCAATCTCATCGTTAGCCTGGTGACAGTGACGTTTTCATTCATGTTCCGAAGCGGTATTGTCGGACTTGAGAATATTGCTGCAAACTGGGTCGTGGTCATGAATATTTTGGCAGGTTCTCTCATCGGTTCTTACGTAGGAGTCCACTGTGCAACCCAAATTAATGAGCGAACCCTCAATCGAGTCGTGATCGTTTTTCTAATGTGCCTGAGTGTTGTGTTAATAGGACACAACTTTATCTTTAGTATTGCAAGCGTTCAACTACCCGGTCTTTTAAAGATTGGCTTAGGATTTCTGGCAGGAATCGTGATTGGTATATTCAGCAGTATGTTAGGGGTGGCAGGTGGAGAGCTAATTATTCCGACAATCATCTTATTGTTCTCAGTTGATATTAAATTGGCAGGAAGTTTGAGCCTTGCGATCAGTATTCCGACGATCATTATGGGTTTATACAAGTACAGCCGTCAGAAAAAACTTAAGGAAGTTAAATCAGAGAAACGATTGATACTTTCAATGGCACTGGGTTCAATTCTGGGGGCATTTGGTGGAAGCTGCCTTTTAAGGTACGTATCAAGTTCTCTGCTGTATTTGATCTTGGGTACAATCTTATTTTTGTCAGCATTAAAGTTAGCTAAGCACAAGCCAACCGGATAAAAAAGTGCTTTGATCGCGATAACCTAGCTCCCGTGAAATATTGCTGGCATCTTACTTTGAAAAACACATGCTTTGAGAAACAAATGTGATCGAAAAGTGAGTCGCTAAAATCCGGTGATCATATTCTGTTCACTTTTCTCATCGACGCTAGAGGTAATGGGAAGCAGTCTTGGGGCTGTGTGATTACCGAGTTCGAGTGAGAAAGCGCAATGATTGAAACACTGACGAGACAGCCAATCCAGGATCAATGGCATCACCTATCCGCGAAAGAGGTTGTTCAAGCGTGGGAAACTGATCCTGAAACGGGTCTTTCCACACAAGACGTAATGGAACGGCGCGATCGCTTTGGTGCCAACGAACTGACTGCCCAGAAACGTCAGAGTGACTGGGTGCGTTTTCTCCAGCAATTTAACCAACCGCTGCTCTACATCCTGCTGGCAGCAGGCACTGTCACCGCTTTTTTGCACGAATGGATTGATGCGGGCGTGATCTTTGGAGTCACGATTCTCAATGCCGTGATTGGCTTTATTCAAGAAGCAAAAGCAGAAAATGCGATCGCCGCTCTCGCAGACTCGGTCACTACGGAAGCAACTCTCCTGAGGGATGGACAAAAACAGGTTATGTCCTCTAGTGAACTGGTGCCGGGAGATTTGGTGTTGTTGTCGTCGGGGGATAAAGTCCCGGCAGATTTGCGGCTGATTGAAGTCTTTGATCTCCAGATCGATGAGTCAGGCTTGACCGGGGAATCGGTTCCGGTTGAAAAGAGCCTGAATCCACTGCCACCCGACACGCCTCTGGCAGAGCGGGCAAACATGGCTTACACCGGCAGCTTAGTTACCATTGGGCGAGGACTGGGATTGGTGGTCGCCACGGGTGAGCAGACTGAAACGGGGCATTTGTCCCAGATGATGCAGCAGAGCCACAGCCTGGAAACTCCCTTAACCCGAAAAATCGATCGCTTTGGCAAAACCCTGCTGTATGTCGTTCTGGCGCTGGCATCCTTCACCTTTGCCGTGGGAGTGGCTCAGGGATTCTCCGGGGTTGAGGTGTTCAAAGCGGCGGTGGCGCTGGCGGTGAGTGCCATTCCTGAAGGCTTACCCGCCATCCTCACCGTGACCCTGGCGATCGGGGTTTCTCGGATGGCAAAGCATCATGCCATCATTCGTAAGTTGCCCGCCGTTGAAACCCTGGGCAGCACCACCGTGATTTGTTCCGACAAAACCGGAACGCTCACCGAAAACCAGATGACGGTGCAGGAAGTTTATGCGGGACGGAAACTTTATCTGGTCAGTGGCGGCGGTTACGCGCCGGAGGGAGCTATTACGCTCAACGGACTGTCCGTTGATTTAGCCAAAACACCTGCCCTCTCTGAATGCTTGCAAGCGGGGCTATTATGCAACGACTCCCAGCTTGAGGAACAAGACGGCAACTGGACCGTGGTAGGGAGTCCCACCGAGGGGGCGTTGGTGACGGCGGCTCGTAAGGCAGGGCTAACCCCAGAATCCTTGACAAAAGCCTTGCCGCGCAGGGCAACCCTGGCGTTTGAATCGCAGTTTCAGTACATGGCAACCTTGCACGATCGCGGTTCTGAGCGGTTGATTTACGTTAAAGGTTCTATTGAGGCGATCCTTAAGCGGTGTCACCAGATGCTGGATGCTACGGGAAACACAACCACTCTTGATATCACTGCAATCGAACAAAGGGTCGATCGCATGGCAAACCAGGGGTTGAGAGTGCTGGCTTTAGCGAAAAAAACTGCTGCCCGCTCCAAAGCCTCTCTGGATCACTCTGACATTAAGCAAGATCTGGTTTTTCTGGGATTGCAAGGCATGATTGATCCACCTCGTCCGGAGGCAATTCAAGCAATTCGCTCCTGCCAGTCGGCTGGAATCCAGGTGAAGATGATCACAGGTGATCATGCCAAAACCGCCGCTGCGATTGCTTCGCAGCTGGGCATAGCCCAGAACGCTCACCGGATGGGACTGAATCAAAACGCCGCTGCCCCCATCTTTACCGGACGAGAACTGGCGGCGATGAGCGACCTGGAACTGACCAACGCCGCTGCCCAAAGCAATGTATTTGCCAGAGTTGCGCCAGACCAAAAACTCCGCCTGGTCCAAGCCCTCCAGTCAAAAGGCGAAATTGTTGCCATGACCGGGGATGGTGTGAATGATGCGCCTGCTCTGAAACAGGCAGACATCGGCACCGCGATGGGCATTACCGGCACCGAAGTCTCGAAAGAAGCGGCAGATATGATTCTGACGGATGACAACTTCGCCTCCATTGAACGAGCCGTCGAAGAGGGGCGCACCGTTTATAAGAATTTGTTGCGGGCGATCGCCTTCATCCTGCCCGTGAATGGCGGCGAATCCATGACCATTCTGATCGCAGTTCTGTTAGCCAGCCCCCTGCCTATTCTGCCGGTGCAAATCCTCTGGCTCAACATGGTGGGTTCGATCGCGCTATCAGTGCCCCTGGCATTCGAGCCACCCTCCCCCAACGTGATGCAAAACCCGCCTCGTCCAACCAACGAGCCGCTCCTCTCCCGTCGTCTGATCGCCCGCATTCTGGCAGTGTCCCTCTTTAACTGGATTGTCATTTTTGGCACCTTTGAGTGGGTTGTTCAAGCCACGGGTAACGAAGCTCTGGCGCGGACAATGGCAATTCAGGCATTGGTGGCAGCCGAAGCCTTTTACCTGCTCAGCATCAGCCGCTTTGTTCCAGCCATCCTCGCCAAACTGCGCGGTCAAACTGAACCTGTTGGCTACACCGTATTGTTTGGCATCAGTGCAGCATTCCTATTCCAAATGCTGTTTAGCCAATGGAACGTGATGAATCAACTCTTTGACACAGCCGCACTGAATTTAGGTCAGGCTCTCCTATGCATGGCGATCGGCTTACCCATGATTGGGTTAGCCACACTGCTCAGGCGATTTGCTCCACTTAAGTAGTTAATCCTAAAGAACCAGCAATGAATTCCCGGCATCTCCTGACATGAGAAGCATTACGACTGAACCTTACCGATGGAATCAATCATGAATACTAAAAACCTCAAACAAGCCATTGGCGTTTTTCCAAATCGGGAAAAAGTAGAACAAGCAGTGCTTGGGCTACAGAGCATCAATTTTCCAATGCATCAAATCTCCGTGGTGCCCTCAACAACAAATGCGACTACATGCAGTAACCACAGCAAAGCAGCTACCATCACTCGTGTAGAGGGAGCACAAGCAGGCGCAGTACTTGGAAGTGTGGGAGTTGGTTTAACGACACTCACCATTGGATTAGGAGTTTTATGCGTGCCTGGAGTGGGTCCAGCACTCGCACTCGATAGCATCCTGACCGTCTTTCTAGGCGGTGGTATGGCGTCTGCTGCAGGCGGGTTATACGGCGCATTTTTGGGATATTTGGCCCCTGAGAAACAAGTCAAACGCTACAAAGAACAATTGAAGCCGGGAGATTGCTTAGTCATCATCGAGGCAACAGAACCCCAAATTCTTTCTGCTGAACCAATTCTCCGGCGTTGTAGTGTTCATTCGTGGCAGGTCTATGATCTTCCCCAAAGGTTGAAGTGATGAGAGTTATTTTCACTAGACTTTAACGGAAATTGTTTTGTAACTTTGCCGCACTATAAAACAATTTCCAACTCCAAAAATCTTATTCCCATGCTAATTTCGATACCCACATAGAGGAGTTTGTAGAGCAGTTTTTCACCGGGCAAAATTGCTGCCATCACACTTAGGATCGCCAGGACATATTAATACTGCTCATCCCTGCTATACAGCATCTCACTTTCGTTGTGAATCACTCACCTGAGCTATAACGAAAGATGTAAAGATATGCACTCACACTTCAACGAAGGTCTGAGCAACGTTTCTCAATTCACTGAGACGTGATTCAAAGCCATTCTAATAACGTATAAATATTTGAGTACAGGGCAGTTGCCCGTGACTCAGTCATTCACGACCCAGAAAATCCCCAGCACCCACCCATAGCTAAACTCCCAGAGCCTCAATAACCAACCGGGCTGCTGCTGCTCCAGAGTATTGCTGTTGTCCAGTAATCAGGCGATCGTCTCGTACTGCAAAGGGTTGAAACCGCCCTCCAGTAATGAAATTTGTTTTGGGAATCTGCTTGGCTTCATCCTCAATCCAAAAAGGTTGAATTCGCTTACCTACAAAACTATCGGCATACTCCTCTTCAGAGTTGGCGAAGCCTGTCCAGGTTTTCCCTTCAACCAGTAGTTGCCCATTCGAGAGTTTTGTTTTCAGCAGGATGCAAGTGCCATGACAAATGGCTGCTGTTACCTTACCTGCCTCATAAAACCTGGCAAACAGGGTGTGCAACGCCTCGTTATCAATAAAGGTGTACATCGGCCCCTGTCCACCGCAGACAAAGATCGCGTCGTAATCTGTCACCTTTATACTGTCAATGCTTTTCGTTTCCATTAAGGCAGCATGTTTGGGACTGCTCAAAAAGCCTAAACTGATTAAATCATCGGCAGAGTAACCACTTTGATCGCGAGGATCGCTGAAGGAATCAATTTCTAACTTTCCACCATCGGGGCTGACAATCTCAACTTGATAGCCGTGTTCTGTGAACTCGTAATAGGGATGGGTCAATTCCGATGCCCACACGCCAATTTGCCAACCCGTTTGTGAAGAGACGGTGGGATTTGAGGCAACCAGAACCACTTTCTTGGGTTGGTCTGGATTGAGAACGTTAATCTTTGCACTCATAACAACTCCTAACGCACGGATAATTCAGTCCGCTGCAAGCCATGCTGTCTTTCCCTCATCATGGACAGACCTGCGTTATTTGTCCAATTGATTGTTGATATGAGCGGTATCCATCACATGAATATGACAGGAGTAGAAAGATTTGCTGTCACTACGCAGTTATCAATTTCGCCAGAATCTCCTCATACATAATCTGTTGAATTTGATGTCCCGCACCATTTGCCCAATCATAGGCAAGCTCTGCCATCAGTTGATTGGTCGTCGTGAGCGTCACGCCATGATCTTTCATTCTCTGGGCTGAGGTTTCGTCCGCCACTTGTGTTGGTGAGCCGCCCGCATCAATGACAACCTGCACTTCATAGCCGTCTTCGGTCGCACTGATTGCTGGAAAGACAACACAGACATCGTTGGTCAGACCTGCCATCACTAGCTTCTTCCTACCTGTTGCCTCTACTGCTTTCCTAAACGGTTCATATTCCCAGCAGTCAACAATACCGGGACGCTTCACTCGGTTTTCGTAGGCTTCAGGTGCGAGTTTCTGCAAATCCTCAAGCAGTAACCCTTGAAAGTTTTCTTCCTCGCTGCTGGTTAAAACGAGTGGCATTCCGGTTTCTTTTGCTGTTCTTGCCAAAGCTCTAGTGTTTTGTACAATCTGCTCATAAGCAATGTTTTTAGCGAGTTTAATGGTGCCTTGCTGATGGTCAATCAACAACATGGCTGCATTATCAATAGTGAATTTGTTCTTCACAGGATTCTCCTAAGGTTAAACGTTAAAACGCTGCTAAATCCGCTGGTAAGGAACTTGTGGTCGTCTTGAGGTATTGGTAATCGTTAAATGAATTCAATAGACTCTACACTCCAGGCAGAAATTGGCATTGCATCTCTGTGAAGCTAAGAATCTTAAACGTTGGGTCTTCTTTGAAAAGCATTGTCCACTTGTCCACTACTTGCAGATGAATCCCAATGCCAAATAAGATTACACAGGACATTGGTGCTTGTCCAATACTGTTTTTGACTTAATTGATACCTTTAAGGTATGAGATAAAAATGGAATTACGTCAGCTACGCTATTTTCTAGCCGTGGTCGAGGAAATGAATTTTAGTCGGGCAGCCGATCGGCTTCAAATTGCCCAACCACCCTTGAGCCGACAAATTCACCAACTTGAAACGGAATTAGGGGTAGAACTCTTCCACCGCACTAAACGCCAGATTCAGTTAACCGAGATTGGCAAGATTTTTTTAGCAGAAGCCCGCCAGATCCTAGAGCGTGTTGATCAGGGCATGAAGACTGTAGCACGGGCAAATCGTGGCGAAATGGGTCAGCTTGTGGTTGGGTTTGAAGGATCGTCAACCTATGATGTCATTCCAGTTTCACTCAAGGTTTACCGTGAACGATTCCCGGATGTTGATCTGGCAGTGTATGCCATGACGACTGAAGAGCAGTTTCAGGCGTTGCTGGATGGTCGGATTCAGGTTGGCTTTATGGTGTCGCCCCTCAAAAATAAATACCTGACCCTTGAACCCATCCTACGGGAATCTTTGGTTTTAGCTCTCCCTGAAAACCATCCATTAGCCGTCAAAAGCCAGGTGAAAGTGCAAGACTTAGAGAGTGAAGCATTTATTATGTTTCACCGTCATCGGGGGTGCGGTTTGTATGACAATGCGATCGCCGTCTGTCGAAGAGCGGGTTTCAGTCCCAGGGTGATTCAAGAAGCCGATGAGATGCAGGTAATTCTAGGATTTGTTGCAGCGGGACTGGGCATCGCGTTACTGTCTGCCTCCGTCCAACAGTTTCAACGACCTGGGGTGACTTACCGTTCATTGCTACCCGCGACACCAAAAGTTGTCCTGGCTTTAGCCTGGCAACACACCAATCAATCCCCTGTTTTGCAAGCTTTTGTGCAGGTAGTGAGAGAGTCACTGAATACTTTGGCAAGCAATGATCAACGTGAAGAGTGAGCATCCTAAACGGATGCTCATCATTCCGCATAGCGTATTTGAACAAGTCACCACCCGGCAATGGCGGCAGGTGTTATCTCAACCGGGAGAACTGTTGTAGCTAAGCATTAATGAATCGCATTAATCGCTTTGGCTTCTCCCTGAATATTGCCAGGATCGTAGAAGAACCGTTCGTGAATAATTTTTCCATCTTTCCAGGTTTGTATGGCTAACTCTTCAATTCGGATGCGATAGCCATCTTGAGTTGAGAGGTCAATGTGTGCCTCAATCACAGACTGACCATCCAGGGGATGAGCTTCTGTGAAACCATCCACCAACACTGCGCCAATCTTAAACTCATGCACCTCTTTGAGATTGGCATTCATTCGTTGTTGTCGTTCAATGCTGAGCGATCGCCCAATGCGGGGTGGCTGTAAATTTTCCTGCACCACCACATCCTCTGCATAAAACGTTTCGTACACCTGCTCTGGTGGCGGATTGGTCGCGAGAAACTCCAATAATTCTTGAACTCGTTGACGCAAATTCATCCTCGACTCCTACTGTGCAAATAGCGTTTCTAAGCCGACATAGGGCTTCAGGGGAATAATCTCAAGAGTTAAAACACCTGCCTTTACCATTGGCAATTCAGCCGCTGCTGCTTCCACTTCTGCCAAACTGGTTGCGTCGTACATCAGCACCGCCCCACCCATATTGGCAAAGTAGTAAACCGACTTTACGCGATCGGCAGCGTAGTATTCCCAAACTTTAGCAGCTTCCGGTTTGACGAGCGATCGCAGTTGTTCCATCGGGGTTCCATCAACCACCCGCGCAATCATCAGAAATAGCATCCTACACCTCTAAGGAATCAAAATAATTTTGCCAAAAGCACCCGACTGACCAATCAGTTCAAGGGCTTTTGGCGCATCACTTAACGGCATTTCCTGTCCAATAATGGGGCGCAATGTGCCATTCTCCAGCCCTGCAAAAATGGCCGCTTTCATCGCCAAAATTTCTATGGGAGATGCTGCGTTAATGAAAAGTCCCAGAATATCGGCATTTTTGAATAAGGTTGCGAATGGATTAAATTCCGTTCGTCCCGCTGCGCCTTCCCCAACATCCTTGCCACCGATCATCACAATGCGACCGTTAAAGGCAATCATTTGGGTCGATTTCGGTAAATTCACATCTGCTTTCATATCCAGGATTAAATCAACTCCTCGCCCCTGGGTCAGGTCTAGAATCTCCTGGATGTAGCCTGGTGCAGAGTGATCAAACACATGATGCGCTCCTTCCTGTTTGACCAACTCCCGCCCTTTCTCAGAACTGGCGGTTCCAATCACATAAAATCCGGCGGCTCTTGCCATTTGTACGGCGGCGATGCCGACTCCACCGCTTGCGCCATGCACTAATACGGTTTCACCCGGTGTTCCTCGTCCTTTGCCATATAGTACGTAGTGGGCTGTATAGTAGGGACCGCGAAGGCTGGCTCCTTGAGCGAAGGATGTGTTGTCAGGAAGCGGATAGACTTCAGCCGCATCATACAAAACCTGCTCAGCATAGGTGCCCGTAAGCGATCGCCCACCATAGACGCGATCGCCCACGTTTACCGTCGTTACCCCTTCACCCACAGCAGCGACGACTCCAGCCGCATCATCGCCGGGGGTAAAGGGTAGAGGCGGACGAGCAACCAGTCCAGCACAAATCAGCCGATGTAGGGGATTGACCCCGATCGCCTTGACCTGCATCACAACCTGCCCCGGTGCAGGCTGAAAATCTGGAACCTCTTCAATCTGTAAAACCTCTGGTGTACCAAACTGGTGCACTCGAATCGCTTTCATCTCATGCTCGCTCTGCTACAACTGCAATAGAGTCAGCATAGAGAAAGTAAAAAGACCTGTATAACGAATTCCTGCTTTGTATATCAAATTCCTGCGACTAATCGCGCAACGTCTGGGGTGTGGTTTGGTAATGCCGTTTGAACTGCTGCGTCAGGTGGCTTTGGTTGGAAAATCCAGTCGTGTAGGCAATCTGAGCGATCGTCAAATCACTGTGTTGGAGTAACTCTTTCGCTCTTTCTAAGCGACATTGAATGACGTACTGATAAGGACTCAACCCAGTTGACTGTTTAAATAAACGGGAAAAGTGATAAGCACTCATGCCAATGACGGTTGCCATCTGACTCAAACTCAAGTCACCGTGCAGAGAGTTGTGAATGTAATCAATGATTTGATGTAGTTTGTGTTTGGGTAATCCATCTGATGTCGAAATCTTATTGGGTAGTGTGCGAACGGAGTAATTTCGTAGCAGATGAATTGCTAGCGTTTGGGCGATCGCCTCTGCATACAGCCGTCCACCCGGTTGGGCAGCTTCCAGTTCAGCCTTCAGTGCCAGTGCCATACTGTGAATCAGCGAATCTTGCGTTGCTAACAACAGCTTCAGTTCTACGGTCTCTGTTTCTGAGAGGGCGATCGCGTTTTGCGCTAATAAACCTGGATCAATCCCAATCAAGATAAACTCCGATTCCTGCTCCCATCGCAGCGTGTAATCGATACCCGCTGGATAAATTGCCACATCTCCGGTTAAAAAACGCTCTCGCTGCAATTGCCCATCAATCCGTCGTTCGACCTTTCGAGTAGCCCCAATGTTAATGCTTAAAACATGCTGGGAAAGTTGGTTCTCTGGCATTTCCCAGGCAGGTTGACGGTGGTGTGCTAGAAAGATTCCCTGCCAAAGCGTTGGATCACTGACCTGGAGGGGCGATCGGGGAAATATCTTTAGAAAAGGCTCATTTTCTTTCAGATCAACGGTTAAGGGTGCTGGCTCTGGCATAACGTCTACGCAAAAAAGCTGTTTTTAGAAGATAGCAGAGATGATGCAACATCGCTGTTTACGGCGAGACGAATCGAGAACCCTGTGCCCAATGAATGATCATAGGGTAGCTGGGATAGCTGCATTCATTGTTGTGGCGATCGCCAGCAATTCTCATTATGGCGAAGAGCTGTTCAATCTTCTGAAATGTCGGTATTGTAAGGACATCTAAATCACCCAAGAGAGCCAGAACCGTTGAAAAAACGGGGATTATTTGACACGATAGTGGGTTCTTTTCGCCAA
>JANRJA010000125.1:0-43472 GCA_033764315.1 Oculatellaceae cyanobacterium bins.114
TAGAGGTTTTCCCGATTGCTTCACTTCAGGTCGGCTTTGAGCAATTAACCCGCAAGATGAATACGTTTATTTGTCCACTCGTACATGAGTTAAACCTGCAACTCATCTTTTCATCTGCTTAGAGTGACCAAAGAGGGATATGCTTCACTACCTACTGCTAATGATGTGTCATCTACCAACTCTGAAAGCTGAGTCAACGCCACCATAATTGGATACAACGCCTCAAACAACTGCACATCCTTCCGCAACTCCTCCAGGTCAAACGACCGTGGCAAAAAGTCCGGGTTCTGCGTCGCCACCTCCAACGCCTTGCTGACAAATGCCCGACTCTTATCCCCCATCTTGGGTAGAGCTTTGCGCTCCACTGCATTCAAATCAATCAAAAATGGTAGCTTTGCTTTAATGGTTGCGACGGCATCCATCACAGCATTGCGATCGCTCTGAGTCAATGCTGCACTAATTGGGCTGATGGTCATACAAAAATCCTCTAATGTGAGTAGATAGTTGTAGGGTGCCCAGAAGAAAAGAGGCGATCGCAGCAAGGGTTTGAGGCGACGCCATCAGAGCAAGGGAGAATTCCCCATAGAACTCTCCCTCAATCACTCGTTAGTGGGCGATCGCCCGTTCGGTGTCAGCAATTTCTAGACGAGTTTTGATCACGGTGTCTGGGTTCAAGCTGATCGAGTCAATCCCCAATTCCACTAAAAACCGCGCAAACTCAGGGTAATCACTGGGAGCCTGACCACAGATACCAATCTTGCGACCTGTTGCCTGTGCCCGTTGAATCACCTGACGCACCATTTTTTTAACCGCTTCGTTGCGTTCGTCAAAGATGTGAGCCACCAATGCCGAGTCGCGATCGAGCCCTAAGGTTAACTGAGTCAAGTCATTCGAGCCAATGGAGAAGCCATCAAACACTTCGGCAAACTCGTCTGCCAAAATCACATTACTAGGAATCTCGCACATGACATAAACTTGCAAGCCGTTTTCGCCCCGTTTGAGTCCATGCTTCTCCATTTCAGCTAAGACTTTGCGTCCTTCATCAGGAGTTCGACAGAAGGGAATCATAGGAATCACATTCGTTAATCCCATCTCATCTCGAACCCGCTTCAACGCTTTGCACTCCAGCCCATAGGCGGCTGCATAGTTGGGGTCGTAGTACCGAGATGCCCCCCGCCAACCAATCATTGGGTTTTCTTCTTGCGGTTCAAACTCACGACCACCGAGTAAGTTGGCATATTCATTACTCTTAAAGTCTGACATGCGGACGACCACTGGATTGGGATAGAATGCCGCTGCAATCATGCCCACCCCGTTTGCCAACTTATCGACAAAGAAGTCGGCTTTGTCTTCATACAGACCTGTGAGTTGAGCAATTTCCCACTTTGCTGCTTTGTCTTGCAACTCGTCAAAGTGCATCAACGCCAATGGGTGAGCTTTGATGTGGTTCGCAATGATAAACTCCAGACGTGCCAGACCGACGCCATCACAGGGAATTGAGGACAGCCCAAACGCTTCTTCAGGGTTGCCCACATTCATCAAAATCTTGGTGCGTGTGACAGGCAGGCTGTCTAACTGAGTCTCTTGAATTTCAAAGGGCACTAGTCCGGCATAGACTCTGCCTGCTTCGCCTTCTGCACAAGAAACAGTGACCTCTTGCCCCGTTTTGAGGAGACCCGTAGCATTGCCACACCCTACGATCGCCGGAATGCCCATCTCACGAGCAATAATCGCCGCATGACAGGTGCGTCCACCCTGATTAGTGATAATGGCACTCGCTTTCTTCATGATCGGTTCCCAGTCAGGGTCAGTCTTGTTGGTCACCAATACTTCACCCGATCGAAACTCTTCAATCTTGTGAACCTCTAAAATCACTCTGGCACTGCCCTGACCAATCATTTCACCCACGGCACGACCCGTCACTAACACGTCACCTGTGCCATTGAGTTTGTAAGATTTGAGGACACTGCCTGATTTTTGTGACTGCACCGTTTCTGGACGAGCTTGCACAATAAACAGTTGGTTGGTCAACCCATCTTTTGCCCATTCAATATCCATAGGGCTATCGGTGCCCCGCACAGCGGAGTAGTGGTCTTCGATAATGCAAGCCCACTCTGCCAACTTCAAGATCTCATCGTCGGTAATGGCAAATTGATGACGCTCATGTACAGAGACAGGAACGTTTTTGGTGAGTTTGCTGCCTCCCAGGTCATAGACCATTTTGATTTCTTTGCTGCCCAATCGCTTTTCCAGAATGGGACGAAAGCCTTGTTTGAGCGTGGGTTTAAACACAAAGTATTCATCGGGGTTGACAGCACCCTGCACCACGTTTTCACCCAACCCATAGGCAGCGGTGATTAAAGCCGCATTCTTAAAACCCGTCTCGGTGTCAATTGAGAACATCACCCCAGAGGAGGCCAGGTCAGAGCGCACCATTTTTTGTACGCCAACAGAGAGTGCGACAGCAAAGTGGTCAAAGCCTTTGATCGTGCGGTAGGAAATGGCGCGATCGGTAAACAGAGATGCAAAGCACTTGTGACAGGATTCTAGAACGCTTTGAATACCATGCACATTTAGATAGGTTTCCTGCTGCCCAGCAAAGCTAGCATCGGGCAAATCTTCAGCAGTTGCGCTCGATCGCACTGCTACGTCGATTTCATTGCTATAACGGCGGCATTCCTCTTGATCAGCGACATTGAGACGATCACATAGGTCGTCCGCTGCACCATATCGCTCACACAATTTAATATAAGCATCGACGATCGCTGCTTCTAATTCCGCTGGAAAAGGCGTGTTTAGAATCATCGAACGGGCTTGCCTACCCCGGTCTTGCAGGTTTCTCACGTCTTCAACATCTAAATCTGCAAATAACTGGCGCAACCGCTCATCTAGCCCTGCTCGTTGAATAAAGTAACGAAAGGCATAGGCTGTCGTCGCAAAGCCAGTGGGCACATTCACCCCTTTTGCAGTCAGTTGTTGAATCATCTCTCCGAGAGACGCATTCTTGCCACCCACCAGGGGAATGTCCGCAATTCCAACCTGCTCAAACCAGAGTACGAGTGCGGTTTCTTTGAAATTTTGATCTAAGGTTGATTGTGAAGATGAGTTGGCTTCAGGTTTGTTGATGATATACATACTGTGCTCCTGACAACGCATTAAAGGGTGAGTTGTAGTAGGGATGGCACGCGATTTTAAAGAGAAGTTACAGCACTAAACTTGTACTGTTTGTAGCGATCTGCTGCTTGTGGCGATCTGCTTGTGGCGATCGCACTCCTGCAAACACAGGTGGTCTACAGTACCGACCCTACCGTGAATCAAGAATGAGGTGACTTGAATGAGGTGACTTGGATGGGGGATTTGAATGAGTTATTTAGCACTCCAATCACCACCTCTTTTGGTATAAGCGAATACTGTGAGGAACTTGTGAGGAAATATGCCGCTTGAGCCAAGTAATACCAACTCCCTAAAGTAGTCTTACAGATGTCCCCTTCGACGACGCTCCGGGGACGTTGACTGAGCGCAGTCGAAAGCAAGCTGATCAGTAGCTCCAATTTGGAGAATAGGTATAACACTTGTACTGGCTCTGTAAATGGCTCTTAGTCGCAGTGGTCACTACTACCACGGGCTACCCACAAGGGTAAAGCCAGCCCAGTAATAGGGATGGACAAAATCACGATTGCCGCGATCGCCCAGTGTATCGGGTAAATTTAAAGCAACATCTTCACCATCAGCATTGACAAAGATCAGGCGATCGCCCTGAACCCGCACTCTACCCTCTGCCATTGCCAATTGGGCCTGTCGCAGAGCTTCTGCCTTAATGGGTTGATGTCGCAACTCTTCATAAAACTCGGTCATCAACCCCAGGGTGCCCTCATCACTGATGCTCCACAGACTAGCTAGAGCCGTTTTGACTCCGGCTTGTACGGCCAACCCCGCAAAACCCAACTCGGCTGTTTCGCTGCCCAGTGCCATGCGACAAGCACTTAAGACCATCAGATCGACGGGAGGGTCATTAAACCCAAGTGTGCGAATCTGGTCGAGCCGTAAGCGAGTATCGCTGAACTGAATATAGGAATTGGACAGATTGCCAGGGACAAACTCACCGTGGGTTGCCAGATGGACGATGCCAAAGGGACGTTCTAGTCGTGCTGCTTGCAATTGAGCAACTGTGAATTGGTTGCCTTCCAGGGTGCTAGTTTGTCCTTGCCACAAATCAGAAATTGCTTCTAGTTCAGCGGGAACAGCAGGCAGTGGATCTAACCCAAACCTTTGAAAGTTGGAAGTGCCTGCTGCTAACACAGAACTGTTGCGGATGTCTCGGTAACGAGTATCCACCAGGTTTAAGCTAGGTATCAATCCAAGGCTGTAATTTTGAATCAGAAAATCCTGTCCATCATGCAAGGCTGCTAGAGGAATGGTTCGCAGCCCCGAATCAAGAATAAAACCAATATTCTCGATTTCGTTGGCTTTTAGGTCAGCTTCCAGCGGCGTAATGATCCATTCATAGAGTTGTTGTGCCGCAGGTAAGTAGGTGCGAGTTCGCACTAAACGGGGGTCAGTTACCGCTGCACGCAGTTGTTGAGAGGCTTGAATCACTCTGGCACGAGTGGCACCCTGAACCCGATGGTAGATTGTCTCTCCACTGGGGGTGACTAAGAGGAGGGTCAGTTCGTCGGTGTCTTGAGGGGCGATCGCCAGTGTTGGAGGTTGGGTTGGGTTGGGTCGATCGAGGTGACTGGTAAATTGCTGAGTGGCGATCGCCTCTTGTCGCTCAAATGTAGTGGCGATCGGCACATCAGCTGAGACAAAACTGACGTAAATCAGAGCGGGTTTAATCCCCGTTTGCTGTTGAATATTGAGCAGGCTGTCATGGGCTAGCGGTTCTTCAATGTCATATTCCTCTGCATATTCCTCTTCATAGTCATACTCATCGTCATCTCCACAATCAGCAAGCTCACACTCATCGGGGTCTGAATCATCTCCCCCTGTGATCAGTTGCAGATTACCCCGTGTAATGCTGCCCTCAAACGACTCCCCAACGCTAAAGGTGTCAACTCCATTGGTAATCGCGGCGGCTGTGCCGTTGATTCCAGTAAAGTCACTGCCACTAAAGCTTGCCCCAATCACAAACGGTGTCTCGCCATTGCCCCCATGCCGAATGATCACCGTTCCGTTGCCGCTTCCTCCAGCCGCAGAAATGCTAGACAGTAGACCATTGCGATTGGTAAAAGAGCCTGTTGCCCGGAAGAACCGCTCTGTCGTGATATCAATGATTCCTCCTCTGCCAGTGCTGCTACCACTGCTACTACTACTAGTACCGCCATCTGCATTGATGGAGGTCACTTGAATATCGCCATTGGGGTCAAGGGTGACGTTGCCACCATCGCCAAAGGGATTGCTCGTGTCGATGATTCCGGTGGTGATTGCCTCTCTAGCCGTGATGGTGATATTGCCAGGACTGGCTGCCGCTCTCAAATCACCGGTTGTGACTGAACCAGTTTGAGAGGTGAGTGTGATTGAGCTGTTATCAGTACTGGAAGTCGTAATATTTCCGACCCGAATATTTTGATTCGCTTCAACTTCAATTTGAATAGCTGCCAAAGTTGAGCCGATAGAGGTAATGGGGCTAGAGGTAATATTGCCTGTCAAATTGACTGTGGTTCCTGTGAGCCGCAATATACCACCGTAGCCTTCAATGTTCCCTGCAAATGGTGTATCAGTTGTGAATTGGAAAGTGTCATCTCCTGCTGAACCGCTTAATTCCTGAAAGTTAGTGAAGTCAGTGCGGTTTACAGAGCCAGCATTTGAACCTGTAATCACCCAGTTATTGTTCTCGTTACTACCAAAACCTCCTCCAACAAGGGTATTGGTGCCATCCCCTCCAGAGATAGCCCCTGTGACAAAGCCACTGGAGCTTAAGGTAAATTCATCATTCCCGGATGAACCATTCAAGAGTTGGAATCCAGTGAAGTTGATGAGATTTAGAGAGCCAGCATTTCGACCTGTGATAGTCCAGGAATTAATAGAGGAACCTTCTGCTGTCAGAGTGTTTGTACCACCCCCTCCAGAAAGGGTGCCAAAAATGCTGCCACCCTCCTCCACCGTGAAGCTATCATCTCCGCCGCCTCCCTGGAGGTCGGAGACTGAGGTAAACCGAATGCCATTAACAGTTCCAGTCTCAACTCCTGTAATTCTCCAAACGTTGTCGCTAGAACCGCCGCTGAGTGTAGAAACGCCCTGTACGGACGTAGAGGATGGCACGGAAGGATTGTTACTTTCAACCGTTACCGTATTGCTGCCATCAGCTCGCCCGATTAACAGAGAAGTAGTAGCAGTGATATTTTGCAGGTCACTGTTGAGGAGATCTAAAGTGTCAGAGCCGCTGTCTGTGGTGCCACCGAGGGCGATCGCCTGAGTCGTCGTTCCAGGTTGCAAGGTGACAGTCGTCCCCGTCAGAGAACCCAGTAAATCAATTTCACCCGCTGTCAGGCGAATGTCTCCTCCTCGAATCGTCCCTCTGGAAATCAGGTTACTGTCGTTGACATTGACCGTTACGTCACCAGACCCTGCATCCAAACGTCCGGGTGTGGCGGTTGCTGAAATATAGATCGTCAGTCCCGAATTGGCTCCTGAACCGTTGAGGGCGATCGCACCTCCGTTAGTGGTGATGGGGCTGTCGATCGCCAATCCATCTGGAAATACTTCACCTGTTCTGCCTCCGCTCGTCACAGTTCTGCCAGTACCCGTGCCTGTCGTCGTTCCCGTCAGGCTAATATTTCCTGTGCTTGCGTCAATGCTGCCATAGGTCAAAATTCCTTCATCCTGGGCACTGGTTCCCGTCAGGGTAATCGTGCCACTAGTAGAGGTGATGTCTCCATCGAAACCCAGTTCAACTCCCCTGAGTGTGAAATCACCGCTAACCCCACTCCCAGTACTGGTTCCAAATAAGCTGATGTTTCCTGTCCCAGAGTTAATGGCTGAAGAGACGATAACTCCTGTCCCAAAGGCACTGTCTCCAGTCATGGTAATGTCACCATTGCCTGACGTAACAGATCCTGCAATGCTGATGCCTCGCGGTGACTGATTGGGATCATTTCCAGTACTGGTTCCTCTCAGGATAATGGCTCCTCCCCCGGAGTTAATCGCTGCCTGCGTAAGAATTCCGTCATTAATGGCACTGGTTCCTGTAAAAGTAATTGCGCCACCTCCTGAATCAATCGTTGCCGCTCCAAGTGTTCTAATGCCTTGTGCAGAGGAGGCACCTGCAGTTCCTGTGACGGTGATATTACCCCCTTGAGTTGAGATGGGTTGACGAAGGATGGCTGGACCCGTCGCCAGGAGAGAGAGTGCGCCCCCACTGGTTGTAATGGGTGAACTGACATCGATTGTGTTGGCTTCTACCGTCAACCCTACTCCAGGTATGGTGTTAATTGGGGCATTAAATAAAATCAGGTTGGTTGCCTGCAACACTACATTAGTAAGCGCATTATTAATCGTGCCGTTATTAATGGTGTTCCTGAATCCCGGAGGGTTGGTGTCCGGATCAGCAAACTGGTCGTTAGCGGCGAGTTGTGGGGGTAAATTTGCGCCTACCACAACTTCAATATCGGTGGGATCTAGCAGCAACGTTCCCACCTGTCCTAAGGGGGCTGTCAGATCCGCAACGCCAGTAAAATCGAGATAGTTCAACCCAGACACTTCAGCAAAGCCCCCATTGCCGCCGAGGTTGCCGCCCCGAGCCGTCAAGCTGCCATAAAAGCGAGTAGCGTCATCAGCCCAGGTGATGATGCGTCCGCCATCGCCTTGATTGATGGCATTCGCCGTGATTTGAGAATCAGCACTGACATAGGTACGAGAGGCATTAAACACTGTGCCCTGTCCCTGATAGTCGCCGCCAATCCGAACCGTACCGCCACCATCGGTTCCAGAGGCATCCAGGTTGGCATTAAGCAGGGCAACGCGATCGCCCAACACATTAATTTGGGGAATCGAAGAGACGCGATTAGTCACGTCTGTGCGGATGGAGGTATCGAGTGTACCAGAGGCGATGGTTGTTCCGGGTTGGACGGGAACGCTAGTCCCACCCAATTGAATCGTGCCATCAGGATTCGTGACGATCGCTGTTGCGGTGGCGATCTCTCCCCCGGTTAACAACTCTGGCAGCGACAGAGGCGAAAATGGCAAGGGATTGATGCCAGCCTCCCAACTGCCATTGGGTGAGTCTAACTCTAAGCTGAGCAGACTCCCTTCTTGACTGACCCGTAACCGATTGACTCCGGGAATAGCGGCTAAGGTGATCGTTCCTCCCGGTGCCGATATCGTTCCAGTGTTAACAACTGTTCCCCCAATCAGACCGACACTTTCACCGGGATTCACAGCCAGGTTGCCTGCATTGACGATTGCCCCAGCTTGACTCAGGGTAAAGGCAAAACTATCAGGATCGCCGATCAGTGCTGCATAGTTGTTAGAGCCAACGGCATTGAACGTGTTGTTGCCAAAGCCGATTCCGGTTGCAGTAGTGGCGTAAAAGGAAGCTGGGAGATCTAAGCGGGCATTGGCTCCAAACAAAATTCCTGCTGGATTAAGCAGATATAAATTAGAGTTGCCGCCAGTGACTTGCAATAAGCCATCGATGAGAGAGGCTTGTCCTCCGGTGACACGTCCCAAAATGTTTTGAATGTCAGGACGCGAGACAAAGGAGGCAATTTCTGCGGCACTCAAGCCAAACCGCTCAAAACTGTGAAACAAATTGTTGCCAGATTGCGTTCCGCCTGTGATGGTGAAGCGGCTTCCATCCTGATCAACCACTGTTCCAGCACTGTTGGGTTCAGACCTGACTGATTGCGCTTGCACTGGCAGTGCTGTTAGTAGGGGCAATATTCCACACGAGACAAGACTGAGGAACCAGAGGCGGGAGGCGATCGCAGACATAAACACCCTCACTATTTTTAAGAAACACACGTTTTAGGAAGCACACGGCTCAATCTTGAAATCTCTCACCCTAGTTTTCTATTGCAGGAGAGGCAACAGAAACTTTAAAGCCCTTTTTCTCCAAAAGAAAGGTTGGATGAAGGTAAATGATCCATGCCTATCGAGCAGAACAGGTTAAGTTAGACTGAGAGGCGATCGCCTCTAGCCCAATCTCGGTTAGGGTCTGATTCCACTTTGTGGTGATCAAATGGTTAGGAGACAGTTGTCTTGGAGAGGACTGGCAATACGCTGTTCCCAGGGCAGTCATAAATTCGCTCCAGAGTCCGGCTTGTTGGTAAGCGGCGAGTTGGTTTTCTAGTGAAGTTCCGGTGACAGGGGTTGCGATCGCGGGTGGTGCAATTCGGGATAGTTCCACTTCTGCCACTTTGTTACTAGAGACATCAGTCGAATCACACTGCACCACTAGCAGCCAGCGATGAGTTGTGCCCACAGTGAGAGCAGGTTCACTATTGGGGAGTCGAATACTAACAATTCCAGCAGGGGTTGGGGGCAAAGATAGAACCTCACGCTGAGTGTAATAAATGCGACCCGTAGATGGGTCACTGCCGGGTTCGGGTTCTTCGAGCCACAGGGAGGCACTCACAGAGTTGCTAATGGCGTAGGGCACATAAAACCAGAGGGTTGGGTGATCTGAAGCGGTTGTGCCTTGAGCAATCAGAGTGCCGTTGGCATCCTGTAGCGGCACCAGGGCAGTTAAAGGAATATCAACGTTAGGGCAACTGCCAGCTCGCTGTCCACCCCCTCTGCGATTGCCACTGGGAACTCCCCAGCCCGATGCCATTAAGATAGGTGGTGCAACCTGTGCCAAAACAGGGGGAGCTACAACCAAGATTGATAGGAAACAAGTGAGTACCCGTGTTTTCCAGGGGCGCATAATGTTAAACCTCAGTGACGTTATGAGGATGTTTGGTTAGATAAACGAGCCGTAACGACGAATATACCAGATGCAGAGAAAATCCCAGCTAGAGCAGCCGGAATCAGTGGCAACCACAGACCAGCCAGGATCAGGCTGAGTAAACAGATGAGATAGAGCAGGGCGATCGCCCCAAACGCGGCTAACCACAGGCGTAGAGGCGATCGAAAGACATACACAATGCTGCCTCCAACTATACACCAAACCATAATCCACAGGGCTTCTGCTCCGGTTGACATGACTCGTAGCAAGAGTCGATTGTCTAAAACAGCACTGATCACCTGACTTGTGATTTGGGCTTGCACCATCACCCCCGGAATTGTGCGATAGGGGGTCGTCAAGATATCTCTGACGTTGTTTTCCGAGGTAACGCCAATGAGAATGATGCGGTCTTTCCAGGTGCGAGTGACCGATTCAGGAACTTCATCATTTAAAATTTGCCCAATCGTCACTCGCTCAGCGATGTTTTCTGGATCACCATCTGGAGCACGATAGTTTGCTAATATTTGAAATCCTGATGCGTCAATACCTTGATAGCCATTAGAAAAGCTCATCAGACGTTGAAACTCTACATCTCCCACCCGCAAGCTGCCATCGGCTGAGGTCACTGGATCTTGAGTCGGGATTCCTCCTCCAGGTTCTAACGCCAAATACTGTTGCGCTACCTGGAAACCGAACGACCATCCTGCTTGACAGGGAGCGTCTCCAGGTGGAATCGTACGAATTAGCAAGCGACGCACCACTTCATCGTCATCCAGCAAAACATCGTTAAAGGCAACGGTTTCCGGGGCTACTTCCGGTGGGGGCGCAACCCCACGCTGCTCCACTGACCCATCTTCGCTGATATTTGGGAGTTTACAAATGCTGACCAGACGATCGCTGTTTTGTAACTGTTGAACTAACGCAGGCACCTCTGGATCAACCGTAAAGTCGCGGTAAAAATCTAACCCAATCACACGAGGTTGGTATTGCTCCAATTTGTCCAGGAGTCGAGTCAACCCTTCATCGGAGAGAGTTCCCAATCCTTTTTCTCGCCGCTGCACTCGATTGATAATGTCGTCTTCTGTCACTTCAACAATCAAAATTCGGGAGTCAACAGGTTCACTGGGGCGCAGTTTTACTAGATGGTCGAATGCCTTTAACTCCCAGGGTTGTAAGATGCCCAGCGATCGCATCATGATCAGCAAAAAAGTTGTGATCACAGTCGAGATAGCTACAGTACTAACTTTTGCTTGAGGAAAGGGAGATTTGCGGCTGGTCTGAATGTACTTTAACTGCAACGGAGAAGGAGCAGGCATCTTGCCGCTTGATTGCGCCAACCACCGTTCTGAGGCAATTAGATCTTTGCCATAGAGCAGATAGCTAGAGTCATAGCCTTCGCGCTCCCACTCGATCGCGCGTAAGATTAACCGAGTGTGCGATCGCTTGTGTTCTTGATCGCTATCTAAGGTACGAATCAGTTCTCCTAAATTGAGATAAAAGTCATCCTGGCGTTTATAAAAATCGATCCATTGCACCGCTGCTAATGCTGGATGTAAGTCAGCTGTGTTCACCGGACGATATAAAACCGTCACAATTCGCTTATTCAACTTCTTGGCATATTCAACTTCATCCACACAATAGGGAGAATTGATGGAGTTAGGAGAAATCACAAACAAAAAGTGATTGGAGATTTCAATTCCAGCAAAAATCTCTTTTTGAAAATCAGTGCCAGAGGCAATACTTTCTTGATCAAACCAGGTGCGTTTTCCCTGATTTTGTAAGGCATCATTTAACTTTCGGACAAAATCTGCATCAGCACGAGAATAGGAAATAAAGACATCCAGCGCAGCTTCATCAGGTTGACGCAAGCTTTCTGCAATAAAGTCTTCTTGCAGAGGGGTAGATGGATGCTGTGAGTTGTTGTGAGCAAGTTTTAACCAGGCTTCAGCATAACGCAGGTTATTACCTCGCAATAGCAAGCTAGAATTTCGTTGCTGCCGCTGCCATTTTAATGCTTTTGCTAACAGTAGTTTGTGTTGTCCAAAATAGTCTGCATCATGTCGCAAAATGCGAAATAATTTGCTTTCATCCTGTTGATAGTCTGTGTCTAGTACGTTGTCGGTCAGGTCAATATATTGTAGCGATCGCAGTGCTGCTGGAATCTGTTCAGGCTCAGTTTTCTTAATTAATAAAGGAATAATGCGTTTGTTTAAAGAAAGAGCATAGTCAATTTCCCATTGACAATATTTTGACTGTAATGAGGCTGGAGAGATTAAATAAATAATGTTGTCGGCTTCTTCAATGCCACGGGCGATCGCCTCTTGAAAATCGACTCCAGTTTGAATATCGGTCTTACTCCACCAAACAGTGAAACCTTGCCGAATCAGACTTTTAGAAATCAAAGTAGTCGTGATGTCGTCTTCTTCTGCATGAGACAGAAACACTTCTGTCATCAAATTATTGGCATTCTTGCGACTTTCTGCGATGTATTCACAGTGCAGATCAGTGGGGATGCAGGGAGGCTTTTCTTCATGAAACCGAGTCATGAGCCAAGCTTCAGCTTGTTGCCGCTCTGCCCCCAGCAACAAATAGCGAGTCTGTCTGTGTTGCCGCTCCCACTCTAGTGCTTTTGTAAGCCAGTAGGTGTGTTGTTGCACATAGTCTTGATGTCGCTGAATGACGTTGATCAATCCTGCAAAAGCAGTGTCGAAGTCATCCACCTGATCTCGGCAAAAGATCCAGTTGATCTTGGCGATCGCTGGGTGCAAATTGATCAAACTGGAGTGTAATCCTTTTGCTGTAAACTCATCCCACTCGGCTGCTAAAGCGTTGGGATGACGCTGTTGCCAGATCTCCTGAGTAATTTGCTCAACGTGCAAAATGGGAATAATCCGCTTATTAAGCTGCACGGCTAGTTCAATTTCTTTGCCGCAGTACGAGGAGTTAACAGAGTGCGGCGCAATAATAAATAAAAAATTGTTGGCTTTGGCGATGCCGTCGTCAATCTGGTCTTGAAAGTCTACCCCTAAAGGAATGTCGTTTTGGTCAATCCAAACTTTATAGCCCTGTTCCGTTAATCTCTGATGGAGTTTGGCAGCAAGGGCTTTGCTATCTGCCCGTCCGTAGGAAATAAACGCATCTAAAAAATCTCCCACAGTCACAACCGCCTTTCTAAGCTCGTTTAACAGTTCAGGGCAACATTGAAGTATCTCAACATTTTGCAGTACCCGTAGTAATATATCAACTGTCTAGACAGCTGATATAGTCCGCGAAGGACGTTTAGCGAAGCTTAGTCGAATCGTGAACTCCGTCTTGATAGCCGCGAATTCATTCGCAAAAGGCTTAACTTAAATTGATGTTAGCTATTCTTGAGTTGTCGTGATCAGCGGATCAGGAACTGGGAAAGAACGCTTTTCAAGCAACGTAAATTGTCGTAACCCCGCATTATAAGCAAAGACCATGCCTGATTCGATTTCATAGATCCAGGCGTGCAGGTTCAGTTGACCGCTGTGAATCTTAGAGCGAATAGCGGGGTAAGTCTCCAGATTTTTAACCTGGGTTAACACGTTCTGTTCAATGGCAATTTTCCAGAGTTGCTCAGGCTCCAGGTCTCTGTAATTATCTAGAACCAAACGACGAGTCGCTTCACCGTGACGTTTTAGCCAGTCATACACCAGAGGCATTTGCTCTGACAGACTGCCGATTTGTAGCAACCCCTTCATTGCCCCACAGTAGGAGTGCCCACAAATAATGACGTCTTTAATATTTAACCCCTGCACAGCATACTCAATTCCAGCGGCTTCAGCACTGTTTGCAGAGCCATACGCGGGGATGATATTCCCGACATTTCGCATGACAAACAACTCACCCGGTTGGGCTTGAGTAATCAAACAGGGATCAATGCGGGAATCAGAGCAGGTAATAAATAAAACCTCTGGCGATTGCCCAGCAGATAACCGCTCAAACAACTCACGATGATCGTTGAAGTAATTGTTGTGAAAGGCATTAAGCCCTTGAATAAGACCTGTGACTGACATGGTTCTCCTTCCAAAGGTTGGTCAAACACGAGATATATCTAAATTCCCGTTTCTTAACGATGGCGATCCTCAGTCCTATCTTTCCCTAACTACAATCACGATATTCCACTTTCCATAGTTTTATTAAAAAAAATAAAGTTTGTCCATGCAAACTCTTATATCTCAGTCCTAAATTAGTTGTGAGATTGGGGAGTGCGCTTCTTACAACCCATCTAGGATTGCTATATAGCAGTACCCTGCTGGGTGAAGTACGGGGTGCAGTGACCGCTGTAAGGTACACAATTTGAAGGGGTAAGGGAATTTGCCTTTAACCCCCCTCTCACCAACACGGCTATAGCTGTATAGACCGTCGATTAATGAGCGATCGCCCCTACTAAATTGGCTTGGCTGAGCTGAGTTAACGCATTCTCCGCCAAAATGTGATGGGTAGCCGTAGTGGGATGAATGCCATCCCAAAACAAAAACTGATCAGGCTGCTTACAAACGGTGAGATTGACCAGACAGGTGTTGGTGACATTCTGAAAGCCAAACTTGGTTGGATAAGCAATCACCGATTGATAGAGTGAATACACATCTAATTCGATCAATTGCAGTTCAGCATGAGACTGTTGACCTGAGACCTTGAGTAATCGGCGTAAGTTGGAATTGTGAGTTTTAGTGAGGTCGGTGAGTGCCTTGGCTCTAGCCGTGTCACGTGTTGCTGGAAGATTGCCTAGATCGGGTAAATTAGCGATCAAAATATGTTTTGCACCTTTAGAGATCAGGGCTTGCAACGCACTCGATGCATTCGCGATCGCCTGCTCAGGAGTCGCGATGTCTTGTAGGTAATCGTTGGCACCTGCCCACATAACGTATAACCCCGATGGGTTGAGTGACTGTCGAGTTGTGATAAAGGTTTCAATTTGGGTGACTACTGGTGGAACTGGTAATGAAGAACCACCTCCCAGAGTGGCTCCACCCCAGGCAGAGTTGGTAATCTTGTCAGCAGACAGATTTAACTGCTTGGCAAGATATTCGACCCAGACCAATCCATTTGAGTAACGTCCTTGAAAATAAGGAGGACTAGGAGGAGAAAGTTTACCAGAGGTTTGAAACACATTGCCAATATCAGAAAGACTATCTCCAAAGACATAGATTTCATCAACGGAATGAGTTTTAGGAATAAGCGTGACGAGTAAAGTCATAAGTAGTGCCAAGAGTGCGAGACCCACAAGTAAAATTCTTTTTTGAACATGCAACTGTAGCAGCATTTAAGCAGGAATAACGCACCCCTATACTGTAACGACTCCTCTTCGAGATGGCAAAATCATGCTTTTCAAAAGGGAGTCTGAGTCTTGAGGTGAATGATTTGTTTAGACTGAGGATGGTGAAAGATAAGTTCCCTGGCATGAAGATATAAACGATCTACATTTACCGCATCACCATAGAGGCGATCGCCCTTGATTGGAGCACCCAGTCCTTGGGCATCTGCTGCATGAACTCTGAGTTGATGAGTGCGTCCCGTTAAGGGCACAAACTCCATTCGAGTGAATTGCTGTTCTCGTGCCATCACTTGAAACTGGGTAGTACTGGGTTTGCCTCGGTGCAGATCGACAATTTGATAAGGGCGATCGCTCGGATCTCCCCACAATGGCAACTCAATCACTCCCTGATCTATTGTTACGATACCTGTCAAAATAGCTTCGTAGACCTTGTGCACCTGTCGTTGTTGAAATTGTTGGCTCAGTGCCCGATATGTTGGTAAATCGCGTGCTACTAGCAAAATTCCGGATGTATCTTGGTCAAGTCGGTGAACTGCTCTTAACTTCTGATCCGGAAAAAGCCCTTGCAATCGGCTCACAACACTATCCTGGCGATCGCGATAACGACCTGGAATCGAGAGTAGCCCAGCAGGTTTGTTCACCGCGATGAACCCCTCATCTTCATACACCGTCGAGAGACTGAACTGAACAGGATCACCTGTGGCAGCTATCAATTTTTGCGGTAAGCCAGACAGCAAGAAGCCCATGATTGGTTGACACCGCTCAACACACGCCCCATAGAACTCTCCTTGCACTTTGTCCCCACTCGCAAAAGATCCCCACCAAAACTCTGCCATCGCCAGAGGTTTCAACCCCTGTGTCGCAGCATAGTGAAGCAGTTTGGGTGCACAGCAATCCCCTGTGCCAGTTGGCAAAAAGCCATTGGGCATAAGGTGATGTAGAGATACTGATCGCCCTGCAAAATTAGTCAACTGAAAGGTTTCATACATCTGAGTTTGCAGTTGTCGCGACAGTTCCTTGCGGTGTCGTTTGAGCTGTTGCATCTGAGCATCTGCTTGGGCGATCGCCTGTTTCAACGGTTGTAATATCTGATCGCGGTGTTGTTTTAATCGGCGTTGTTCGATTCCTTCATGACGACTGCGATCGTTTAATGTCTCCAGAGCAATCTCTAAAGCCTCTCCATTAAGACATGTAAGTAACTCTTGTCGTTGGTGTTGTCGCTCTATTTTTTGTTGTTGATGACGTTGTTTAAGGTGTTGTAACTGCTGTTCAAATGCTTGAGATACGATCTCAAAATTCTGTCGCTCTGGTAAGTTGTGGAGTGTAATCAGTTGTTGTTTGATCGTCTCTAATTGAGTTAGCGTCTGAGCCTCTATCAAAGTAATGCGATCGCGCCCCGGTATCGGTGGCACCCAACCCTCAAGCACCCCATCGCCATTGAGTAACCCAGAAAAAGCCTTCAGCACTCGCAGTCCTGTGGGTGTTTCGACTAACAGCACCCCATACATTTTGCCTTCACGGGAATAGCGTTCATCTTGAATCAGTTGGCGCATCAATCCCTGGGCGATCGCCTCTACTAATCTCGTTCGCGGCAAGGTCAACAACTCACCCGTTTGTGGGCAATACCCTTCATACCAATACTCAATGGCGATCGAGTCTATAACCGTGTCAGGATCAACAAAATCTGTTATGGGATGTAGAGTAACAACGTCACTTTTCATGGCTTGTTGGCTTTCCAGGTGCCACCATATTCATAAAAGGGATTGTTGTGACTGACCCCATCCCAACAGCGACGACAGACAAACACCCACTCTCTCGACTCATCGTGCTGCACGCGATAGAGCACAGGTTCGAGTTGCTGACAGTGAGCACAGGGTTTTTGCCGCGATCGCACCATGAGAAACGGTTTATGAAGGTCCATCTTAGATCTTACTCTCGTTCCTAGCCTCCTGCCTGGACTATCCTAGTGATAACTTCCCACTCTCCCGTTGACTATGACCGGACTCGAACCCTGGATCGCTGGCTTAGCTGGATTGGCACTCGACACTGTCAAAGAAACCGCCAAAGAAGAGTCGGGCGGTACATTAACTCGCTGGCTCAACACTGACCTCGGCAAAACGGCAGAGCAAATCTTTTATCGAGCTTCTGGGCAATATGCAGCCAACTATCGCGAGCGACACGGCAAGCTCAAAGTCGCCTGTGTGCGAATGGATGAGCCAATCGAACTGGATCAAATTTACACCGCTGTGCAACTGCTCGATCGCTCGGTGTTGCCCTACTACGAGTCGATCGATGGGCTTCAGGACTTATATCGACAGCAAAACAACCGTAGTTTTGGGATTAATCAAAAGACGAGACAAGATGGCATCGCCATTGCCAATCGGGAATCTTACCTATTGGTGTTGGGTGGTCCAGGTGTGGGCAAGTCTACGTTCCTTCGCAAAGTTGGGTTAGAGGCACTCAAGCGCAAACAGGGAAGCTATCAACCTCAGTGCATTCCCGTTTTTATTGCTCTGCAACGGTTTCGATCGAGTGACATCACGTTGGAACAGTTGATCGCCAAAGAATTTGAAACCTGTGGCTTCCCGGAACCCGTTGCCTTTGCTCGAGCCATGCTCAAAAAGGGCAAGTTGTTGCTGCTGTTGGATGGATTAGATGAAGTGCCCAAGTCAGTCGAAGACCATGTGATTACCCAGATTCAAGATCTGGTCGATCGCTACAGTACCAATCGCTTCATTGCATCGTGTCGTGTGGCGGCTTACAAAGGCGGCTTTCCTCGCTTCAAAGATGTAGCAATGGCACCCTTTGATGATGAACAGATTGAGCAATTTATCCATAAACGGTTTCAATCAGAGAAGGATCGAGAAGCACAAACCGCTGAGAACTGCTGGAGTTTATTGAAACAATCGGAATACAAGGCAGCAAAGGAACTGGCTCAAACGCCCCTGTTACTCACCCTGCTGTGTGAGGTCTATGACAAATCGCTGCACTTCCCTAAAAATCGCTCGGCTTTGTATGGTGAAGCCTTGGATGTGTTGCTCAAAGAATGGGCGGCAGAAAAACGCATCCAGCGTGATCCCATCTATCAAGAATTGAGCATTGAACTGGAACGAGAATTATTAGCTGACATTGCCTTTGACAGCTTCAAGAACAACCAATTGTTCTTTGCTAAACGCGATATTACCAGCCGGATCAAAGCCTTTTTAGTCAGCAACTTAAATGCCCCAAAACATTTGGATGGGGAACAGGTGCTAGAAGCGATCGAAGTGCAACAGGGCATTTTGGTCGAACGCGCCAGAGATGCCTATTCGTTTTCGCATTTGACGTTTCAAGAATATCTCACCGCTCAATACATCGTTGATAATCAGCAAATTGCATGGCTAGTTGAGCATCATCTCACCGATGAACGCTGGAAAGAAGTCTTTTTACTCGTTGCCGGATTGATCACCGGACGTAAGGGAGCCGATGAATTGTTGTTAGCCGTGGAGCACCAGGCTCAAACGTTTATCAACACCCCTAAACTCAAAGCCTTATTAACCTGGGCAGAGGTTGCCACCACTGGCTCTGAGGGTGAGCAACAACCTGCTGCCAAGCGAGCCGCTGCTATTTTTCTCTCCCGCTCCCTCGACCGCTCCCTCGACCTCGACCTCTCCCGCTCCCTCTCCCGCTCCCTCTCCCGCTCCCGCTCCCTCGACCTCGACCTCGACCGCTCCCTCGACCTCGACTTCTACCTCGACCTCTCCCTCTCCCTCTCCCGCTCCCGCTCCCGCTCGCTCTCCCTCGACCTCTACTTCTACCTCTCCCGCTCCCTCGACAAAATAAAAATTTTTAAAGCCGTTCAGTTTGGGGTATTGAGACAACAGCTGGAGGCATTGCGAGATCAGATTCCAAATGATGATCAACCGATTGAAGTTCGTCGTGCCTTTGTTGAGCAGATCTATCAGTGTTGGTGGGATGCGCTGGGTTTGGAGGCAGAAGTTACAAAGTTATCTGACGATGAGGTAAAAGCTTTGGAGCAATATCTCTATGGCAATTGGTTAATGGTGCAGTGCAAAGAAGCAGCGGTGCGGGTGTCACCTGACGTGTGGGAGGGGATTGAGGGCAGGATGTTGACGGTTCAAGAAGGGTAAAATGGCAGAGGCAAAGCATTTAGCAAATGGCGCATGATTCCGTAAGGGCGTTTCGCGAAACGCCCCTACCCAGCTATTTGCCACAATCAAAATTTGTGAATGTAGTCAGGGGTATTCGTGAAGCGATCGCATCCCTCCTCAAGAAAGCATAGTGCAGGAAAAACTGCGACTTGCGTCATAATTGCAGGTAATGGACTGATAAGAGCATCCCTTAGGGGTCAAGCATAAATGATGACTAACGCCAAAGAACAGCTCATTCAAGAACTGGATCAGACTCCTGATTTCATTGTGCAGGAGGTCTTAAATTTCCTGCTATTTATCAAGGTTCGTTTAAAACAGGCAAACAGAGATAGTCAACTCAGCACTGTACAGCAGCCCTCAGAACTGCCACCATTTCTACAATTTGTTGGGGAAATTAGTGCTCAAATTCCTGAGGAAGAGTGGAAAAAGATGCCGAGTGATCTCTCCAAGAACTTAGACCACTACTTATACCAGTTCTAGAAATTATTGCTACAGATCACACCCCACCGCCTGCGGCACCTCCCCTTGGCAAGGGGAGGTTGGGAGGGGTCAGATGTGTAGCATTAAAAAATTGCATTGGTATTCCATAGTGTTTCAGATGAATATAAAAACCTTTTATGAATCCCTATTCCATCTTGAGTCAAACGCAACGGGAACGGGTTAGCGATGGCAAACAGGTTTCCATCTTTGAGGGATGTGAATCTGCCGATCGCCTGTTGGTGCTGGTTTTACCTCAACTCGGTGACTTTGACAGTTTAGAATATGCCTGGTGGCTGCACCGATCGGCTAACGAACTGAAACAGGCAGGCATTACCGTTCGTGCCGTGGGGATTGGCGATCGCCCCTCTGGAGAACGCTTTTGCTCTTACACTCAGTTTCCTGAAGAAGCTCTGTTTGTTGACTCCAAAGCCGAGTTGCATCAGCAACTGGGGTTGTATCAAGGACTATCGGTCAAAGTTCCGGTACTCTCTGCGGCTCAAAATGCTTGGGTCAACCTGTTGCTGATGTGTGCTGGGTTGGGCAGTCCAGGAACACTGGCAGAAGTGTTTCGAGGGTATAAGGGCGATCGCCACGCTCCCCAGTTGATTGCCGAGGATGAGGTGGTTCAGGCAACTCTGCTGCCTCCTTTAACGGGATCGACCTTTAACCTGGCAGGTGGAACGGGGTTTCAGCGTCCCTTTGAACTGGCAACATTGCGCCTACGAAATATGGTTGAAGCATTGAGCCACTGGAAAACCTACGTCCCCGACGCAGCCTACATGACGCAACGGGGAGGAACGTTTTTGTTTGATCGCAGTGGCAATCTGCTTTACGAACATCGCGATCGCGGCATTTTAGGTTTCGCCGCTAATATGAGCAATCCCTTGTCGTTTTTGCCCTTACAGGGACGCGATTAATCACGTCCCTGTCACCTATATCCGATTTGTCAACGAATCTGACGTAATCGCCCCGATTTTGGGTCTGCCGGACGACGTTTTGCCAAAACCAGCAACGCGATCGCCACAACTCCCATTCCCAAAACATTGCTCGGTTCAGGCACCGAAGCTACATTCAGCGGATTGTTGGGTTCTGTCAACTCATCCTGACCGTTCTCGACTTCGCGACTAAAGCGATCGCCACTGGCTTCTGCCTCTCGTAACAATTCGCGTTGGCGATCGTTAACGAGCACCAACATGGAGGAATAGGGAGTCACAATCTTAGTAGTCTTGGCGATCGCATGGACTTGATCGAGTGCAGCCAGTTGGGTCATATCGTGTTGACGACTGAGTTTTAGAATCAATTGCCGTGCGGCGAGAGGGGCGAAGGCTGCATCGGTTGAGGGTGGTGTTGCATCAGTGGTAACAGGCTCTACTGACCAGGCATAGCCATCGGTGACACTGGCAATGGTTTGCCCTAACTGGGCTTCGGTTGCCAGTCGTTGCATCGCCTCTGCGACATCACCCGCCACACCCCCACGACCATCTTGAACCGCCTGCAACACCTGGTCTGCATAAGCGTGAGGCAGTTTGCCTCCCAAGTGCACCAGCCAGAGGGGAGGGAGTGTATCGGGCAGGTCAACTTCATCTTGTGATAGCTCATAACTGCCTTCATCAGTCAGCAGCAACACCGCATCGTAAGCGGTTTGTTCTCGCAACTGAGCAAATTGCCACACTATCTGATCCAGTTGCAAACTGCCATAAAACGGGGTTTTTGTGGCATCAAATCCCTGAATGTCATTGATGCGTTGAGGTTCTGCCCCGTTAGCGACTGCAACATATAAATCCACATCATTTTGAGTGCCCTGTTGAGTCAACCAGTCAAAGGTTTCTCGTAATTCACGCGTGTGATTTGCCATGCTGCGAGAGCTATCTAACACCAGGGCAAACCGTTTGTCGTGGGGCAGGGCATACTCCTCGGCTTTGAGTGGACGAGCCGTAATCTGGTATCCTTCGATAGCAGTTTGATGCAGCGTTGGAGTCTGGTGAGACGTTGGGAGAGAGGCTTCTAGCCAATCTTCAGTGGGCAGGTTCGTGCTGTGTCCATTGCGCTGACGAACCGTCTTAGAGTTCCAAAACACGTTCCGTTTTTCACTCAAGTGAGGCAATGCCCACCCATCGGGTTGCTGCATCACTTTGTAGGTCATCCACAGATGCAACTGTCCGGGAGTGTTGGTGATTTGAGCGGGAATTGGAAAGACGCGCAGGCGATATTGCTGAGGACCGACCTGTTCCAGCAATGCTGGATCTTCGGCAACCATGATCGTCGCCCGTTCTACTTCACCGTTATACACCTGTTGAGCAGCCCCGCGTGGCGACACAACAAAGGGGAATCGCTGGCTGCGATCGCCATTTGTGCCCAACCACACCCCTGTCACCACGGCACTTTCGGGCAACGAAAAAGAATAGAAAATCTCTTGATCTTCAAATGTTGGGTTCTCATATTGCTCATACAGTTCAACCTCTGCCCAATCCCCTTGTTCTGTCACATTGACCTGTTGTTGAGCAAGGCGCACCACTTCTTGATTGATATTGAGCAACCCCGCTTTGGTCTCATCTCGATTAGAGGTCGATTGCAGCGCATGTTGAATGGCCGCTCGTTCTGCCCGTTGAATCGGCGCATCAAAAAATTGGGCATAGAGGTGAGCCGCTTTTTCGCCATCGGTGCGATCGCCATTATAGAGAAACGGTGAGATCCAGTGGTTGTGGAAGTCTTGCCAGAACTGGGCTTGGGGTTGGCTCAGCCCAAACACCGCCATATACATTTCGCGTAGTTGGTTGCTCTCGACCCATGACCCCAGATAACGATAGGAGTGCAAATAGGCGTTGACTAATCCATCGCGAATCACATCGGATTTGGCGATTAACTCTCGTCGTGCCTGAGGAGTTTGAGCGGGTTGTGCGAGGAGTTGAAAGGCTTGTACTTGTGGTTGTTGCTGCAACAGGCTGAACACCAGACACCAGGCGATCGCCACACTCACCGTACTGGCGATCGCTTTATTAACGCCATATCGTTCACCAAAAGCTGAGAACACGCGCCACCAAGAATGGCTGTAGAGGCTAATCATGGCAAACGGCATGGCAAAAAACAGCGTGCAACTGACCCCAAACAACAGCATGAAGACAGGCAACCACCAGACCGTGGCGATCGGATTGACAATGAAACTGTTCCAAAAAACCCCAAGCCACTCAAACTTCAACAAGTTGTAGAGAAAAACACACAGGGCAGGCACCGTGTAAAACGTCAGCAAGACTCCCAAATAGGTGCCAATAATCAGCAACAAGCTGTGTCCTGCCACTTGCAACCACGCCAGCGATCGCCGACGAGCCACAAACCCTACTAACAACTCAATGGCAAAAACCCCAATACACACCAACACCGTTCCCAAAATCTGGCTACTGGCGGGGGTTAACTCTCGAATTATAAAAAGGCGAAAAATGCAGAGGGTAACTAGAGGTGCTTCAACCCCATAAAACAGTCGCATCAGTTTAACGGGGTCTTGTCGTAGGGCTATCCCAGCTCCTGTGCAAACGGTGGGCACTACTAACAATCCCATCAGGCTCAACGCCAGTGTTGGAGGGACTTGACCCGCCAATACTTCTTCAAAGAACCAGACCCCCATGATCGGCAGGAGGACTCCATAGGCGATCGTCAAAAAGGTAAAATTCCACAGCCAGAAGATGAGGTGATAAAAGGCATGGAGCCGATGGTTAGGTTTCATAGGAAGAGGGTGGAAGGGTAAGAGGGGTGAAGAGACGCGATTAATCACATCTGTAGAAGGATAGGAGAGACGCGATTAATCGCGTCTGGACTAATTGATCTAAAAGGGTGAAAGTTTTGCCATTTCACGGTGCAAGATTACATTAATTTGCAATATTTCGTTAAAGAGGTGGCTGTACTCATCCACAGAGGAATGCAAGCCCAACTTCATGAGTGTGGTTAAGCTGTTTTCAAGTAGGGTGGTAGGGTCAGAATGAGCCATCCAATGAGAAGGCACTCGGTAGATCTGCTCAGCATTTAACGCCTGAATCAAGTTGTCTCTGGTTAGCCACAACGCCGTGATCGCCTCTTCCCGATGACTGGCGCGATCGCCTGATAGCTCAGCGGGAGGCTGCCACTGATCGAGCCACTGCACCCCATGCACTAAACGGTTAAACTGCTGCACTTGAGCTAGTAATTGGATCAAGATCTTGAGATGCTGACCCCGTTTCCATAACATCACATTTCCCCAAACAATCGTCACCAGTATAGCTGCACCGACATAAACAGCACCTTGAATCAAGGTAGGGGGAATGGCTTGAAAGCGGTGTAACACAATCAAATTGATGGGCACAACCAGAATCAGCGACGCACTCATGAGCAAGCATTCAGTCATTAAAACAGAGAACAACGATTTCAGGCTTTTATAGGCGATCGCTTGATACAGTGCAATCGCCAACTCATCTCTAAAACTGAGGGCGGCAATCTGGTCTAATTCAGCAGGCGTAATCGTCAAATTGTCTAAGGGCGATCGCATCATTTGGTTTTGAGGTTGCACTATCATTGGAATCCCAATACATCCGCGATGGTCTTCAACATATGCAGATAAAAATTGCTGTTCTGTTCACGAAAGAGTGACACGGGTTCTCCAGGGGCACCAAAAAAGGGGCGCAATGTCCACCCCAACTGACTGCCCACAAAGCCATAGAGCACTAACCAGGCTTTCATGATGCTGACACGGTGGGGATTGTCGTCAACCTCGTGATCTTGACTGGCGATATATGCCATTCCTTGATAAAAGAAGTTAATGCCGATCAACCCTGTGGTTGCAAAAATAGCAACGTTCAACAGCTTGAAAAACAAATAGTCGTTGATTGAGAGCCGAAAAAATAAAGTCACAGGTGCAAACGCAAAGAGCAAAATGCTAATCGCTGCTGTAGAAGCTAGCAAAAGAGCCAGATATTGCCCGAATGTGCGACGAGAACCGGAAATAACATCAAAGAAATAGAGGGTGGGCAAACAAATGAGCAAGGTGATCAAGTACAGAGCGGGTAACTTAATCGCAGAGGCAAGCATTTGCAGCCAACCGCTAGATGAGCCAATGATGGCACCATAGAGGGCAATAAATCCAGAGCTACAAATCAACAAAGAGATGATTTTGTGTTCTAATCGGACGCCTTTATAAACTTCCTCTAAAAACAGTTGGCGATCGCGCAAGAACCCCATCAGAATGGCGAAGTGATTCACAACGGTTTCCTCAAAGTAGGTAAACGTGCTTCACTTCTCTGTCGGGCAATCGCTCTTAAATTTGGGGATATGACCAATACCTTTACACAAACTTCATCAAAGGGGAGGGTGGAGTGTAGGAGTGTGGATAGGTGAGTTGGCTGATCAAGATTGCTAAGCAATCGCTCCAGGCAAAGGTTGTCACTAAACGCAATCAAACTTGATTTTAAGTTGATAATCCACCCTTCAAATCTCAATCTCTGCCCAAATTGCTGCATGATCTGAAGCAGCATGAATCGCTTTTGTCATCTCTGGATAGTGCGGAAACAGAGTCCCGTTTTTGCCTCCCCACACACCCTTGCGGAAAATACTGCCACTTTGAACTCGATCAAACAGGGCAGGAGAAAGCAGCAGATAGTCAATTTTGTTGGATGCTGTGCCATTGGCATAGGTTCCTGGACGACCATCGCTAACAAAATTCGGATGTACTGTAATGTCGTTCAGATCAGACCCCTCCGCCAACAGCGGCTTTAGAGGGTCACTGGTGGGAGTGTCATTAAAATCGCCAGCGATCGCAATCAACTCAATGCCTTGCTCTCTACGGTGGTCATAAATTTCTCGTACCCGTTGTGCCTGTGCTCGTCGTTTGGCATTCGAGGTCGCTTGTGAGCCAAATCCCTTGCTTTTAAAGTGATTGATCATCACGAGTAAGCTGATGTCGCCAACCCGGATTGTAAACTCTGGGCAATCGCGGCTAAAGATAGGAAAGTCTCCCTTCATATCATTAATATGACTAACCATCGATTCAATGTGATATCCGGACTTGGTGAGAATGCCAACATCAATGCCGCGTTCATCGTTGCCATCAATCAGCATGACTTCTCTGTAATCAGCGATTGGTTTGAGGAGCTGGTCATTAAAGCGACTCAACGCAATTCGATCCTCCGCTTCAATTACCGCGAGAATATCTGCATTAACATCTTGAATCACCCGCGCGGTCATTTTGGTGGCGATCGCATTAACAGGTTCGGTTCTGAGTTCTACCCAGCCAACCCAATCTCCGCGACCCTCAGCAACGATTTCAGGTAGCCCTTCCTTGGGTCTTTTCAGAAGTTGTCCCCGGTTTTGTCGAAGGGTAGCAAATTTAGAACTATCACTCTCATTTAACCCCAATTTCTCAATCGATTTGAGAATGTCAGCCTTGATTGCAGGAGTATAATCAGGCTCTAGCAACAGATTGCTGAGGCGACTATACTCGGTCAATATAGGTGTTCCCTCAGTCCAATCATCGAGATTCATAGCGCGGACACGGGAGAACAAATTTTCGACGTTAAATGAAGCAATCCGCATACTGTGCATCTCCTGCTTAAGAATGCGTGTTTTGAGGTAAGAATGCCATAGATTAAAGTGTCAATCTACCCATACTGATAATTTTCTACACAAAAAGAAACAGATAGGGCGCGATCGCCCCTGGTTAAACGCGCTATCTCAGCACTCCCTTCGTCTCTGAGTTAAGATTGGGTCGTCGCATCGACAGAGATATGACCGATCGGGATGAGCACCTCCGAAGTTTGATTGAAACGGTTCAACAGCAACCGCCCAAAAGTTTGCCTTGGCGCAAGGCAATGCATCGGCTGTTGCTCGAAGTGCAACAGTTGCCAGGGTTGGCGCGATCGCCCCACCCCGACTATGCCGAAGCCTTAGATGATGCCCTGTTGCGCTTGGGCGATGCTATTAAAACCTTTGAACCCCGGCAACCGTCGCTCGAAAAGAGCTTAACCGCCTGGATTAACCTGAAGTTGCGACTCAAATATGAAGTCCGAGAGTTGCATGCACCGCCGCGATCGCGCAGTTTATCAGCGACTCGCAACCCCCAGATTGAGTTTAAGCAGCAAGCCCAAAAGCCGCCGCTTTCGTTAGATGCTCCCCTGGATGCAACAGGAGGAACGAGTTTTGGCGATCAATTGCCTGCCGCTGGAGCTTTTACCCTGTGGGATCTCGAAGAAAAAATTCAACAGGAACAAGAGCAGCATCGCACCATTCGCATCGGCGTGCAATTGCAGAAATATATTGAAACAGACCCTGAACGACAACTCCAGAAATGCCATCCTCAAGCCCATCCTGATTGCCATTGTCAGATGCTGAGCCAACGACTCCTGCTCAAACACCCCCCCGATCGCCTGTCTGCGATCGCGCGTGAGTTCAATATCAACTACCACACCCTCAACTGGCACTGGAAAAATCGCGGACTGCCTTTATTGCAAGACATCGCCAAAAAAATGGGCTATCAACCCGATAGAACTATATAAACCAGCAAGAGACGGTAGAGGAAGAGTGAAGAATGAAGAGTGAATTTCTTTCATCCCATCCATCACCCGCCCGAAACTCAAACCCCAAACCCCACCCTCAAAACCCAAATCCAAACCTCAAAACTAAAACCTCAAAACTAAAACCTCAAAACTCAAAACTAAAAACTAAAACCTCAAAACTCAAAACCAAAACTAAAAACTAAAAACTAAAAACTAAAATCCAAAACCCCACCCTCAAAACTCAAACCTAAAATCCAAAACTCAAAACTCAAAACTCAAAACTCAAAACTCAAAACTCAAAACTCCCCCTCCCCATGCCTAGCCCTATCTCAACTCACTTAACCGTTCCCTTAACCGCGATCGCCCATGACTGGGCACGGCACTTTGCCACTGAGCAAGCCAATCCTCAAAAGGGCAAACGGGTATATCTCAACACGTTGGCGGTGTGGGCCGTGCATCGCTATCTCAACTGGTTGCAGATCGACACTGATCTAGAGCGCAGTGATAGTTGGAATCTGCGGCTCAACACGTTGCTTGATATTGCCGATCTAGTGTTGCCCACCTTAGGACAGCTAGAGTGTCGTCCGGTGTTACCCCACGAAACTGAGATTCACATGCCGCCTGAAGTAAAAGGCAATCGCATTGGTTATGTTGCGGTGCAACTGGATGAACTATTGCACGAGGGGCAGTTATTGGGGTTTATTACTCAGGGGGCGATCGCTGATGAGACTGAAATCGTCTCCCTCTCAGACCTGCAACCCCTCGATCACCTGCTCGACTATGTCAGTCACTTAGAGGCAGGAGCCGCAGTCACTAGCTCAGGTCAAGAAACGATGACATCTCTCACCCAATTGGGGGGGTGGTTGCAAAATCAGTACGAAATTGGCTGGCAGAGCCTTGAAGCACTCTTTGACAATCGCACGCCAGTTTTAGCATTTCGGGGGGCAGCCGTGAGACGAGCAAAGCGGTTAGAGTTACAACAATTACCTCAGATTCAATCAACGGATTGGCAAACCGATCAGCGGGCAGATCCACTAGCATTTCAACAGGTTGACTTTACCGCAGAAACCACTACCCAGCGTCTCTCAACTTTGGCATTTGTGGTCAGTCTTACTCCCGAAACCCCAGAGCAAATCTGTGTCCATTTACAGGTTTGCAATCTGGGAGAACGCGCCGAACTGCCCCCTCAACTGCGGTTACAGGTGTTAACGGCAACTGGGGAAGTGTTCCGAGAGGTGGTTTCTCGCGAGAACGACACCTTTTTGCAATATGAATTTACTGGACAACTGGGAGAAGAATTCAGCGTCGAAGTGGCTCTGGGAGATGCCCGCATTCGAGAACTGTTTGTCATTTGAATCTCGCGCCATTTGAACTAATCTAATCTCAGGTGCACCTTTTCTAAAACTCCCGCCAGTTCTCACCTAATCATTTGAATGCATCTCCTGTAATTCAGTCGTGTAACCCGTCTTTGTAACCTCAATGGGAGCATTAGTCATCCTCGATTTTGATGGCGATTTGCAGCAGGGTGTCGTCGCGACCCTGGAAATTCGCATGGATGATCTGCTGAGTGATGGCTCTGTGCGGAGTGTGGTGCAGGCTCGTGCTAAGGGCAAACTCCCTGCTAATCCAAGCTTGCTCAAGCAGTATCAACAGTGGCGATCGCTCTACCACAATTTGAGTTTGCTGTTTCGTCTGGGCGATCGCCCCAATCCCTTGCCAAGTGGGTCAAAAGCCGATGTTATTGCGGCTTGTCGGCTCACGGCGACTGAGTTAGTGACCGAGTTTAATCAGTGGTTAGCCACCGATTCACTCAGAACGATTCGAGAACAGTTCCTTGAAAAGCTCTCTCCGGCAGACACGATTCGCATTATTCTGCAATCTGAAGATCCACACATTCGCCGCCTGCCCTGGCATTTGTGGGATGTGTTGCAGCGATATGCCAATGTTGAATTGACGCTCAGTGCCCCAGCCTATGAACGGATTGTCGTTTCGGGGCGATCGCGCCAAAAAGCTCGAATTTTAGCGGTGTTAGGTAACCGCACAGGCATTGACATTGAAGCCGATCGCCAGTTGTTGACCACCTTGCCCAATGGGGCAGAAACCTGTTTTTTGGTAGAACCTGATCGGCAGCAGTTGCAGCAATATCTGTGGGATGCAGAAGGTTGGGATATTTTATTTTTTGCGGGTCACAGTGCCAGTTACCCCAGTAGCAATCACCCCGGCGATGAAGCAGGTTACTTTGAGTTAAACCAACACGATCGCATTTCGGTGGATGAGTTGACCTATGCTCTGCGTAAGGCGATCGCTCAAGGATTGCAATTGGCGATCTTTAACTCTTGTGATGGGTTGGGCTTAGCAAACCAACTGGAACGGCTACACATTCCCCATCTGATTGTGATGCGAGAGCCTGTGCCCGACCGGGTGGCTCAAGCTTTTCTAAAATACTTTTTGGTCAATTTCTCAGGAGGACAACCGCTGCATCTCGCTGTAAGAGATGCCCGGGAGCAGTTGCAATCCCTTGAAGATCAGTGCCCCTGCGCCACCTGGTTGCCGATTTTGTGTCAAAATCCTACCTCCGATCCCCCGACTTGGTTAGAGTTGAGCGGACATCCCACTCCGCCTTCCATTCGGACTTCTCAGGCTCACTCTGGGCACCGAGCCGATCGATTACAAGCTCCCTTTGTGATCCCAGCCTGTCCCTATCGGGGGCTAACTGCATTTCAAGAGACAGATGCCCCCTTCTTTTTTGGGCGCGAAGCACTGGCAGAAAAATGGGTAGACCTGGTGCAGCAGCGTCCTTTAGTAGCGGTGATTGGGGCATCTGGCAGTGGCAAATCATCGTTGGTGCTGGCGGGGTTGGTGCCTCGGTTGCGATCGCAATCCTGTTGGCAAATCGCCATTTTACGCCCCGGCAACCATCCCTTTGCGCGGTTGGCAGAGCAGTTGATCCCCTTGTTAGAACCGGGACTGCGTGAAACGGATCAGTTGATCGAAGGGAATAAACTGGCGATCGCCCTCCAACAGGGTACTGTGGCTCTGGCAGATGTGATCGATCGCATTATACAAAAACAAACGGTTCACTCCCAAACCCGTCCTCAACGGGTGTTGTTAGTGGTCGATCAATTTGAGGAACTATACACCCTCTGCTCTAACAACGAGGAGCGTCAACAGTTTCAGGATTGCTTGTTAACAGCAACGTCTAGAACGTCAGCCCTGACGCTGGTGCTGACCCTGCGAGCTGATTTTTTAGAGTATGCGCTTGCCCATCGCACGTTTGCTCAAGCTCTACAACAGTTTTCGCCAGAATTGTTAACCCCCATGACACGAGCCGAGTTGCAGGCCGTAATTGAAAGACCAGCCGCAAGCTTAGGCATACACTATGCGGAAGGGCTGACGGAACGGATTTTAGATGCAGTAGAAGCGGCTCCTGGATACCTGCCATTGCTAGAATTTGCGCTGACGTTGCTGTGGGAGCAACAGAGTCAGGGATATCTCACCCATGCCGCTTATGAAGCGATCGGCGGAGTAGAACGAGCCTTGACCACCTATGCTGAACAGGTCTATAACAGTTTGGATGCACCCACTCAACGACAGGCACAGCAAATTTTTACGCAACTGGTGTGTCCGGGTGAAGGCACGGCTGATACCCGTCGGTTAGCCACTCGCAGCGAGATTGGCTCTGAAAATTGGCACTTAGTCACCCGTCTGGCGGATACCCGCTTGGTCGTGAGTCGTCATGACGACACTGCCCACGAAGATATTGTGGAGATCGCTCATGAGGCACTGATTCAAGAGTGGCAACGGTTGCGCCAATGGCTAGAAGACGATCGCAGCTTTCGTACCTGGCAAGAGCGGTTGCGCGGGGTGGTGCGTCAGTGGGAGATCAGTCAACGAGATGAGGGAGCTTTATTGCGCGGTGCTCCCCTGGTCGAGGCAGAGCACTGGTTTCAAGAACGCCAAACTGACTTGAGCCAGAGTGAACGGGAGTTTATTCACGCCAGCCTGAAACAACGCCATCTAGACCAACATCGGCGCGATCGCCAACGTCGTTTTCGCATCACTGCCCTGTCTAGCGGCATCACAGCGGCTCTTTTGTTGATCGGAGTTGCCGCATGGCAGTGGCAACGTGCCGAAATTATCACCAGTAATGCTCAATTGGATTCATTAAGTGCTGCCTCAGAGGAATTGTTTGCCTCTGGTAAACAACTCGAAGCGTTGTTAGAGAGCTTGCGGGCTGGCAAACAATTGAGCCAACTGAGTGAGGCTCATCCTGATACTCATATTCATGTGATCACAACCTTGCAACAAGTTATCTATGGTGTTCGAGAATATAACCGCCTGATTGGACACGAGCGCAGTGTCATTCACGCTAGCTTTAGCCCCGATGGGCAAATGATTGTGTCGGGCAGCGACGATGACACCGTTCGTTTGTGGCGACGAGATGGCACGCTGATTAATACGTTGAGAGGACACCGAGATCACGTCCGCAGTGTTAGTTTTAGCCCCAATGGGGCGATGATTGCCTCTGGCAGTTATGACCACACGATTCGCCTATGGCGACGAGATGGCACAGCGATCGCCACCCTAACTGGACACACTGACAAAGTCACCAGCATTAGTTTTAGTCCCAATGGACAGTGGCTTGCCTCTGCCAGTGCCGATGGCACCGTCAAATTATGGCAACTGAATGGCACCAACCCTCAGGTTTATGCCACCTTGTTGGGTCACAAAGGGTGGGTTATGACCGTCCGCTTTAGCCCCGATGGGCAGCTTCTCGCCTCGGCGGGTAACGATGGCATTATTCGCCTGTGGCGATCGTCTGATGGGCAACTGGTGGAGACCTTCCCGCGACAAATGACATCCATTGATGGTTTGAGCTTTAGCCCTGATGGAGCCATGCTGGTCGCGGCTACCAAAGCTGGAAATCTCTTGTTGTGGCGTCGTTTGGGCGATCGCTTCACCCTCACCCAAACAATGACAGGGCACACCGACCGCGTTTGGGGAGTCAGTTTTAGTCCCGATGGTCAGTTGATTGCCTCTGCCAGTGCCGACAATACGGTGAAACTGTGGCAACCCGATGGCAGATTGATCGTCACCTTAGAGGGTCACAACTCATCAGTTTACAGTGTTAGCTTTAGCCCCGACGGTGATACGTTGACCTCCACCAGTGCTGACAACACCGTCAAATTGTGGCACCCCAACAGTCCCTATCTAGAGCGGTTACAGGCTCATGTCAACAAAGTGCGAGACATTAGCTATAGCCCCGATGGTCGCATGTTTGCCACGGCTAGCGATATGACTGCCAATCTCTGGCAGACCACATTACCCCTGCCACAAGGCTCACCCACTGTGCCCCCGACGACTGCTCAGCCCATCCTATTGAGTGGTCATCAAGAAAATGTCAACCAACTTAGCTTTAGCCCCGATGGACAATGGGTAGCCACAGTCAGCAACGACACCACCGTTAAACTGTGGACAGTAACAGGGCAGTTGGTACAGACCTTACAGGGCTATACTCAGAACGTTTTAGACGTGCAATTTAGCCCCGATGGCAAGCTTTTAGCGATCGCCGGAGAGGCTAATACGATTCAACTTTGGCAACGCGATCACACCGGACGGTTTGCATCTACCCCTGTGCAAACGCTGCTGGGGCACTCTAAAGAAATCACCTCTCTGGCATTTAGCCCAGATGGGCAATGGTTAGCCTCCAGCAGTGACGACCACACGATTCGACTGTGGCGACATCAAGGCAACGGTTCCTTTGAGGCTAACTCTACGCAAATCTTGACCCATACTAGCCGAGTTACCTACGTCAGCTTTAACCCCAATGGTCAGACCCTCGCCTCAGCCACTGCCGATGGCAACGCTATCCTATGGAACCAGGATGGAACCTTGATCGCCCGCCTCAGTGGACACCGCGATCGCATCAACAGCATTATCTTTAGTCCCGATGGTCGCCTGGTTGCTACGGCCAGCGACGATGGAACGGTCAAACTCTGGAACACCAACGGCACCCTACTCAAAACCTTGCAGGGAGAGTCTTCTGCTTTAACAGCTCTCAGTTTTAGCCCCGATGGACAGACCCTTGCTTCAGCCAATGCCAATGGACAAGTCATCTTCTGGAACTTTAATCTCGATAACTTAATGACTCAGGGATGTGATTGGCTCAGCGACTATTTGCGCACCAATGCCATCTTGTCACCGAGCGATCGCAACGTTTGCTCAACCTATTCCACTAGATATCAAACGACACCCCGTTAGCCAAAAAGATCACCTGGTCAATGCTATAAACAGGTTGAGTCAACAGGGTTTCTCGAATTGCTTCAAACAAAACAAATTGATTGGCACTGCTGAGACTCTGCAACGCCCCTGCTCCACGGGGGTGATCAACATTGAAATTAATTTCAGCCTGATGGTCGATCGGGTCAACATTCACCTCATATCCTTCAATTCCAGGATTATCACCCTCATAGGACTGCATAATCTGGTCAACAGCTCCAGCCACAGGTTCATCTGCATCCAGCAACACCGACTGTGGCACCAACTGTTGGGTTTGAGGGTCAGGAAGATAGACCACAGCCGGTTCATAATCCCTTGATACAGACGTGTCAATTTCTTGAGGCGACGGGGTAGTGGGAGCCGTGTTGGGTGCTACAGGTTCAGCGGTTTGGGCGATCGCCCCAGTCGTAAAGCTAAGGGTTAAGGCAACACTGGCGATCGTCGCCGTCAACCACTGAGTGAGCAGGGGATAGTTTAAAGACATTGGTAAAGATATTGGTTTTAAAGCCATGAGTTTTAAGGGAATTCCTTGAGAGTGAGAAGGGTAGCGTTGAGCGATGGGTTGGACGGTCAATGCAGATGCCAATTGTGAAGAAAAATTGGATTTTAGAGTCATAATAACCACCCTCCTCGATTTGCTTGATCTTGAGCTGGATCTGACTGAGCTTTAATTTGCTTTAGCTCAGCAACGATCTATTAACCAACTATTAACAACATCCATCACAACCTCGAATAACTGAGGTTTACTCAGATCGGTTTAATCAGATTCACCCCTCTGTTGGCTTGCCGCTTCACCAAGCTATAAACAGCAGCAGTGCAGCCTCCTAGCCCTATTATAATTTCAGTTTTAAGCCTCTAACAGCTTCTTTACATCTAGCTAAGGTAAAGCTTTTTAGCGGGTTTGAAGTTAAAAGTGTCTCTTAATGTAAAAGTTACGCCTTTGTTTTTATAAAGTAGTTTGTGAAGCGGCAATACCCTACTTGGATGAAGATTAATAATAATTCACAGGGTAGTCTGAAATTCAATTTGCATTGTTTTGCATCACTTTGATACCGTTTCCAAAATAGTTCTAATCAGAGCGATCGCAGCTTCAGCCTGATCCGCTATAAATGTTTGTTTTTGTGAGAGATGGGTGAAAAAATTTTGACTATTGGTATCAGAATTCAACAACACAATTGGTTTACCTGCTTTAATGGCCAATGCGGCTTCTGATGCTGTACCAGCTCCCATTCCACAGATCACAACAACGTCACTCGACAACACATTGATGTTGTTTCGAGCACTTCCCATATCCGTAAAAATAGCAATGTCGATCGCCGTTGAGAGATGCTGCCCAACCGCATCGGGCAAGATGCCAACCGTCAAACCACCCCCCGATTTTGCGCCTTGACTGGCTGCCTGCATCACCCCTTCGTCTCTGCCACCCGTCAATAATACCCATCCTGCTTGAGCGACCAGATATCCTAGATTCCAGGCAACGTCACGATCTGCTGGAGTAGCAGTGCCTCCAGGCCCCATCACCCCAATCATGGTTTTTCTCATAACAGAAGGGTTAGATTAAATTTTTAGCGTTTTTCCCTACCATTTTGCATCTTTAAACGGCTTACAATGAGGCGTTATACCAATTCCCAAACAATTTCCAAATCGTAGGACACCAAATTCCGGGAAGGATGCTTTGCAAAACGCCTTCAGAGAAACGTTTATACGTTGTCCACAGGGAAAGAAAGGGGATTGATAGCTTCATTAATCTCAACAGTACGTGCTCTACGGTAAATCTCAAGACGTATTTCTTAATATTTCTTATGGCATAGCTACGCCTTCTGAGACTTGCCGATATTAAGCAAAGTTGACTAGGTTTGATATCAGGTTCATCCTGATGTGTCCGCTTCGGCAGGTGTTGCTGAAATAGAAAAAGCGTTTTGAATATAAAACCTTAGGGTGATATTCAAATGTTTTACCATCGACCCAACTTCCTCAGCAGTGATATTAAACATGACGGCTTTTGCAGTGGATACTCCAAGTGATCAACCTTTTTTGCCTCGCGTATCTGTCATTATTCCGATCTATAACGGTGAACAAGATGTTCCCCCTTTGCTCGACTGCTTAAACGCCCAAACCTATCCTCGCGATCGCGTAGATTATTTGCTGGTTGATAATGCCAGTCGCGATCGCACCCTCACCCTCTTAAAAGAAGCGGCTGAACAGAGCGCAACTGAAGGGCTGATCCTGCGGTGTCTGAGTGAAACTAAGATTCAAAGCTCGTATGCGGCTCGCAACACAGGCATCAAAGCCACTCAAAGCGAAATCTTGGCATTTACCGATGCTGATTGTCGCCCCCAAGCCAACTGGCTCTATGACCTGGTGCAACCTTTTGTGGATGAAACCGTAGGGATTGTTGCCGGAGAAGTTTTGGCGTTAGAGGGAAACTCACTGTTAGAGGAGTATTCAGGGCGACGGGAGACACTGTCTCAAAAGCACACTCTGGCGCATCCGTTTTATCCCTATGGTCAAACCGCAAATCTAGCTGTTCGACGACAAGCATTTGAGAAAGCAGGGCTATTTCGCCCCTATTTGACGACCGGAGGGGATGCCGATCTGTGTTGGCGAATTCAGCAACAGGGCAACTGGAAAATCATTTTTGCCGAACAAGCGGCGGTACAACATCGACATCGCGCCACGCTGGAGGAGTTACGTAGCCAGTGGCGGCGGTATGGACGATCGAACCGCTATTTGCACGAGTTACACGGAGTCAGTCTGGCACGAGAGCTAACCTCCAAAGACTATGCCTATCGCTGGAGTCGGTGGTTGCTCAAAGAGGTGCCCCTGACGGCTCAAAAAATCCTGACTCGTCGTGCCCATTGGTCTTTTTTGCTAGACACTCCGCTCGACTTGCTGTGTACTCAAGCCCGTGCCAAGGGACAACGAGATGCGCGACTGTCAGAGCAAGCTCGGCAAATTGAGTGGATGCCGCCCTCTGCCAGTGATCCCTCTGGTGATTAGGGTAAATTCACAGAACTTGAATTAAATCAAAACGCTAGGTTGATGTTTCTGCAAAACATCCAGGGAAAGATTAGTTCAAGCACTGAGTTCACTCTATAGCGGTGGGTGGTTGGAATTTTTAGATATCGCTTTTAGTCTTGTCGCTTTTTGTAGTGTTTTAGCCCGGTGAAATGCCCGTGAATCCATTTCAGTCGCCCTCACACCAAATTTGCGAGTCTATCATCCACGCTCACCCCGACCCATCGCCGGGGGACAACCCTCCCTTGCATCCACCGCTTGTACTTCAACGGCGATCGCGCACTCAGTCATGGATAACGAGTTTTATCTCTGGGCTAATGTTAGCCGTGGCAGGCGGAGTCGCGTTTCCAGCATTAGCCGCAGAACAGGTCGCTGTCCGCTTTGGCCCAGTCAGACAATCAGTGGCGATCGCCGATTTAGAACACTTTGCCAAAACTGGTGAGATCTCACCTGCCTTACGTCCGTATACCCCATTTCTCAGTGCAGATGTGCAACAGGCACTCAACAGTCGTTTACAGCTTGATCCACAGGTGGGGGATGAGTTGGTCGCTGATCTGCTCAACTCTTCTGCTGGAGAACGCCTATTGAATACATTGCAATTGGTGATTTCAGATAGCGATGCTGATCAACTCAATGCCGCTTTGATCACAGCCACTCAAGAACCCAATGGCTTAAGTGTGTTGGGCTTTTTACAAGCCTATCCGGCTGAAACGATCACGATTGAAGGTAGTTCAGCGATCGCCCTGGCCTCTCAAATGAATTTGCCCTATTGGCAAAGTCAAGCTCTCAGCTCTGTGTTAGAACGTGAACTGACTGTGCCAACCGACCCCGCCACTCCATCCTCAACGGCGACAGCCTCAACCGTGGATCTTGATCCCAGTCTTGCTGGTAATCAGTGGGTGCGCCAACAAACCTTGATGTTTCGCGACTATGAGCGCAATCGTACCATCCCTGTTGATCTCTATTGGAGCAGTCGTACTACGGGGCCTCTGGTCGTTTTATCTCACGGGTTTGGAGCCGATCGCCGCTTTTTAGGCTATCTAGCCCATCATCTCGCCTCTCATGGGTTTGCAGTTGCCGCTCTAGAACATCCCGCCAGCAATGTCACCTGGCTGACTGAGATCACGGCAGGTCAGGCTTCTCCCAATGGATTTAGCGATATTCTGCCTGCTACTGAATTCATCGATCGCCCCAAAGATGTCACCTTTTTACTCAATGAGCTAGAACGGCTTAACCGTCATTCCACCATTTTGCGTGGCAAGCTCAATACAGATCAGGTCGTGGTGTTGGGGCATTCATTAGGCGGCTATACTGCCCTCGCCCTGGCAGGGGCAGAACTCGATCTCGATCATCTACGCCAGTTTTGCAACAGTTTGGGGGCGGTCGGGCTGTCTCCGGCAGACTGGTTGCAATGCACTGCGGCAGACTTGCCGCAAACAGGTCGAGTCAATCTACGAGATGACCGTGTAGTGCAAGTGATTGCCCTCAACCCAGTGATTGGGCACCTGTTCAATGACGAGAGCTTGAGCCATCTCTCGACTCCTATCTTGATTCTCTCTGGCACTGATGATGCAATCATGCCAGCAGTGAGTCAGCAGTTGCTCCCCTTTGCACAGCTACAAACCCCTGACAAATATTTGTTGACTGCGATCGGCGGCACCCACCTGAGTGTCGGCGATCCCGCTAACTTAAACTATGCACTGACCAACAGTTTATTTGTTCGCGAACGCCCTGGAGAAGAGACAGAAGCTCTGCGTCATTTACTGAGGGCAGTCAGTTTGGCGTTCATCAAGCAACTCACTCCAGAGGCAGATCGGTATAAACCTTTTCTGACGTCTGCGTATGCTCAATCTTTCTCTACACCAACGCTACAACTACGCCTCAACTCTGAGCTACCCCCCAACCTGTCAAACTGGCTCAAGATGGCAGCGTTGCCGCTAGAACAGTTAGTCTCCAGTTCATTGCAAAAGCAATCAAACGCGCAGTTGCAAGCCAAAAACCACGACTCCAGTGTCTATGAGCTACTAAAGCGACTGCCAGTGGTGATGTTTATCCTGCCTGGTAATTTTTCTCTGTTAGGCAATCAACTCTTTAAATTTAATCGTCGTCGCAGAAAACACGGGTGATGGTGAGTTCCTCTCCTTGCAGGACTGCCGTATGCTAGAAGGGTAAGTAAGCAAGACATGAGTCACGTGTAACAACCTAGAGGCACCCCGATTGGCATTGGGGCAATGCTGCTCTTGCAGGGTTTGTCCTGTCAGTTGAGGAATGGTGTGAGAGCGAACACTGTCTCTCAGTACGGGAAATTAGGGAAATTGCCTTCTAGGGTTTGATTCTATTCATCAAAGCCACCCATCTATTGCTATTGTTTACGGCTATTTTTCACTGACCTAACAGGGAGGTCTGTTGTGAATCTTGTAGATCTGCTTCAAAGTCAGCCTGCTTATGGGTTATGGCTGATAACAGGGCTGGTGTTCTTAGGAATTGCGATGCTGGCATTTGAGCCAACCATCGTAGCATTAGGGTTTGCTGCCATTATTACCGGGATCGCGGCTATCTCCGTCAAAGAGTTCAGCATTCAATTGCTGATCTGGGGAGTTTTAAGTGTGTCGTTGGCGATCGTGCTGCGGGGGTTTGTGCCCCGACCGTCTAAAGATTTAGGCCCAGTTACTCAAGCGACAGTATCTCAACCCATTTCTCCTGGAGGTGTGGGCGAAGTGACTTATGAGGGGTCTTTTTGGACGGCGCGGTGTCAGATCTCAGATGTGGCGATCGCCGTTGGGCAAATTGTGCAGGTTGTGGGGCGACAAGGCAACACTCTGATCGTTCTTCCTCATGACTTTCCCCATGATTCCTATGATCGAACCGCTTAAGCTAGTTTAAAGAGTTAGCAGTCAGATTAAAATCAAACAGCTAGATTAGTATTACTACCATTAGTATTACAAGCGTTAGCACTCAATTTAGGCAAAACCCGGTTTTGCAGGATATATCTGCTTATGATGGAGTCTATTTTTGCCGCGATCGCCCTTTTGATTATTGGCTATACCGTCGGCTCCGTAAAAATTATTAATCAAGGTAATGAAGCATTGGTTGAGCGATTGGGGCGTTATAACCGCAAACTGGTGCCTGGTCTAAACTTTATTGTTCCTTTCCTCGACACGATCGTGCTGGAAGAGTCAATGCGGGAACGGGTGCTAGACACTCAACCGCAAGAAGCCATCACCAAAGATAACGTGTCTGTGACGGTAGACGCGGTTATGTATTGGCGGATCTTGCAACTGGAGCGCACCTACTATGCGGTTGAAGATGTTGAAGAAGCCCTGCGAAATCTGGTGACAACCACCCTGCGATCGGAGATCGGGCGGATGCAACTGGCGCAGACCTTTTATTCTCGCTCTGAAATCAACCATGCGCTACTGCAACAATTGGATGATGCAACCGCAACCTGGGGAGTAAAAGTAACTCGGGTTGAGGTAGAAAACATCTCTCCTGCTAAGTCTGTGTTGGATGCAATGGAGCTAGAACGAGCCGCCGAAAGTAAAAAGAAAGCCGCGATCTCTGAGGCAGAGGGTAAAAAACGAGCGGCGATCGAAGAAGCAGAGGGAACCGTGCAATCTATGAAGATGATTTCTGAAGCTCTCAAAGCCCAATCTAATAGCCAAGATATTCTGCGTTATCTGGTGGCTCAACGCTATGTTGATGCTAACTATCGTTTGGGTGACAGCCAAAACTCGAAGATCATCTTTATGGACCCCAAAGCCTTGACAGAAGCTCTGGGTGAGCTGATGAATGATCCCAACGCCGAAAACAACAACGGTAAATCAAACAATAACGGTTGACCTTGCTGTAAAAGGGTTTGGTCTACTGTGTAGATGCATCTGACTCAACAATTTAGGGTTGGCAAACGGCTAAACCATAGGTTAGTTTGGCTCCAGAGATAGGAGCTGACTCTATGGGATATGCCGTATTTGTTACGTTCGATCGCCTTATCCCTAATGTTGAGGCGTGGAATATGTGTGGCAAAATACTTGCTCACAATCTGGATGCTCTGGATGACGTTGCCAACCGTCTCAATCTGCACCCCTTGACGGAGATGATTAGCATCAGCGCAGAGGACTTAGAGAACTTATTGGATGAACCTGTAGAGGATGCTCTCGAAGAACAATGGTTTTCTCCCCAAGTTGGTTTAGCGACAGTGACGGCTCTCAGCACGTTTGTTGAGGCAAATGCAGATCAGTTTGATCACTCTCCTCAGCTATTAGAAGATTTAGCCGAAGTCAAACATTATCTTGAGTTAGCTGAGCAACATAACGTGCAATTTCACTTCAGCGTAGACATCTAGATTGTTGCAAGCCCTACTCATCTGCCCATGCCTAAAAGATTTCAGCTAAGATAGCTCTGGCTTCGGCCAGACGTTGTGTTAGTGAGAGTGGGTATGACAATTGCGGTGAACCCTATCTCTGACCTGGTGGTTAGAGAAGCTGAGAATCGAACCGTTAACCTCATTAGTAATTTTGACGATCCGCGAACAACGGGATTGGTAGCACGGTTTGAGCTTTACAACACAGCTTTTGCTGGTGGAGTGACCCAGGTATTGCTGTTTGACCAGAGTGGGGCAGGTGCTCCCCTGACCGTGCAAAATTTTCGGAATTATGTCAACGATGGTGACTACACCAACTCCATTATTCATCGGTCTGAGCCGGGGTTTGTCGTTCAAGGGGGTGGGTTCACGGGCAATGGACTCAGTACTGTGTTAGCACAGACTCCCAATAGTGGAGCGGCGGCGATTGGGGTGATTCCGACCGATCCGCCTGTGCAAAATGAATTTAGCCCCAACCGCTCTAATCTGAGGGGCACGATCGCGATGGCTAAGTTGGGCAACAATCCGAATAGTGCTACTAACCAATGGTTCTTTAACTTAGCCAATAATTCTGGTGGTTCGGCTAGCCTAGACACCCAAAATGGTGGCTTTACAGTGTTTGGTCAAGTCTTGGGAGCAACGGATTTAGCTGTGATTGATGCGATCGCCACTGTTCCTCGATTTAATGCTACTGGCTTTTTCGGTCAGGGTGCTTTCACTGCCCTCCCCCTAGCTAATTTTAATCCCTCTACGGCTCCTGTCAGTTCACTGACCGATGATAATTTCATCCGCTATCGCAGTATCACGATTTCTCAGTTTGATGAGTTGCAATTTACGATAGTCAATAACTCAAACCCTGACCTGGTAGCCGCCAGCATTAGCAACAACCAACTGCTGCTCACAGCGGGGGTGGGTCAACGAGGAACGGCCACCCTCACCATTCGCGCTACCAATTTGTTAGGAGAAGCGGTAGACGATACTTTCTCCATCTCAGTTGGCAATATACCCACCGCCAGTAGTGACCTGTTGGAGGGAACAAACAGCAACAACGTGATTAATGGACTGGGAGGGAATGATCGTATTTCAGGGTTGGGGGGCAATGATCGTCTTGTGGGTCTAACCGGAGCAGATACCCTAATCGGGGGAGTAGGGAATGATACGTTGCAGGGGGGTGTTGGAAACGATGTGCTGGATGGGGGTATCGGTAACGATCGCATTGAGGGGGGTGCAGGTAGAGATGTGATCACCACTGGAGCCGGACGCGATACGATCCTGATTGGGTTACGCGAAGGCATCGATACAGTTCGAGACTTCGGCGATCGCCGCGATCGCATTCAACTGACAGGACCCCTGTCCTTTGACCAATTGACCATTCGCCAACGGGGCAGAAGTGCCTTCATTGGAGTCAGTGGAGCCACGTTGTTGGTGCTACAAAACGTCAACGCTGACGTATTAACTCAAGCCGATTTTATTTCGTAATGGCGGTTCTCTAACCGAGTCAGGACATGACATAGCATGCCCCAACCACAGTATTGTTTTTATAGCCGTAGTTATTAAGGTTAGGACGGGGTGCAGGGGTGGAACTCCTGGCTGGGGGCACCGCCCCCACACCCCCTGTGTCCTAAGTTAGCTGGCTACAGCTATACAAGATGACTGAGGGTAGTCCTTCCTCAAAAATCATTACTCTTAAAGGACTACCATGACTGAGAAATTAGTGATTTTGGGGTATTTCTCCCTTACCAGAGGGACGAGGTTCCTCGATCTCGACAGGTTCGCCCTTAATCTGCTTAAAAAAGTCCTTCGTGCTTTCGGGCAAGGGTTCATCTAAATTCAACTTTTCACGCACATTTTCCAGCAGACCTCCCCCGTTGTTATCTGCTGCTTCAGATCTGGCTTTGGTTTGTTCTGAACGAGTTCGAGAATCTGAGCTTTGATCAACCTGATAGCTGCGGGCTTCAGGGGTCACTGATTCAGCAAAAGCAGGGCGATCGCCACTGACAATTCCTAGACTAGTAATCACTAAAAACAGAACTCCAATGCAAGTATTGGCTAAAACCTGACGTAATTGTTTTGTCCACAGTCTTGATATCAACCTGTTCATAAAAAAATCCTTAATTGAGCTACGTTATTGTTGTGTGGATGTAGGGATCAAGACATCGTTCTAAGGGCAGAGCATACAATAGTTTTGAGTTTTAAGTATTGAGTTTTGAGTGGTAAGTGGTGCGGGCTGAGTGAGGATCATAAGGAGTGCTGAGTTGAGTACAACCCTAGAGGGGCTTTGTTTTGATAGCTTGCCGTTTGCACGCGAGTGAAAAATGATAGGAGAAACTTCTCACAGGTCTATTGCACTTAGAGCCTATCCGAAAACCTGAATTGCCCTTATAGCAATACATGCAAAAGCAAGGTGGATCATCGCTAGATAGTTTTGTGGTTTCTTCTCCCAACGAATTAATAACCGTCGAAAGCGGTTCATCCATGAGTGTGTTCG
>JANRJA010000128.1:0-31937 GCA_033764315.1 Oculatellaceae cyanobacterium bins.114
CCCAGAGGGGTGCGCCTCTCACAACCCATTTGGGATTGCTATAAATTATTTGTAATGTCTTTAAAGACTGTGTGAATGAACACGAGATAACTTAAGTTTGTCAAGCTAGGCTGTAGAAAATATTACTTGCTGTGGGCTTCATAGGGTTGCCCGCTCGCTGCCGGAGGAGTTGCTTTGCCACCAAACCCAGCCAAGACAATGATGGTGAGTAGATAGGGAATGGCTTGATAGAGTTGGGTGGGGATCAACGCTAATGCTGATGAAGTTGCAGTCAGACTGGCAGCCCGAATTTGGATGGCCGTTCCTAAGCCAAACAATAACGATGCACCAAAGGCACCGAGTGGAGTCCAACGACCAAAAATCATGGCTGCTAAGGCAATAAACCCTCGTCCGGCACTCATGCGTAGAGTAAAAGTGCCGACTTGCTCTAAGCTGAGCCAAACCCCTGCTAATCCAGCGATCGCCCCTCCTATCAAGGTGCTGATATAACGAACCCGTGAGACGTTAATGCCAACTGTATCCGCTGCACGAGGATGTTCTCCTACTGCACGAGTGCGTAACCCCCAAGGTGTATAGAACAACACGTAGTAGATCACACCTGTGAGTAGCAACATCACATATACCAAGGGTTGGTGATTAAACAACAATTCGCCTAATACTGGGATTTGGCTGAGCAGGGGAATGGGGATGCGGGGAAATGTTCCTGGTGAGGTGGGTGCTCCACCGGATGCAGTCATCCAGCGTTGATAGACCCATCCCGTTACCCCCCATGCCAGTAAGTTAATCACCGTGCCACTGATAATTTGATCGGCTTTAAACCGAATAGACGTGATCCCATGCAATCCTCCTAGCAGTGCTCCTGACAGAACGCCAGCCCCCACTCCTAAGCACAAACTGACTAAAATGGCAGCCTCTCCTAATGAAGCTTGTAGTGGTTCGTAGAGATACATCGCTACTAGTTGAGCCACCATTGCTCCGGTCAGCATCATGCCCTCAATGGCAATGTTGACTATTCCTGCTCGTTCTGACATGATCCCGGCGTAGGCACCGAGGGCGATCGGTGTGGCAGTGATGAGGGCGAGTTTGAGAAATCCGGTGAGGTTGTCCATACGTTAAAGTGCTGAGTGCTGCGAAATCTGTAAAGGCTGAAGGATAAATGATCAAGGATGAAAAAGAAGATGAAAGAGATTTGACTTTAGCTTTTAGCCTTTAGCCTTTAGCTTTTAGCCTTCATCCTTTTTTTCTGTCCTATCCCCATCCTCTGGTTAATCCGCCTTCTTTTTCGATGTCGCTTTGGGGTAGTCGCAGTCGATAGAGCGATCGCACAATGGCTGGAGCCGCTACAAATAAAAGGATGACGGCTTGAACGATGAAAATCACTTCTTTTGAGACAGCACCGCCCGATCGCAGTTGCATCAAGTCACTGCCGTTGCGCAAAGCACCAAACAAAATGGCAGAAAGGATAACTCCTAAGGGTTGGTTTTGTCCGAGTAGGGCAACGGGAATGGCGTCAAATCCGTAATCACTGGAATAGAGCACTTGCATGGCCCGATCGACTCCCAAGATTTGTACCGCTCCTCCTAGACCTGCTAGTGCTCCAGATAATGCCAGACTAAGAACTGTGAGTCGTCCCAGCTTCATGCCAGCATAGCGAGCTGTTTCAGGGTTGCTGCCGACGGTGCGGAGTTCAAACCCCAGGGTAGTTTTACTGAGGAGCCACCCGACAAATCCAGCCGTTAAAAGGGCAAGGAATAACCCCACATGCAGGCGATCGTAGAATCGGGGTAACAGGGCTGTTGCCAATACTTCTGGGGTGCGAACAACGGTTGGCGAAGGGTCTTTCATCGGGTTTTTGACCAGCCAATCTTGTAAGAAATAGGCTAGATAGTTGAGCATGATGGTGTTAATCACCTCATGGGAGCCAAATCGAGCTTTGAGAAACCCAGGGATTGCACCCCACAAGCCACCCCCGATCGCCCCAGCCAATAGAGCCGCGATCGGATGAATGAGGGGCGGCAATGGCACAGCATAGCCCACCCAAACAGCACAGGTTGCCCCCAGTAGAAACTGTCCCGCAGCCCCAATGTTAAACACCCCAGTGCGGAACCCTAGAGCCAACGCTAACCCCGTAAACATGAGGGGAATTGCGGCCACTAGCGTATTGGCAAAAGCATATTGTTTGAGCAGTGCCCCATCCAATAGACCCCGGTAGGTCGTGGCGATCGCGCTCCAATCCCAATTGAGGGCAAAGCCAATCACTGGAATGGTGATCATCATAGCAGTGGCGATCGCTAATAAAGGGAGTCCCAACTGTCGAGCAGTCTTTGTCAAGCTTGGTCGCGGGCTAATGGTGCTCACCCCGATTCCCTCCAATGGTGTTTCAACCTTCTTCTAGATTATGCTTTAGCTCGAACAAGCGGGAGCATTTAACGTTTATGCTTGCCAGAGTGGGAGTACCTGTTTTCAGTAAAAACTCGGTGGTGGGGACGAAGAAAGCTGGTGGGCGGATGAACAAACTGCTTCGCAGCGACTCCTCACAAAACTTAAATCTAATGGGATGTACCCACAAAATCACTTTTCGAGATATAAGCTTAATCAATAAGCACATTCAGATACAGACCCAAACCTTAAAACACGGTAAGGTTTCTGAGTTTTTAATCCTCTACACTTCATCTATTGAAGAGGTTTTTATGGTTTCAATGGCAGAAAAGTTAGCCCATTACCCAATGGTGATTGGCAGTGAAACGGTCGCAACGGGCAGCGAAGACTTAATTGATCCTGCCACTGGTAAAGCGTTTGCCACCGTGGCACTGGGCACCAAAGCGGATGTCGATCGCGCTGTGGCAGCCGCAAAGAAAGCACAACCCGGTTGGGCAGCGTTGTCCTATGGAGAGCGCAGCGTTGCCTTAATGAAATTTGCAGATGCGCTAGAGGCGCACTCAGAGGAGTTAGCCCATTTAGAGAGTCAGAATGCAGGTAAAGCCTTAAAACTGACAGTCAATGGTGACATTCCCTTTGCGATCGATAACCTGCGTTATTTTGCAGCTGTGTTGCGTCGCCAAGACGGAACTGCTGCTGGGGAATATGCAGGGGGTTATACCAGCATGGTGCGCCGTGAACCCATTGGTGTGATTGGGGCGATTACTCCCTGGAACTATCCCTTCATGATGGCAGCTTGGAAGATTGGGCCAGCGATCGCGGCTGGTAATGCCATCGTCCTCAAACCCGCTCCCAACACGCCCATCACAACCATTCGTCTGGCTGAAATTGCCCTCGAAGCCGGACTCCCTGAAGGCATCATCAATATCGTTACAGGGGGTGTTGAAGTGGGTGAAGCCCTCTGTACTCACCCAGACATTGGCATGATCAGCTTTACAGGCAGCACTCGCACAGGCAAACGAGTGGCAGAACTTGCCAGTCCTTTGATCAAGCGTCTTAGTTTAGAGCTAGGCGGCAAAGCCCCTTTTGTCGTGTTCGCTGATGCTGATATCGAAGCCGCAGCGCATGGTGCAGTGGTGGGTGCCTATGCCAACTCTGGTCAAGATTGCACCGCTGCTACCCGCATTTATGTGCAAGAAGAAGCGTTTGACGCCTTTTTGACTCGCTTTACTGAACTTTCTAAGCAAGTAAAAGTGGGTGCTCCCTTTGATGAAGACACCGACATTGGCCCTCTGTCGAGCCAAGCGCAACTAAACAAAGTCAAAAGCTATATCGAAGAGGCAAAGCAGCAAGGCATTCAGGTCATCACCTGTAGCGAAGTGCCCTCGGAGGGGTTCTATTGTGCGCCAACGATTATCGTAGACCCGCCTCAAACAGCCAGTTGTGTTTGTGAAGAAATCTTTGGGCCAGTGATTGTGGTTAAGCGGTTCTCTACAGAAGAAGAGGCGATCGCTCTGGCAAATGATACCCCCTATGGTTTAGCAGGCAGTTGTTGGACACTTAACGTGCAACGCGCCATGCGCATGGCAAAAGCTATGCAATGCGGCACAGTGTGGATCAATGACCACCTGCCGATCGCCAGTGAAATGCCCCACGGTGGCTTTAAAATGAGCGGTTTTGGCAAAGATATGTCGCACTATGCCCTAGACGAATACACCATCGTTAAACATGTTGTCTTCGACATCACAGGTGAGCAGCGCAAGGGCTGGCACTTCACCACCTTTGGCAAAGCAGATTAAGTCTTACAGGTTGGGTGAAGTGAAGCGGAACTCACTATCCACCCGTTTTGTGTTAAGTTTTACAACCACTTCATCCAACCTGCATCTTGAAACGAGACTGCTGCTATAGCGACCCTCCATCAACTTTGAAATAAGCGATCGGGCGTTGCTAGACATTGATCGAGTTCGACGATTCAGGAATCGTTTTGAACAAATTTCCCAAGACTCGCTCATAACATCTCATTGCCGCTTTGCGATGTCCCAGACGTTCGTGAATCCTGCCGAGACTTTGAAACGTTTCATCTAAGGCCGCTTGATCTCCTAGCAATTGAAATAGTGCTAGGGCTTGCTCTTCATGAGCCAGGGCAGATAGATATAAACCGTCTCGTTGATAGAGAGCAGCAACCGTATGCAGATTGACAGCTTCTCGTCGCAGGTCGTCCAGGCTCTTATAGGTTTCGAGAGTTTCTTGGGGTGCATCCACAGAAGCGTTGACTGAACTCGCTACTGTTATAGAGCTGAGGTTAGGTAGGTCTGGGCTGTTTTGCATAGTGTTTTGGAGCATGGCTATGAGGGTGGATGGGGTGATGGGCTGTGCTAAGGATGATGTGGGGTCTTGCGCTATTGCGTCAAATGGTTTCATGGCCTCTTGCAAGAGTTGTGCAGACACCCCGTAATATTGTTGAGCTTGTTCGAGTTGCCCTAAATCGATATACACCATTGCCAAATTTTGCAGAGTTTGTCCAACGGCTAAGTAATCGTCGGCTTCGACATAAGCTTTGAGTGCCTGCTGATAAGCCGTTAGTGCCCAAGTGCCCCGGTTCAATTGTCGATAAATCCAACCGATATGACTGGCACTGATGCCCATACCGACTCGATAGTGAATCGCGTTACTGAGCCTAAAAGCGTGTTGATAATAATGTACGGCTTGAGCAAATTCGCGTTGCTGATAGGCCAATAACCCCAACATCAAGAGGATTTCTGTCATGCCAACAGCATCGCCGATCGCCCGTCGTAGCACCAATGCTTGCTGAAAGGGAGGCTCAGCTTCTGCCCAACGGCGTTGCTCATAATATTGCCAACCCAGTCTTTGCAGGCGATCGGCTTCTAATCGACAGTTGCGGGTCAGATTAAAACCAGGCGCAAGGGATCGTAACAGCAGGGCAAGGGCGATCGCTGGAGTATGAGTCAACAGTGAAATCAGACCTTGGGGGCACATAACCAACTCTCCATTCGTGGAACACTCATACAGCTATATCTCTGGAATGGAGAGGAGTTATGCAAGATTTCTCAGTAAATTTAAGGATCAGCTTGATCAGTTTTGCCAGAAATCATGAATACATCACCTTGGGCGCGATCGGTAATAGTGCCAGAGTAGATGTGCTACCGCACCCCGATAGGGGTCTAACGGCTGAGTCAGTGAGAGCAATTCTGAACGAGTGGGGCGATGGTCAAGGGATTTGAGCCGTTGATAACCAACTTGAATCGCTAAATCGGACGCTGGAAAACTATTCAACCGATTCAAACAAAACAACAAGTAAACTTCAGCCGTCCAAACTCCAATTCCCTTGATCTGAGTCAGTTGCTCAACCATGAATGCGTCGGGTACGGGGGCAATGTCTCCCAACGGTGAGGCTTACATCGCCTCCAAACTCAACTGATGGGTCAAAATTGCTTCTGCCAATCGCTGACATGTGGCGATTTTGGCTTGGCTCAACCCGGCTTGTTTTAGCGACAGGTCTGAACAATTGACCCAGTGGTTAGGAGTGAGTTCAATCAGTTGGGTTAATCGCTCAAAAATTGCTCGTGCCGCCTTAGAAGACAACTGCTGCCCCACAATAATTCGCACGAGTGACGCAAAACCGGGCGGCCACTGACGAACTTTTAATGCTCCTGCCTCAACTTCAACCCGTTTAAAAGTGCGATCGCGCTCACACACTACTTCCACAGCCTGTCTTAGCTCAAGGCTGGGCAACACCAGGTCATCGGGTAATGGGGAGGGCACACTAGGCTGCATCGTGAAAGATAATTCCCAAACAAAACCTCTGTCCTGAATGCAAGGAGCTAACCCCATGCTTTAGATTGACTCGATAGGTTCCTCTGGTGCCTTGCACCGGACGATGACTCACGGCAAAAATTACAGCGTCTCCTTGTTGCAAATTGAGCACATGCACTCGTGACTGAGAGCGTGGTTTTTGTTCTGTTAAGACGAACTCACCCCCCATAAAGTCTTGCCCTGGCTGACTCAGTGCGATCGCCACCTGAAGTGGAAAGGTTAACTCTCCATACAAATCCTGGTGCAGACAGTTATAGTCGCCTGTTTCATACTTTAACAACAGCGGAGTGGGTCGGGTTTGACCTGCTTGATGACAGGTTTCTAAAAAGCGATCGCTCTCATTAGGAAAGCGAGTTTTGAGTTCTAAGGCTTCATGCCAGCGATTGGATAGGCTTACTAGTTGAGGATAAAGGCTCTCTCGCAAATTTTGAACAATCGTGGGCAAGGGATATGCGAAATATTGATATTCCCCTTGCCCAAAGCGATACTGCTCCATCACAATCCGGCTGCGAAATAGCGTTTTATCAGCGTAACAAGCCGCCAACTGGTGGCACTCACAGGGGTTTAACAGGGAGTTGAGAGTTGGAACCCCTGGCGATCGAGCGTTTCTAGAATGGCTGACCAATCCAAGGTGTCAATTCTCTCTGCGACTGAGAGAGGGTCTGGAGCTGAGCCAGGTAAGACTCGATTTGAATGCAATTGCATAGAGTGAAGGGCTGAGTGTTGAGTGGATTTCGGCTACGCTCAACCCACTGGTTTCAATCCACAGATTATGAGAGTGCTGAGCGCAGTCAAAGCACGGTTGCTAGAACAGGGATGGCTGACTAAGAGCGGATTCTTTGTCTAAGAGGGCTTGTTTGCGATCGCTCCCCCAGCGATAGCCCCTCAAACTGCCATCACTGCCAACGACTCGGTGACAGGGAATCGCCACCGCAATCGAGTTGTTGGCACAGGCATTTGCTACGGCTCGAACCGCTTTGGGTTTACCGATACGTTGAGCGACTTCGGCATAACTGACGGTTGTGCCCGGTGCGATCGCCCGTAGTGCCTGCCAAACCTGCTGTTGAAAAGCAGTTCCCTGAACATCAAGGGGTAGATCAAGCCCTTGTTGAGGCGTGTCAATCAAACGCAGCACCTGCTCAACCCAGGTCTTAAATGCTACATCTCCTTTAAAGAACTGAGCCTTGGGAAAATCAGTTTGGAGTTGGGTCGTGAGCTGATCTGGAGTGTCACCAAAGGCGATCGCACAAATCCCCTTAGCCGTTGCAGCAATCAGCACCCACCCTAACCAACACGGTTGCACTGTGTACTGAATTTCAATTCCATCAGCCCCTTTTTGATATTGAGAGGGAGTCATCCCCAGCAGAGCAGCGGACTGATCATAAAAGTTACTGCTGGTCTCAAATCCAGCTTCATAAATAGCTTGAGTCACGGTGTTACTCTCCTGTAACTGATGTCGGATTCGCTTAGTTCGGTGGGCAATCGCATATTGTTTAGGCGTAATTCCCACAATTTCCTTAAACACTCGATGAAAGTGGTAGGTACTCAATCCAGCCATCTGCGCCATTGTCTCTAAAGCAGGCAATGTATCAGAGGCTTCAATGTGCTTACAGACTTCAGCAATGCGCTCAGCCTGTTGTCGGTGAGGCGAAGCCGAATTTGGGCTGCACCGCTTGCAGGGGCGAAAGCCAGCTATTTCTGCCTCAGTGCAGTTCTCAAAAAACAACACGTTTTCTCGTTTGGGTTGCCGTGATGAACAAGTCGGGCGGCAATAAACGCCAGTCGTTTTAACCGCATAGAGAAACCTGCCATCAGCGTCAGGATGCTTGTGGATTAGTGCTTCCCAGCGTTCAGCCTCGGTCAAATTAGGAGTCGTTTCGGGGGTCGTGATGATCTGAGTCATAGCTCTGATACGGAGGTAAAGATGCTTGAAACGCTTGTGAACTGATTGCCTACGCTTGAGAGCGGTCAATCACCGGAGGAATGTCGCTGCGGCGATGAGGGGCATTAACATAAGGGAACGTTGCACGCGGGAGTTGCGGATCAACCCCTGCTGAGATGGGGCGATTTGTGATGCGAGTCATAAGAACATCGTAAACGTTATCTGTGAGCGATCGCCCATTCACTCCATTCATTGAAAATGCGGCTACAGTGCCAACCTGGTAAGGCATTGCCACTGGAATCACATAGGTATCTGTGACCCGTTCAGCATAGGTTTTTGCATCAGCGATCGCACTGGTCGTAGACACCACCTGGGTTAAATACTCAACCGCATGTTCTCGCTCATGAGTAGTCCAATCAAAAGGATGAGCACTGTTGAAAGCATCAAACTCTCCGGGCTTTCCGGCAATCATAAAGGCCGCTAACGGCATACCCCAACGAGAGACTTGTTGATAGCCGCCATCAGGCTCTAAACCAGTAATCGTTCCCCAAACTCGAATCAAGTTTGAGTTTCCACCCAACCTCTCATTTGGTAACTCCAACACAATCGACATGACATCGCGCCCCTCAAACTTGTTGTTGGGTTGCTGGAAGAATGAGTAATCGGGCTGGCCCTTCGCTATGCTCTCCATAAAGCCAAAATAACCCACCACATTGGCAACAAACGGATCGGCAATTAGCCCTGCCCAGACCCGACCACCCGTTTCTAAATGAACGATTTTTTCGAGTCTATCTGCTTGGGCGATCGCTATTCCAGGCTCCTCACGGGGAGCACTCCACCCTTGTTGCTCAGAGAGTGTCCAACTGCCATCGGCAGAGGATCTCAACCGATAGCGCAGATCTTCCTTGAGATCGCCATCTAAATCAATGTTGAGGTCATACGTCGCATCAGGATGAAATGCCTCAGGAGATGATTTGCCGGATCCAGCATCGGGTCCGCTATTGATGACAAATACAGTGGATGCGGCTGACGCAGGAAATACATACAGGTCGGTCAAGTTCAATCGACCATCTACTTTTGCGGTCGGAGAATTGAAGTGGTGAGACATTGAGAATAGCTCCTACTTGGGGGGTACAGGTCTATTCTCTGGAAATGGCACTCTGACAACTATCTGTTTCTTGCGGTGTAATTTGATAGGCAGAAGAGTCAAGGGGGAGTGGGGTAAAAGGTTAATTGGAAAGGCGATACAGTAGAGACAAGTTGGTTTAGTAGTTGCAATCAGTTCTATGTCTCTAGCCAAACCCTACGTTGAACAAACCGACCCGCCGCGCTCTCCAAGAGAGACACTACCGACGATGTATGATCTTCCCTGTGAAGATCCCAACGAACCCGGTTTGCCTGACGAATATCACTACCTTCAACCGCAGTTTCTCAGTGCTACGTTTCGACTGAGTGACTACGCAGCTGACCAAATCTTCACCACTGGAGATATGAATCTCTACTATGACGTGCGTCATCCTCTCTGGCACAAACGCCCCGATTGGTTTGCGGTGGTGGGTGTCCCTCGTTTGTATGACCAGCAAGATTTGCGTCTGAGTTATGTGATGTGGCAGGAGGGTGTTAGCCCCAGCATAATTGTGGAACTGCTCTCACCGGGTACGGAGGATGAAGATTTAGGGAGAACCGAGCGAGAAACAGAGTCTCGACCTCCGACCAAATGGCAAGTCTACGAGCAAATCTTGCGGGTGCCCTACTATGTCGTGTTCAACCGATATACTGATGAACTGCGTGCCTTTACGCTGGTTTCGGGGCAATATCAAGCCATGAATTTGGCTGAATCTCGTATTTGGATGCCCATGCTTAATATTGGTCTAGGGCTGTGGCAAGGTGAAGAACGAGGCATTACTCGCCAGTGGCTCCGTTGGTATGATGCAGAGGGTAATTGGATTCCAACAGAGACAGAACGGGCACAGCAAAGGGCAGAGCAGGCACAGCAAAGGGTAGACCAGTTGGCTGAGCGGTTGCGATCGCTCGGTATTGACCCCGATGCAATTGGCGAATAGAGTTCCTTATAAAGATGCTAACTCCCGCTCTGTATCCAAGTTTTCGTTGCAGCGGATGCCTTCGCGAATAACCGCATTTCTCTCAGTATCAGTCGGGTTGCATCCAGGGCATTGACTGGGATGATCACACTGATGACATCCTCTTAAAAAGCGTTCCATATCTTCGCAATCAAACGCAACTTCACCATCAGAACAGCGATAACAATAAATTTCAAAATCATCCACTTTTAAGACGCCACGATGAGTGACGTATACTTCTGATGTCGTGTTATTAGACTCTGGCGTTTCAATAGGTTCCCAGGTCAAACTATCCAGCAATTTATTCAGAAGTTCCGTCATGCGATCGCCTCTGTTTCTTGGGTAAGTGCTCAACACTACTCTACATCTGGTAGAACCAAATGAGTATAATCCCAACGTAGGATGCTTATTCTCCTTCTTACAGCTGTTCTTGCTTTTTACGTTGCCTGGAACTTAGGAGCCAATGATGTTGCCAACTCAATGGGTACATCCGTTGGGTCAGGGGCGGTCACGCTACGACAGGCATTGTTGATCGCCGGGGTGTTAGAGTTTGCGGGGGCGGTGTTATTGGGGCAACGAGTCTCAACGACACTCGCTCAAACAATTGTTGACCCTAATTTGTTTGCTGCGACACCCAACGACTTTGCATTGGGTATGGTGGCTGCCCTGTTGACCTGTGGCATTTGGCTGCAAATTGCAACGAGTTTTGGGTTGCCTGTGTCTTCTTCCCATGCCATTGTGGGGGCGATCGCCGGATTTGGATGGGTAGCGGTGGGGGTCAAAGCGGTGCAATGGCAATCGATTGGAGCCATCTCAATCACTTGGGTGTTGACTCCGTTGGTGAGTGGAGCGATCGCCGCTGGGTTGTATGCTTTAGTGAACCGCTGGATTGTGCAACGACCTCACCCACTGCAACAGTTATATGAATGGATTCCCTGGTTGAGCACCGGATTAGTCACCGTCTTTGGGTTGATCGTCTTCCCTGCGATCGCCCAAGCTCTGCCCCTCTCAGACTTGCCGTTAATCAATCGGGTCACGTTGCCCAATCACACATGGGCCTTGTTGATGGGGGCGATCGCCAGTAGTGCGCTAACCGTTGCCATGTGGCGCGTAACCACCCGTCAAATCAACCCAGCCCATTCTCAAACTCTGGTCAGCAAAACTCTCATTCCTTCTGAGCAAGTGATGGCTCGGTTTCAGGTGTTAAGTGCCTGCTTTGTGGCGTTTGCCCACGGCTCCAATGATGTGGGTAATGCGATCGCTCCGTTGGTAGCGATCGCTCACATTCAAGCGACCGGGAGTGTTCCTCTGAGTAGTCTCACGATTCCCTCTTGGATTTTGGTAATAGGAGGTGGGGGGCTTGTCTTTGGGCTTGCGGTTTGGGGCAAAAACGTGATCACAACCATTGGTGAAAACATTACACGCCTGCAACCCAGCAGTGGCTTTTGTGCAGAGTTGGCAACTGCTACCACCACTCTGACGGCCTCCTACTTGGGGCTTCCGGTTTCAACCTCTCACGCTTTGGTCGGTGCCGTGGTGGGTATTGGTTTTGTTCAGCGGGCTCAGGCTCCATCCGGTCAGGCCATTCAACTGAAAACGCTACAACAGATTGCACTTGCCTGGTTTGTCACGATTCCAGCGGCGATTGGGTTATCTGTCATCCTCTTTTCGGGGTTGCGGATGATCCGTTCAATTCAATTTCTTTAAAAACTATCCTGATCTCTTCTACCAATGGAGGAAGAAGGGAATGGTAGATGCACCCTGATTGAACCTCTGGCCTCGCGCTAGAGGTTTTTTTTTGCAATGGTTTACGCTGGAGTAAAGCTGGAATAAAACAGGCGCAGATGTTTTTCCAAAACCCAACTTTAACGATGCAAGGCAGATTGCCTCAGCCTATATCCTTGCAAACTTCTCCGGTCTACCATATTGACCCTGGAAACCGTCTGAGAACGGCTTTCAACTTAGGTCGATTTCGAGGCAGTTTTCGCTACGACGACTCCGTTGGCAGAAATGACCCTGATTTCTTTCGGTTTCAACTCACCGATGACAGCACTGTAGCTGTGTGGTGGGCAAACTCGTCTAGCACTGTGATGATTGGGGCGATCGTCAATCGCGATGGACACGTTGTGCGGCAACAAGGCTTTCCCCTAGCACGACGCATTTTACCTGGCAAAACGGCTAGTTTTTTTGCAAACGATATTCGACCAGGCATTTATTACGTTCGCATCACGAGCAAAGGCAGAGGTAACGACTATAGTCTTCGGTTGGGGGCACTTTGAGGGCTAAGGGCGATCGCCACTGTCGCTCGTGTTAAGGAACGGTAACTTTACGCGATCGCGTCCTATCCTTTCCAGATAGGGTGTCTTACACTCGGTGATAAGTGTCACCCCGTTGAGTTTTGTGTTGAAGTGTTAGAAATCTATGGTCAGTTCAGCCGTTGAAGTCAATCTCACCTCGTATTTGCATCGTCAAAAACCGTTATTGAATGCGATCGCCATTCTGTATACTTTAGGCAGTTATGTCGGTAGTATTGCTCTATTGCTATTGCCCAATGGTTGGCTAAATGCTCTAGGAGTGATGCTATTAACTCACAGTTTGGTCTACTCTGCCTATTTAAGTCATGAGTTTATGCACAGCACCATCTTTGCAGAGCGACGTTGGAATGCTGTTTGGGGGGATGTGATGTTGTGGCTCAATGGCGGGTGTTATGGACGCTTTGATGCTTTGGCAAAGCGACATATTGGTCATCATGTCAACCGAGTAGACTTTGCCGGGTTTGAGATGTCAGAGGCTCTTCAGCAGATGCCCAAGTGGGTGCGAAACAGTATTTTGGGGTTGGAGTGGCTTTACTTTCCGGTGATCTCGTTGTGGTTGCAGTGGCGATCGATCACGGCTCCATTTTGGCGGGTCGAGCGGCAGGATGAGCGATCGCGCGTAGTGGCTATCTTGCTGATTCGTGGAACACTATTTACCCTGTTAGGGTTGGCATCCTTTAAAGCTTTGTTGCTTTATTTTGTGGCATACATTGGCATGATTACAGTGTTGCGTTGGATGGATGCGTTTCAACACACCTATGAAGTGATTCCGATTGATCAGCCTTTGCCAGAACGCGATCGCGCCCACGAGCAAAATAATACTTTTTCAACTGTGTTGTCGTTGCGCTTTCCCTGGTTAAATCTGTTGCTACTTAACTTTGGTTATCACAATGCTCATCATGAGTTGATGAAGTGCCCGTGGCATTCTCTCCCTGAACTCGATCGCGCACTTTTTGCAGGTACAGAAGTTCACTATATTCCACTCTCACAGTTGTTGTGGAACTATCATCGCTTTCGGATGACTCGCATTTTTTCAGGTCAAGGAATTGCTGTTGATCAACAACGCAACCCTACTCCAGATACTTTTTATGGCGCAGTTGGAGTTTCGTTTTTAGTCATCAACTCATAAACTGATTCCTTTTGTTGAGGTCAATCGGTGCAGCACAGCATTCGACAAATCACTGTTGCAACCGAAAAATGCTCTCTCTCCCCAATACTTCACCGAGTATTTCATCCTAAGGGATTTTAAGAGGGTGACTGAGAAGTTTTTGGCAGTTAAAACTGTCACTACAACAACAAAGTCCACCGTTGCAGACTCAAGCCAATTCAGGCTTTCTGTAATACCAATTCTAGAAATTACTCCTACAGATCACACCCCACCGCCTGTGGCACCTCCCCTTACCAAGGGGAGGTTGGGAGGGGTCAGATGTGTAGCCTTAAAAAATTGAATTGGTATAACCCGTAGAGGCAGTTTTGTCTTTGTAGCTCTGCGACTTTAATCGCCAATGCTGCCTAACGGATAAGGGCGAGTTAAGAAGTCTGTTGTTTCTTCCAATCATCCGTGAGGAGCCCTGAAAACCCCCAATTATCTTCTGTAATTTCTTGAATCACAATATGAATGTGGTCTGGTTTCTTCCCCAGGATTCGCACGAGTGAATTGGTCACTTCTGTCACGAGTTGGGCTTTTTGCTCTCGCGTTGCGCCTGTTGTAATTTGAATGTTGACGTAGGGCATAGTGGATTGTGATAGAAAGCAAAAATAAGGGGCGATAGTGGATCGCCCCTTAAACGATTAAAAATGAATTAGTAACGCTCTGAGGAATATCCTCGGCTGCGGTTGCCCCAGCTATTGCTGCTGCGATCGCCGCCACCACTACGAGGTCTTTCTTCTCGTGCCTTAGCTTTGTTAACTTTGAGACTACGTCCCATCCACTCAGCTCCATCTAGTGCCTCGATCGCGGCATCCTCTTCAGTATCGCTAGACATTTCAACGAAACCAAAGCCTCTAGGACGACCCGTATCACGGTCAAGGGGTAGATGAACACGACGTACAGAGCCATATTCAGCGAAAACAGTCGTTAAATCCTCTTGCGTAACCTCATAGGATAAATTTCCTACGTAAACTGACATGGAATTTCTCCGGAATGATATTGAGAAGGAGTGACCAAAAGCTGGAAGAACGCGTGTCAAAACCAAAAACAAACGCTACAACCGATAACCGGAAGGAAGCCTGTTAATGCGCAAAACAAACACTACAACCGAGCCATTGTCTAGAGCACAGTGTAACACTGTTTCAAAGGGGTGAAATCACCCATTTACATGAAATCACTCAGTTTTTGCCACAAACATACCATCTTGATGAACCCAGGCAATGCCATCAGGGTCAAGGTCTTGGCTCCACGCTGGAAAATCAACTCGGTCTTTGCGGCGGCTAATTGTGCTGCTGTTGACTCCTAAACGATGTGCCAAATCTCGTCCTGAGATTGGTTCACTTAAATCAAGATCATCAATCAGATCAAGATACATCTGCCACAACATCAGCACACTGACAAAAATAATCAGCACGATCGCCTCTGGGCGGCGCAGCCAATCAGCCGTTTCGGTGGATTGGACAAAATCTTCGGGGGGTTGAGAGGAGTTTGAAACCAAATCAGCAGAGGAGACAGCATCTGTTAGAGACAGTGGGTCTGCGGATGGGGTGGTTTCTAAAGCGGTTGAGTCAAGCGGTTGAACGGGTGTCGGCACAGCGGGTGTTGAGGTTACAGAAGGGTTTGTAGACGATGCTAAATCAAAATCAGATTTTAGCGTTGATGAGGAGCCGGAAACTGCCATTGATGATTCAGCCGATCGCAAATTGCTGGAGTGGGATGAATCTAGAGTAGACCGGGTTGGCTCATTCTCCCAAGTTAGCGAAATTTCTTGATTCCAGGCGATCGCTTTTTGTCCCAATTGCCGTCCGTAGACTTTAAGCGTTGAGATCGCTTCTACTTGAAGGGTGTTAATACTTTTCTCTAAAAACGCGACGACACCTTGAGGGTTCAGGGTGTGCGGCGACTCTAACAAAATGTGCAAACAGCGATCGCGTTTAGCGACATGGGCTTTGATGCCCTTAGCCCCAACGACTTGATTTAAGAGGGTAGCAATCACATAAGGATCACCCTGCCGTGCTAGTGTCAACATGTCTGGTGCAACCATGACTGCAATTTTTAACCCGCTAATTGATCAGTTCTAGAATCAGCACAATTTTTTCCACCCATGATCCCTGCCATATTTTAGGCTCAATTTCGATCATAAACCCTGCTCAAGCGTCATTAGTCAATCGGTAGGCATAGTGAATCAGGGAGTGAGCTAAGTACAACTCGTCGCAAATAGGGGTGGGAATTTGGGGTGCAGGGGTGAAATCCCTGGCTGGGGGCGCAGCCCCCACACCCCCTTGGTTTTATTTCCGAACCCTATCTGTGAAAAGCAGTACTAAGTGCGGGTCGGTTGAGTCTGCTCAGCCTGAGTGCTGAGCAATTGCCTGTCATCTATTTACCCTCTACTTCCTGCCTTGATTACTTGCAGTCGTTGAACTGCACCGTTATATTTTCTCTAGTCGCTGTTGAATGCATTATTTGCCCCTCCCTCTGAAAATGAAATGAAGATGAATATGTCACCCCTGCCCCGCATCAAGGATTGTGTTAGCCAACAGTTGCCTCAAAGAGGGTTGGCGGTTGGCGGGGTGCTGTTGGCGTGTGGCAGTGTTTTGAGTGGCAGTGTTTTAATCAGCACCCCAGCCCTGGCTCAAATCGTTCCAGACAACTCGTTGGGAGCAGAGCGATCGCGCATCAACGAAAACGTGCAACGAGGCAATCAACTGATTGATCAAATCACGGGTGGGGCGGCGCGTGGCTCCCTGTTATTTCACAGTTTTGAAACCTTTAACGTGCAGCGAGGGCAACAGGTTTATTTCACTAACCCGTCTGGAATCAATTCTATTCTCAGCCGAGTCACAGGGAACGACCCGTCCGACATCTTAGGAACGTTGGGCGTAGACGGAAACGCTAATCTGTTTTTGATCAACCCAAATGGCATTCTCTTTGGTGCTGACGCTCGGCTAGATATTCGCGGTTCGTTTGTGGCAAGTACAGCCGATCGCCTCTTATTAAATGATGGGTTGGAATTTAGTGCTGTGAATCCTGAAGCACCGCCATTATTAGTGGTGAGTTTGCGTCCCGGTCTGCAACCGGGGGGAGTGCCACTCGGTTCGACGATCGCCAGTGCAGGTAATTTGTCAGTGGGTCAAGATTTGACCCTGGTGAGCGATCGCCTCAACTTAACCGGACAGCTTCAATCAGGTCGCAATTTGACACTGTTAGCCAATGATGTGCAAATTCGAGATACTCCCTCGACTCCCTTTATTGCCAGTGCCACAGGGCAACTGTTGGTGCAGGGCGATCGCACGGTGGATATTTTCGCACTCAACCATCCCAATAGCGGGCTGTTTGCAGGGGGCGATCTAGTGTTGCGATCGCCCAACCCTGTGACGGGAGATGCCCACTACACGGCGGGCGGCAACTTTCGCATTGAGCAACCCAACGGTGAAGCTGGAGCGTTGACCAGTCCCAATGACCCGGTGATTCGGGCGGGCGGTGATGTCCGCTTTGGGACGTATACTGGTGCATCGCTGCACATTTTTGCAGGAGGGGCTGTTACGATCGACAGCGTTGAAATCAATGCACCTGACCCAGCCAACGGCATTCAAGAAACCGTTAACTTGTCCAACGGTGGAACGGTTGCCATCGATGGCAGAACCCGACCCACCCTCGACATTCGCGCCGGAACAACAGCAGTGGGGACACCTGGAGTGACAGGTACTCCTCCAGCAGATCTAGACACGACAGGTGCAGCCACATCTGGGGCGATCGCCATCAACTCGATTCGCATCAGCCAACCCAATGGCTTGGTGTTTTTGAGCAACCAATATCAGCCCAATCTTGCTCTGACCAGTGGCCCAATTCGAGTTGGGTCGGTGAACCTAGCCAATGATGCTGGGGGCGGTTCGGTGGTGATTGATGCTCGCGATCGCCTGCAAGTGAGTGGGGTGGTCGATACATCAGCCGTTACGGGCAATGCGGGTAACGTGCAATTCCTGGCAGCGGGTGATCTGGAGCTACAGCCCGGATCAGAGATTCGAGCACGGGGGCTAATTGGTGGGGCGATCGCCCTTCGTAGTGGGGGCAATTTATCCTTTGTTGGGGATAATGATGAAGCCCCTGAAGGCATTCGGTCGGTCACGACAGGAAATGGCACAGGCAGCAATGTAACGTTAGAGGCTCCATCTATTTTTGTCGGCAATAGTGAAATTTTAATTACCCTGGCGGAAGGAGCCACGGGACGAAGCGGTGACCTGATCATTCGAGCAGGGTCATTTGCGACGGACTTTGTCACCATTGTGACCGATGTATTGGGTACAGGCTCTGGAGGCAATGTGTTGATCGAGGCAGATACGATCAACATGAATAACGTTTTTTTAGGCAGCGTTGTTGCTGAAACTGGGGTAGGTGACAGCGGCAACCTGACCGTTAACGCGCGATCGCTCTCAGCTCTGTTTGGCACTCAAATCGGTTCTTTTACCGCAGGGCAAGGCAACGCAGGTGATGTCACAATCAACGCCAGTGAATCGGTCAGCTTTGATGGGTCTTTGTTCATTCCACCCCCAGATCCGCTTTTTTTCCCAAGTGGTGCGTTTAGCACTGTGCAGTTTGGGGCAATCGGCAGTGGCGGCAATCTTAGTATTACGACTCCGACTCTCTCGGTAACGAATGGGGCACAGTTGCGAACCAGTACAGAGGGTAGTGGCTCTGGGGGAGTCATCACCATCAACGCCACGGATGTCACCTTTGATGGCACGACATCAAATGAGTTAGTGGGAGTATCTCCCTCAGCGGCGGTGAGTGAGGTGTTGCGCGGGTCTGATGGCAGCGGAGGTGATATTCGGATCACGGCTCAAAACTTGTCAGTGACCAACGGAGCACAACTACGAGTCAGCACAGAAGTAGCTGGAGATGCTGGAAGTATTCAAGTCAATGCCCCAGAATCCATTACTCTGTCAGGTGCTGATCCCACTCGTCGCCGCCTCAGTGGATTGTTTGCTGATACGCAACCAGGTTCAACCGGAAATAGTGGCAGCATTACCGCAACCAGCGATCGCATTTCGCTTGAAAATGGTGCTCAAATCGTAGTTGGTAGTCGGGGCACAGGTCAGGGAGGCGACATTCGCCTTCGAGCAAATCGCCTGTCTCTCAACAATGAAGGCTTTATCTCAGCCGAAACTGCCAGTAGTCAGGGAGGCAACATTAACTTACAGGTGCGAGACTTGACCACATTGCGAGACAACAGCCGCATCTCGACGACCGCTGGAACCGCTAGAGCGGGGGGTGATGGAGGAAATATCACCCTTAACTCTGAGTACATCGTGGCCGTTTCTACCGAAAATAGCGACATCACTGCAAATGCCTTTGAAGGACGAGGCGGCAATATCCGTATTACTACACAGGGCATTTTTGGCATCGAATTTCGCGAAGAAAACACCCCCCTCAGTGATATTACGGCAACGTCGGAGTTTGGGGTGGATGGCTTTGTTGAGATTAATCGCCCAGATGTAGACCCCAGTCGCGGCTTGGTTGCCCTTCCTGCGGATGTGGTGGATGCTTCACAACTCATTACCAGAGGCTGCTCTGCGGGAGGGACACTGGCTCAAGAACTGGGTGAATTTGTGGTGACAGGACGGGGTGGTTTACCCCCCAACCCAATCGAACGCCTTGCTAATGATTCTGTGTTGGTCGAATGGGAAACCTTAGAGGCTGAAACCCCGGGTGTTACTTCAGTGGAAATTCCTCTTGTGGTCGCACAAACCCAGCCGATCGTAGAGGCACAAGGGTTAGTCAGACAACCCAATGGACGAGTCGTGCTGGCAACTCAAACCACACAGGTGACCCCTCATAACCCCTGGATTGCCCAAACTACCTGCCGGGGTTAAAAGGGGAAAAGGTAAAAGTGATGGGTCGCTAGCGGCTAACCCCTGCTTAGTAATTCTGCTCAGTAACTAAATGATCAGTAATAAATGACCGACGACCAATGACCAATGACCAATGACAAATCCTTAGCATTCAGTACTCCTGGTCTTGATTGAAAGCGTAGAGAACCTCAGTAGAACTTTTTACAAAGTTCATCAAGTCACCGGGGTCTCCGTAAAATTTCGGTGAAGGTTCGATCTATCACTTCGGTTTTCCTCTCGATTTGTGTAAATATCTTGGTCATAGATACATTGAAATAATAAAAGCTGGACTCTTTTTCGACGTGGACTAGTTACGCCATCAGGGACAAGCCGTTTTTGCACACGATGCCTTCATTGGCGATCGCTGTTTGAATTAATCGCAAATTTAGGGTTACGCAGGGATGGATCAGTTCTGTTGAGATGAACTGGTTTGCATCCTCTATTTAGTTTCGTTTACCAGCCCTCAGTTGCCTGCTGTTGGGTGAAATTTTGTTGTTCCGCTGCCGTCTTTGGAGAGCCTACAATGCCAGTCTTACAAGGTGTTGATCGTCACGCTACGTCTATCCAAGCCCGTTTAAACACGATCATTCATTTAGCGGCTAATTACGATCGCCCATCCTCCCTATCCATCCGCTCTCCTCGCCCCCTTGTTTGCATCGATCGCACCGTGCCTGACTACTACAAGCTAGTCAATGGGACGGTCTCCGACTGTGATATCGCGTTGTTAGACTCCCGCGAAGATGGCATTCTGCAAATTACCAATGCGCTGCGTCACTATCAATCCGTGACAGTGCTGCATTTGGTGTCTCATGGTAAACCGGGTCGGCTCTATCTGGGCAACAACGAGCTAAACGAAACCACGATTGAATATTACGCCGATGCACTGCGTCAGTGGTCAAATTTGCTAGCACCAGAGGCCATGATTTTGGTGTATGGCTGCTCTGTCGCGGCTGAGGATACAACCCTATTACACCGACTACATGAGTTAACCGGACGGGCGATCGCCGCTTCTAGCACCCCCACCGGAGATGCGGCTCAGGGCGGCAACTGGGATTTAGATGTCGTCATTGGTGCAGACGCGATCGCAGATACAGACGCGATCGATTCTAGTACAGATGCGATCGATTCTAGTACAGACGCGATCGATTTTAGTACAGACGCGATTAATCGCGTCTCTTCCCCCTTTACCACGATTAATCGCGTCTCTATCCCTTCACCCTTCATTACAGACGCGATTAATCGCGTCTCTTCCCCCTTTACGCCTGAAACCCTCGCCACCTATCGCGGTCTGCTCGCCATCTTTACGGTGACGAATACCAACGACACTGGAACGGGTTCATTACGACAAGCGATTCTTGATGCGAACGCAGCAGGGGGCGCAGACGAAATTCGCTTCAATATCGCCGGGGCAGGGCCACACACGATTACTCCCTCGACGGCTCTGCCTACCATTACTGGACAGGTGACGATTGATGGCACAACGCAACCGGGTTTTGCAGGCTCTCCCCTGATTGTAATCAGTGGGAGTAGCATTCCCACTGGAACTGGGTTGTCGTTGAGTACTAGCAGCAGCACCATTCGTGGACTGGTGGTCAATGGGTTTAGCGGCAGCGGTGGCAGAGGTATCTCAATCGCTGGTTCTGACAACGTCATTGAAGGCAACATCATTGGTCTAGCAGCCGATGGCACAACCGTTGCAGCCAACGCACAAGGGATCGATATTTCCTCCGGCAACAACAACCTGATTGGAGGCACCACAGCGAGTGCCCGCAACATAATCTCTGGTAACAGTGGAGTGGGTATCCGAGTTTTTGATGCCACTGCAACCACGATTCAAGGAAACTACATTGGTACCGATGTCAATGGCAACGAGGATCGGGGGAATCTCTTTGGAATTCAGCTGAATTCCTCGTTAACATCGCCCGGTTTGACCATTGGTGGTACAACAGCAGCGGCTCGTAACGTCATCTCAGGCAATGGCACAGGCATCGTTCTACTCAACGGCAACAGTTCAACGATCGCCGGAAACTACATCGGGGTCAATGCGGCGGGAACAACGGCTGTAGGTAGCGTTGCCTCTAACTTCACAGGTATTCAAGTTCTTACAGCTAGCAATACAATTGGTGGCACAACGGCGGGAGCAGGCAACGTGATTTCGGGTGTTAACACTGGAATTGTGGTTGCAGGAGCAGGTTCCACTGCAAACCAGGTGCAGGGCAACTTGATTGGCACCAATGCTGCCGGAACTGGAGCGATTATTAATGGAACTACAGGGGTAAGTATATCGGGGGTAGGGAACACCATCGGGGGTTCTGCGACAGGGGCAGGTAATGTCATTTCTGCCTTCCAGTTTGGAATAACAGTTGCTGGAACAGACCACGTCATTCAGCAGAACCGAATTGGTACGAATGCGGCTGGAAGCGCATCACTCGGTAATGTTCAGGCTGGCATTCAAGTTAACACCGGTGCCAATAACCTGATTGGCGGCACAACCGCTGCCGAACGCAACGTTATTTCAGGCACCTTCTTTGGGGATGGCATTCAGTTACTCAACAGCTCGACTGGCAACCAGATCTACGGCAACTACATTGGCACTAATGCCGCCGGAACTGGAGCGATCGCCAATGGTAATAATGGTATTTTGATTGACTCTGGGAGCAGCAACAACCTGATTGGGGGGACAGTAGCTGGTCAGAGCAACATCATTGCCAACAACACGCAAGATGGGGTGGCGATCGCGGGCACGGGCACGGGCAACCAGATCCAGGGCAACAGCATTTTCAACAACGGGCAACTGGGCATTGATCTGGGCAACAACGGTGTGACCGCTAACGATGTTGGTGATGGCGACACCGGAGCGAATGGGTTGCAAAACTTCCCGGTGATTACAGGATTGACTGACGGCAATATTAGCGGTACTCTCAACAGCACACCGAGCACGACTTTCCGAATTCATTTCTTTGACAACACCGCCGCCGATGGCAGTGGCAATGGGGAAGGGCAGCGATCGCGCGGGTTTCAAGACATCACCACCGATGGCAGCGGCAATGCCACGTTTAACTTTGGCTATGCGGCTGAGGCGGGAAGACCCGTTGTTACGGCGACAGCAACGAGTCTAAGTACAGGCAATACCTCTGAGTTTTCTGTTGCTGTCAATCCTCTAGTCGTCACCAACACCAACGACAGTGGACTTGGCTCACTGCGAGCGGCGATCGCCTATGCCAACAGTGTTTCCGGTGCCCAAACGATCACCTTCAACATTCCCGGTGCAGGTCCGCACACGATTAGCCCACTGACTAACCTGCCTGACATTACTGGACAAGTCACGATTGACGCAACAACGCAACCGGGCTATGCAGGCACTCCGTTGATTGCGCTGAATGGCTCACTCAATGGGTCGCCTGTTGATATTGGTTTTAACCTGCGCCCTGGCTCAGATGGCAGTGCCTTTAAGGGATTGGTGATCAACAATTTTGATTTCGCTGCGTTCTTCGTCGAATCGAATGGCAACACCTTCCAGGGAAATTACATTGGCACAAACGTTGCCGGAACCGTTGATCAAGGCAATGGGGGTGGCTTTAGCATCAGTGGCAACAACAATATCATCGGTGGCGCTGGCGCGAATGAAGGCAATCTGATTTCAGGAAATGGTTACGGAATTAGCCTGGTTGGAAATGGCAACACCATTCAAGGCAACTTGATTGGTACAGATGTCACCGGACTAGTTGGACTTGGCAACACCTTTGAGGGCATCGCTCTAACACTTTCGACCGGCAACACGATTGGAGGCACAACGGCAGCCGCCCGAAATGTGATTGCGGCAAATGGCGACGATGCGATTAGCCTGATTACCCAATCCAATGGTAACTTCATCCAGGGCAACTACATTGGGGTGGGTACTGACGGTGCTACGGCATTGGGCAATGGCAATCGCGGGATTTACCTACAAGAATCCTCTAGCAACGAGATCACAGACAACGTCATCTCAAACAGTGCGACCAACGGAATTGAACTGTTTGGCCCCAGTAACCTGTCTGACAACAACATTATCCAGGGCAACTTCATCGGCACCGATGCCGCAGGCACCCTTGATTTAGGCAACACAGGTGCAGGCATTCTTTTGCGCGGTGGTGCTGACAACAATACGATTGGTGGCACGACTGCCGCTGCCCGCAATATCATCTCTGGCAACGATACCAATGGCATCACCATTACCAATGGTGCAACAAGTAACACGATCTTAGGCAACTACATCGGCACAAATGCTGCTGGAACAGCTGATTTAGGCAATAGCTTAAATGGCGTGTCAATTGAGGACGCAGGAAATAACTTGGTGGGTGGTTCGACATCTGGGAGCCGCAACGTTATCTCAGGCAACAACCAGATTGGGGTGAATATTGCGGGAGCAACGGCAATAAACAATACAGTAATCGGGAACTACATTGGCACCAACGCCGCAGGGACGGGGGCGATCGCCAATGGCTCTGGCAATGTCACCGATGCTGGTGTGTACATCATTGATGCAATCAACAACACCATTGGAGGATTTAGCTCAGACGAGCGCAACGTCGTCTCTGGTAACAATGGCACAGGGATCATTCTCTCCGATGGTGCCACCGAAAACTCGGTGCGGGGCAACTACATAGGCACCCAGGTGGACGGTACGAGCGCGTTGGGCAACTCCATTGGTGGGATTCGCATTCAAAATGGAGCCTTCGAGAATAGCATTGGTGGCGCGATCACTGGAGCGGGTAACACGATCGCCTTCAACACCTTTGAAGGAATTGCAATTCCTTCCGGTGTCAACAACTCAATCTTGGGGAATTCCATCTTCTCGAACACCGCATTAGGCATTGATCTAGGAACTGATGGGGTGACGGCTAACGATGCAGATGATGTAGATGGAGGAGCCAACAATCTCCAAAACTTCCCGGTACTGACGGCTGCCACCGTAGTTGGTGGTAATACCACCCTTGCGGGAACGCTGAATACCACTGCCAATACCAACATCCGCATTGAGATCTTCAGTAACGATGCAGCGGATGGCTCCGGCAATGGTGAGGGACAAACCTTCCTCACGGCGATTACAGCAAATACCGATGGCAGCGGCAACTACACCATCAATGAAGTGATTGCCCAAGACCTAACAGGCAAGTTCATCACAGCGACTGTCACCAATCTTAACGGGGATACTTCTGAGTTTTCGGGAACGATCGAAGCGTTAGCGGGTGGTGATCCGTTAGTTGTCACCAACACCAACGACAGCGGGGTTGGTTCTCTGCGAAATGCGATCGCCTTTGCCAACAGCAACCCCGGTGCTGATGTCATTACCTTTGACACCACCTCTGGTTCTCCCTTTGCCGACGCAACCCCCGACACGATCTCGCTCACCTCGGGTGGTTTTAAAATCATCGATAGCGTCACCCTGACAGGCTTAGGTGCAAATCTGCTCACGATTCAACGCGATGCAGGAGCCAGTGATTTCCGCTTATTTACCATCGAAGGTATTGGCGGTTCAGATATTACAGTCACATTTGAGGGATTAACGCTATCAGGGGGGCGATCGATCGGTGCAGAGGGTGGCTATTTTGGAGGAGGTGCCATCTACAACTTTGAGGAAAGTGTCCTGATTCGTAACAGTGCTCTGATCAATAACTTCTCCGATAATGACGGTGGGGCGATCAGCTCTACTGGACTCTTGACCATTGAAAATAGCTTAATTGCAAACAACACCGCAGATAGGGGAGGTGGGATCAACATCGACAGCACTTCTGATGATCCGCCTCACACCACCGTTGTCAGCAACAGCACGATTTCTGGTAACACGGCTACGTTTGAGGGTGGAGGTATTTATACCACGTATGGATCAACCCAAATTCGGAATAGCACCATTACCAACAACACTGGACTGGATGGAAGCGGTAGTGGGGTTGCTAGCAGCAGCAACACTACAGTAGAAGTCGTGTCTAGCATCATTGCAGGGAACACCAACTCCGATGTTGATGTGATTGGAGCATTTGACAGCTTCTTTACCAGTTTAGGAAATAACCTGATTGGCACAGGAAATACAGAGGCGATCGCTGCTTTCACCCAACCAACCGACATCACAGGGATCACTGACCCTGGATTGAATCCCTTAGACGATAATGGTGGACCTACCCAAACCCATTCTCTAACCGATACCAGCCTCGCTCGTGACACAGGCAGCAACCCCGATGGGCTAACAACCGACCAACGCGGAGCAGGCTTTCCACGGGTATCGAACGGCAATATCGACATTGGGGCATTTGAGTTTTTTGTTAATCCACTCATTGTCACTAACACCAACGATAGTGGGGCGGGTTCTCTAAGGGCGGCGATCGACTTTGCCAACAGCAACCCTGGATCTGACACGATTACCTTTGACACCGCCTCAGGCGTCTTTGCAGACTTAACACCCGACACAATTTTGCTCACCTCGGGTAGTTTTGAAATCATCGAAAGTGTTACCATCACGGGCTTAGGTGCCAACCTGCTGACGATTCAACGCGACACGTTAGCTCCCGATTTTCGCTTATTCACCATTGATGATGGCACTGCCTCCCAAATTACCGTTGACATCAGTGGATTTACCCTCAGTGACGGAATCTCTGATAACGGTGGTGCGATCCTCAACCGCGAGAATTTGGTCATCAGCGATAGTGTCATTAATAACAACACGGCTGTCATTAGCGGCTTTGATACTGGCAGTGGCGGAGCCATCTGGAATGAAGACGGTAGCCTCAATATTCTCAACAGTCTCATCACAGGAAACGAGGCTGGTGATCAAGGAGGTGCAATTTGGAGTAATAACGGTGCAATTAACATTCAAGCCAGTCAAATCTCCAACAACACCGCTGATGGCAGTGGCGGTGGCATCTTCAGCAACCGGGGTAGCTTGGACATCCTGACCAGTACCATTTCAGGTAACACAGGAACATTCACGTTTGGAGACGGGGGTGGCATCTGGCACTTTGGAGATGGCTTGGGCGAAGATTTGACGATTACAGCCAGCACCCTCTCTGGTAATAGCACAGGCGGCAGCGGCGGGGGTCTCTGGACGAGTACTGTTTTAGGTGACACATCCGCCACTATTCTTAGCAGCACAATCTCAGGCAATAGCGCAGACGATCGCAGCGGCGGCATTCAAAACGATAACGGTCTGCTGACGATTAGCAACAGCACGATCACCAATAACACTGCTCCAGCAGGTCAGGGCAGCGGTGTTGGTAGCTTTTCAGGTATCTCTTCTACCCGTACTGAAGTGCTCTCCAGCATCATTGCGGGTAACGTCGGTAGCGACATTGATGTTTTGTTTGGTTCAGATAGCTCGTTTGTGAGCAATGGCAATAACCTAATCGGTACAGGCGAAGCAGTGGCGATCGACTCCTTTAACCAACCGACCGACATTACAGGAGTCACTAACCCTGGACTAAATCCGTTAGCTAACAACGGTGGCCCGACTCAAACCCATTCCTTGACCGACACTAGCCTGGCTCGTGATGCAGGCAACGCAAATGGGCAAACGCGAGATCAGCGGGGCTTTCCACGGGTGATTGGCAGCAGTGCTGATATTGGTGCGTTTGAGGCAGATGAAGTAGTTGACCCCCTGATCGTCACCAACACCAATGACAGTGGGGCGGGTTCACTCAGAGCCGCCATTGATTTTGCCAACAGCAACCCCGGTGCAGACAGCATCACCTTTAACATTCCCACCAGCGATCCGGGCTATAACTCTGTCACTGGTGCATACACGATTAACCTACTCTCTGAGTTGCCATTCATCACAGAAACCATCAGCATCGACGGCAGTAGCCAACCCGGATTTGCAGGCGCACCCATCATTGAACTGAACGGAGCCACTATTGGTGGGTCAACCTTCTCTGGCATCTTGTCGTTGGGTGGTGCAGATAACAGCGTCATTCGAGGATTGGTGATTAACAACACTCCGGCATTGGCAATTCAGGTCAGTGGTGGAAATGGCATTGTTATTGCTGGAAACTACATCGGCACCGACGTGACGGGTACAGTTGCCCAAAATGGCAGCAGCTTTGGGATTTTACTATCGGGTGGCTCCAATACATGGATTGGGGGCACGACCGCGAGCGATCGCAACCTCATCTCCGGCAACGCCAGCGGAATTGCCATCGGCTTTGCGTCGAGTACTCAAATTCAGGGTAACTACATTGGTACTGATGCTACAGGAACAGTTGCGCTTGGAAACGGCACAGGAATTGACTTCTATTCAGGCCTCTTTGATACCAACAACGTAGTGGGAGGCGTAGTAGACGGGGCACGCAACATCATTTCTGGTAACACCAACAATGGCATCCTATTTAGAGGTGGGGCACAAGGAAACCAGGTTCTTGGCAACTATATTGGTCTAGATGCCAATGGCATCGCTTTAGGCAACGGCAGCAACGGCATCCAGCTTGAGTCAGGAGCCATTAACAACACCATTGGTGACACGACCTTTGAAGGACGCAACGTTATTTCAGGTAATACGGGCAACGGCATTCTTATCACGGGCGGTGGCACGACCAACAATACAGTTATCGGTAACTACATCGGTACGAATGCGGCGGGAACGGGGGCGATCGCCAATGATGGCAACGGTATTCGGATTAGTGGCAACGGCAACATCATTGGTGGTTCCACCGCTGGGTCAGGCAACGTCATCTCCGGCAACGGCGACCAGGGGATTGCGATTCTGGGCAACAACAACACTGTGCGGGGCAACATCATCGGTTTAGATGCTGATGGTTCAACGGCTTTGGGCAACCTGGATGACGGTATTTTGATTGCCAACGGCTCAAACAACACAATCGGTGGAACGACAGCGGGCGATCGCAACGTCATCGGCAGCAACAGTAATAACGGGGTTTCCATTTCTGGTAGCAGTGCCATTGGTAATACCGTCCAGGGCAATTACATTGGGACGGCTGTAGATGGCACCACTGCTCGTGGCAATGGTATTCACGGGGTTTCTATCGGTAACAGTGCCGCAAACAACTCGATTGGTGGCACAACCGCTGGTTCCAGCAACTTGATTGCCAACAACGGTGCTGATGGCGTGTCGGTGTTTGGTAACACCACGACGGGTAATACTGTTCAAGGCAATAGCCTCTTTAACAACGCCGATTTAGGAATTGATCTGGGTAACAACGGCGTCACGGCTAATGATGCAGGCGATGGCGACACAGGAGCCAACGGGCTGCAAAACTTCCCGATCATTACAGCGGCGACTCTCAGTGGTGGCAACACTCTGTTAGCGGGCACCTTTAACAGCACTGCCAACACTAACTTCCGGTTAGAATTCTTCAGCAATTCAACCATTGACCCCTCTGGCAACGGAGAAGGAGGACAGTTTTTAGGATTTGCCAACGTCACCACCGATGGCTCTGGCAACGCCACCTTCAACCCAACCTTTGCAATAGCCGTTCCATTGGGGCAGTTCGTCACTGCAACGGCGACCAATCTCACCACCAACAATACCTCTGAGTTTGCAGCAGCAAGGGGCGTTACAGCTACTCCCACAGTCACCCTCGGACTGGCGGGCAGTCCTCTCGCAGAGAATGGCGGTGTGGCAACCGTGACAGCCACACTATCGAATGTCTCGGCGCAAGCTGTGACGGTCAACCTGGGCTTTACGGGCACAGCTACGAACGTCAATGATTACACCCGCTCTGGCACCTCTATCGTGATTCCGGCGGGCAGTTTAACAGGCAGCGTTACCCTGACTGGGGTCAACGACTTGTTAGACGAGGCCAACGAAACCATCATCGTCGATGTTCTTAGCGTCACTAATGGCACAGAGTCAGGTACTCAACAAGTAACCGCCACTATTACCGATGATGACCTGCCGCCTGTTGTTTCTATCAGCCCTGCCACAATTGTCCAAAACGAAGGCAACAGTGGTACAACGGCTTACACTTACACGGTTTCACTCTCTGCTGCAAGTGGCTTACCCGTCACGGTCAACTACACCACGAATAATGGCACAGCTACGGCAGGCAGTGATTATGTCGATAATGATGGCTCCCTTGTCTTTAACCCCGGTGGATCGTTAAGCCAAAACATCACGGTGTTGGTGAATGGCGACACGACTGTTGAACCTACTGAAACTTTTACTGTTGCTTTGAACAGTGCTACTAATGGCACCTTGGGCACTAGCACTGCCACAGGAACCATTACCAACGATGATGTTGTGCCCTTGCCCGTTGTTTCCATCAGCCCGGTGACGCTGAGCCAAAACGAAGGCAACAGCGGCAACACTGCCTTTACCTTTACGGTCACTTTATCGAGCAACCCCACCTCCAATGTGACGGTCAACTATACCACCAACAATGGAACGGCGATCGCGGGTAGTGACTACACCGACAACGACAATTTCCTGGTCTTTACCCCCGGTGGCGGGCTAACCCGAACTGTTACGGTCAATGCTATAGGCGACACCGTCTTAGAAACCAACGAAACCTTTACCGTCACACTTACGGGTGCCACAGGTGCGACGATTGGCACTAGCACTGCAACCGCCACCATTCTCAATGACGAAGCAACCGCTAATCTCAGTCAACTGCTCAGTAGCGGTCGAGCAGTCGCCTTTAATGGAGTCACATCAGGTGACTTTGCCGGTGGTTCGGTTGCCAATGCTGGAGATATCAACGGTGACGGATTGGATGATTTGATTATCGGTGCTCGTCGGGCTGATCCCGGTGGACGTGCTGATGCAGGTTCGACCTATGTGGTATTTGGCAGCACGTCTGGCTTCCCGTCATTGTCTGCTCTAAATGGCACAAACGGGTTTAGAGTCGATGGCATTGCCTCATCCGATGCTCTGGGGGGTTATGTGAGTCGGGCTGGAGACGTTGACAACGATGGGTTTGATGATTTGATTATCGGGGCCCGTTCAGCCGACCCTAATGGCAGAAGTGATTCTGGTCAGGCATACGTTTTGTTTGGGGCAGCCAGTGGCTTCTCTAGTACGGTCAATCCTGCCAACCTCAGCCCCACCAGCACAAGTGTACCGAGAGGTTTCCGCATTACGGGAGCCAGCACCTTTGACTTAGCAGGGGCGTCGGTCAGCACGGCAGGCGACGTTGATGGGGATGGCTTTGATGATCTACTCGTGGGGGCGATCGGTGGAGATCCGGCGAGTACTCGCCAAGATGCCGGATTTAGCTACATCGTTTTTGGTCGAGCCAGAACTAGTTTTACTGCTAACATTAACCTCGCCACTCCAACCACCGGAAGCGTGATCCGATTAAATGGTATTGATGCAACCGATGCCTCTGGCTACTCGGTTAGCAATGCCGGAGACATCAACGGTGATGGGCGATCGGATCTGATTGTTGGAGCTATCAACGGCGACCCCAACGGCAGCAACTCCGGTGAAACCTATGTGGTGTTTGGTAGCCCTTCTCTTAAGACGCCTACGGGGGCGCAGCTTAACCTATCCTCGTTGACTGGTGCTAACGGCTTTAGATTAAATGGGGGAGCAGCCAGCGACAACTCCGGGTTTGCCGTCAGTGCGATCGGCGATATTAACGGCGATACCATTGATGATTTGGCAGTGACCGCTCCGTTTGCTGACCCCAATGGTCGCAGTAACTCTGGAGCCGTCTATGTGGTGTTTGGCAAAACAACTGGTTTCTCAGCTAGCCTCAACCTCTCTAGCCTGAATGGAACCAATGGTTTCAAGCTCAATGGCATTGATATTGGAGACTTTGCCGGGGTTTCGGTGAGTGCGGCTGGAGACTTTAACCGAGACGGCTTTAAGGATCTGGTGATTGGCGCATCTAACGGTGACCCCAATGGCACAGATTCGGGTGAGGTCTATGTGGTGTATGGTCGCAATGGGGCAACGAATCCTTTTGCTGCCAACATCAACCTATCGACGCTCAATGGGTCGAATGGCATCACGCTCAATGGGTTGGCGGCTGGCAACCTGTTTGGTTACTCGGTTGCCTCTGGCAACTTTAATGGCGGTGGCGATACGGATCTGTTAATTGGTGCCCCAGGCAGTGGTGCAGGCGCGGCTTACGCCGTGTTTGGTACAACACTTAGTTAAGAGATAGAAATATAGCCGTGTCATTCAGGTTAGGACGAATCACCATTCGCCCTCCAAAAAGTTTGAGCTGATAGCAATTTGATCTGATACCAATTTGACTTGAAAACGCGACAGAGCCTGGTATGGGCTTGGCACTGCCAAGCCCCTCCTGAACTTTGATCTGCCCAAAAATCCGTTTAATATCCCTCTTTGGTCACTCTAAGCAGATGAAAAGATGAGTTGCAGGTTTAACTCATGTACGAGTGGACAAATAAACGTATTCATCTTGCGGGTTAATTGCTCAAAGCCGACCTGAAGTGAAGCAATCGGGAAAACCTCTA
>JANRJA010000130.1:0-55551 GCA_033764315.1 Oculatellaceae cyanobacterium bins.114
GAACGATTGTCGTGAATCTGTTTCGGGGACACGGGTATAGCTCAATTACTCAAGCCATTCGTCGGGTTGCCCATGATATCCCTCGCCTTTTTTCCTTTTTTCAGTAGATCAGCCCTGCCCCCAATAGGGGCTTAGGGGAGCCTGTTTTTCACATACTTGCAACAACCCTGCACCTAGTCTGGAAGCAAACAGAGATCTGTGTACAGGGTAGCCATATCACTCACATTTAGGTCGCTTTAAATAACGCTTGCACGTTTACACAAATTTCACTTTATAGAGTTGAAACAATTCTCCTGGCAATGTTTTGACAACTTTGGCATGGGCAGATTGCACCATCGCCTGCCACTCTGACAGGGGTTCTAAAAACACCTCTGACCCCAGGTACGTTTCTAAGATTGCCCAGTTTTCAGCATCTGGCGCATCCGGATTCAACACGTCAAACACAAACACCCCATCTGGCTTTAAAACTCGTTTCGCTTCTGCCAAGACCAGTTGCCAATAACTCAAGGGGTAGTAGCAACTAAAGCCCGTTGCAATCACCTGATCAAATTGATTGGCTTCATATTTCAGATCATGGGCTGCGCCCAGTTGCACACCCTTAAATAACTTTGAGTTCAATTGAGGACCCCGTGAATTCAGCGTGTCTCGTGCCATCACGCTAATATCCTGTCCATAAAATACGGCTTCCCAGTCACGCCAAGGATAGATTAAAAAGCTGACACCACAGCCTACATCTAAACAGCGTTGCTGTTTTAATGGCTTTGAGATCTCCCAAAACGGTGAAGCAATGCGGGGAGCAAGCGCACCTGATTTCCACTCTCGATAAATCGGCATATCTTCGACTTCAGCAGGTAAATCAAATACTTCTCGCCGATAGTCACGATTAAACCGCAGTGTAACGATGTTAATTCGAGTTTGCCAATCTTCAGAGCGATCGCCCAAAAAACCAGACAGATTTGCTTGTCGTCCAACCATTGCGATCGCTCCTCAACCCGTGTTTCTTAACCTTTTAATGCCCGATTAAAATTTTGTCGATACGATTTATTAGCAATCAACAAAACTGGCCACATCAGAGCCAAATACAGTTTTCCCTGACTAAAGTTGGTGCGATGGAAGCCTGTCCAAAATTTCCAAATTCCACCCACATAGGCTCCTAAAAGAATTAAACCTAATAAAGTTCCCACGATAGTTTCTCCTAATTCGCTTTGCAGCGCATCAACGTTCTTGCATTTTACTCAAGTGTAGGATAGCCAACGGAAATCTTGCCAAACCTCAAAGTATGTTTAATAACCTGTTCCAATTCAACCGGGATGTCGTTACGATCCTTAAAAGGGGTGGGATTAAGCTTAAAGGGAAGGATGAGTTTGGCAACGACGTTTCTAGACACGAACCGAATAATTAGCTTTTAAGGCCAAAAGCAGACTATTAATTTAATTTTTCAACCCAGACCGGAAGGAATATCTAAGTGTACTCTTACCGTCCATTGAAGTAATCGTTAACCACCACCTAACCACAACCAATGCCATTAATTTTAATAAAGATGGCTAATCGCAAGGAGAATGTATGCGTGCAGTGCTGATGGCTGGAGGCTCAGGCACACGGCTTAGACCACTGACCTGTGACCTGCCAAAACCAATGGTGCCCATCCTCAATCGCCCCATTGCTGAGCACATTATCAATTTGCTCAAACGGCACCATATTACTGAAATCATTGCCACCCTGCATTACCTGCCGGATGTCATGCGGGACTATTTTCAAGATGGCAATAATTTTGGAGTGCAAATCACGTATGCCGTTGAAGAAGATCAGCCGCTAGGAACCGCTGGGTGTGTCAAAAATGTTGCAGAGTTGTTAGATGAAACGTTTTTAGTCATCAGTGGTGATAGCATCACTGATTTTGACTTAACCGCTGCGATCCAGTTTCACAAGCAACGGCAGGCAAAAGCGACGTTAATTTTGACGCATGTCCCTAATCCACTAGAGTTTGGGGTCGTGATCACTGACGAACACTATCGCATTCGTCGCTTCTTAGAAAAACCATCAAGTAGTGAAATTTTTTCAGACACGGTCAATACAGGCACTTATATTTTGGAACCAGAGGTACTCGATTACCTGCCCTTTGATCAAGAGTCTGATTTTTCTAAAGATTTATTTCCACTGTTGCTTGAAAAAAATGAACCGATGTACGGCTACATCGCTGAAGGCTATTGGTGCGATGTAGGGCATTTAGATGCTTACCGAGAAGCCCATTATGCAGCGTTGCATCGTCGGGTCAATTTGAATGTGCAGTACGAAGAGCGATCGCCCAGTTTATGGATCGGTCAAAACACCTACATCGACCCCACAGCTCGCATTGAGACCCCTGTGATCATTGGCAATAACTGTCGAGTCGGTGCCAGGGTACAAATCGAGTCTGGGACAGTCATTGGCGACAACGTCACGATTGGAGCCGATGCAGACCTAAAACGCCCGATTGTGTGGAATGGCGTCATTATTGGGGAAGAGGTGCACCTGCGGGCCTGTGTTGCAGCTCGTGGCACTCGTGTCGATCGCCGTGCTCATGTCTTAGAAGGAGCGATTGTCGGTTCTCTCTCGGTCATTGGCGAAGAAGCCCTGATCAACCCTGATGTGCGCATCTGGCCTAGCAAAAAGATCGAGCCAGGTGCCATTCTCAATATGAACTTGATCTGGGGCCACGCCGCTCATCGCAATCTGTTTGGACAACGGGGCGTTTCTGGTCTAGCCAATGTCGATATCACCCCAGAATTTGCCGTACGCTTAGGGGCTGCCTTTGGTTCAACCCTAAAACCGGGCTCTCATGTCACCGTCTCTCGCGATCAACGCAGCATCTCTCGCATGGTGTCGCGATCGCTCATTGCGGGGTTGATGTCAGTCGGCATCCACATTCATAATCTCGAAGCCGCCTCAATTCCGGTTGCTCGTGCCGTTGTTCCAACCCTGCCAGTAATGGGGGGTATTCATGTCCGTATTCATCCGGAGCGATCGGATCACATTTTGATTGAGTTTTTTGACCACAAAGGCATCAATCTTTCTAAAGCACGGGAAAAGAAAATTGAAGGGGCTTACTTCAAAGAAGATTTTCGGCGAGCCCAAATTCAAGAGATTGGTAATGTCACCTACGTCACTCAGGCGACTGATATCTACAGTGCGATGTTTGAACGCCATCTCAGAGTCGATGCCGTTCGCAATACCAAATCAAAGGTTGTAATTGACTATGCCTACGCAGTTTCTGGAGCTGTTTTGCCGCTGCTGTTAGCAAAATTTGGCTGTGATGCGGTCGTTCTCAATGCTAGTTTGAGTCAAACGATTCCCTCTCTCAGCGATCGCGAAGTATTGTTAAACCAACTGGGGCATGTGGTCGAGGCACTCAAGGCAAGCTTTGGCGTGCAGGTTTCTGCTAATGGAGAGCAGTTAATCCTAGTAGACGAATCAGGGAGTGCTATTCGCGGCGAGATGTTGACCGCCTTGATGACCCACTTAATTCTGACGGAACACCCTAGAGGCAGCATTGTTGTTCCTGTTAACACCTCCAATGCGATCGAGCAGATTGCTCACCGCCATGATGGTCGCGTCATTCGCACTAAAGCCAATCCCACAGCGTTAATGGAAGCCTGCCATACCAATCGCGACGTTGTTTTGGGAGGCAGTGGTGATATGGGCTTTATTTTTCCCCAATTACATCCTGGGTTTGATGCCATGTTCTGCATTGCTAAATTGATAGAAATGTTAACAGTGCAAAGCTACAACGCCATTGGTAGTAACCGCCGCACCTTAGGCCAAATTCGAGCTGAGTTACCGCGAGTGTGCCACAAAACCCTATCCGTGCGTTGCCCCTGGACTGTTAAAGGAGCATTGATGCGACGACTGGTTGAAACCCACTCTTCTGAACATTTAGAACTGATTGATGGAGTGAAGATTTTAAATCCACGTCATGATAGCTGGCTTCTGGTGTTACCTGATGCAAGCGAACCGATGGTGCACTTATTTGCCGATAGCAACGATCGCGGTTGGGTCGATGAGACGCTGCGTGAGTACCGAACCTATGTGCAAGAATTTGTCGATCAGGAACAGGACGTTGAGAAAGGCGATATTGATCTGGTTAACGCTTAAGCACTACTTCGTTGAGGTCTTTCCAGTTCTAGCTTTCATTTGCTAAAATAGTACTCCGGTACTACCACTCTCAGTGATTCAGTGATTTGATTCAATGCATCAAACTCCAGCATGGATTGTTGTATAGTCCAACCGCACAACAATCCATGCTTCAAAAACCGATCCATGCAAGCGGTCTGTTAAGTGTATATTGGGTGGAATATTAAGAGGTGCTGAGTTATGAACAGCTTTATTTTAATGGCAGAGATTATTCAGGAACCGCAATTGCGTTATACATCTGATAATCAAACGCCAATCGCTGAAATGATGGTGCAATTTGAGGGTCTACGCGAAGACTCACCACCTGAAACCCTGCGCGTTGTTGGCTGGGGTAACTTGGCACAGGAAATCCAAGAGAAGTATCACGAAGGCGATCGCCTCGTGATAGAAGGGCGGCTTAACATCAACACCATCGATCGCCCCGAAGGTTTTAAAGAAAAACGAGCTGAACTTACCGCTCAACGGATTCATAAAATTGCCGCCGATGCAACCCTCAGCACAACATCTGTCAAACCTGTCTCAAGCAACACCGACAGTGCGGCTAAAGCCCGCAGTGCAGCCCCTAAAACTAGCAAGCCAGCAACGTCTAAATCAACTGTCGCAGAATCCTCTTCTGCAAAAGCAGCGACCTATTCTGCTTCTAGCAGTGAGGCAGAATATGACGATATTCCATTCTAAAAATGGGGATCTATACCTACGCCTTCTTGCGCCATTCTCCTGAACCCCTAGACTTGCCCACGGGTATTTCTGGTTCATTACATTTGATTACGGTCAACCAGATCTGTGCCCTAGTTGAACCAGAGTTAGAGTTTGAAGCACTGCAACAAAACGATAGTCAACTCTTGCAAGCTGTCATTGCTCACGATCGCGTGTTGCAAGAAGTCTTTCAACAGGTTGATATACTGCCTCTGCGGTTTGGCACTCAATTTGTTTCAGAAAAAGGGTTGCTACAGCATCTGACATCTAATTATTTAACCTACTTAGACAAGTTCGCCCAATTAAAAGGGCAGGCAGAATATGTCCTGAAATTTATCCCTACAGATAAAGATGAGCCAGATATTTCTCCTGAAATCAAAGGAAAAGATTACTTTCTGGCAAAAAAACAACGTTATCAATCACAGTTAGAGCAACAAAACCAGCGACAAAAAGAGCTAGACGACGTTAAAGCCGCGATCGCCCAGTTCTACATCGACACTCTCTATGAATCTAAAGATGGAGTTGAGCGCATCTACTTGCTTGCCGATCGCACTCACGAAGCCGCATTGCAAGGTCAAATTCAACAGTGGCAGGCTCTCTGCACTCATTGGAGCATTAGCTTAGGCAATGCTCTGCCACCTTATCACTTTGTCTAGACTCAGTACTCCTTGTAAAGCGTCACGCAAAACTCTGTACAAGGAGTAATCCCACTCGCATCTAGAACAAACACTGAGCTGCCGCATTAATTTGCTCTTGAGGGGCGATCGCCACAGGCAAGGCAGGTAACCTGACAATCACCTGATCAGGAAAGAGATCGCTGGCAATATCCTGTCCCTCAAAGCGGTTGAGCACCACATAACGTTGGCTCATTCCCATCTTAGAGAGGGTTTCGGTCAACCGGGTTGCTTCAGCTAAAATGGCTGACTGAGCTTGCATCACCCCAATAAACTCAGTATGTTGAGCATCTTTCAACTTCTTTTGTGCCTGCATCACTCGTTGTCTTAAGGTCCGCAGCCGTCCCATAAATTCGGTGCGTCCCACCACATCTTGATATTTAATCCACAACTTAAAAATCCAGGCCAGCCAATCCCCCAATGCCGTTGGCATCTCTAAAAAGCGCAATAAGTGACCTGTGGGAGCTGTATCTAACACAATTAAGTCTTGCTCATTTTTCTCCAGCAATTCCATAATGGTCAACAGCGACAACATCTCGTCAATCCCAGGCAATGACTGAGAGACAATCTGCCGCCATGCTTCTGGGCCATAAGCAATGCTGAGACTGGTGTCTTCTTGATTGTCACCGCTCATCATCTCCGCCAGTTCCCACAAATACTCCTCTCGAAACTGGTTTAGCACTTGCTCAGCATTAATTTCTTGAGCACTGAGATTGGGTAACAACCATTGAGGCTCATGCCCCAACAGGTGGCCCAAGGCATCTCCTAACGAATGAGCTGGGTCAATCGAGATCACTCGAATGTTGCGATCGCGATGCTGATTTGCCATACCCCAAGCGATCGCAGCTGCCACAGTTGTTTTACCCACTCCTCCCTTACCACCGACGAGCACCAACCGCCGCCCTTGTGCAATAAAGTCATCAAATACCGGAGGAATTTTTGCCGGAAATTCAACCGTAATGTTCAACGTTGGATGGTTCAACGTCTCACCAGACACTACACTCATCTGTTGCAATAAACAATCTAGGGCGATCGCTCCCACGGGTTCTTCAACTTGCTGCGGTACCCCAAACACAGGATGAGCCATAGCAATATCTAGAAACTGTTTTAGCAATTTCTGCTGTTGAGCATACCGACTCCACAAAGTATCAGACTGATCTGCATCCGCTGACAGCAAATGATTCACCCACACTCCCCCCAACGGAATCTGAAGCGTCTGCAATGCATCTAGAAAGCGGGTCGTTTCTAAAAGACTCAACGGCTCTGCGATCGCCACCACAAAACAAGCAGTTTGCTGAGCATCTTGCAACAGCGATCGCCCTGAGGTTAGATCCGCTTTCATCTCAGTCAGAAATCGATCCGCTTCATCCTCAATGTATCGCCCCGTAAAAGTCTGACTAATCACCCGATGTTTTTCTTGAAACAAATCCAACGCACCCAAAAAGTTATCTAAGAAATCCATCAGCTTAAATAAATTTAAGGTGTGCCCGCTCGGAGCCATATCTACCACTACTCGATCAGCAACGCGATCGCGCAACAACCGCTGAATTTCTAAAACTGCCATTAACTCGTCTAAACCTGGAAAGCTCAAATCCCAAACGGGGCTAAGATCCTCTCCCTGCACAAAACTACCCCGCTCGACTAAAAGCTCCAACACCTTGCCATACTGAGTTTTAAACTCATTCAATAAGGTTTGAGCATTTAACGCTTGCACTTGCAAGTTGGGTAAGTCAGCTAGGGAATGGGCCGTACCATCCACCGCAATCTGCAAAACGTCTCCCAGAGAATGAGCGGGATCTGTAGAGATTAGAAGAATACGTTCATTTACAAATTGTTGCGCCCAGAAGCGCGCAAACCCACAAGAGAGAGTAGTTTTACCTACTCCACCCTTACCGCTAAACATGGCCAAATGAAGATGATTAAATGGATGCATTAGTCTGAACCAGACGATGGGAATACTGATTTTGATCTATCTCTCTTCTGACAGGATTCTGTGGCAATCGCTCCCTATTCTCCGGTTGACAATTCCCAAAGATTGAAGAGTCATACATACACAGACTACCCATTTCAAAGAGATAGATACACTTAAACCACAGCGCAGCACATACCAATGAGTGACCTATTTAAAGGATTTGAACAACTCTTAGAACTTGCCAAAGCGTTGGAAGAGAAAGCGGAAAAAGGAGAACTCAAAGCCGACATTCAAATCAACTCCCGCCCTCTTAGTAGTATTCCCCGTCAAGGCAATATTCCCGGAGGAATCGGCACAAGTCGTATTCGTCCCAATTCACCATCCGAAAACGCAAACTCACCCTCTGATGCCGACATCCTGGTTACACCTCCTCCAAAAGCCACCCCGACTCCATCCTTAGAAGAAGTAGGAGGACTATCAGAGGTGCTGCGAGAACTCCGAGAACTAGTAGAGATTCCCCTCAAACGCCCTGACCTACTCACCAAAATGGGATTAGAACCAACTCGTGGGGTTCTGATGGTGGGTCCTCCAGGAACCGGGAAAACCCTTACAGCTCGCACTTTAGCAGAGGCATTAGGGGTAAATTACATTGCGATCGTCGGTCCCGAAGTCATGGGCAAATACTACGGGGAAGCTGAAGCTCGACTCCGAGGTGTGTTTGAGAAAGCGACAAAAGCTGCTCCCTGTTTGGTATTTATTGACGAAATTGATAGCCTTGCCCCCGATCGCTCCAAAGTAGAGGGTGAAGTCGAAAAACGGCTTGTGGCTCAACTTTTAGGGTTGATGGATGGCTTCGCTCAAACCAAGGGAGTTGTCGTTCTGGCAGCAACTAACCGTCCTGATCACCTCGATCCAGCCCTGCGTCGTCCCGGTCGCTTCGATCGCGAAGTCCACTTTCGGGTGCCCGATCGCGACGGTCGCCTCGAAATTCTCCGGATTCAAACTCGCTCCATGCCATTAGATGCATCTGTGGCTCTGGAAGCGATCGCCGATTTATCCGTTGGTTTTGTCGGGGCTGACCTTAAAGCTCTGTGTCAAAAAGCTGCTTATACCGCATTGCGACGGCAACTCCCGTCTCTTGACCAACCCATCCCCGACACTATAACCGTAACTCAAACTGATTTTCTCCAAGCCGCTAAGGAAATTAAGCCCTCTGTCTTACGCTCCGTCGAGATCGAGTCACCTAATGTCGTTTGGAATCAGATCGGTGGCTTGGAAACAGTCAAACAAACTTTGCAGGAGTCCGTTGAGGGTGCTCTGCTCTATCCTGAACTCTACCAACAGACTCAGGCAAAAGCCCCCCGTGGAATTCTGTTATGGGGTCCTCCCGGTACAGGCAAAACTCTACTGGCAAAAGCCGTTGCCTCCCAAGCACGTGCTAACTTCATTGCCGTAAACGGTCCTGAGTTGCTCAGTAAGTGGGTGGGAGCTGCCGAGCAAGCCGTTCGAGAACTCTTTACCAAAGCTCGACAAGCTGCTCCCTGTGTGATTTTTGTCGATGAGATCGATACCCTGGCTCCAGCTCGTGGACGATTTCAAGGCGATTCAGGCATAAGCGATCGCGTCGTGGGTCAACTGCTAACTGAACTTGACGGCTTACATGAGTGTCTCAACGTGCTACTAATAGGAGCAACTAACCGCCCCGAAGCCCTTGATCCAGCCCTCTTAAGAGCCGGACGGCTAGATTTGCAAATCAAAGTTGACCTGCCCAACCTCAACAGCCGCCTCGCCATTCTGCAAGTTCATAACCAAGACCGCCCTCTAACCAACGTAAATTTGGAGAACTGGGCAACTCAAACCACCGATTGGAATGGGGCTGACCTGGCTCTCCTGAGCAATCAAGCTGCATTAGAAGCCATTCGTCGTTATCGAGCACAAGGTCAAACAGACCCCACTACCATTCGCATCACTAATGCCGACTTTGCAGTTGCCTATCAACTCATATATGAACAAAAGATGATGCAATCTGAATAATTTGCATACAGACACGATTAATCACGTCCCTCCCTCCTACTCCCTATTCCCCTTTTAACTCCTATGCTCTCTGAACAATCAAGCGATGTCGTTCGTCAACAAGCACTCACCGTATTAACTGCCAGTTTTGTAGCTCAAGGACATCCTCCTGAATACGCCACTCATATGGCAACTGCTGCCATTTTTCAAACCGACTTAGAGTTGAGGAATGCCCAACTCTCTCGATTATTAAGTTGGTTAAAGCAAGAACATGACGAAATTTATCAAACAGCTCTAACACTGGTTGAATCAACTCGTGCAGAGTTTGAACGACGTGTAAAAGAATAACCTCCGAGGAATCGGTTAATAAAACTATCCGGATTCAAGGAGTACTTCTAGAAAAGTTCACTAGGCTGCGTTTCTTATATACAAACAGAAACAATCAACAGAGCGGTAAGTCTAAAACTAGATTTTTTCCGGTTGAATAAGCCTAGTCTTCCCAATCTTCTAGAACGTTTTTGGTTTGTACATATCAGTACCCAAAGTGATGTCTTGGTTTCCCTAACCTGATTATTATTTTTGTTACTGATGTTAGACGCTTCTGAGAAGTGGGAATGATTGAAATAACTCCAACACCAGAGCGAATTAGCAAACCGCTAGCCCGATTTAGAAGGCAACTCCGCTCTTGGAATTGGATAGATGTCTGCTAACAGAAGCTTCGGCATTCTTGAACAGATTCAGTATTTTTACTAGGTGCGTCATTTTGTAAAGTGAATTTTTCAGCGTTTACGCTGTAATTTCCGCTGCATTTGAGTACCTATCCTGTTCTTAGAATTCGACTTTTGCTGACTCTTTCATGAGAGAGCAAGACATACTAAAGTCCCCGCATGTAACTCGTTTTAGGTGATTTATCATGGCTGTTGAAAAAGTAAACTCTTCCTCTAGCTTGGCTGAAGTTGTTGACCGCATCCTCGACAAAGGTATCGTGGTTGATGCTTGGGTTCGTGTTTCCTTGGTTGGTATTGAATTACTAGCGATCGAAGCTCGCGTTGTTATTGCTTCCGTAGAAACCTACTTGAAGTATGCAGAAGCTGTTGGTTTAACTGCTCAAGCAGCAGTGCCCTCTGCGTAAAGATTCCCTGGGGAGCCAGTTGGCTCCCCACAGCCCTCCCTACATCTGTAAACGCTATTTCTAGCCTCGCAGGAGGAAATTCCCGTGACTGCCTTCAAAGATCTGTGGCAAGAACAGAGGCGACTACGCCAAGCAGAAATATTACTGCGTAAACAAGAAGTACGAGACATCCTCACCTCATTTGAGCAAGAACGCCAAGTAATGGCATCTCAGCTCCGGGACGATCTCAATCTTTTTCAATTAGAACTACAACACGAAACTCAAACATTTCTGACAAACGCCAATAAACAGCGACAAGCTCAAGCGGAACAGCTAACTCAGCTGCTCCGTAATTTTGTTCAGATCCTGCAATATCAAACCGCTGAATTTTTAGCTGCTAGTGCCGCCGATCGCTCTCTCATGGCACAACAGTTAACTCAAGATTTAAGCCGTTTTCACTCTCGTTTGATCACATCAGTTATTACCCTACGGCAAGCATTGCAAGCAAGAATGCAAGAGATTCAGGCAGAAGTTCAAATGCTGCAAGCCGAAACGCAAGACATGCTAGTTGTTAACCGTGAACAAAGGCTTCAAGCTAAAGAGCTGATGGTTCAAGAACTGGCCGCTTTTGTAGATGGATTGCGGATTGATGTGCAAAACTATCTCTCTGAACTAGAGCTCGTGAGACAAGATCGAGCACAGCAACTACAGCAAATGTTGCAACTCGACCGGGAACGGCGCACCACCGAGGTTGATGCTATGTTCCAAGAATTATCAGAGTTCAGAACAGAGTTGCGACAATATTGTGTAAACCTGCGCTCACTGGTTTGGGGTGGGGAAGGAGCATCTCAGCCGGAAGCAGTAAAATCTCAAGCACCCCAACCTAAGCCACAACCTAAACCACAACCCCAAGTGCAACCCAGAGGGAGAGTTGTTGCAGCCACCAGAACCATGCCAAGAGCAGTGCCTCAAGTCAGAGCAACAACACCAACGATTCAATCGGTTGCAGCTAAACACTCTCAAACAGCTCAGGCAACTCAACCAACCGTTCAGACACCAATAGCGAGTGCTCCAACTCCTTCCCCTGCTGAACTTCAGCCTGTAGTGACACCTTCCCAACCTGCTGTGATTACTCCAGCACCAATGACCGAAGCAACGATTGCCCAACCCGAAGTTTTAACGGTTGTTACCAATCCTAGCCCTAAACCAGTGCAATTAGATTCCGCTGAACTGGAAAAAGAAATCTATAACCATGTTCATCAAGTCAAAGGTGCACGGTTGACTGAGATTGAGTCAGCATTGGGAATTAATCGCTTCCAAGCCGTTGATGCACTCCGCTCCTTGATCAAAAAGGGGTTAATTACACAACGCGATCGCATTTACCTAATTCAAGAGGAAGCTAGTCTGTGACTACTGTTTTACGAGCCAGCCCCCGGCGTTTCGTCAACACCCCCGCTGTTGAACGAGTCGCTACACGAGCCTTACGTTATCTCCAATCAGGCTTTTCAGTACACTTGCGTGGTCCTGCCGGAACAGGCAAAACAACGCTAGCTCTGCATCTAGCCGATCTATTAAGCCGCCCCATCATGCTGTTGTTTGGTGATGATGAGTTCAAAACATCTGACCTCATTGGCAACCAATCCGGTTATACCCGCAAAAAAGTCGTCGATAACTTTATTCACAGTGTTGTTAAGGTTGAGGACGAGCTGCGACAAAACTGGGTTGATTCGCGTCTAACCTTGGCATGTCGAGAAGGCTTTACCCTGGTATATGACGAGTTTAACCGCTCTCGCCCAGAGGTCAACAACGTCCTCTTGTCAGCACTAGAGGAAAAGCTGTTGGTTCTGCCACCCAGCAACAATCGCACCGAATATATTCGAGTCAATCCTCATTTTCGAGCAATTTTTACCTCAAACCCAGAGGAATATTGTGGGGTTCACGACACTCAGGATGCGTTGATGGATCGACTGATCACCATCAACATGCCTGAGCCTGACGAATTAACTCAGCAAGAGATTGCGGTGCAAAAAACAGGAATTGACCGAGAAAGTGCGTTAACGATCGTGCGATTAGTCAAGGCGTTTCGGACTCGCACCAGTGCCGAAAAGTCATCCGGTTTGCGGTCTTGCTTGATGCTGGCGAAGGTGTGTCATGAACATGGCATCTTAGCTATGCCTGAAAATCCTGAGTTTCGGGATATCTGTCAAGATGTCTTGCTGTCGCGCACAGGTTTACCGTTGCATGAGTCTACTCAACTCCTCTGGCAGCTTTTTAATGACCTCATTTGCAACGTTGAAAGTCAACCTGAAGTACCGATCACAACTGATGTACCTGCATTAGAAACGTTGATTGAGTCTAAAGTTGAGGTCATGTCAACTTCTCAAGCAATAGATTCTGGTGTCGCTGTACAAGCAACTGTAGAAGATACACTGCCACAACCAACAGTAGATTTGAAAGCAATGACTCCAGAAGAGGAACTGCTTCACGTCGCTCCTTCGTTTGTTGAAGATGTTCCCCATGAACAGGCAGTTTATACCTATCTACAAGCGTCGCAAAATGCTCGTCCTTCAGAAATTGAAGCAGCATTAAATATCAGTCGTTATGAAACGGTCAACGCATTGCGTTCTTTAACTGCAAAAGGGCTACTGACTCATAAGGGCACCGCAGGTGCATCTGCTTATCGACTCAGTACCTCAAACGAAGGGTGAGACCATGACTGCAACAGTTCAACGAACTCCAAGCAACTCAAATCGTGCCATCACGACGTCTACTTCAGGCTCTACTCTAGCCGATGTACTAGAACGAGTGCTTGACAAGGGTATTGTGATTGCAGGAGATATCTCTGTTTCTGTGGGCTCCACAGAATTACTGAGTATCCGTATCCGCCTCCTCATATCATCTGTGGATAAAGCCAAAGAGATTGGGATCAACTGGTGGGAAAACGATCCTTACCTCAGTAGTCAATCTAATCAATTACTGGAGTCTAATCGCCAACTCCAAACTCGCATTGAAAGCCTAGAAACAGAGCTAAAGGCTCTCCGGGCAGCACCATAATAGAGTATGGTCTGAAAGCTAGGTTAGCTTTTAGTTTTGGTGTAAAGGGGGTGAGATCCAAAAATCAGGTTCTACCAATTCTTATCGTAATATAGCGAATGAGCATGATTACCATTAAATCAATGAAGCAAATTCCAACTTGCAAGTTGTTACGGGGATTTCGCTCAGGGGGCTCTCGATTGCGATCAACTGATGGTGAACGGAGTCGCATCATGGCAGGATATGCTGAAATACAGATGCAAGAGACTCGTCGCCAGTGGCTCAAGGATATTTGGTATAACCGGGAGACAGGACGATGCTAATCAAGAATCAAACTAACCCACTGTATTCAACAAAACAACATCAGCCCATCAGCTCAGAACACTATCGCCAAATGTTAGCCCGTGATGGTGAACGTCGGTTCTATGAATGGCATAGTACCTTTTTACAATACCAAAAGGAATTTTTGAGACAACTCGAACAGTCTCGTCAGCGTTAAGCTTAATTCATGCCTTCTGACTCACCCATTCAAATTTCTCCAGGCGACAATCTAGAACCCCATCAGGGACCCAACGCCGGTCTAGCTCCATTGCTGTTAACAGTAGTGGAGCTTGTGCGTCAATTAATGGAAGCCCAAGTGATTCGTCGTATGGAATCAGGAGAATTGAGTGATTCTGATTTGGAACGGGCAGCCGACAGTTTACGTAAACTGGAAGAGCAAGTTGTCAATCTTTGTGACATATTTGAGATTGATCCAGCTGATTTAAATATTGACTTAGGAGAAATTGGGACTTTGCTACCCAAAAGCAACGGTTACTATCCAGGAGAAACATCAACGAACCCATCGATTTTGGAATTGCTCGATCGCCTGCTAAATGTAGGGGTGGTTGTTGAGGGTGAGGTGGATCTGGGTCTGGCACAGTTGAATTTAATTCATGCAAAGCTGCGATTAGTGTTGACCTCTAAACCAATATCTTGACTCATAAATCTCTTGCATAAGTCAATTTTTGAGGATGTGAATTGTTGTGCTGCTAGGCAATACAACGGTTCAAATTTGACCTTTAATCTCATAGTACAGATATATAGCAGTCCTAAATCAGTTGTGAGATGGGCGGGTTGTGAGAGGCGCACCCCATTTGGGATTGCTGTATTACTTTGAATAACTCTGTCTAATATCCCGAAAAGATGTGAACAATGCGGTAGGGAGTAGGGAAGTATTAGGTTATGGCTGTCCTGCCAGCATTTAGAGGGTGAATTATGGGATATGGTCTTTATTTATATGGTATCTTCCCGCTTCCGGGGCCTCAAGATTTGCATCTAGAGGGCTTGGATAAACAGCCTGTTGGTACGCATAGGATTGACGAATTTGTGTTTCTCTATTCAGATGCTCAACAGGAGCGATATCTCGCCAGTCGCAAGAATTTATTAGGGCACGAGAAGGTGTTGGAGCAGGCGATGGAGCAGGGCTATCGGACACTGTTACCGTTGCAATTTGGGTTAACGATTGAAAACTGGGAAACGGTGGAGCAGCAATTAATTACTCCTCAAGGCGACGCTTTGAAACAGTTGTTTGCGAAGTTGGCTGGACATCGGGAGGTTGGGGTCAAAGTGTTTTGGGATCAAAATGCTGAATTGGAAACTTTGATGCAGGAGGATGAGGAGTTGCGTGTAAAGCGCGATCGCCTCGAAGGAAAATCCCTCAGCATGGATCAAATTGTTCAAATCGGACAAGCCATTGAACAGGCAATAAAGGATCGGAAACAAGCCATTATTAGTCTATTTCAAACTACTCTCAATCCATTGGCGATCGAAATTGTTGAGAATGATGTGTTAACCGATACTATGATTTACAACGCAGCGTACTTGATTCCCTGGGATACCGAGCCTCATTTTGGTGAGCAAGTTGAACTACTGGATCAGGAGTTTGAAGGTCGGCTTAAGATCCGCTACAACAACTTCACGGCTCCCTATAATTTTGCTCAAGCAAGAGACTAAATGGGTTTGTCCTCCTGCTTTTTGTTGCTATTTTGAACTGACCCTCATTGGAGACTTTTATATGTTTCTTGACTTACTCTTAACTCCTATTACAGCTCCGATCTCAGGCGTTAATTGGATCGCTGAAAAGATTTTGGAACGGGCAGATGCTGAGTTGGATGACAAAGAAAATTTGAGTAAGCGTCTATTGGCATTGCAACTAGCATTTGATATGGGGGATATTTCGGAGGAAGAATTTGAAGTTCAGGAAGAGGAGTTGTTACTAGCCATTCAGACAGTTGAGGATGAAGCTAGAGCCGCTGCAGAAGAGGACGCTTAACCCACTCCCTCGCTGATTTTTTTAGGTTTATGACTCTATTACGGGGGTAAATTGGTGAACTGCCCGGATCAAATCGTTGGGAGTACCGATATCTAAATACATTCCCCGGTCAAAGATTTCTGCTTCAACTCTCAGACCCGCATCAATTCCAGCTTGGATGACATCTCCGATAGGCAATTCGCGCTGTCCAGGTTGCTGCCAATGTTCTGGGGGAATGGTCGCTAAGTAGTGGTGCAGAAATTGGGTAAAAGTGGGTGTCCAAAGGGCGATCGCCCACATGTATTTCAGATTAGTAGAGGCTGGCTTCTCAATAATTTTGTGTACTTGACCTGTCGGGCTGACTTCAACCATTCCGGCTTTCTGGTATTGCTCAGTAGGAAACAAACCCAATACCACCTCTGCTTGAGTTGCCGCTTGATGATTGACAAGGTGCACAAATGCATCTTCTGGATCAAACAAAATGTCAGGAAACCCCAAAGCCACCAACGAAGTCTGAATGAATGGGTAAGCCTGATCCAGAGTGTATGGAATTCCATAGGGCACATGCACTGTCAAATAACCAAGACGCATATCTAGCATGGTGCCGTCACCCAAATAGGTTGGGATGTCCCACTTGCCCGGACGTAAGACCACAAATGCTTTATGAATCCCCGCTAAGCGCATCTTTTCTAAGAGATAATGACAAACGACCTTGGGGCGCAGAGTACTATTAGTACCAACAGCATGAAATCCAATGGGATACAGTTCCTTACTCACAGGTAATGGGGAAATTCGAGTTGCCTGTCCTCCAGCGGGAAGAAGCCCCACTATGTCAAGAGTTACAGGATGATTGTTTGTCATACAGGAGACCCTATAAAAGCCTTTACCCCATTTTTACAAACTCACTGCAAAGCTCTGCCTTTAATTAAAAACACATAGATGAATTCAAAGAATGGATGAAGATCGAGAGGATGGCTAGTGATGTTCCGGGGGCATTGATTACCATATAACCGATAGTTGCTCAGTCGCTGCGGTTTTTTTCAATACAACACTCTTAGACTGCGACATTATGGTGAAAAAAAAGCGCAAGCGGAATGAACAGCCTGAACCAGATGGCACAGGAAAGGTTGAACTCACTCTCAAAGAACGTTTAGCCCAAAAGCGTAAAGCTGAACGTTTGCGCAAGGAGTTAATTGTTTTTACGGCACTCGCCCTTTTATTTGCGGCTGTTGTTGGTTTTTTAGTGGGGTTAACGAGTGGGATCAAGCCAGCTATCGGCGTTACGGTGGGATTACTTTGTACCACCCTTTCCTTTAAATATCCTCGTCAGGCACTGTGGGCTTTCTTAATTTACTTGCCCTTTGGTGGCACGATCACCTACTTGATTGGCAACAGTCCATTGCTTCAGCTTGCTAAAGATGGGTTTTATATTCCAGCTCTATTTGGGGTTGTGCAATATTGTCGTCGAGAGCAACTCCCCGTATTGGTTCCCAAAGGGTTAGTGCCGCCTCTACTCATTCTGTTAACCTTCTGCTTATTGACATTGACCTTTGTCAATGGCTCACAGCAACTCAATCCAGCAGAATTTACCCTTGGAGAAGAGGTGCTGCTTGAGAATCCTTTAGGGATGGGAATCTTGGGACTCAAGGTTTTGATTGGTTACATCCCCCTGATTATTTGTGGCTATTATTTGATTCGCAACAGAAAAGATCTGATGTTTCTGATGCGTTTGACCGTTGTTCTGGTCTTAATTGCTTGTGGGCTAGCGTTTGTTCAATACCTGCTTTTACAGAATGGGAGTTGTGACGGAACTCGGTTTGAAGAAGGTTCCGATTTATTTAAGGCTAGTTTGCAAGCCAGATGCTTTGTTGGAGGTGCTTTACTCTACAGCCCTGAGCACGGTCAGATTCGTTTGCCTGGAACGTTTGTGGCCCCTTGGCAGTGGGGATGGTTTTTAATCTCGGCAGGTTTTTTGGCATTTGCCCCTGCCTTTAATGACCCTAAACCATTTTGGAGAACGTTGAGTTTGGTTTCTCTTGGCTCAGTTGTTGTCATGTCGGTCTTATCTGGACAACGGATTGCCTTGGGAATTGTGCCAGTAGCCCTCATTTCGTTATTGATTCTCACAGGTCAAATCATTTATCTCAAACGTTTCCTACCAACAGCAGTGGTGCTGGGAGCCCTATTAAGTTTCATCGCCGTTAGTAACCCTGCTATTTTGCAAGAACGGATTGAAAGTTTTCAAAATCGTTGGAATGCCTCACCGCCTACGACTTTCATCATGAACCAATTTGGTTGGGCAATCAGTTCTCAAGAAGGTTTCTTGGGTAATGGGTTAGGGAGGGCGACCAATTCGGCGCGATCGCTTGGCAACACCCAACTGATTGAGACTTATTATCCCAAGATGATCTACGAGATCGGGATTTTTGGAACGTTAGCTTTTTTAGTCTTCGTCACAACCTTAGTTTTTCTAACCTTTAGGGCATACCGTTCCGTTCGGGACACAAGCTTGCGCCCTTATGGAGCGGCCATCTGGCTATTTGTCTTGTTTATCAGCTATAACACCTACTACTACCCGTTAGATGTAGACCCTGTCGCCGTCTATTACTGGTTCTTTGCAGGAGTCGTGTTGAAGCTACCTGAAATTGAACGGCAGGAAAAGCGAGAAGCCCTTGAACAGGCGAAACCGGTTGAGAAGAAGAAGCGACTACTTCAACGCAGCCAGGGATTTTCTTAAACTCAGATATTTAAAATTAACTGTTGACCCAACTAGACTTAGGAGAAAAATTTGTGGCTTTACCCCCGATCTCTATCGTTATCCCGACTTATCGTCGTGAACAAATCCTACGGGAAACCCTGGAGAATGTGCTTCAACAGGATTATCCTAATTACGAAGTAATCGTAGTTGACCAAACTCAAACTCACGAGCCTGAAACTGAGAGTTGCTTGAATGAGTTGGCGGCCAACCAAAAAATTCGCCTGTTTAAAGTGACATGGGCAAGTCTACCTGGGGCTCGCAATTATGCAGTCAGGCGATCGCTGGGAGAGATTATCTTATTCCTCGACGATGATGTGCTTTTACCCTCTGGGTTCTTAGCCGCTCATGCTAAAAATTTCTTAGAACGACCTGAAGTGGGAGCCGTTGCAGGACGAGTCTTTGATCGAATGAAGTTGGCAGATTCTGGTGGAGATTTAACAATTGACTATCTTCCACCCGAAGCTATGGATCCAGGAATCGCTTGGTATCACATCGATCTAGTTCACACTGTCAAGCCCCAACGAGTTTTGACAGCTAGGGGCTGCAATATGTCCTATCGACGAGAGATTTTTGAGAAGCATGGTGTGTGGTTTGATGAGCGGTTCCGGGGCAGTGCAGTGCGGGAAGAATCAGATTTTTGTCTGCGCATTCGCAAGACGGGCTATCACATTTGGTATGACCCCGATGCCCATCTAGTGCATTTAGGCGAGGAAACAGGGGGATGCCACGATATCACAACGCGATCGCTGCAATATCAAATCACCTTCTACCACAACCATTTCTTAATGGGCTTGAAAAATCTGAATGCGTCACAAGCACTCCGATTATTTGCTCGTTTGTTTGATTGTCATGTTTTGGGGCGACCTCCCTGTCACAAAAGTGGCTCCCCAATCAAAATTCTCACGCGCTTCTGCTTTTATCTCATTGGTTTTTTGAAGGCGTTAACAACCTTGATTAAGTCACTTTGGGATAAGGGTCAAATTTTTACTCAACAAGACAAGGAGATTCAGCTACAAGCCTCTCCTTTTATTAAACCGTCATCGGTTATGAGTCGTTAGACTATCCATCCTGATCGAATCAGTGATTAACGTTTTAATGCCCCCTCCTTCAATTTTCACCACTTATGAAAATTCTGGTTGCAAGTCATACCTATATCGTTGATCTGAATTGCGAAAAGCTCAGAGTCATGGCGGCGTTAGAGCCGGGAACTGAGGTAACGGTTGTTGTTCCTCGACGGTGGAAACCAGGTGGGGTTCAGAACAAGATTATTGAGACTCAACTCAAGCAAGAGGGAGCATTTCAAATCGTTCCTGTATCAAACTTTAGCCAAAACAATCAGGGATTACTGACGTTTGGAGCTGATTTAGTATCGTTGTTACGGCGATTTCGCCCTGATGTGATCCAGGTTGAGCAGGGTTCTAAAGCTCTGGGCTATGCCGAATTTATCACCCTCAATCGGTTGTTGGGATTGGGTGCAAAGAATGTATTTTTTACGTGGTGGAACATTCCCTACCAGTTAAAGTTTCCGATCTCGTGGTTAGAAGCTTACAATCTGCGGAATACTGATGGGTTAATTGCCGGAAACCAGGATGGAGTCGAGATTTTACGACAACAGGGCTATCACGGACCAGCACGGGTGTTACCACAACTAGGGGTTGATGAGAGTCTGTTTCGCCCACAACTGCAACCTGACTTAGCTGCTCAACTAGGGATTCAACCCAATGAGTTTGTGGTGGGTTTTGTAGGGCGGTTTGTCGAAGAAAAAGGACTACTCACACTCAGCAAAGCTTTGGCCGGTTTGAAGGATCGCCCCTGGAAGTGGTTGTTACTTGGTCGAGGTCCGTTGAAAGAGACATTGATGCAACAGGCGATCGCAGATGGTATTCAAGATCGTTTGATTTGGGTCGAGAGTGTGCCTCATGACACGGTACCCCATTACATCAATTTAATGAGCACATTAGTATTACCTTCTGAAACCACCGATAAGTTTAAAACGTTAACGTCGGTCGGGTGGAAGGAGCAGTTTGGGCATGTGTTAATTGAAGCAATGGCATGCCAAGTTCCCGTTATTGGTTCTGATTCTGGTGAAATTCCCTTTGTGATCGATCAGGCAGGGCTGACCTTTCCAGAAGGCAATGCCACCGAATTGCGCGATCGCCTCCTGCAATTAATGACTCACCCAACTCGTTCAGTAGAATTAGCCAAACGAGGATATGAACGAGCCATGTCCTTATATACCAACAAGGCGATCGCCCAGCAACAACTTGATTTCTATAAATCTCTAATTGAGAAGAACGAGTCCGCGAAATTGAATTGACAAGCCACCTGAGTTAACAGCGGCATTTAACAACATCACAATTTAATACTTACAGCATTCCTATGCCCCACCCTCTTCGCATTCTCCAAATCGTTCCGTCGATCTCGCTAGTTTATGGAGGTCCCAGCCAAATGGTGCTGGGGTTCTCTGGTGCGCTAGCACGACAAGGGGCAGAGGTAACGATTCTCACTACCGACTCGAATGGAGATGCAGGTCAGGCTCCGCTAGACGTACCTCTCGATCGCCCAGTCTCTCAAGATGGCTATCAAATTCGCTACTTCCGGTGTTCTCCGTTCCGTCGTTATAAGTTTTCTCTGGGGCTACTCCAATGGTTAGCCAGTCACGCTCGTGAGTTTGATCTGGCTCACATCCATGCCTTGTTTTCGCCTGTGAGTTCAGTTGCAGCAACCGTGGCGCGATCGCAAAAATTGCCTTATTTGCTGCGTCCACTGGGGACTCTCGACCCCGCTGATTTGCAGAAAAAGCGTCGCCTCAAACAAATTTACGCGGCTCTTTTAGAGCGTCCTAATCTAGCAGGAGCGGCAGCCATTCACTTTACCAGCGATCAAGAAGCCAAAGTATCAGAAAGATTTGGAGTGACAACGCGAGATCTCGTTCTACCACTGGGAGTGAGCCTGCCTCAAGTTCACAGTTTTGATGGCGCAAGCACCGATGTTTTGGCAGAACTGGGGATTCCGGGCGATCGCCCTCGTGTGCTATTTATGTCTCGCATTGATCCTAAAAAGGGACTCGATCTGTTGATTCCTGCTCTGGAACAGCTTCTAAAAGAAGGATTACAATTTCATCTCATTTTGGCTGGAGCTAACCCTCAAGATCCTACCTATGAGACCAAAATTCATACTCAAATCAAAACCTCCCCTTTAGGGCAACATGCCACCATCACTGGGTTTGTCACTGGCGACGCAAAAACAGCTCTTCTGCAAAATGCTGACCTATTTGTATTGCCTTCTTACTATGAAAATTTTGGAATCGCTGTCGCAGAAGCAATGGCTGTTGGCATTCCGGTAGTCATCTCTGATCAGGTGCATATTTGGCAAGAGGTACAAGCAGCAGATGCAGGGTGGGTCAGTACTTGCACTGTCGAATCGTTGACAGCTCAATTGAGAGACGCATTGGACAATGCAAACGAACGCCAACGTCGGGGTGCCCTAGCGCAAACCCATGCCCTAAAACACTATAGCTGGGATGCGATCGCCCAACAAACGCTGCGAGCCTATCAACAGATCTTGGCAAGCAAACTCTAGAATATTAACGGCTGATAGGGGTTTAGCTAGCAAACTGGTTTCCACGTTTTAAGGATTCCAGTGCCTCATCCATCTCAACCTGGTGAAACTCACCATAAAATCGACTCACACTAAAAAATGACTCAGGACTGGCTAAGATAATGACGCGATCGCCCCAATGTCCTAACGTGTGTACCATATGTTTTGGGGCAACCGGGGCACAGATCAAGATTTGGGCTGGGCGTTTTGCCCGCAGTGCACGTGCTGCAACCGCCATCGTCATCCCAGTAGCAATGCCATCATCTACTAAAATGGCGATCGCTCCCTGTGCATCCACAAGGGGTCGCAGGTCTTTAAACTGAGCCAGTTGAGCCTGTGCCTTAGTTTGTGCTTGCTGCAATGCAGTGCGCCAAGTGCCATTATTCAACTGCATAAAACACTCTTGACGCGATCGAATCACATGCCCATCTGCCGTGACCGCCCCGATCGCCAACTCAGGATTTTCTGGACGAGTAATTTTTTTAGCCACCACAACATCTAGCGGACAATGTAACAATTGCGCTAATGGCTCGGCAATCGGTAGGCCACCTTTGGGCAACGCATAGACAATCGGTTTGACCCCAGACTGAGTTGCACTCAAGTTTGCCATCTCTACAAGGACAGCTTGGGCAAGTTGATGACCCGCATCGTGACGATCGTGAAACAATGGAAAATTAGGCATAGCTCCCTCCAACTATACTTGGGGGATCATCTTAATCATGCCTGATTTTTGTCAGATTGAACTGTATCGAACGGTTTATCTATTTTCGTGATATCTTTTCTGTCTTGACGAGGACTTTAGAAATCGAAGATTCACTCTAAAATAATAGTTCTTGACGTTGCCTGTCTGACTTCCTGAGGCTTTTATGCATCTACCGGAATTTCTGCCAAGGCACTCAACGCCTTTAGATTCAATAATTCATGGATAGTAAAGAGCAAATTGACCTGTTCAATCTGGCAGAAGTTGAAACACCCGCTCTTCCGGTTGATTTCAACCCAGACCTGATTCCCACCAGTGCTAAAATCCCCATTCCTCGTAGCATCTACTCTTCAATGGAAGAGATTAAGGTGCACTGCAACCAATGTCAGAGGTGTGACTTGGGAGCAACTCGAACTCATGCTGTCGTCAGTCGAGGCAGTGTTGAGGCACCTATCCTGCTTATTGGAGAAGGGCCGGGGCAAAATGAAGATGAAACTGGCACGCCTTTTGTTGGAAAGGCCGGACAACTGCTAGACAAAATTTTAGACTCTGTGCAACTCACCGAGGCAGATGTTTTTATTTGTAATATCGTCAAGTGCCGTCCTCCCGGAAATCGCACACCCACAACCGACGAGATGGATGCCTGTAGACCTTACCTGCTTGAGCAGATTCGCATGGTCGATCCTAAAATTATTTTGCTGACAGGGGCTTCATCGGTCAAAGGCTTAACTGGAGATAAACGGGGAATTACTAAAATTCGGGGCGAGTGGCTTGAGTGGGATAACCGTTTGTGTATGCCTATCTTTCACCCTGCCTATTTATTACGCAATGCCTCACGCGACAAAGGCAGTCCCAAGTGGCTAATGTGGCAGGATATTCAGAAAGTGCGTGCTAAATTGGACGAAATTCGGGCACAGGCTTAAGTAGGGAAATAGTAAAGTGTGAAAGAGACGCGATTAATCGCGTCTCTTTCACACTTTAGTCTCTCTTTAATATTTCCGCTCTTGAGGTTGAAACATGGTGATGGCTACAGGCAGTTCGCGAATATCAATTCCAGCAGGAGAATAGTAAGCCATCGTGTGCTTCAGAAAATTGCCATCATCCCGATCAGGATAATCTTCTCGACAGTGGGCACCTCGACTCTCTCGACGATTGAGGGCACTCGTAAGGATCACTTCACCCACGGCTAATAAGCTCTGCAACTCCAATGCCTCAGTCACTTCTGTATTCCAAAGTTTACCTTTGTCATCTAGATAAATCTTTTGGGCCTGTTGACGAATTTGTTGCAATTTGTCTAGTCCTTCCTGCATTAGGGTTTCTGTACGAAAGACGCCGCAATAGTCAGTCATGCAATCTTGGAATGCTTGCCTGACTTGAGCAATCCGGTATTCTCCAGACTGATTCAACAAGGCTTGTAGCTGTTGTGCTGCCGATGTCAAATAGCGTTTTTCGTCGAGATCAGGCAGTTTACGATTTTGAACATATTGGGCGATCGCCGCTCCAGTTCTGCGCCCATAAACCACACACTCCAACAAGGAATTACTGCCCAACCGATTAGCCCCATGAACCGAAACGCAAGCGGTTTCTCCGGCTGCAAAGAATCCCTCAGTTAGACTCTCTGAACTACTACGGACTCTGCCATCTGTATTGACCGGAATGCCCCCCATTGAGTAGTGAACAGTAGGGCGGACAGGCATTGGCTGATGAACTGCATCAATCCCTACTAGGCGATGAGCTTCTTCCCAGCAAAAGGGCACTCGGCTCATGATTTTCTCTTCACCCATGTGACGCAAATCCAGATAGACAAATGGACCTCCGGCACTGCCATCAGGATAAGCACCCCGTCCCGCGCGGATTTCTTTAGTAATCGCTCGTGAAGTAATGTCTCGCGGAGCTAACTCCATCCGACTAGGAGCGTAATTTGCCATGAAGCGATCGCCCCCAGCATTAATTAGATAGGCTCCTTCCCCTCGTACCGCTTCTGAAATCAAAACCCCAACTGGATATAAGCCAGTCGGGTGAAACTGGACAAACTCCATATCTTCAAGGGGCAATCCAGCCGCAGCAGTCATCGCCAACCCATCTCCAGTCGAGGCATAGTCATTAGAGGTAGTGTTATAGACCCGACCATAACCACCCGTTGCAAACATCACCGCCTTGGCTCGCACAATCTCAATCTGAGCATTGCGGATGTTAAACATGACCAGTCCCTTCGCCTGACCCTCTTCAAAAATCAAGCGCATGACATACCATTCGTCATAGACCTTGACACCGTAGCGCATCAAGTTAGAAATCAACTCATGCAGAATGGCGTGTCCCGTTTTATCGGCTGCATAGCACGTCCGATTATGGGAATGCCCGCCAAAAGCACGTTGAGCGATTCGACCATCAGACAGGCGTGAAAACAACACCCCCATATGCTCTAAATCGATCACTACATCCGGTGCTTCACGCGTCAAAATCTCGACCGCATCTTGATCCGCCAGGTAATCTGACCCTTTAACAGTGTCAAAAGCGTGGGCTTCCCAACTATCTTCAGCATCAACATTTTTAAGAGTGGCAGCAATTCCACCCTGAGCCGCTACAGAGTGCGATCGAATCGGGTGAGTCTTAGCCACTACAGCAACATTTAGCCGAGAATCTGTGCGGGCAATTTCCACAGCCGCACGTGACCCAGCCAATCCGCCGCCAACAATGATCACGTCATGCTCAATCATGCTCAACTCATCATAAAAACAGCATTCTCATCTATCGTGACGCAAAAAAAAGCCTCTACCCAAGAGCAGAGAACTTTTTTAAGAAACGGAGTCATTTGATCATGATAAAAGCGGATTGTGAATTCTCCGTCTTCTATCATCGTGAAGATTCCTCTTGCAAATTTAGAATTAGCTCGCCGCTTGAGCGGGCCGTTGAGTCGTTACGGTGCTAGATTCCAACTTTTTTTCAGCCGCGGCATCTAAGGGTGAGAATTGAATATGATTCAATAGCGTTGTGACAAACGCGAATAAAAGAAATGGCAAAGACAGCACCAAGATCAAACCAACTGTTGCCAGAGCATAAATAGGACGGCTAGCCCCCATTAAAGCAAGAGCCGATGCCAAACTTAGAAAAATGACAATCAACCAAACGACAATCTGGCCGTAAATATCGCCAAAGGAAAGCGTGCAGACAACTTGATATTTAGGTATCTTATCCATGACAGTTCCGTTAATAACCCAGTTAAAGTTCTAGAGTAAGATGCTCCCAGAGTTTTGCATAGTTTGTCTAAATTTTCTTAAAAGGTTGCAACAGGGCTTTACAATCTGTTTTGGATTGCAACATCATGACTGGGCATAGCACTTCCTCCGCTAGGGTTATCACTCCTCCTCATCGATACGTGTTGTTCTATAAACCCTACGATGTGCTGACACAGTTTACTGATGAGGCAGGTGTAAATAGGTCGCCTAGAAAAACTCTCAAAGATTACATTCCAGTACCCAATGTTTATCCTGTGGGCCGGCTCGATCGCGACAGTGAAGGGTTGTTGCTCCTCACCGACAATGGTCGGCTTCAGCACCGCTTGACCGATCCCAAGTTTCATCATCCTCGTACTTACTGGGTTCAAGTTGAGCGCATTCCTGACCAAGCTGCCTTACAACATTTGCAGCGAGGAGTTAAGATTCAGAATTACCAAACGCGCCCCGCAACCGTAAAATTACTGGTAGATGATCCACAATTACCACCACGAGATCCGCCGATCCGCTTTCGCAAATCGGTACCAACAGCCTGGTTAGAAATGACACTCACTGAGGGTCGCAATCGTCAGATACGTCGAATGACCGCTGCTGTTGGTTTTCCAACATTGCGGTTAGTGCGAGTCGCAATCGCCCACTTACAATTAGACGGGTTAGAGCCAGGTCAATGGCGAGAGCTATCTAAGAACGAACTCAAGCTGCTCAATTAACTAAGTATATTCACCGTATACGCACTACTTTCTCTACAATTGCAACGTTTGTGTAAAGCAAAACATCCTTTACAGCAACCTCTATTTGTGGGTTGAATCAAGATATAGCACTTTTGTTTTTTGATACTTCAGTTCTGGGTAACCTAGAGAGGGGCTATGCCAACTATGGCTTTTCAAACCTATCGTGTAACCTGTAAAAGTAATACCTTTCGTAAGTTGCTAGTCCACAGTAGATTGTTCGTAACAATTCTGTAAAAAAATACCCAGAATTGATGTCATGCAGTGAATACTGAGATTCAGAGCCACTGGCAGTTATAACGGGAGTAAGGAAGTCCCAAGATGCTTGTTTGTCCCCAATGTCAGTTTGAGAACCCAGATGATCATAAATTTTGTCAGAAGTGCGGTGTTTCTCTGACAGAAGTTGTTTGTCCCGGTTGTGATGCAACAGTTCCCTCTGATGTAGAACAGTGTCCTCATTGCGGCACAACAACAGGAACCTTTTGGTGGGCAGTTCAACTGCCTAACCCCTCGGTCACACAATCTCAGACAACTGCTCAAACGACGCCTCAAGCAGCTATTGCCCCTCCCCAATATCTTGATCCCCAGAAAAGATATAAACTCCTCGACCCTCTTCTTCCTTCCAGCTCAGTTCAGGATGCAGAAGCACAAGTTCTAGATTGCCAACCTTACCAACCCACTCTCATCGATATTCTTCAGGAGCAGTCGCCCGAGTTCTTTAATGAGCTAGAGACAACAGAAAGATTTTCAAACCCCAGTGATGCTATGTCTTCGACAGAGGAAACCTCTTTAATTAAAGATTTGACCGTTCCAGCGATCGCTCAGACCTATCTAGCACTGCAATCCCAACTTCATCCTTCACTACCCAAACTACATGATGCTTGGGAACAAGATGGACAAGCCACCCTGCTATTAGAAGATCGTTCAGAACTAACTTTATTATCCGATGCTTGGAGTTCTGACGATGTCTTGCCGTTGCAAATTTTGCATTGGCTCTATCAAATGACAGAAGTTTGGAAATTATTAGAACCTCATCACTGTTGTCAAAGCCTTTTAGAGCTAAGCAATCTGCGAATTGATGAAGACCAGTTATTGTGCTTACAGCGACTCTACTTTGAAACACCAGAGCACGTATTGCAGCTCAAACATCTGGGGCGTTTGTGGCAACTGCTGTTTCAAATGTCACAGCGTACTCAATTAGGGTCACTCGTGCGTCTATGTCACGATTTAGAATCCGGTGAAGTCACTGACATAGAGACATTACAGGCTCAGTTTGAAGCGATCGCCAATGAATTGCAACCTGAGGTAGCTCAACCCCCTACTTCTCCACCGCTACCCCCTCCAAATCTGTTAGAGGATAGCGATCGAACTATCGAACTGCCTCCTCCTCCCAATCTGTCTTCTGCCTCATTCCCAACCGCTGACATGAGTGTTTCAAGCAGCCCAACTCGATTTGAGTTAGGCAACCTGGAAGACGACACTACGGGCGAGGGCGACGACATTCCGACGGTCGTGCTGCCCATGAAGCTGATTAATTTAGAAGATGCAGGACGCACCGATGTTGGCAAACAACGAGAGCACAACGAAGACTGCTTTAGCATTCAAGTTGACCTGAAGAAATTAGAAAGTCCTTCTGGTCGTACAGTGCAGGCTAAAGGACTTTACATTTTGTGTGATGGCATGGGTGGACATGCCGGAGGTGAAGTTGCGAGTGCAATGGCCGTTGAAACCCTGAAAAAATATTTTGAGGCTAACTGGCATGAGCAATTGCCCTCCGAGGAAAGCATTCGTGAAGCGATTCAACTCACTAACAAAGCAATTTATGACTTGAATCAGCAAAATGATCGCTCTGGTAGCGGTCGGATGGGAACAACATTAGTGTTGTTATTAGTACACGATACTCATGCTGCGATCGCCCATGTTGGAGATAGCCGTCTCTATCGCTTTAGCCGTCGTCGAGGGCTTGAACAAATCACAGTGGATCACGAAGTGGGTCAACGTGAAATTCAACGAGGTGTAGAACCTGCAATCGCCTATGCTCGACCTGATGCTTATCAGTTAACTCAAGCTTTAGGCCCACGAGACGAAAACTTCGTCAACCCAGATGTACAGTTCATCGAATTAAGCGAAGATCTGTTGCTGTTGCTGTGTTCTGACGGACTGACGGACAACGATTTGCTAGAGACCCATTGGCGGACTCACGTTGAGCCACTCATTAGCTCTCAAACCAATCTTGAGCAAGGAGTTAGCCAACTGATTGACTTAGCCAACCACTACAACGGTCACGATAACATCACCGCAGTGGTCATTAGAACAAAAGTCCGACCTAACCTGGAACAGTTAAAACGCTAACAGAGCCAGCTAGATAAATGAGATCAATGAGTAATCATAAACAAAGCTTTAGTTCAACCGGTTTAGAGGATCAGTTGAACTAAAGGAGGATGTCCTCAGTTTTCTTCCCAAGTTTCAACAGCGAGCAAATCGCTGATTGGGTCACGCATTGAAAAGTCAAAGTCTTCTAACTCCTTCTTCCAATATGACCATTCATCTCCATACAGAAGAGCAATCTTCCAAATGCTGTCAGTTGGTTTGATTGCTTTTGATTCTACAAGTGAGCGCACCTTACCTTGAAATTTCACCATTGGGTGAATGACCTGCTGGTTCATTACAGTTCTAGCCATGAATAAATTTTGAAATATCTATCTGAAACACATCCTGGCTTGGTTCAGCACCATCTACACGTAGCTCTTGGGCTGCCAGGAATTTGCCTCTAACGCATCATCGTATCACAAACTTTTAGAAACGGTTGGGCAGAGCCTCTTGGATCAAACGTAATTGATGATTTTAATTAAAAAAATTTAATCAATAATTAAAGATTATGCAAAGATTACGCCTCTAGCTACGTGCCATCTCTTGTCTCTATAGAGAGGTAGAGACTCGCCAATCTGGTGAACGATGTAAGACTGACTAGAGGTGAGACTGACTAAAGAACAGAGGTTTGCGGGGCTTTGAATCTATCGTTAAAGCGCGAACCTATCTACAAGAGTGATCCAGATTGAATTACTATGAAGCAGGAATTAACATCAACCATTAGCTTTAATTTTAAGTTGTTAGGCTTTATAATTAGACTTTTGGGTAACGATTAGAGAGAGGAATCGATAAATGTCGCGATACCGGGGCCCGCGCCTCAGAATTGTACGCCGCTTAGGTGAATTACCAGGTTTAACCCGCAAGGCTACTAAAGCCTCAGGAAAACGATCTTATCCTCCTGGGCAGCATGGTCAGGCTCGCAAAAAGCGTTCTGAATATGCTGTTCGTCTAGAGGAAAAGCAAAAGCTCCGCTTTAATTATGGTTTGAGTGAGCGGCAGATGCTGCGCTATGTGCGTAAGGCTCGTCGTGCCGCTGGTTCAACCGGGCAAGTTTTGTTGCAGTTGCTAGAGATGCGCCTAGACAACACTATCTTTCGGATGGGTATGGCTCCTACCATTCCAGCCGCGCGACAGTTGGTGAACCACGGTCATGTCACTGTGAATGGTCGTGTCGTCAATATTCCTAGCTATCAATGCAAGGCTGGAGAAGTGGTTGGGGTCAGAGATAGCGAGCGTTCTCGCAAACTCGTTCAAGACAACTTACAGTTCCCTGGTTTAGCTCATCTGCCCAGTCATTTAGAATTTGACAAAAATACGCTGGTTGGCAAAGTCAACAGCATTGTCGAACGAGAGTGGGTTGCACTTCAGGTCAACGAATTGCTTGTGGTTGAATACTATTCACGTCAGGCATAGCCTTTTATATCAAACATAGATTGTATTGGACGCACCTTGCGGCTGTGGTGCGACATTAAAGTCTTCTCGTCTAGCCCTCTGATCCCGTCAATCAGAGGGTTTGCTTTATGAAGGATGGTTTTATCCACCAATTTGAGACATTGTTCTTGCATAGGCTGTCCCAGTTGTGCCTGAGTCACGGAGTTTGTAATTAATCTCAGGCTTAATAGCCAGCAAGTGCTGCACCTGTCCTCGAATGTCAGCGATGGGGATGCCTGCCCGCAGCATTGTTTTCAAGTCAATTTGCTCGGCTTCATTGAGCAAACAGGGGCGCAACCAGCCATCCGCAGAGACTCTCATGCGATTACAGCGATCGCAGAAGCATTCAGACATCTGGCTAATAAACCCCAAAGTTCCTTTGGCACCTGGAATACGAAAGACATCAGCCGGTCCATTTCCGCGCACAGAAGATTCTTCTAACCCCCAGCGATCGCGAATAGTTTGACGAATCGTTTCTGAGGCGACCCAACCTTTGTCTTGAAATAATCCGGCATTACCAATGGGCATAAACTCAATAAAGCGAATATGCCATGCTCGCTCGATACTGAGAGCGGCTAGATTGAGAATCTCGTGATCGTTGACTCCAGGAATCACGACTACATTGAGCTTAAGAGGATCAAATCCAACTTGGTAAGCCGTTTGAATTCCATTCCAAACCTGCTGCCAGCGTGAGCGTCCTTGATGTCCTACGATTTTGTCAAAGATATCTGACTCTAGTGAATCAAGACTGATGTTAATGCGCCGTAATCCAGCATTGTAGAGATCCTGTGCCATGCCTGCCAGTAAAAAAGCATTGGTTGTCATCGACAGGTCTTGGGTCTGAGGCAAGGCTGCGATCGCGCGTACAATCTCAACCACACCAGGACGCAGTAATGGCTCACCACCCGTTAGTCGAAAGCGAGTAAATCCACAGGGAACAAACACCTCGCGCAACAGAGTTAACAACTCCTCCTGGCTCAGCACATCCTGCTGTCGGATATATTCCAACTCTGTGCCTTCAGGCATACAGTATTGACACCGAAAATTACAGCGATCGATGAGACTGATACGCAGATAATCGATAGAGTTCACGATGTTATCCTACCTGACTGGGCTGAACCACAATGCTAAAGACAAACCACCCCAGGACGTTGACGGGCGTTTATCCCACTGGGGAAGTGCTTCGCATTGCTTTACATTTATTGAAAGGTCTATCTCTGATATTACCTGAAGTAAATGAGAGCCATCCCAGATTTAGATAAGGCTAGGTTTAGAGAGATTTCTATGATTTGCCTTGAATCATCGCCATCCCCCTTATTTCACATTCTGCACTGACGCTAAAGATTGCGATTTATAACCTGGTGTTGTCAGCTACAGTTCCTTCAATCGACCTGGCAAACAATTGAGGCTTGAGGATGGCTTATGAATATCAAACCTCTCATTATTGTTTGTGGCTTAGGTCGCACCGGGCATAAAATCTTTTCCCTGCTGAAGCAACAAGGTGCACAAGTTATTGGTGTGCATTCTCATCCTCTTGGCGATCTTCAGGATCAGATGCTTCAGGATCACATCGTCACTGGGGATTTGCGCTCTGCAACAACACTGATTCAAGCTGGCATTGCCGATGCTCATACCTTAGTGCTGGCAAACAGCGATGATGCCTTGAATTTAGCGATTTTGACGCAAGCAAGAGTTCTGAACCCTCAAATCCGGATTATCAACCGTCTGTACAATACGAGCCTCGGAAATCGCCTTGATCAGACGCTTCCTAACCATTTCAGCATGAGTGTTGCTGCCCTCTCAGCCCCTGTGTTTACGTTTGCTGCTATGGGAAATCGGGCAATTGGGCAACTACGTCTGTTTCAACAAACATGGCCGATTCACGAAGAATACATCGATGCTCAACATCCCTGGTGGGGCCTCACTCTCACAAACTTGTGGGAAAATCGCGATCGCATGTTGATCTATTACTTACCCAGCGATGACACTCTGGATTTAGTGTCGGCTGTGACTCAAGAACAACCTCTGCGGGAAGGCGATCGCCTCATCATTGCGACAAAACCTCACATTCAACAAAACCGTCGCTCCCTCTTGCAGGCAATCTTGGGACTACTCACTCGCCTGCGGCAATTTCAACGGCATGTGCGTCCAACCCTGGTCATGCTGCTGGTGTTAACAGTCACGATCGTATCAGCAACCCTAACCTACACCGCCGCAAACTTTCATGTCTCTCTCGTCGATGCCCTTTATTTCGCGGTTGGTATGATCACGGGTGCTGGAGGCAATGAAAGCATTGCAGAAAAAGCTCCTGTTGAGATCAAAGTTTTCACCGTCATCATGATGTTGATTGGCACAGCTGTTATTGGAATTTGCTATGCCTTGCTCAACGATCTTATTTTAGGAACTCGTTTACAACAGCTCTGGCAAACCTTTCCCATTCCGCATCGACATCACTACATTATTTGCGGATTAGGTGGCGTAGGAATGCAGGTTGTGCATCAACTGCATGCAAATGGATGCAGTGTTATTGTCATTGAAACTGATCCTAACAATCGCTTTTTAACAGCTATTCATGCCTTAAAGATTCCAGTATTGCAAAGCGATGCCAGTTTGCCTGAAACACTGCTCAAAGCTCACATCAAACAAGCCGAAGCCCTGTTAGCGGTTACCAGTGACGATGTGACCAACTTAGAGATCGCCTTGACCGCTAAAGGATTAGCTCCAAACATTTCCGTAGTCGTTCGCAATCAAGACCCACAATTTGCACCTCTGGCACAACAGGTGTTCGATTTTGAAGCCGTTTTGAGTCCAGCAGAACTAGCCGCCCCGTCATTTGCTGCTGCGGCTCTAGGTGGACAAGTATTTGGCAACGGAATGACAGCTAATACTCTGTGGGTTGCTCTGGCTACGATGATTACGTCAGGTCATCCGTTTTATGGCAAACCAGTCAAAGATATTGCGATCGCCACTGACTTAGTGCCGTTGTATTTAGAAACCAACCAGCGCACTATACATGGGTGGGAGCTTTTAGAAGCCACCTTGAACATGGGCGATGTCCTCTATCTCACCATACCTGCGGCTCATTTAGAACAACTTTGGAGAGCCAGTCCTCATCCCCTCTCTATGTCACCTGCTGCGGCCCGACCCATCTTTTAGGCTTGGCGACTGAAATCGCAGACTTCGGTGTGAGCCTCTGCGGGTTGCAGCAAACTTTGATCCATCTAATTCGCGGCGAAGCTCAGTCGAGCCGTCGAGGCGCAAACTTCGATTGGATAGACATGAATTCAATTCGGTAGCTACAGCACGAAATATAGCCGTAGTGGAACCCCTGGCTGGGAGCACCGCCCCCCACCCCCCCTATGTCCTAAGTTAGCTGGCCACAGCCATACCATGATTTTTTCCAGTTGACTCTAGAGAATTCACGGATTATTCTTTCAAGCCAACTTAAGTGATTTAATCGTCAATCAATCTCTTAGCCTCATCTTTTCTCAGAGATTGTACTGAGGTTTTTAAACCTTTGATTCACATTTCTATAAATTAAAACCAAGTCGTTTGTTTGGATTCAGTCATCTTGTTTTACTTAAAGACAAAAGCATTAAAGCAACCACTGTCTTATTACTTCATTTAAGTAGATAAACAACAATTGAATTTCTAAACTTAAAAACTCCATTTCAAAAGGCTTATAACTATTTCCATTTCCTAAAAAGACCTTATTTAAAGAGGGGCGATCGCCATAGACCGTAGATAGAAACTGGGATCTCAAAACTTCTTAATTTTTGCAAACACAAGTTCAAAGAGATATACACAATCTTGTGTCGGCTTATGTATGCATTTGTAACCTAAATCATTCACTTCTTTCAGAAGACCAGAAGTCAGTAATAATCCCATATAAATCTACTAATTTCACTGTTAAAAAAGAGCTAATCGATTAAACCATTACCTATTCAGGAGAGCACTCATGGCACTGGAGCCACGTGAATTTTTAGTTCGAGTAGAAACGCGTATTGGGTTTACCAACGAAGATAAATCTATCCTCAAACAAAATGCAGATTGGGGATTACAAGTTGCTCCAGAAATGGCAGATCATTTTTATGCTTTCTTAGGTCGAGATGCAGAAATGAATGCAATTTTAAACGGCTCAGAAGGTCGTATTCACCGTCTACGAGAAACCTTCATTCAATGGTTTCATGAAATGTTTACTGGTATGGATGATTGGCAAGATGTTTATGCAAGCCGTCGTTGGCGTATTGGGCTAGTTCATGTGCAAATTGGTATTGGCCCTCAACACGTTGTACCAGCTATGGCTGTTGTGGTTCATGAAGTTGGTAAACGGCTTCAAGTAGATGGCAAAACAGAGACAGTCAGAGATGCTTTGAGCAAAATTTGTATGATTGATCTCGCCTTTATTGAGCAAGCCTATGTTGAGGTTTCATCCGCTGCTGTACTGCGCGAAACGGGTTGGACGGAAGGCTTATTCCGACGATTAATTACGACTGGCGCAGGCACAATGTAACCCGCACTACAACTCCACTCCTCTTGTTCTTTTCGACTTATTATTTCAAACTCAAGGAGTTTCAACTATGGCTATTAGCACTGAAAAATTAACCCATGTTTTACAGGATTTCGTAACATCAACCAACGATGTTCAAGGTGCGGCAATTGTCACCCCTGATGGCTTGCCACTTGCAGCTAGTTTGCCAGGTGGCATGGATGAAGAACGGGTCTCTGCTATGTCTGCTGCAATGCTCTCTCTGGGCGAACGCATTGGTAATGAGCTTGCTAGAGGCGGAGTCGAGCGAATTTATGTTGAAGGTGACAAAGGCTTTGGAATCTTAACCAGTTGTGGTGAAGACGCTGTTTTTCTAGTTCTAGCTAATCAATCTGCAAAACAAGGCCTTTTGATGTTAGAAATCAAACGTGCTTTATCAGAACTAAAAGCAATCTTGATGTAGTTTGATCAGGGAATTTTAAGGAGTTGGTCTGAGCGATTAAACTCAGCCTATCAATCTAGTAACAGTAAGACTTGATAGAAAACAAGTGTATCTCAATTTTGTATGGGTAGTGCGAGCATCTCGTTTATCAGCAAGATGCCTGTCCCATTACCTTCGATCAACTTACAACTGTGAGGTACTCCCATAAAGAACTTACAAAAATAAAAATTAATGAGTTCTTTTCAATCACTTACGGCTGTTAATAGATTGCCTTTTATCCCTTTTAATTCCCTATCCTTTTCCTTGCCTTTATTTCCTACTGCTTTAACGTTATATGGAAATCATGCGACTGGTTGTAACCGGACCTGTAGGAGCTGGAAAATCTACTTTTATTCGTTCAGTAAGTGAGATTGAGGTGGTCGATACCGATCGCCGAGCAACAGACGAAACCGCCCTTTTAAAGAAGAAAACGACAGTTGCATTTGATTTTGGGCGACTTCAGTTTGGTTCTGATATGGCGTTGCACTTGTATGGTACTCCTGGACAGTCCCGTTTTGATTTTATGTGGGATATTTTGATTCGCAAGGCCCATGCCTATATTTTGCTAGTTGCGGCTCATCGTCCCCATGAGTTTCGTGATGCCCGTCGTATTTTGACATTTATGAGGCGGCGATCGCCTGCACCGATGATCATTGGCTTAACCCATGCCGATTGCGAGGGTGCTTGGGATGAAGAAAATGTAGCGATCGCGATTGGTCATCTTGACTCTCAACAGCGACCTCTAATTGTTAAAGTGAATGCCACAGAAACAGCTTCAGTGGCACATGCTGTTTTGGCATTAGTACAAACCTCCCTCCAAACAAATTGTTTAGTTAGTTGAATCTGTTAGAAGTACTACCCTTCACAGATAAATGAATTTTGTGTGTTGGTTTCTCACCCATAACCAATCAATCCTACTTAGCTAGGAAGGCACAAACTGAGTCAGCAGAGGCAAAGGATATGGCAATCACAGGGTATTTAACGGAATTTTCACTGGCAGAGATTTTTCAATTGCTGGAGCAAGGCCGCAAAACTGGACTGTTAGGTATTTCTAAACTTTCAGAAGCAAAAGAGGAAAGCAGAAATCACTATATTTGGTTTAGCCAAGGGCGCATTGTTGGAGCAGCACAAACCCTCGACCATCAAGGGTTAATTGGTCTGATTAGCCAACGAGGTTGGTTAGGCGATCGCGCTGCTTTTAAGCTGGCACAAAGTTGCAAACTTGATACACCCATTGGGTTGTGTCTCAAATCGCAAGGGGTGTTACAAGCTGAACAACTCAAGCTGCTGTTTTATACCCAGGTCATGCGACAGGTCTGTGCCCTTTTTGAACTAAAAGATGGCTGGTTTCAATTTGATGGCAAAGCTCCACTCCCCCCTTCTGAAATGACGGGACTGAGTGCTCCTGCGACAGAAGTAACTTTGGCAGGCTTACGAGCTCTTAAAGACTGGAGCGCATTGAAAGACAAACTGCCTGACCCCGCTTCTAGCATTATCAGCGTTGTCGATGGCAAGCCCGATTTAAAGCTCAATCAACTGGAGTGGCAGGTGTGGGAATTCACAAATGGCACCTTGCCCCTAAAGGCGATCGCTCAGCAAATGCGTCTAACTATCGAGCAACTGCAACACATTGCCTTTCGGTTGATGGTGGTTGGGCTAATAGAAGAACTTCCCATCTTAGATTCCGTCACTGCTCCTCAGCCGACAGAATTGTTATTTCCCAGCGAACCCTCTGCGATCGCCACTGAAACCTCTGACGCTTCAAAAGTCAGCCAAACATTTCTACAAAACCTGGTTGGTTTTCTCAAAGGCAAAATGTAAAACGCCCGGAGCGAAGGAGAGAGGTTATGGCCTTGTTTTTAGGAATATTAGAATTTTTAGAGTTTGTGGGAACTCCCTTAGGGTTGGCAACCAGCCTTTGGATCAGCTTCTACTATTTTGCTGAGCAAACTCTAGGGTTTGATCTATGGTTGGCCGCACTACTACCTGGAGTTTTAGCCGTCGATCTATATTTTTATCTCAAACAAATCGATTAAAGTCGGTTCTTGTGCGGACCTATACGATGGGTGGAGAGGCCGTTAAAACGACCCCTCCACTTAAGAAGCTCCTGACACAAATCACCCTTCAAAGCTAGTGGTGATGATGGTGATCCCCGTGATGGTGATCGTCATGGTGGTGGTGATCGCCATGATGGTGGTCATGGGAATGAGCTTGTGAAGCTGCAAGGGTAGGATTGACAGCTAAAGCCTGTTCAGTCAACAAATCAGCAATCAAAGGATTTGCCCACTCTGCCGCCATCTTTAAGAACTCTGGCCGATCATTAACACAGGGCATTTGCACATAGGTCACATCAGGACGTTGGCGACGTAGATCGTGAATGATGTGATCGACATCTAGTAGCGTCTCGTGATTTTCAGTGGCAAACCCAATGGGCATAAACACGATTGCGGTTGCTCCCAACTCCATCAAGTTTCGGGCAGCTAAGTCTGCATTGGGCTGAGTCCATTCGATCAGAGGAGTTTGGTGGTTCAACCAACCCACAGAGATCAGGGGATAGCGATGGATCAACCGCTCCCGAACTCGCTCATAGAGTGCTTGACTTTCGTCAATGCCAGAGGTGAAGCCTTTTGCCTTGTGAGGGCAACCGTGATTCATCAACACAATGCCCGTTTGAGAGGGCAAATGAGCGACTTCTAGATAGGCTTTGATTTTCTCTTCAACCATTTGAGCCATTAGATTGATGTAATCAGGCTCATTGTAGAAAGAGGGAATATAACGCATCCCTTTGACCCAATGCTCAGCACCATCACTCAAGTGGGCTAGAGCTTTGTTAACCTGTTCAACCGCAATGCCGCTAGTAAAGATTGAGTCTACGACTAACAGAGGATAGATGAGAATCTTGCTAAACCCCTGAGCTTTGATCTCAGTCAAAACCTGTTCTGGCAGAAAAGGAGCACAGAAGTTAAATGCTTTGAAAACTTGAATGCGATCGCCCCATTGAGCTTTAAGGTGCTGTTCAATTCCAACCCTTTGTTGCTCAAAAATTGCATTATGAGGCGAAATAAAGTGATTGTGTTGATGGCTCCACTCATGCAGATCAAAAACTGCCAATAACTTCGCCAGTGGCGGATAAATCCAGGTTGGGACAGGAGCAAACTTAGCCGTTAACAGATTTAGAGCTTGTTCGTTGTAATTGGCAAAGTCTTCATAGCTCTCGACTTCCCCATACCCCATCAATAAAACAGCGACCCGCTCAGTGGGGGAACCCTGATTAGAAACCTGCTGTTGCAGTTTTTCGGGAGTAGCAACCACGCTAATCACCTCAATGAATAAAGTTCTTGAATGCAATTGATAACAAACCCAGCAAAACCACCGTATCCCATAGCTTCGGTCAAGACTGTAGAGCCGATTTTCACTTAAAGCCCTGTTTGAGCGTGGATTTCAAGTGCTCCATTGGCTGAACCGTCAGGACAACTGCTAGGGTTACACGTTTGCTGTGCGTTGATTCTTCTTAGGGTAGCATCCCCCCAATGGGGATGTGTAAACGAATTAAAGAATCTATGAAAGGGAGTATGCCAAAAGTGAAGAGATTATCGGCGAAATCAACGGGAAGTCTTTTGATTTCAAACGATCGCCCCTGCGATAGCAGTCCTACATCAGTTGTGAGATGAGCGGATTGTGAGAGGCACACCCCATTGGGAGTGGCTATATCCCACACCCAACTTGTAGCCAATGCTTATAGCCAACGCTTGTAGCCAACAATGTAGTATTTTGCGGTTGCTAATCTGCCCATAGTCGCCGCCGAGGAGACCCCGCTAATCGCTGATGAGCATCTCGCAGCAGGGAGGGAATATCGAGATTTTCGGGGCACCGGGGCAAACAATCCCCGCAGTCTGTACAGCGATCGCCTCGACGCCCAGGAAACCAATGTCCCGCATTTTCAAACATGCCATAACGATATTGACCGTAGGTTGTCATGTCGTAAGCGACGGCCAGATTACGTAATCTTAAAATCTCAGGGATCTGAATATTTTCTGGACAAGGCAAACAGGCATAGCATTGACTACAGCGATCGCTCTCTAAAGCAGCCGATTGTCGGGTGTGGAGACGCTCCAATCCCTCCTGCTCAACCGAGGTCAAGGGCTGATCGCGATCGCTCACCCTCAATGGCACCTCTAACTCCTCTGGAGTGGCTGCCCCTAGACTCAATGTGGTAATGCGGCGATCTCTGAGTAAAAATCGATAGTTTAACTCTAAAGGTGAAAAAGGCTGACACAACTCGACCAAGGCTAGCGGTGGAGTAAACAGCATTCCCCCTTTGTCAGCGGGAGAAATGATAAAGACTCCCATATCCTTTTGGTGAGCTTGCTCAATGGCAGGGGCATTGCGTTGAAAAAAATAGTTGTAATGCAAACTCACAAACTCAAACTGATCGGTGGCGATCGCCCGCATGATCACCTCTAGAGGGGCATGAGTCGAAAACCCAATATGACGGACTCGACCCTCAATCACGGCCTGTTGCAGTGCCTTCATACACCCGTTAGGAGCCTCAATCCAACTCAGGTGCTCCCAAGTATTTAAGCCATGAACGGCCAGACAGTCCACCGACTCTAAGCCCAAACGGGTTAACGATTCGTCGATTTGACGGGTCATGCTTGCGGCATCGGGAGTCGGTGGAATTTTGGTGGTGATAAACAAGCGATCGCGGTCAAGTCCAGACTGGAGTGCTGCACCCACATAGAGTTCACTATTGCCATAGCCCCTAGCGGTTTCAAAATGGTTGATCCCCAAGGCGATCGCCCGTTTTATAATGTTTACCGCATTCTCTTGAGAGGCTAAAAACCGCATTGTTCCCAGAGAGAACACAGACAACGATAATTCTGTTTTGCCAAATCGACGATACTTCATGAGACAGTTGGGAAAGCAAAGCTTTACAGAGCTGATCCCCGGCTTCTGGCAGAAACCGGGGATCAGAGGAATCACCACTTCAGCTGGATAGTAATTAACTCTCGCCGCTTTTAGATTGCCCCCGTTGGGTAAAATCTTCTGGACGCAAATTGGCTAGAAAATCTCGGAAGGCTTGACGCTCTGCTTCATCGGCTTCTCGATCTACTGGAATGGAGGCATCAGCAACCACTTCTTCAACAACCCAGATTGAGCTTTTAGTCCGCAAGGCAATGGCGATCGCATCACTAGGGCGAGCATCAATTTCTTTCTTGATTTCTCCTTGACGAACCGTTAAAACTGCGTAAAACGTGTTGTCTTGCAAGGAATGAATTACAACCCTTTCCAGGGTCATATCCCAATCTTCCAAGATATTGACAATTAAATCGTGAGTTAGAGGGCGGGGTGGAGTTTGATTCTCTAAAGCACCGATAATTGCCCTTGCTTGGTCTTGACCAATGTAAATCGGAAGCTGGCGACGATCCCCCGCGTCTCTCAATAACACGATCGGACTACGGGTTGCAGCATCTAAGGCAATTCCAGCGACTTTCATTTCGATCATTGACTTAGCCTCTAGAATCCATTAAACAAAAGACGGGCAGATGGAGAATAAATGGACTTAAACCAAACCAATACTGACTGTGAGCCACTGTAACCACTGACTCTATAACCTCAGGGGTATATTTACAGCCGTGTTCTGTCAAGGAGCTACCCCCAGAGAGCCTAAACTCACTAAAGACTGAGCAAGTATGACAAGATCTAAGTTAGCCACTGAACGCCTTTAAAGGGTTAATGTTTCAAAAGTTTATTGAACTCCAGTATGCCCTGATCTTGTCTCTAATCCATAGTCTAATTCCGAAACTTTGACTAAAAAGTTTCATTGAATTAGATGTCACAAACCCATACATTTGTTCTTAATGTATTGTAGATGGATTAAACGTCTTCCTATAAGAAATACGACAGCCAGCCTACATTTCAGGGTAGATTAGGGGCTACTTCCTTAGTGTGACAGATTTTCTAGAAAGCCGTGTTTACAGGATTGATTCAATCGATCGGAACGATTCAACAGACAGGTGACGACGAACTCCAGATCACCTGGGGATCCGCATCCCTTGCTCCATTACAAGATGGTTTGGCAATTGGTGACAGTATTGCAGTAGACGGAATCTGCCTAACTGTTACTCAAATTGTCTCCTCTGGGTTTTTGGCATCTGCTTCACCCGAAACCTTGCACCGCACTACCTTAGAGCAACTACAGGGCACTGCCCGTGTCAACCTGGAAGCCTCTTTGCGCGTGGGGAGCAAGCTAGGAGGGCATTTTGTCACGGGTCACGTAGATGGAGTGGGTTATCTAGAAGCAGCTGTTTCCACAGCCAACGCTTGGGAAATCAGTTTTGCCGTCCCCGATGCCAGGGTCTCTCGCTATATTGTCTCTAAGGGCAGTATCGCTGTGAATGGGGTGAGTCTCACGGTGGCAGAATGTAGCCCAACTGGAGACTGGTTTAAGGTGGCAGTCATTCCACTGACGTATGCTGAGACTAACCTGCAATATCTGACTCCTGGCAGCCCAGTAAATTTAGAAGGGGATGTCTTGGGCAAGTATGTCGAGAAGTTTTTGCGGTTGGCGTCTCCCTCAAACGACCGAGCCGTTGCTGAGTTGGGGTGGATGATGCGCAGTAGTTCTCCTGATGGAGCGATCGCCCAAGCTGACGAGTTGACCCCTGCTTTTTTGGCAGAGCATGGGTATTTGTAAGCTCACTGCCTACTTCAAAATCTGTTGAGCCACCTTTTGAACCTCGTGAGTATAGACGTGATTGGTGTACTCCAAACAAAAGATTCCTGAGCTAGACAACTGCACCATCTCATCATTGAGCGGGAAAATACCAATCACAGGTGCCCGAAACTTTTGTTCGATTTGCTCCTCAATCGATTTAAAGTCGTGACTTGGCAACACTTTATTGATCACCAAAGAAATTTTGGCAGTGTCGAGTTTACGAGCGACCTGTAAAGTCACGGCTGTCCCTTGAAAGTCTTGGCGATCGGGGCGCAGAATGATGATCAAGTTGTCGGAGATGGCAATAGACAATAGGGTTTCTTTATTTAACCCAGGATGGGTGTCGATAAATAAATAATCTAGGTTTAAGCCCTGACAGAGATGGCGCACCCCATCATTGAGCATAGTGACGCTATAGCCCTCATTGAGAATTCGGGCAATTTCACCCGCTTTGATGCTAGAGGGAATGAGATGAATCGTGCCACCGCTTTTAGATACGGCATCTGGGGTGACATCATAGGCTGCTTCACCAATCGTGCAGCGACCCCAGAGATAATCGTTGAGCGATCGCGCCATTGTGCTTTCATCTAGCCCAAAAATGACATGAATCCCTGGAGATTGAATATCTGTATCAATAATGCCAACGCGATGACCTTGCCCAGCAACGACCGCAGACAGGTTGGCGGTCAGATTAGACTTGCCGGTTCCACCACGGAATGAGTGTATGGAGATAATTTTTGTCATGCATCCGCTCCCTGTCTGCTTGTTATCTTAATCATCCATTACTCTGTGGTATCGTCTTGGCGATGCGAAGCAGTTCCTCCATCGGGATCAGCACCCTGACTTCGCAATCGTTTGGCCTCTTGCTGCAATTGGCGTAAGTATCCTGTTTCATAATCATCCTCTACTGGTGCACTCGTTTCTATATCAGACGTTTCAATCAACTCAGAGGATGGCTGTTCATGGCTCACCTCACTGTCTCGTTGCTCTCTCAACATCCTTGCCTTCTGTTGCAGGTTTTTGAGATAGTCTGCACCATCATCTGATTCTGAAACCTTTTTAGGTTCTAGGCTAGAAGGCTCAGCTACTTCCGATGCAGATGCATCTTCGGCACCCAAGCCATCACCCCGTTGCCCCCTTAAACTTTTGGCTCTTTGTTGTAAATCTTGGAAGTAATCTGTTTCAGTAATTTCAGAGACCTGCTTCTCAAGTTTCTCATGATCAATCTCAATATTAAGCTTGAGGAAAGTTTTAACTTGGCGATAGACGTTTTGACCGTAAGTACTCTTATTAAAACGATCAACTAAAACAGCTCCAGCTGCGGTGATAACGAAGGCGATCGCCGGGGGAACAAGAGGAATCCAACCATTGTTTAAGAAGACTAGGAAACAAGTGCCATAGAGAACACCCACTGAGACTAGAATCATACCGCCAAATTTGAGAGGATGGCGGGCATACCATGCCAATACTCCACCGACTAATGACCATCCAAAAATCCAGATAATCTCAATTGAGTTATTCCACGTCCAAATGGTCGATTGCCCATCTAAAACAGCCCCTAAGATTTGGCTGACCACCTGAGCATGAACGATGACCCCTGACATCTTCTGGTCGTCATCTTCTCCAGCACTGTATGGAGTATAAAAATCATCTTTGGCTTCAGGAGTGGTATATCCAATTAAAACAACACGATCGCGAATCAGCTCAGGATTAATCCGTCCTTCTAGAACATCACTCAGGCTAACTTGAGCCGCGACATGATGGGACGATCGATAATCCAGCATAATCTGAAACCCAGCTGAATCGGCCGATTGGTAAGCTCCAGTCGTTGGTTCAAATGGATAAAAGGAAGTTGAGCCTAGTTTCAACACTCCAGAGGGAGTCAACTCAGCAGTCACATTCTGAGGGGCAAGATAGTGCAGTGCCAATTGCAAACTTAACGCTACCAGAGGGGCATTGGGATCACTGCAAAAGTGTTTGATTGAATTGGGTCGATTAGAAGGTGGAGGAACAACTAATAGGAGGCTACGGCGCAAAGTCCCCCCCGGATCAACCACTAAATCAGCAAAGCCAATTCGATCACCAGGAATATCTGGCGGCGGCGGAGTACCAGGTTCATCTGAAGCACTAACTTTGCAAACCGTGATAATGCGATCGCTCTGCTGCAATACGCCCAATAACTCCTCTCGTCCTTCCCCAATTGGAATATCCCGCATGATGTCTAACCCAATCACACGCGGATTCTGTTCCTCTAAAACTGTCAACAACTTAGCGAGTGTGCGATCAGAGATAGGCCACTCTTGACGACGTTGAATATCGTCTTCTGTAATGCCAACAATAAGCAGTCGATCGTCTTCTCCTTTATCAGGTTGGCTCCGAACGAGATGATCGTAGGCAGCCAATTCCATGCCCTGCAAACCCCCTAAATAGCGTAACCCCAACAGCAGGGAGGTTAGCGTCAAGCTAGTAAACAAGACTGGACGACCCACGTCTAGCAAAACTGGCTTAACCTGGTCAAACCAGGGTACTTTAGATTGAATAGCCTCTAACAAACGACGGGGCATGGCAAAGTCAACGAGGGATGAACCTGATTATGGGGCAGGAGTCAATCTTTGAAAATGTACAAAACCAAATATCTCTTTAGAAACCAGATCTGCACCCTACATATACCCTCATGCATAAATCTGCCGTAGTCAACGTAATGATCTTACAGATGAACAACAAACATGCTTGGTAGTCTAACCCGTTGAGTAGTCATCAAGATCCTCCTAGTCAAGCGTGAACCAGCTTAGCTCCGGTGTATCGCCGACGCAGGATAGTAGTAAATATTACTACAGTTCATTCATGGCTCACCATCAAATACACGACGCTTCCAGCAAATTAGATACTTCTTTAGGCATTACGTACCTTGTTTTTCTCAAACAATTATGCAATTGTTATATTTTTTATCTTGAGATAATAACTGGACTCACCTCTAATTTGCCCGTAATTTTTGTGTTTCAAACTGTGTAATATATTGGCACGATTTCTCAGCAACCTGATTAGATTAATTAAGAGGTAGATAGGATTGTGGTTTTGCGGATTAAACAGACTTGGCTGTGGAGTAAACTATTAAGCTTAACTTAGTTGGGCAGCGATTGCCAAACGTTTTAGGCTTTGGCTATTTCATAAAACTTTTGAGTTACACATTCGTCCATATATTCTTGTAGAGCGATAACGATGGCAAGGCTATTTCTGCGTCTTACTTCTATTTCTGCTTCCTTGTTCCTGGGCTTAATCGTACCTATCGGGGTCTCCACTGCCGTCCTTGCACAAAGTATTCAATTTAATGCCCCTTCTATTGGCGCACCTGGTAATCGGGAGTCAGGTGCATCTCGGAGTGCTCCTTGTGCCACTAGCGATCGCGGATTAAAAGCACTGTTACCAGAAACGAATGTCGGCTTGACGACAGAAGCTCGTCCTACATTTTTTGCCTACATTCCTCCCTCCTCTGCTAAAACCGCAGAATTTATCCTCTATGAAGATGGCACCGACGAACTGATTTATAGCACGGCTTTAGACATCACTGGTGAGTCGGGTATTGCCAACATCAGCCTCCCTTCTGACCCTAATATTCCTTCTCTAGAAGTCAACAAAACCTATTACTGGTATTTCACAGTCATTTGTGATGCTGATGATCGCTCGGCTGACATGACTGTTCAAGGCACCATCCAACGGGTTCCTGTCAGTTCAGATTTGGCGCGCCAGTTAGCCTCCGCCTCATCTCAAGAACGTCCAGCTATTTATGCAGCAGCGGGTATTTGGCAAGATGCTCTGGCTGCTCTAGCAGCTCTCAATCGCCTTGAGCCTAACAACCCCAATGTTCGCTCAAATTGGAACTCATTGCTAGCAGCGGTTGGCTTGCAAGATATTGCCAATGAGCAGCTTTTTGATCAAAATTAGTTACACAAAATGTAGCGAATTTGACTATTGGGTGCAAATAAAGAAAGCATATTCAATTAATCCGCTGAGATCCGTTCGGGGGATCATGGCAAAGCAAAAAAACCAACAGACACAGCCAAGCTCTAAGCTCAATTCTCGCAAGATTACTTCGCTCATGCAGCTTCATGGTCTAATCCAGAAGCAATTGCATCAGCGGCTAGATCCGGTTATCAATTGGTTTATTAACTCGCCCACTTGGTTAATCGTTAGTCTTGCTTTATTGGTTCTGGCAGGTCTTGACTTATGGAGTGCATCGGACAAGGTTCAATCGATTCGAGATGGAATCTCTATATTGCTTGATCGCGTAGAAGCGATGGGGGTTTTGGCGGCTGTTGTCATCTTCATTAAAGAGGCTCCTCTGCGAATTGCCATGAAACACTACGAGGCATGGAAAGCGATTGATGCGGCTCATGGCATCAAAACCAGCTATGCCCGTTATCACGCTTTTGAAGACCTGTGCAAGGCTGGAGTAAGTCTGAAAGGGTTAGATATCTCCGGTGCGGATCTTAACGCCATTAATTTGCATAAGGCTGATTTGAGCAACGCCAATTTAAGAGAAGCCCAGTTTCAGGGAGCCATTTTGTCTCAAGCTAACTTGAGTAAAGCGGATTTGAGTGGTGCTGATCTGTTGAACGTCGATTTTCGGGGAGCTGACCTGCGGGGAACTGACTTGCGGGGAGCTAATCTCAATGGCGCAAACATGAATGGGGCAAACTTAAGTGGAGCGAATCTGGGTAACGCAAATTTGAAAATTGCCGATCTTAAATTTGCCAATCTGCGGGGAGCAAATTTAAAAGGAGCCAGTTTACGAGGGGCAAACCTACAAGGAGCCAGTTTATATCTAGCAGACGTGACTCAAGCCAACTTGAGTAAGACTGACATGGCCCAAACTGATTTGAGTCAGGCCGTCTTTAGGGGCACCAACTTGTCGATGGCACATCTCAATGGAGCCTGTTTTCATCGAGCGATCTTAGTCGAGGCAGACCTCTGGGGAGCAGAGCTGAGTCAAGCAGATTTAGATGGTGCAAACTTTAAAGGGGCACAAGGACTGACCCTAGCCCAAGTTAAAACAGCCTTAAATTGGGAGCAGGCAACCTATGACGAAGGCTTTTTGCAGGAAAGCAATTTGCCTGCAACGGCAGAGCCTTCCTTAACTGATTTGCTCTATAAGAAGCTGACAGGGGATATCTAAGTAACGTCAGTTCGGTTTAAGCAGCCCAGCGAATCAATTCGCGGCTACCAGAACGAAGTCCGCCTTCGCAGACTGGCAAAATCAAAGGTTTACTGAACCGATGCAGGTCGTTTTTGAGAAAGGGCATACTCTAGCCAAAGATTTCACCTTTACACCTCGGCCCAACTACGGGTCTATTGCTATAACCCTAAGGCGGGTTTGGCTCCTCAACCGAATTGTAACCAGAAGTCACCTTATAACCAATTGCCGACAATGACATAGGGTGCCCAGTAATAGGGATGTTGGCGCAACTCAGGAACTTGTAGCACCTTGAGTTGCGCTTGACGTAATGCTTCAGCTTTGGTTAATGCTGCCTCATTCAATCCTTGATAAAACTGATTCATTAAGAGAGCCGTTGCTTCATCGCTCACCTGCCAAAGAGTTGCCAAAGTGCTACGTGCACCTGCTCGGACTGCAATTCCGGCTAAGCCCAAGGCCGCTTGGCGATCGCCCGCTGCCGTTTGACAAGCACTAAGCACCAGCAACTCAATCGGATTTGTTTGAGTCAGGTCAGCTGTTTGCAACAACGTGTTGAGTTGGTTAATGTTGATGCGATCATCCCAGGTGAGAATAAACGTTTGCTCTAACTCAGAGCTAAATTTGCCGTGAGTCGCCAAGTGAACGATAGAAACTGGGTTTTCTGAGATTTCAGATTGAAAGCCTGTGCTAGTAAAGCTTTCATTGAGTAGGATGCGGCTTTGTACTTCTTGTTGAATTTGCTGTAACTCTGGCAATACGCTTGGCAATGCCGAAAAGCCTTGCCGAGATTCGGTTAGCCCTGCTGTCAAAACTTTTAACTGTGCTATCTGAAGGGGGCGAGGGTCTAGCAATTGCAGCCCTGGTGTCAATGCCAGACTATATTTTTCTAATAAATAGTTTTGTCCATCATTTAACACTGCCATTGGCACATTTCGGAGCGAGCCATCTAGCACAAACACCAATGTTTTAGTGCCACTATTGGCGAGATCCGTTTCAGCCGGACGAATGATCCAGTCATAGAGACGTCGCGCCAGTGGCAGAAATTGGCGGCTTGTCCGAGTAACCAGACTCCGCCGGATCTGGGTAATTGTGTTTTCAATTTCCTCTCTAGGGACTGGGCTGGAATAATGACGCAGAGGCTGCTGAGGCAGACTGATCACCACTTCTAAGCGATCGTCCAAAATGATGGGATAGACTACTGTAGCTTCGGCATCTAGTTGATCGATGCTAACGGATTTAGCATCTAAACAGGCTTCCCGAAAAAAGTTGTCTAGCTCTGCCAACTGCAAAGACTCAATCACTTTACGAGCCTTTTCTAAATTGTCTTGGCTGGTTTCATTGCCATCTGGGGTTAACAACAAACTTACAAGTTGTCGGTGAATTGGTTCTACACTTTCTTGAAACGAAAGTTGCACTTCTGGATTAATGGCAACTAAATCGTTGCGTAAGCTCTGCAATGTATCCACTGCACTGCTGTAAGCGGCGATCGCCCCGGCATATTTATCAACCCGAGTTGCCTGTAAATCTGCTTCTGCTTTAAGAATGCGCCCCAACTGCCATTGCCAGCGATAGGCAATATCAGAAGCATTAACGGTTTGTGCTAAGACCAATGCTTGCTCAGTGAGAGTTTTAGCTCTAGCTAACTGACCTGACTTTTCATATAAACCCCCTAAGCTTCCCAAAGCAAAAGATTCTGCCCGTAAATCGGTCAAGGCTTGAGCGTGTTGCCGTGCTCTCAGCAGTATCTGTTCGGCGGTTGGTGATCCGGTTTCACCCATTTGATGAGACGACACCCTGCCCAAGCGCATTAAACTCTGAGCAAAATTTACTTGAGCGTAGGTTAGTGCCTGACTGTGGGGAAGGCGATCGAGTTGCACCGTAATTTGGGGAACCAACTGTTGAGCTTGAGCCACTTGGTCAGTATCAATCAGCAGACTCAGTTGATTGAGTTCTGCTCGAGCTTTAGTCAACGGCAAGGGAGCCATCGCAGCCGCTTGTTGGTAAAACTCTAACGCCGTGCCTGCATCACCTTGAGCACGAGCCGTGTTACCCAGACTAAATTGAGTAGCACTGATTTCGTTAGGAAGTTGCAACTGTTGGGCGATCGCCAGAGCCGCTTCTAACATTTGTTGCGATCGGGCGAGCGAGCCGATCCCCTGTAAGGCTTCGCCTAAACTGCGTAGAGCGACAATTTTGGTGGGGGAGTCAGGTTGGCTTTGCAGGGTTTCAGTCAGTGGTGCAAGAGTGGCGATCGCCCGCCGATAAAACCCTAAAGATTGCAGTGCTTGTGCCTGATTGATCTGATTGCGCAATGCGCCCGTTTCATCACCCAATTGTTGATAAATAGCAGTTGCCTGCTCCCAAGTTGTCAATGCTTGCTCAGTTTGACCCTGTTGTAGTTGCAAACTTCCTTGTAAGTTGAGCACTCGTGCCAATGTAGGGAGGCGGTTGGCATTCGTGGAGGATTGCACCTGTTGCAAACTCGTGGCGATCGCCTCATTTGCAGCGGCTAAATTGCCCATTGTTTGGTAGACCAATGCCAGATTGCGGAGTGCCATCGCCTGTCCCAGACTATTGCCCTCTGCTTCATAGGCTTGAATGGCACGTTGTAAAGTGGCGATCGCATCAGAATATTGCCCGGTTTCATACAACTGCTGCCCTGTTTGAGCCAACATCGCCGCACTGGGGCTTTGACTCAACACAGGAGTCGCCGCAACACACAGCAACACCGTCAGGACAAAAGGAAGGATGAACCGGAACGGATGACGGATGACAGAGAAAGTACGAAACTGACCCTTTTGATCCTTTGACCTTGTGCTTTTAGCCTGCCTCAAAACGGTGTGTAGACGATGGAAAAATAAACCCCACTTTCTTGCCATGTGCGTTCCCTCGTGTCTACAGAAACTAATGGAATACCCCAATCTAATCGAGCTGTGAGGCGATCGCTCTGTCGCCACTGCAACCCCAAACCAACTGATATCAAACCATTGGGGTCAGGATTTTCGCCCTCAGCGTTCCAACCTACCCCAACATCCATAAACGGGATGAGATGCAAAACGCCGTCAAGCGGGCGCGATCGCAAAATTGGCAACCGCACCTCTGCTGAGGCTAGAGCACCATTATCCGTCAACAAAAAATCTTGTCGATAGCCGCGTACGCTGGTCTGTCCCCCCAGGCCAAACTGCTCTAAAGACACCAGAGGCGCATCGGCTAACTGCACCTCACCCCGCACCAACAACAATGTGTCAGGAGCTAACAACCGCACCCATTGAGTTTGTCCACGCCATGCCAAAAAGCGACTATCAGGGCCCACCTCATTCACCGTTGAGTCGAGTGCATCTAACCCCAAACTGAACTGCGATCGCGCTGCAAAAACTTCCTGGCTTCTCTGTTGCGTCCACTCTTGGGTAAATCGCAACACTGAGACACGAGTTCGTCCCTCTGCATCTGCGCCCACGCCAGGGAAGGGCACAGGCTCTCCAATCAGGTCTTCTAAAAACTCACTCTGGCTTTCGCGCCGAGAGGCAGTCAGACTCAATGCAAATTCTTGAGTGGGGGTTTGAAGCAGAGGCTGACGAAAACCCACCTCGTAATAGCGAGAATCTGATTGAATATCAAGGGCATTAAACGGTTCCTCAACCACATCACTCTGAGCAATCCCATAGTTCAAAATCAACGTGCCATTGCGGGGGTTAAGGGGGATCACATAACTCGCATCCAAGGCGTCGCTGCCCGAAGTGTTGGCATAACTCACACTCAACACATCTCCCTGACCCAAGAGATTGGCTTGATTCGCTTGAATCTGCCTACGCCAACTACCCACACTCGGCGATCGCCCATTATTAGTGACCAGTTGCAGACTAAAGGGGTCACTTTCGGTCACCTCTACGTCTAGCACACTCGAACCCGGACGAACACTGCTGGATAGCTCAGCCGAGATGTTATTAATTTGAGGATCGATCTGGAGCAGTTGCAATCTTTCTAATAATCGCTGCACGTTAAACGGGGTCATAGTGGCGATCGCCAATCGGTCGCGCACATAGCTAGAATTTAGCCGACGAGTGCCCGTCACGTTAATCGCCTCAACCCTGCCCTCCATAACTTGAATCGTTACCACCCCATTGACAGGTTCTTGAGGCGGCAAAAACGCGCCAGAGTTAATGTAACCCCGACTGACATAGAGTTGCGTCACGGCTGACCTCACCTGCAACAGTTCGGCAAAGGTCAGGTTGCGATTGAGATAAGGAGCCGTTAGCGCAGCCCAGTCGGCCTCACCAAACACCGTGCTACCCACAATCTCAAATCGCTCAACAAAGACCGTTTCCTCACTGGGTGCTGGTTCCGGAGCGGGAGCTACTGGCTCCGTCACCTCAGGAGGTGGAGTATTCAGCAATTCATCTGCTGGAGCAGGAGTCTCTGGCAGGGAGAGTGGCTCAATCGGCGGTGGCAAAGTGTCTCGCTGGGGCACGGGCGGCACTTGAGCCACTTCACTCCCTAGAGAGGAATCTAGATTTGGTAAGGCTTGTGCGATCGCCCCACGATGCTGAATCACATCACTTGCAACAGCGCAAACGCTGCCCAAGATGACAAGCCACCCTACACGATGCCATTTGTAACATTGACAATTTGGCATTCAACCCTCACACACAATCACTCCTGCTGTTCAGAATATACGGTGACAGGAGGATTTTGAAGCTTTTTCAAAAAAAAGCATTCAATGGCACTCTGACCCCATCAAAACAGCACCTTAAAGGAGATTCCAGTGACATCAAATCGTGGAGTCCTTAAATTCCTCTTAGGGACAAAACTTTCTAAATATGCATAAGGGGATTTGGTTGAGAAGTACAACAGCTTGAATGCAAACACCCACTTGAATGCAAACACCCCATTCCACACCAAACCTCAGCAAAGGAGAGCGTGTCATGACGACCTATTTCAGCATCACTCAACTCACTGATAACGATACGTTTGATGGTTTAGCTCAAGTCTCGTCTTTTGGAGATGTCGTCTGGGAACACGACTTTAGTGACAGCGATATCGACATCCAATATTACAACGGCCTAACTAACACAACATCTACGATTGCAATTGACGTTAACAATGAATTCAACCCTCGTATTTCATCCTTTGGAGACGTCGTATACGAGTATGAATATAGCGACACTGACATTGACTTAGGGTTTTATGATGTGCTCACAGATACAAGCGACATCATCATTAATAGTGAGAATAATGAGTTGAATGCTCAAATTAATGGTGCCTACATTGTTTATCAGTATCAATACAGCGAAACCGATAGTGATATCTACCTCTACAACATCGTCGCAGGAACAGAGAGGGCGATCGCCACTACCACACAAAACGAGTTAAACCCTGATATTGAAGGGAACTACGTTGTCTACGAATCTGAGTTTAGTGAAACTGATTCCGATTTATATTTGCATAACATTGCCTCTGGCATCACAACGGCGATCGCCACATCTGGCAACAACGAACACAACGCCCAAGTGTCAGAAAACGGCAACGTCGTTTATGAATATGACTACAGTGAAACCGATACCGATCTTTATCTCTACAACGCCTCTACTGGAGAATCCACTGCTTTAGCAAACAGTATCTACGACGAGGTTAACGCCCAAATTGCAGGCAACTATATTGCTTGGCAAGCGTGGGATGGCACGGACTGGGAAGTTTATCGGCACGACAGCCTGACAGGAAGCACTGTCCAGATTACAGACAACACGGTCGATGACATCGGTGCTCAAGTGTCTACTCAGGGCTATGTCGTCTGGGAGCACTTCTATAGTGCTTCTGACATTGACATTCATCTGTTTGATGGCAACTCCACTCAATGGCTGGCAGCTAGCTTCAACAACGAAATCAATCCTTATATCTCTGGTTCTTATGTCAGTTGGCAAGCTTGGGATGGCAGCGACTGGGAAGTGTTTAGAGCACAGTTGTCATCCACTCCGATTGCATCCTCTGTTTCGACCTCTATTGTGGGATAGGGCGACGAATTGAGTGTGCCTAAAGCACGGCTCGGTGTTCAAGCCAGAAAAAAAGTTGAGTACAGCGCAGGAATAGTAGCTCTCCGATTTCTCTCCAGAAGTCAGAGAGCTTTTTTTAAGGAGGATACCCGTTCACAGCAAGGGGGGAAATCATCAATCCGATGACATAGTCATAACGAGTACGCATTAGGTACACTATGAATATGTTGCCCTTAACCATTACAGAGGACTGAGTCCTATGCTCAAGTTTGTTGGTATTGCTGGAAGTTTAAGACCCGATTCCTATAGCCAACTCGCTTTGCAAGCTGCTGCACAACGGGTTGAAGCATTAGGAGCCACCGTCGAGGTGCTTGATTTGCGATCGCTCAACTTGCCTTTTTGTCATGGCGGTGACAGCTATCCTGATTACCCCGATGTTGAAAAGCTACGCCAAGCCTTTCGTCAAGCCGATGGCATTATTCTCTCTACTCCTGAATATCATGGGAGTGTCAGTGGAGTCCTCAAAAATGCTCTGGATTTAATGAGCTTTAGCGAATTTTCAGACAAGGTGACTGGGTTGATCAGCGTTTTAGGAGGACAGTCCAATAGCAACGCCCTCAACGATCTGCGAGTTATCATGCGATGGGTTCACGCCTGGACTATTCCTGAACAGGTGGCCATTGGTCAGGCATGGAAAGCCTTTAATGACGAGGGTCAACTCACAGATGCCGCCTTGATCAAGCGGTTGGATGAATTTGCTCAAAGTCTGGTCGAAAATACCTATAAGCTGCGGAGCACATCCTACCAAGACAAGTCTGTCGCGTAAGCATTACCTTGACCTTGAAATACCGCATTATTGAGAATTGTTAAATGATAGATTGGCGTCTTCTTATGCCGTACTCAGCCAATCTCAAGATCAATGATTTATTCTCAATAACTAGTGGCATAGCTATCTCAATTATCTGTCGGAGACATTAGGCGATATGACAACCTCAAAACACGAACAATTTGAAATCGTTAAATCTGAAACAGAGTGGCAAAAAACTCTGACCCCAGAACAGTTTTATGTGCTGCGCAAACACGGCACTGAGCGGGCAGGCACCAGTCCACTCGACAAAAACTATGAAACAGGCACCTATACCTGTGCAGGGTGTGGTCAAGCACTATTTACCTCAGGCACTAAATTCAACAGTGGCACGGGTTGGCCCAGTTTTTATGCGCCCATTGAGGGGGCGATCGCGATCTCTGTCGATCGTTCGCTATTTATGACTCGGGTTGAGGTTCACTGTAGCCGCTGTGGTGGACATTTGGGTCATGTCTTTGAGGACGGCCCTCGACCCACCGGACAACGCTATTGCATGAATGGAGTTGCGCTTGAATTCACTCCATCGGATTCAGACAGCGTTGCATAGCTTTGGCGCCATCTTTTTCAAGATAGCCTCTTGGTATTGAAGTTTTAGAGCCACTTTACTAATACTTCTTGTGAATACTCTGACAGGCATTAAGCATTCTGTGAACTGATTGCTTGATGCCTATTTTATTGCTCATACCAATTCCAATTAAAAATACGGTAGATATTTGGGTAGTCCTAAACAAGTAAGGATATACCGCTCGGAGCGTGGCATATCCTTACTCAAAAATCATTACTTTTAGAAGACTACCAATATTTGAACAAATTTGGTGGTGTCAAACTCTTTCCTAACCCTGATGTATTCACAAAGCCCTTTAAACCAGCATTACTCTTTGTATCTGTTGAGTACAACAAAGAGTAAATAATACTTAAAATCTATTCAAAAACCTGTTGTGTAGCGTGGGCAATACCCACCTTACATCAGTTTCAGAAACCATATAGCAGTCCTAAATCATTTGTGAAATTAGGAGGTTGTGAGAGTCGGGCCCCCCCCGGGGGGGGCGCGCACCAACCAATTAGTGTTTGGATATTTTTTGGTTTTTTGTTTTGTTG
>JANRJA010000135.1:0-5381 GCA_033764315.1 Oculatellaceae cyanobacterium bins.114
AAACACCATGCCAACGGTGGCAGCTGTCAATATGGCAATCATTAACGAGCCAGGACCGACCAGTGCCATTTGGTCTAGGGTATTGCGACGATGAATCTTACCCTTGAGCAAATGGACAAGGACTTGCCCACCTAAAAATACTGCGGCTAAAAATCGCTGGCTCCAAATTGCTAATCCGCCTGTAAACTTGACTTCACTCAACGGTCAGACACCTACAATGCAACTCTTCTGACTCCTAACGATAGCGGATGCTTGGCTTAGAAAGGTGATTTCTTCTAGAGGAAATTATGGTTTAACCTGGAATTTCGTTGCGATTTGAACCAGAACTCAAACATTATTCATATGTCTTCAACAAGCTTTTTAATATGAATTTAAGATTTCTGACATTCTGCTCACGCTCTGGCGATCGCCCCCTATTGTAGTAAGTCAGATCCATTCATCCTGACGTGACTCAGAGTCGCCCAGCAAAAGCGTTTATGAGCCTATTGCCCAACCTACTGCGATCGCTGCTAATTACGGGAATCTTTAGTTTTTTAGCTCCCTCTCTTCTAGTGGGTTTAATTTGGGGGGGGATCGTTCTAGTCGGCTACATTCCCGCCTTAGAAACAGCCAGTCAAGTGGGCAATATTCAACTGATCCATGTCCTCAACGTGTTTGGCAGTGGCAGCGTGATTCGAGGTTTATTTGTAATTGGGTTAGTGTGCAGCTCAGTAGGGGTATTGTTCGACACATATACTTTCTACCGCTATCAGAAGATTAATAATTCGTAATAATAAAACTTTAAATGGATGGTTTACTCTTTCGCTATATGGCTGGATCTTCTGTTTCTACAGTATTTTTTTGAACCCCGTTTTTGCTCCTGAATGATATCTAGCTTTGCCTGATTTAACTCAGTGCGATCGCTATCTTTATTTAACCCAAGTTACTGAGTAAATAGCTTTAATTTGATGATAGATATCGCAGGCCAACTGAAGCATAAAGCCTTATATCTCAATTGCTTAAAATAGCGTCACCTCTCCTAAAAACCACAAATTTACGGAGTGTGGAGTACCTCTACTGAGTAGCAAATTTGTCCAGTACAGGCAGAATCCCTGTCTTTATAAAATCAACTCGTACCTCTTAGCCCTCTCTCAACAAAAGTTACCAAACTTAAAGTCTATTAACATTGATAAAAATCTTTGAAGCTTTAATTGCAAATTCCCATGTTTATTGAACCAGAAGCTTTTTCTAAGTGCTAGAATGGCGGCAGAGAATTAAATATCGGTTGCAGCATTTGTTTCTAGTATTAACGAGTTTTCACGTTTTTCCATTGACAGACTTCTCTCCGAAATTTCAATCTCCACCTTCCTTAAATTTTGGAGACAATCTATGTCAATTTATGTAGGCAATCTGTCCTATGAAGTCACAGAAGCTGACTTGACTGCTGTATTTACACAATACGGTTCAGTTAAACGAGTTCAGCTTCCTACTGATCGCGAAACTGGTCGCATGCGCGGCTTTGGTTTTGTTGAAATGGGTGCAGATGCTGAAGAAGCGGCTGCCATTGAAGCCCTCGACGGTGCAGAATGGATGGGTCGCGATCTTAAAGTCAATAAAGCAAAGCCTCGTGAAGAGCGGGGTGGTTCATCCTTTGGTGGCGGTGGACGTAGCAGAAACAATAGTTTCTCTCGTGGCTACTAATTGTTGATGCAGTTTAGCTCTCAATATTAGTTCACAACTTTAGCTTCTAATTAAAAATCAATCTAAATTGATTTTTGATGCCTTAGCTGTCTAAATTGTGAAGACTAGAATTGGTTTAAAGGGTTCAGACACAATAGGTCTGAGCCCTTTTTAGTCGCTTTTTAATTTGAACTGGTGTACCGTCTAGGTGCCCAATCGGGCATACTCTAAAACCAATTTATACACCGGGTCTAACGATCATTCGTTTGGATGAAGCATAAAGGTTTAGAATCAAGCGATCGCCTCTTTATTCTTGTCAGATTTCCCCTACTATCGTTACCTTGTGTTAGTGTCTTATGTAAGGCTTATTTTCGGCTGTTTAATTCGTTTTACAAGCGTTTCTCCGAATCTAACTCTCTACAACTTTACTGATTCTGGAGAATCATTATGTCTATCTATGTTGGTAATCTGTCGTACGAAGTCACTCAGGATGGCTTGACTCAAGTTTTTGCAGAGTATGGCACCGTCAAACGGGTGCAACTTCCTACAGACCGCGAAACAGGTCGGATGCGTGGGTTTGCGTTTGTTGAGATGGAATCAGAGGCAGAAGAAACGGCTGCTATTGAAGCCCTTGACGGAGCTGAGTGGATGGGCCGTGACCTCAAGGTCAACAAGGCAAAACCCCGTGAGGAAAGAGGTCCATCTGGAGGAAATTGGGGCAATAAAGGAGGTTCTTCTCGCCGCTATTAATAGTGGTGATTAGATTCAATCTTTAAGCTTTAGCGTCTTGAGGGCAAACATCTGGTTTGCTTCTCAATGGCTTTTTTCATTCCATCCTCGATTAATCCATTCGTGAGGAGACTAAATGACCCAAATCGTTCCTGGTGAAAATGAAGGAATCGAGTCAGCGTTACGTCGCTTTAAGCGCGAAGTTTCCAAAGCGGGAATTTTTCCCGATATGAAAAAACATCGCCACTTTGAAACCCCCATTGAAAAACGGAAACGCAAAGAACTTGCTAAACATAAACAGCGTAAGAGGAAGTTTCGCTATTGACTACTGAAGACTCTTCAAATCAAATTACCCAAATTATTTTGGAAGCATTGCGGCAAGGAGATAAGAACCGAGGAGAGCTCTTTGATCTGACAGGTGGCGGTTATCCCACGTTAGTTCAAGCGCTGCAACTGCTAAAGGACAAGAAGTTGATTGAGAGCTATTTTACTCCAACCGAAACGGTCTCAGTGCTGACCTACCGCTTACAGGCTAAAAAGTGATTTCCCTGATCCAATCATGTTTGAGAGCGTTGAGTTTGAGGGCAGCAAATCTCCAAAAAATATTCATCATATTTATTTGAGCTAACCCAATTAGAGTGGTGTCAATCTAATCAAGGCAACACTCTAACTCAAAGGGGTGCGATCGCTCTTATCTAGGAGCTATGAAGAATCAGGATTGCACGAGCATGAGTTCTGCATCAGCTTTTGTAGGGGATTGCAGCGGATCGTAACCCAGCTGTTGAGCAATCCGTTCTCTTGCTAATGCACGATACTCCCAAAAGTGTTCTCCTGCGGCACACAACCCTAGATAAGTCGTCAGTAGCTGCGGTTTGTTGGACAGGATGATCCAGAGTTGCCGCCAAAACTGACTTCGAATATCGGGTCGGCGGATTCCCTGGTGCCAGATTAGTTGAGCGACCAATCGTAAACTCTTGCTTAGAGGAAACTGCGTGGCTTGCTTTTGACTTCTTAGGGAGCGAATGTTGAGGCATTGCTGCAAACACCGTTTGAGATAATTGTGAGGCTCATATAGTGTCCAAAAGCCTTCAACATATTCTCTTGCAATGTCTGCAATGGGGCGTGTCGGGACAAAATTCATCAGAGTATTTTGATCACCTGTCGGATGACTACTACCCTCTAGTAAGCGTTGTTCTTTTTGCAGTCGCTCCCACAGGGCTGTGTTAGGTAGAGCCTGAAGGATGCCTAGCATAGGCTGAGGAATGTTGGTTTGGTTGATAAAGGCTTGAATGCGATCGCCTGCTCCTGCTCGCTCTCCATCGAATCCTATGATAAACCCAGCATAAATCAGTAGCCCTGCCTCGTTGATTTTGCGACAGGCTTCTACCAGTGGGTTTCGAGTATTTTGTAGTTTACGAGTGGTCTGTAAGCTATCTTGATCAGGCGTTTCAATACCCAGAAAAACGGCATAAAAGCCTGCTTCACCCATCAACTCCAGTAATTCATCGTCTTCTGCTAAATTGACCGAGGCTTCGGTAATAAAGGTGAATGGGTAGTGATGCTGTTGCATCCAGGGAATCAGTTCTCTTAGAAACTGTTTAACATTTCGCTGATTGCCAATGAAGTTGTCATCTACGATAAACAGGGAGCCACGCCACCCCAGGTTATAGAGGAACTGTAATTCAGCTAGAGCTTGTTTTGGCTCCTTCGTGCGAGGTTTGCGACCATATAGTGAAGTAATGTCACAAAATTCACAGTTAAAGGGACATCCGCGTGAGAACTGGATTGCCATCATTAAGTAGGCATCTTGTTGCAGCAGGTCAAAGCGAGGCATTGGACTTTGGGTAACATCTGGCTTCTCAATGGAGCGGAAGATTCCTTGAGTTTTACCCTGACTTAAAGCGTCCAAAAATTGGGGAACTGTGCTCTCCCCTTCATCCAAAATTAAGAATTGTGCTCCAGCATCCAATGCATCTTGTGGCACCGAAGTGGGATAAGGCCCACCCACAGCCACCCGCTTGCCTAACCGGACTGCTTTTTGAATCAATGCCTGAAAATCTGGTTTTTGTACCAACATGGCGGAGAGAATTACCAGGTCGCACCACTCCCAATCCGCTTCGGTTTCACAAGTAACATTGCGATCGCGAAATCGAATTTTCCAATCCTGCGGTAATAGGGCTGCGACTGTAATAATTCCCAATGGTGGAATAACCGCCTTGAGTCCAGCAATTTCCATAAATCGATCATAGGACCAAAAGGATTGAGGAAATTGAGGATAGAGCAACAGTGCTTTCATTGCATCCCTCCGGTAACTAAAGTTGACTCTGATGTGTGGAAAACACCGAACAACCAACCCATTAACCCATTTGGGATCTATCTAAAAGCACTCTGCGTTTTTGATGGCGATCGCGATGCAATGATAACTAAGTTTCTGCAACTGAGATTTACGACCAAGCAGGCATTGATGCATGACAATGGCTGCAACGCCAGTACAAAGTGCCCGATTGAATGTGACGAAGTAAGATGTTGGAACAGCACGGACAACTATGTTGACTCACCATGCTTTGGTCAAACGTAGTTTTATTGGACGGGGGAGAACTCAGCCTTGTCGGGAAAGCTGATTGCAATGGAGCGATAATTAAAGCAATCATTTATAAACCTGATTTAATGGTAGTAATGGTATGTCTCGTCACTCTAATTAACACCTACCTTCAGTAAGATATTTTGTTTCCTTAATCAGTTTAAAAACCAGGCATTAAGAGAGAATTCTTCAACTCCTCACTTGGAGGACATCACGATCTCCCCATTCGGTTAAAGTTACGCCAAAGCACACTCCTTAGCAAAAAGTGTTTGTAACTACTCAGGCTGAAGAATTAGGGGAATGGGATGTCCCAGGAATAGCTGTTCTAGGGCATCAAGTAGAGGATGCCCCTGCTTTTTAAGAGTGGAAAGATAGCCCCGAATCCGACCAAAGCTTTGTGCTCCTGCCTCTG
>JANRJA010000054.1:0-19112 GCA_033764315.1 Oculatellaceae cyanobacterium bins.114
TGATCAGCCACGATCGCTAGCGTTGCCAAATCAAACTGATTGCCAATACAGGCGGCCAACTTCAACACGGTCTGGGTAGAGGGGGGCAGTTTTTGCAACTGCTGTGCCATAAACAGCGCGACATCTTCACTGATCGCCAAGGGTTTGATCTGCGCTAAATCACATTCCCAATAGCCCAATTCTCGATTAAAAATAATCAATCCGTCGCTGTGCAATGCCTTGAGAAACTGGTTAGTGAAAAACGGATTCCCTTGTGTTTTCTGATAGACCAGTTGAGCCAGTGGCAGAGCGGTTTCCACCGAACAACTCAGCGTCTCTGCTATCAGATCATTCATATCCTGCGGCAAGAGGGGCCCCAGGATGAGGGTGTGAGCGATCGCCGGATCGACCTCCTGTAGCGTTAGCATTAAGGGATGACCGGGAGACACTTCGTTATCTCGATAGGCTCCAATGAGCAACAGATGAGAGATGTTTGCCTCAGTTAGCAGCAGTTTAATCAGCGTCAGCGAAGCAGAATCAGCCCATTGTAAATCGTCCAAAAACATCACCAGAGGGTGATCTGGGGTGGTGAGTGCCTGAATGAACTTCTGAAATAGCAGGTTGAATCGGTTTTGGGCTGCCATCCCAGCCAACTCTGGCACAGACGGTTGATCACCAATGATTTGCTCTAATTCTGGAATCACATCCATCAAGACCTGGCTGTTCTCCCCCAGAGCAGTTAAGATGCGGGTGCGCCACTGTTGCAGTTGGGTGTCACTATCACTGAGAATCTGCTGCATCAAGTCTCGTAACGCCTGCACCAGAGCCGAAAAGGGAATATTGCGTTGGAACTGATCATACTTTCCCTTAATGAAATAGCCCCGCTGACGCACAATCGGCTTGTGTATCTCATTGACCACCGCTGTTTTGCCAATGCCAGAGAAGCCCGCCACTAACACCAACTCGCTGCGGGGTGCTGTCACCTTGCCTGACTGGGCAACCCGATTAAAGGCAGCCAACAACTCAGTGACTTCTGCTTGCCGTCCATAAAGCTTTTCTGGAATCACGAAGCGATCGCACAGATCTCGCTGCCCCAACGCAAAAGAGGCGATCGCTCCCGTTGTTTCCCAAGCGTGTAGACAGGTTGCCAAATCATGTTTCAAGCCTAAAGCACTCTGATAGCGGTCTTCTGCATTTTTCGCCATCAACTTTAAGACAATGTTTGAAACAGCAGTCGGAATGTTGGTTGTTGAATAGGGCAGGTTAATTTGATCTAGCGGGATGGGCTGCTTAGCCAAGTGACAGTGCACCAATTCCATCAAATCATCTGAGGGAAAAGGCACCTGCCCCGTCAAAAGTTCATAAAGTGTCACCCCAAATGAGTAAAAATCGGTGCGATAGTCAATCCCTCGATTCATTCGCCCGGTTTGCTCTGGCGACATGTAAGCCAGCGTGCCTTCTAACCGACTTGGATTTTGAATCTCCTGAGTCTCTCTAGACAACAGGGAAGCAATGGAGAAGTCAATTAACTTCACCTGATGGGTGTCGGGGTTAATCAGAATATTGGCGGGCTTGATGTCTTTGTGAATGACGCGATATTGATACAGATCATGGAGAATGTCGGCCATTTGCAGGGCGATCGCTAACACCTCAGTTAACCCTAACGACCACTGCTCAATGTACTGCTCTAGAGAAACGCCACCTACATCTTCCATCACCAGGGCATAGCCGCTTCCCAGGGGTTCTAAGCTCAAAGGTTGGACGATTCCAGCAACGGGAAGATTTTTGGCGATCGCATATTGATTGTGAAACTGCACCAATTCACCAAAGCTTGGATATTCCCGGCGCAACACCTTAATCACCACAGAACGCTGTTGGGCGGTCTGCACCGCGCGATAAACAGCGGTTCTAGACCCCACATACAGTTGCTCAGTGATGGAATAGCCGTCAATGTGAGGTGATGAATGAGAATGGAAGCTCATCGGCAATGTCATAACTTTGGACGGGTGACATTAAAATCAACGGTATGCTTCCCTGAGATCTTGTGCGATCGAACCATATCTTACCAGTCAACGGATTACTCAGCGGTACAATAGCTACATTCAGCAGTTGCAAATAACTCTAACTTAGCATCAATAAATTTGTTGAGTCCGTTGCACCGCAATTGCTATAGAGCGTTAATCCTTACTCTGCTCTTAGTTGCCAGTTCTCCACCTCCTAAAATAAGTATCAGATATTACAAAAGAAGACTGATTGTACGGGGACAGAGGCTTGTTTACTTCATACAAAAAAACAGTAACCCCGTTCCACCTCACAAGGCTGTTGTCTACCCGATGTGCGCTACCCAATGTGCGACTATTCCAGCTCCCCGGTTTTTAGGGATGTAACGAGGCATCTCTCAGTCAGCTTTAACGAGAAACCGAGGATTTAAACCCCTAAATTGCACATCGCGTGTTGTTGATAAACAACCTTTGAGTCTCACCTAGTTCTTAAATTCACTCTGGTCAGAGCAGTTTCAGGATCACACCCCAATATTGCGTTATCCACAGCCGCGTTATCTATAGCCCCACAATCAACTCTCACAAAATCTGCTTGAGTTTCACCCTGCCTGTTTTGCACCATAGCACAACTCATCCAGTTCAACGGCTTGAGAGACGACAGGAATGTTTGAATGAGTGTAGAGACCAGGGAGTAGGGTATGCAGACTGAGGGAGTTGAGCCGAGAGAATAGTCAGCGATCGCCCAATTCCAATCAGTGCAACCATCAAAACCACCGTTTTATGGAACTTTATGCAACAAAGTAAATGTCAAGGCTTGCGTCCCACAAGGGTGCGATGGCGAGGATCACTGGGAACGGTGATAATCTGCTTAAACCCGATCGCTTGCAAAGTGGCTTCGAGGTTAAAGGTGTAGTAATCATCTGACCAGGGTTCTGTGCTCTTCATCAGCGTAAACAGGACAGGCGGCAGATTTTGAATCACAGGGGATTGAGGGTTGTTATCCACGATCGCCAAGCATCCACCCGGACGTAAAAGGCGAAACGCTTCCTGAAAGATCGCCGTTGTCGCATGACCGGGCAATTCATGGGTAACAAATTGCAGAGTCACTAAATCAAAAGAGCAATTGGGCAGGTCAGTCGCTTCCGCATTGGCATGAATCCATTGTGCAATTTCATGGTCTACATCGCGATGCTGAGCAACCGTCAACATGTAAGGAGATAGATCTAAACCAACCGTGTGCACAGGGATATCTTGTCTACTCTGGTAGAAGCGATGCACTGCCAAAGTGGAGATGCCAACAGAGCAACCGATATCGAGAATATTGTGTACAGGTGACGGGATGAATTGCGCCAGAACGTCATGAAAACTCTGACGAAGTCGCTCTTGTGCAGTCTGCCAGGTTAATGCTTCATTCTTCCAAACTCGCAATGCCATCGCGTATGTTGCTGATTCTGCTTCAAAGGCGGCCTGCCAACAGAGATTTCCCTGCTCATAGGCGTGGAATGGTACTTGATAATAGTCGGGATAGGAAACGGTCGGATTCGTGACTTGAGCCATCTGCTGCTGAATTCCCGATGCTTCCAGTTCCTCATAGTGTTTGCGCCAGGGAACCCCATTTTTTTCAGCCGTCTGAATTAACACCTGCCGTGCCTGCTGTTTCATCAACGCGTAGAGCGGTTTAGTCTGAATCAAAAGATTGACACAGCGAGAAAGCAAATCATCTCCCGCCCAGGCAGGTTTACTCTGAAGAGTCATAGCAGCACGCCATAATCGGAACGTTCCCTATTTTAAGATGGGATGACGCTCTTGCTTGAAACTCTGGAATGCTAACGTTTCACCGTTCTCAACATCACTCAACGCTAAAGAGCTACCCAGGTGCCATGAAAGCCATAGGGAACCCGCTGTGGCATTTGAATACGAGCGATCGCCTCATCGGTCATAGCTTGAGGGTTAACAATGACCAACTCAGACCTGTCTTGCGTTTCGTCATGCACAAACGTCATCAACCAACCGTCATCTTCAGAGGTTGCCCCCGGACGTGGCACAAACACACCTTCTCCGCCATAACACCCTGCCCCAAATGAGTGAGCTTGAATACTCTGGTGATCAAAATCAAACTTGAGTAAGCCATCAAATTTTGGCATCTCTGTGGGCGCACTCTGGCCCGCATAGCCATAGCGGTTTCGCCGTCCTAAATACTGCTCATTAACGCGAGGAAATTCACAGGGGCGATCGCCCAATGGCTGCTCCTGCACATGTCCTGTTTTTAGATTAAACTGCCAGCGATAGAGCAGTGGCACATCACGCTGAATCTGACGATTATCGCCTTCATGAGCACCAGGAGACGCACCTAAAACACTAGTGCTGCCCATGCGACAAGCGATCAAAACAATATCATCTCCTGCTTCATAGGCATTGAGCGTGTGAAAAACATAGCAACTCGACGCTTCAAACCAGCGAATCGATTGGTTGTCTCCGTGTCGGGGCAAAATGCCAAAGCGACTGGGGCGATCGCCCTCAAACATAAACGCAGGCTCTCCCCGCTGAAGTCGTTCTAACCGAAAGGTGAGCGGCAAATCCATAAAAATGGTGTACTGCTCGGTGATGGCAAAGTCATGCATCATCACCCCCACCGATAAATCGATCGGGACGGTTTGCAGCAGTTCTCCCTCAGCCGATACAGTGCTGTATTGCACATAGGGTGGCTGTGCCAGAGAGTAACCAAAAAACATCATCTCTCCCGTCACCGGGTCAACTTTGGGATGGGCCGTTACCGGAGAAGCCAGCTTGCCATCAAAGGTATAACCTCCAAGCGTGGCTAGACTGGGCACCTCAATCTCGTGAGGCGCACCCCCTTCCCACAGAGCTAATAGACGGTTTTGCTGTGCTCCGCGACGCTCCACTAGAGCCGTATTCGCAACATTTTTAAAGCCTCCCTGCGTTGGTTCTAGCAACCCACCAAATAACGCTCGCCCAGCTTGCCGCTCTTGTTCAAACCCTTGAGTCCGAATGTAGCGATTGCGGTAGCTCGCTTTGCCATCTTGAATCTGAACACCATGAAGCATTCCATCTCCATCAAACCAGTGATAGCGACCTAAGGGTGGAAATTGGGGATTGGGGCCGTTGCGGACAAACATTCCACTCAGGTCAGGTGGCAACTCACCCAAGACTGGCAAGTCATCGACGGTTAACTCTGTTTGAACGGGAGCAAAGTTATCGGTGAGATAGGGGTTGGAGGTCGTTGTCATGGGTTTGAGAAATAACCTGCTACTCCCTTGTAGCAGAAACCCCCATTTTCTGTGCCAGATTTACTAAAAAGCAGAGCTAACTGGAAGGATGAAGTCACCCCTAACCCGCGATTTTGTTCATTTCTAGGGCGATCGCCAAATCACTCCCACACCGTTCCTGGTCTGCTAGCCACCCAAGCATCGTCACCGATGGGTATTAGCCAAAAAACCAAGAAACACTACAGTCGTTGTGCCTCGGCTCCGTCCCTAGTAGGCTAGAAAAGCCGACTTTTTGTTCAACGGTGTTCGATTCATGCAAAAAACCCATGCCTTTGCGATCCTTGCTCCTGTCCCAGAGATGCATTTGATCTCAGGGTTAGAGGCGATCGCCACTCAACTCGACTCTGATGATCTGCCGCCCGATTACCTGCCCAAAGTTGCCTTTGGCAGCATGGATTTTGAGGTTTTTGGTGAGGTCGAAAAGCTGCGGGGAGGTAAAGCAATCGACGTTTTTATTTATGCGTCTCATGTCAAAGGGGATCAACCTCTAAATCCAGAAGCCACCTGGCGAGGCTTATACGTCGGCTATGTTGCCTCTCGTCGAGGTCGTTATCCCGGCAAATCGATTTATCGCCCTCAATCGACGGCTACCGATACTCCAACTTGGGCCGTTTTTTGGGAGGTGCAAGAGCTAGAGTTGCTAAAAACGCCGATTCCAATTGGAAATTTGCGAGGAAAGAATAAGAAAACCAACTATCAAGCTCGATTCATTCCAGAGGGGCCTGTTTTGATTGAATATCCAGCCATTCGTTCGTGACGCGATTGGTGCCCTCACGACGACCGTTGAAACTCCGCCAATAGTGTGAATTCTTTTACAACCCCTGCATAAACCTGTTCATACACTGAGAATAGCTGTTGATAAGTGTGAAACGCCTTGAGGTCAGGGGAGTGGCGATCGCCCATTTGAATGAGTTTCTCTACATCTTCCAGGTGAGAGATAGCTTGCACCGCATACATCCCTAAAACGGCTGCGCCAAATGCGCTGCCCTCATACACATGGGGCACCAACACCTCAGACCCAAAGAGATCTGCCGCCATCTGTCGCCACGGTGCTGAGCGAGCAAACCCCCCTGCCGCTCGAATCTCTGGGGCAGTCCCCGCCAGATCTCGCAATGCCAATATGATGCTGTAAACCGCAAACAGCACCCCTTCCATAACCGATCGAATGAAGTGAGCTTTGTGATGGTGCAACCCCACTCCAAAAAAAATGCCACGAGCATCTGGATTCCAATAGGGTGCTCGTTCTCCTGATAAGAAAGGCAAACAGATCAGCCCTTCTGCACCAGGAGCAATTTGGGTCGCGGCTTGCATCATCAAATCATACGGATCAATCCCTTGCTGTTGGGCTTGCTGCACCTCAAGAGGACAAAAGTTGTCCCGCAGCCAGCGCAAAACAATGCCCCCGTTATTAGAAGGGCCGCCAATCACCCAATGATCTTCAGTCAGCGCATAGCAAAACGTTCGTCCCTTCTCATCGGTCAGCGGTTGAGGGATAACAGCACGAACGGCACTACTGGTGCCAATGGTGACCGCAATTTGATGGGGTGCGATCGCCCCAACTCCCAAATTAGCCAGACATCCATCATTTGCCCCAACGACAACTGGCGTGTCAGCAGCAAGTCCCATAATCGCGGCATGCTCTGGTTTCATGCCACGTAAAATATGGGTGGTTGGCACTAATTCACTCAGTTGATCAGCCCGAATTCCTGCGGTCGCCAGGGCTGTTTCATCCCACTGAAGTTGTCTTAGATTCAATAGCCCCATAGCAGAGGCGATCGAGTGATCAACTACAAAGCGATTGAGTAATTGATAGAGAACATATTCCTTGATTGAGATAAATCGGACGGCACGGTTAAAGACCTCTGGATTCTCTTCTCGGAGCCACATCAGTTTGGGTAAAGGCGACATGGGGTGAATGGGAGTGCCCGTTTGCAGATAGAGAGAATGTCCTAAAGCGTCCTGTTTTAATCGGATTGTTTGGGCAATACTGCGATTATCTGCCCAGATTATGGCGTGATGCAGCGGATTGCCACTAGCATCGATCGCAATGACACTGTGCATGGCTCCACTAAAGCTGATGGCTGCAATCTGCGATCGCCCCACACCTGATTGACTCACAGCCTCTCGAATGGCTGCAATCACCGCTTGAAAAATGGCATTTGGGTCTTGTTCTGCCCAGCCCGGTTGAGGTACTAATAGCGAATAACCCTGGTTTCCCATGCCTTTGACAGCACCTGTGGCAGAAAACACAATGGCCTTGGTGCTAGTAGTGCCAATATCAACGCCAATAAAGTAGTCGTGACTCATATCAAATAAACAGGCTAATGATTAGACCCACCAGGAATCCTACACTCCTCAAATGCTGCAACCGCACTATCGTCAGTGGTATCTGATTTTGGGAGACTTTGAGCCTTTGCCAAGGATCTTGCCCCCACCTGAAACACCTGCATGGGGGAGATTCCCCCAATGCCTGTTTTCACACACTTGCAACAACTCTGCACCTCATTTACAAGGAAGCAGAGATCTGTTGTACACAGTAGCTCTTTGGGAGAGAGTGAGGGCGGATGGCAATTCATGTCTCTGTTCAGCAACACCTTTTTCTCAAGTGAAATTTTAGTTCAGAGTTTAGTTAGCGAGAGCTACTTCAATAACTTAAAAATTTTGTTCGCACTAAAACTGGGATTCAATCAAGTAACCCCTCAAAATCTATCTCTAGATATAGAGCCAAAAAGCTCTCTTTAGAAATAAAGTCAGCACGTTGTGAGCAAATTGCGTTTTGGTTTGAAGACTTTAAGTGCTTTGAATGGGATGCCTGTTGAAGCATCAGGACAACGAATTGAACGCTAAATAAATAGTTTCACCTTCAACTAAACCCATACTTAGTTAATGAGGAATCTGATGAGTACAATTACAACCCAAGACGGCACCCAGATCTATTACAAAGACTGGGGTACAGGACAGCCCATTGTCTTCAGTCATGGCTGGCCGCTCAACTCTGATAGCTGGGAAGCACAAATGCTTTTTCTGGCCGATCACGGATTTCGGGCGATCGCTCACGACCGTCGAGGACATGGGCGATCGAGTCAGCCTTGGAATGGCAACGAGATGGATACCTACGCTGACGATCTGGCAACCCTGATCGAAACGCTCGATTTAAAGGACGCTGCTGTATTTGGCTTTTCAACAGGGGGCGGCGAAGTTGCTCGTTATATCGGTCGCTATGGCACCGGACGCATTGCCAAAGCTGGTTTGATTTCTGCTGTGCCACCGCTGATGCTAAAGACAGACACAAATCCTGATGGATTACCCATCGACGTATTTAACGGACTTCGTGCTGCCTCCCTCGCCGATCGCTCAAAGCTCTACCAAGATCTTGCTAATGGCCCGTTCTTCGGCTTCAATCGACCGGGTGCCACCATTTCACAGGGCATGATCGACTGGTTTTGGATGCAGGGTATGCAAGCAGGGCACAAGAATGCATTTGATTGCATCAAAGCCTTTTCTGAAACTGATTTCACAGAAGATCTTAAAAAGTTCGATGTGCCCACGCTGATCATTCATGGTGATGATGACCAAATTGTGCCGATCGGCACCGCCGCTCTAGCAAGTGCAAAATTGGTACCCAATGCCACTCTAAAGGTTTATTCTGGGGCACCTCACGGTTTAACCGATACGCATAAAGAGCAACTGAATGCAGATCTCCTCTCCTTTCTTAAGGGCTAACATCTACAGTGATTTTCAAATTGATAAACCACAGTCAGGCGTAGATGGGTAGATGAGTCAGTAGGTGAAGCGGCTTTAAACTGACAGCCGCCGATCGTGGGTTGGGCTTGGCATACCAGGCCCTTCTTAAAAAATTAGATTGAAAGAAGCCTTAACGCGATATCAGAGGCGATCGCTTCCTTTACAGACAATTGAGCTGTTGAAAGTATAGAGTCGTCATCAAAGCTTTGTCGTAAATCGTAACCACCGCTGAATTCCCTGATTTAACCCGCGCGAAACGGGTTTGACCGGGTTGAGAGAGTAAGACTCTCGCCGAGTTGATTTTGCCACGGGTTCAGCTTTGAGGGGAATATCCAAAACAGTGACAAACGCCTGCCCCGAAGCTGCATTGGAGACAGCCGAGGCCGTGGTGGTTGAGGCCGTGGTGGTCGAGGCAGTGGTGATCGAGGCAGCCACTGTTGGGTCAGCAGGAATAGCCTTGAACAGCTTACTACATACCAGATCGGCAAATTCACTGTCAAAGTGATGTTGTGGACGACCATTGAGATACCAATTCAATAAGATGTTATCGACCGAAGCAACCTTATAGCGTCCCTGAAAGATAGCTTCTACTACTGCTGCGATCGCCCATTTAGGAGGATATTCCTCTAACCAGCCTTGTACAATCTGCTCAATGTCATATCCACCCAGATCAAAACTGTAGTAGCTCAAAAGCGCAGAAATAGATGCAGCAGGACTTCTAGACATGGCTCTCTAATTGACTAAGTTAACCTTTCAAGATCAAATCGTTGAATAGCTGATTTGCCGTTACTTGTCATTTGCAAACAACTCACGACCCATAACCCCTAACTACACTACTCGTCGTACAACATGGCATGGCATTCCGGTGGAGAGTGGGGGCCTGTCAGCGTAAAAACATCGTAATCACTCTGGTCATAGTTGCGGTCAGGATAGTACAACACGACTGCTGATTCCTCAGGGCGGTTATTGGCGATCGCCATCACGCAATCGGGATCAAGCAATCGTTTGCGTTCAATATAGGCAATTTCTGGTCCCTCGTTGGTTTCAGTAAACACAACCGCTCCAGGGCCATAGTGTTTATAGCCTTTCCACGAGAGTGCCAAAATTTGATCGCAATATCTCGCCACTTTTTGCATGAGATGTTGTGGGGCTGAGCTGGTTGCCGCTTCCTCCACCACAGGAGGGTTGATGTCATCAGGCACCCACTCCAGCAAATCGCCTGGTTGACAGTTGAGAGCAGCACAAATTCCATTCAGGCGATCGGGAGCTAAGCGAGGCATTTCATCCACCTTGCGCAACCGATAAACAGAATTTTCAGTAATGTCTAACGCTTCTGCAAGATCTTTGTTGCGCACCCGGTTGCGTGCCATTACCTCATTGAGCTTCCAGCGGATCACGTCAAATTGCTGCATAGAAGTACGATTCAAGTTTACTATTCTCAGCCTAAAGTAGATACTCTACGTGAGATGACGATTTTTGTAAATTATAAGGTTGACATTAATCTACGTTAGACGTAGATTAATAAACATTAGACAGGCGGTTGGGTTTTCTACATCTGTGCGCCCCTAGCACTGCCTTCTAACTCACCCAATATTCAATGGAGTTTTATATGACATCTGCTCAGCCTACTCAGTCTGCGGCTCAAACGCGTGCGTCTGTTGATCTAACCGCGGCAACCCCTAACTCTTCGGTCTCTGCTGAGGTGACACAACCCCATCCTGGAAATCAAACTCATTTCAAATCGGCGGGAGAAGATCGAGGATCAGGTCGGGTGCAATTGGCGCAACCGATTCCTTTATCTAAGTCGTGTCGCTCCAAAATAAAACAGCCTATGGACAATAATTCACTCAGATTGATTGCCATCGGTTCTCGACAAACCTTGATCAACAACATGAAAATGCTTCACATGTTGAACTATGCCGAAATTGGAGCTTGGAGCAAACTCCAACGTGGTCCTAATCCTGGAGAGTTTATGAGTGTTTTAACCCTGCGATCGCCCCATCCCTGGATCTCATAACCTCAACGTTGATTAAAGTCCTTCAGTTGTGATGGAGCAAAGCAGTGCAATTCTTTTCTAACCGCCTTGGCAACGTTTCCAATCCACACCAATCCTATGAATATGAGGATGCGTACCAGGATGAGGCCAGGTATGCCAATCACCACAGTCACTATAGCCATGATTACAACGCTAGCTATGACAATGGCTACAATAACAGGCCAGATGAGCATTACATGGGTGGTTCCTCCTATTCCAATAGACCGCACTATCAATCGGGTGATGCCAATACTTATGCCAGGGGCGATTACCCGCCGCGATCGCCCTATCCCAATTCCACTACTCCGACACCGGGCAACCGTAGCTCAGGAGCAGCCAGCAAGTTTACTCACATTGCCGAAGCAGGTCATCGAATCACTGAGGTATTGGTCATAGAACCCACTTCCTTTGAAGAAATACCGTCTGTGGTTCAAGCATTACGAGATTACAAATCTGTAGTGTTAAATCTAGCTGCCATGAGTCCAGACTATACACAACGGGCTATTGACTTTATCACAGGTGGTACTCATGCCATGGATGGAAATTATGAACGCATTGGTGAAGGAATTTTTTTGTTCACCCCAAGTTGCGTTCAAGTTAGTACTCAAGCCCACTCCACTTAAGCAACGAATGAATTTAGATCTCCAACTTGAGCAAAAGCTGGAGATCTAAGATAAACACTCTTGAAAGTGCTCTATATCTATCTCCTAACGCTCAAAAAACACGTCTTGATAGGGTGGTGAATCACTGAGATATTGCTAAGTTAAAGCATAACTTTTGCAAAGGCATTTTACGCAATACGCTTACATTAAGCAATCAATCAGCATGAATTGCACAAATCAAATTAAGCTTATTCCATTTAGCAGAGCAAATTACTAACTGAATGGGTAGCTTTTTTCATTGACTCAGTTTTCTTTTTAGCCCCTATAGTAATTATTGCTATCGGAAGCAAAATCATCGACTGCTTCTCCAAAAAATAATCAAACTCATTTTTATCAACTAAATTAAAACAGCTCTAGATCACAAAATTAGTTCTATTGTAAAAGACTTTATGCTGTACCTGTCAGAAGAATTGAAGGTTAATTATTTCACAGCATGAATTAGAGCAGGGTCAAAAAGTCGATTGGAAAGTAAGATGTTTTATGTATAGACACTTTACAATTTGAGGCAAAATGCGGGGCTGCGAGGAAAGATTCGTCGCTTAAAAATACAGAATGGCAGTACCATAAGTCTCCCCTGTCAAAGTTTTCGTAACGGTTTAAACATAGAGTAAACACAACAGATTAGTATGAGGGCTGATCCTCATATGGGGTGTCACCCTCTTTTTTTTAAATAAGGATTTCCGTATTATCTATCCACAAGTAAGACTTCATATATTCTCACTATGCGACACAATCCATCTGCATCTACCTCCGTTCTACTAACCCATTACTGTTTTGATTTAGAAGAACAGACAACTGAAGAAGTCGTGAGAAACTGGTTAGCTGAATATCCTGCTAAGTGGGTTCTCTCAGCAATTGTTGAAGCACTCTATCAAGGACGCTATAAAGTTGCATCGGTTGAAAAAATTCTGTTTCATTGGCGTCTTCGGGGTCAGCCAACAAGCCATTTTGATCGAGAGTTTGCTGACTTGGTCTGTTGTAATTTGTTGCGTAGGGCACGATTAAGAGCACAGAAAATGAGAGCCAGACAGACCCTTTTAGACGCGATCGCCTAGCTTAACTCAAGCTAGCTCAGGCTGCTTCTTTGTTTGCACTGTGGTTAGACTCTCTATTGTTTCAATGGACACCGTTTAGTTAATACTTTAATGCCATGTCTACTTGTTCTGTGAGTCCATCTAATGTTGACATCGATACCTATTTTGATACGCTGGATTTCGATGTCTATGATTTTGATGTAACAGCTACCTTAATTAAAGCGAGCAATTCTGACTGCAAATTTCGATTACCTGTCCCTGCCTATCCCGTTACTCATTCCGAAAGCAAAGCACCCCACCGACAACTTGCTTTAGAGCAGGCCGCCTATGAAGTCAGCTTACTCGCTCGACAGTTAGACAGCTCACCCTTCATCCTTGAGCCTTTTGAAGACATCTATCGAGTTACAAATCCACACCGGGCTAAATCTCGGTCGGCTCTGCGCCATCTATCTGCTATTGTTTTAGGGCTGACCGTATCTATCCTCCCGGTGTATGCCTATTACAGTCACTGCTCAACAGCGATGTCGTGTCTCTATGGGGCTAAGCATCAACTGATGGGAGTGGTTAGCGGCGCGAAGCAGTTTCTCCGTTGGGGCGATCGCCCTCCAACCATGCAGGCACTATCCAACACGATCTCTAGTGCTCAAACACCTGTCCCCGTTAGTGATCCCTTCAGAGAAGCTGTCAACCAAGCCACACGAGCCGCTGAGCTAACCCAAACAGCAACCCAAGCAGCCGACTGGGAAACAGTCACCAACAGTTGGTTAGAAGCGATTCGATTGATGAACTTAACACCCTCTACCAATCCTCGATATAGTACAGCTGCACTCAAAGTTGAGGAATATGCCAAGAATCTAGCCTATGCTCAACGCCGCTTGAGAGAAGCCACTCACCTAACTGAAACCCAGACCACTTCATCTCCAGCCAAGCAGATTGAGTAACACAGGTAGCTAATAAGCCAGCACATCCATGAAATACCAACGAGCTATGTTATCAGGAGCAGATGTGGTCAAAACACTAGCCTTAAGCATTTTTCAAATGCTGTTTGAGTCTAGTAGCAGAGTACTCTATCAACTCAACGAATCACTCCAACAAGAAGTATTCAAAGCGTCTAATAAATACAACCAAAACTACTCTGAACGACACGGCACACTCAAGGTGTTGGGGATGCGAGAGCCAATTCCACTGGAATCGGTGTATATTGCAGTGCAGTTTTTAGACAACAACACGATTCGTCGGTTTGAAACCATCGAAGCGTTAGAGAATGTCTATCGTCAGGCACAGCAGCGAAGCCTTTATAACGGGGTGGGCAAGCGTAAATCTGGGCTAGAAGTAGCCAATCAAACCCAATATATGATGGTCTTGGGTGGACCTGGGATGGGGAAGTCTACTTTTTTACGCAAGGTGGGGCTAGAGATCTTGACCCACAATCAACCACCTTGTTTTCAACATGACTGCATTCCTGTGTTGATTGAGCTAAAAGAGTTTCGGTTGAGCGACATCAACATTGAGGGGGCGATCGCCAACGAGTTTGAAACCTGCGGATTCCCATATCACCAAAAATTTACTCGGGCAGCCCTGGAGCAAGGAAAGCTACTCATTTTGTTAGATGGACTGGATGAAGTCCCTGCCGAACGGATGAGTGAAGCCATTGCTAAAATTCGCAACTTTGTCGATCGCTATGACAAAAATCGCTTTATCATTTCCTGTCGGATCGCCGCTTATCGGCACAACTTTCGTCGGTTTACCGATGTTGAAATTGCAAATTTTGACGATCAACAGATTTATCAGTTTATTCAACATTGGTTTGCTCACGATGCTTACAAAGGGCAAGAGTGTTGGACAAAGTTAGTGAGTAGTGACTATGCAGCCGCTAAAGAGTTAACCCATACACCGCTCTTATTAACCCTGACCTGTTTGCTCTATCAACGGGCAGGTCAGTTTCCGACTAATCGAGCCACCCTCTACGAAAAAGCACTCCGCACTCTGTTAGAAGAGTGGTCTGGAGAGAAAGGGCTTCCTCAAGCCTCTCTGTATCGCGGACTCGATACAAAACGAAAGGAACTCATGATCTCTAAGATTGCCTATGATGCCTTTCAAAACAATCGTTTCTTTTTGTCTAGACGCGAGCTTGCCAGTCAAATTGAGCATCTGTTGAAAGAAATGCTGCCAGATGAACCCTTCATTGACGGGTATGCGGTTTTGAAGTCTATCGAAGTTCACCACGGTATTTTGGTAGAACGAGCTGAAGGCATCTATTCGTTTTCTCACTTAACACTGCAAGAGTTTTTGACGGCTCAGCACATCATCGACACTCGACAAGATGTTCAAGAGGTGGTGGTGCAACATTTGGTAGATCATCACTGGCGAGAGGTGTTTTTGTTATTAGCGGGATTGCAACAAGCTGATGAGTTGCTGGTCATGATGGAGAAACAGGCGACTAGTCTGATTCAGACACCCAATCTGCGTAACTTGCTAACCTGGGCAGATCAGATCACTACCGGATCTGAAGGAAGCTATAAACCTGTTGTCAAACGGGCGATCGCCATGTTCTTAGCACTCGATTTGGCTCAAGCTTTAGCACTGGATCAGGCACGAGTCAGAGCTTTAAATTTGGATATCGATCGCGCTCGTAATCTTGCCCTGGCACTTGACCACACCCTGACATTAAATCGGGCACTTGATTTGGCATTGGTGCGGGCACTCGACCTGTCTCGTGCGCTCGATCTAGTCATAGACATTGCCCATAAATTTGAAGAGATCAAAATTTTTCACCTGGTCAAATTTAATGTGCTAATTGCTTGGCTAGATGCACTAAAAGTTAAAGCTCCCCATTACCAAAAAACGTTGGCATCCCGTAAAGCATTTATTGAACAAGTTCATCAAACCTGGTTAAATGCACTCAATCTACATCGAGAATGGATCAATTTGTCACGCAGCGAAGTCACAGCCCTCGATCAATATCTTTTCGCAAATCTGTTAATAGTTCAGTGTAGGCGATCGGCTGTATGGGTTTCACCCCAAACCTGGGAAACGATTGAGGATAAAATCATGCGGGTTAGTGCAACCTATACTAATCTATAGCAATCTCAAATGGGTTGTAAGAGGCGCATCCCTCAGGTGGTCGCCTCTCACAACTCACCCACCTCACAACTGATTTAGAACTGCTATGTCGTGAGCGTTAAAATGTTTGTTTGTTATTAAAATGTCAGACCAAATTTCGTATTCAAACTCTATATCTGGAAGGAACATCAATCATTATACCAATCATGATTTGAAGGCTTTTGAGATCCCTAACTCCTGTGCAACCGATCAGATCTTGATCCGACTAGCAATTAATATCATGCAGGGTGGGGGACATCGCTATGGTGCTTTTTTAGATGCCGCTATGACGGCTGCAAAGTTTGCGATCTATACAACCTATCTCAGTGAAGGAAAAAACTTTCGCAAGACGGGGCTGTTGCACCACGTTGAACCCAAACGGGTGAAGACCATTGTTCAAGAAGTGGAGTCTGCCTTAACAGAAGGCAAATTGCTCAAAACCCTGGCCTCACAAGAGCCCTACTACTTAATTTGTCTTCCCCATCTGTGGTTAAAAAAGTATCCCTGGACTCCGGTTCAGCCTCGATTGCCGATGATTGGCTTAACACAGGAAGAAAAGTTGGAGGTTGAAGCGTCTCTGCCAGATAACTTACCAAACGCCTTGGTCACTACAGAGTTTCAATTTATGGAACTGATTGAACTGCTGCATTTAGAATCACAGAAAGATTTACCAGATGCGCATCGCGTTCCCCTCAGCGATGCCCTAATTGAGCATATCAAGTTGCGGTTACTCTACTCTGGTACAGTAGTGCAAGTTCACTCGCCACGAGGGTTTCCCTTTTATTGTCTGGCACGCACCTCTTATTCTCCTCAAGATGAGCGAGAACGGATCTATACCATGTTTGAGGATGTAGACGGTTTTTTTCAACTCTTACAGGCTTGGGTTAATAAGGAGCCTGGGGTTTTACGAGGGTTAGAAGTCTTTGAAGTAGAGCTTGAGCGCAAAGACGAAGCCCTGCAAGAATTGGACAAACTCATTCAAGCCTGGGCCGACAAATATCATCAAGAAGGCGGACAGCCTATGGTTTTGCACTTAGCCGCAGGTACTATTACAAAGTAGAAGCAATATTATGTAGAAGCAATATTATATCGAGCGCAGGTTATCGGCTCACTCAAATCTTGCAATTGGCAGCAATGCCCTTGCAACAGTGGTAGCCCCTAAATCTTCCCGTCTTGAGACTTTGGGAATGAGAAGCCCCCCAACTTGAGAGAATCACTGCCAGCTTGACAGGTATAGCTTTGGTTAGAAAGCTTAAGGCAAAGGCAATGGCTCAAATCCTGATGCTGGGAAAGCTTTCTGACTCGCCTCCGCCCCATCGACTGTGGTCACGGCTATACTCCACTGGCTTATTCCTGATATAGATCAGGAAACTGCTCTCGAAGCTGATCAATTTGGGGTAAGTCATGCAACACCACATAGAGATTGTGTGGATTGCGAGCAATGAAGTCTTGATGATAGCTCTCAGCCGCATAGAACCCCTCTAAAGGAGTCAGTTGAGTCACAATTGAGTGATCAAAAACATGGGCTTGATTGAGTTGATCAATATAAGCTTGCGCCACTTGTCGCTGCTCAGGATTTGCAAAAAAGATAGCTGAGCGATATTGCGTTCCGACATCTGGCCCTTGTCGATTTAATTGCGTAGGATCATGGGCTACCGCAAAGTAAACCTTGAGCAACTCTCCATAGGAAACTTGTGATGGGTCATAGGTGATTTCTACTGATTCTGCATGGGTTGTCACTCCAGAACTAACATCTGGATAGTATGCCGAATCTGCACTCCCCCCGGCGTAACCTGTGACAACTTTGGACACTCCTTGCACATGCTCAAACACTCCTTCCATGCCCCAAAAACAACCCCCTGCAAAAACGGCTGTTTGTTCGGTTGTCTGTTCTCCTGCAACAGCCAGTGAAATACCAGTTGTAGGGTCAGGAAACGTCGCTGCCGTCGCAGAGCTAGATGCATTAGCCGTTAACCCCAACCGAATAACACTGTATGCCAGAGCGATCGCCATCAACGACAAGAGGGGTAAACGACGCAGCAGAAAATTGAAATTAGAAGGTGCAGAGCGGTGAACTGACATAGGGATAAAATTCTCCAACAATTGAACGATAGTGATATCAAAATCAAACTCAACGCAACAGGACAGATCGTCCTCTAAAAGTCATGAGTTTAATGCTGATAGACTTATCCTGAAATAAATTGCAGAGCAATTCCATTCATGCAATAGCGTTTTCCAGTCGGTGCAGGACCATCATCAAATACATGTCCTAAATGTCCACCACAACGACGACAATGTACCTCAATGCGCGTCATAAACAAAGAATAATCTTCAGAAGTGCGAACAGCATTTTCAAGGGGTGCATAGAAACTGGGCCAACCCGTACCACTATTAAATTTGGTGTTTGAAGAGAACAAAGGCAGGTCACAGCCCGCACAATTATAAGTACCCGGAGCGTATTGCTCAGCCAGTGGACTACTAAAAGGTAGCTCTGTACCTCTTTGTCGCAGCACATTGAACTGACTGGGTGTCAAAATTTCGCGCCATTCTGCTTCTGTCTTAGTAATCTCAAATCCTTCTCCCGAAGCGGTTTCAGCTTCTGCCCCTAAAATGCCAGAGCGAGATAGCAAGATCACGCCCACGGCTGCCGCCCCTGTTTGTAAGAAATAACGTTTCTTCATTCATCAAAACCTTGATTTAATATCACAGTTAGCCGTTCTAAATAGAATTTATTTCTTTAAGTAGCTGGGTGAAATTAAAGTAAACTAAATGCCGGGTTTCGGCTCCGCTCAACTCTTCCTCTAGTAAGGATTTCAAGCATTAAGCGGCTTATCCTGAGTTAGGCAAATGGGAGTCAAAATGCGCCTTGCAAAAATTCCACCTTTTTACTTAAGTTCTATGGTAGTCCTCTAAAAGTAATGATTTTTGAGTAAGGATATGCCGCACGGAGCGCAGCGTATCCTTTTGTTTAGGACTACCAGTTCTATTTCTCTAAGTTAAATAACAATTATGAAATCTAGCTGAGTTTTGCATAAGGAAATATTGAGGGCATCGCGAAATCAACGGATTTGATTTATTGGCCTGCACTTTCGTTGGGAGCAGCTCTACATACCTCAGATCGATGAACCCACTTACAACTGATTTAGGACTGCGATATAGCAATCCCAAATGGGTTGTGAGAGGCGGACCCCAGGGGGGTGCGCCGCACACAAACCGCCCCAATAACAACAGGTGTTTGGCGGCGCTATATGTGTAAAGTGCTTTAAAAA
>JANRJA010000142.1:0-35295 GCA_033764315.1 Oculatellaceae cyanobacterium bins.114
CCCATCTCATCTCCGTACAGACGCGATTAATCGCGTCTCTGCCCCTCTAATAATTGCAACACCTCATCCCGATCGGGAATTGCTTCCTCTAACCCCAATGCGATCGCCCGATTGAGATCCGCCAATACCTCACGATATTGCTGGCGATCGCCCTAAATATAAGCACTTATTCAGAGAGTGATCTGCTTTCACAGATTGGTTAGAACGACGATCTGTGAGTTTATGGAGCAAATGGATTAAGGAGATTCAGATCTTCAATATTTTGGAAATCTTGAACATTTCGTGTCACTAGAATGCTATCAATTTGAATTGCACAGGCTGCAATCAAAGCATCTGCTAAAGGAACTCGATACTTTCGTCGAATGTCGGCTGTGCGATCGAGAACTGGTTCAGTCAGTGAAACCTCAGTTAGCGATCGCAAGAAGCTCCGAATTTGATTGGCTTCTGATTCGGTTAAAGCAGGATAGCAAAGCAATTCTACCCAGCTAATTGGGCAGTAAAACCCGATAGCATCTCCAGTCAAAATTTCATTGAATAGAGGTTGAACGGTTAGATCCCCATTGAAGTAATAAATAAAGATATTGGTGTCGAGTAAATATTGATTACCTGTTCCATTCATCTCTTAAAGTCCTTTGGAACTGGAGCGGATCAGTCCGACTTTCTAGGAAGCCGAAGAGATTAGGAATTTCAGTCGAAGTAGATGTCGATCGCTCTAACGGTTGTAGTACAACAACAATTTCAACCAGCCCAGGTTGCACCCCCTCTGGAAGGGTCAGTTCTATTTTGCGATCGCGGTTGACTAAAACAATTTGCCGAATCGTTTCCATTAGGCTTCAGGCATTAGGATAACTTTACTCATAATGATAGGCGATCTCCCCTTGGGAGAACTGCTTTGCCTCTCTCCTCCCTCATTCACCCCGTACAGACGCGATTAATCGCGTCTCTGCCCCTCTAATAATTGCAACACCGCATCCCGATCGGGAATTGCTGCCTCTAATCCCAATGCGATCGCCCGATTGAGATCCGATAGTGCCTCACGATATTGCTGAAGGTCGCGATAGGCTAACCCGCGATTGTTGTAGGCAAGTGAATATTGCGGGTTAATTTCAATCGCACGGGTATAGTCCGGCGATCGCAATTAACATCTTGTCCCTCAGTCTCTTCTGAGGATGGATTACAATAGCATCAAACTCTCAGGTTTTAGCGTTATGCAAAGCTATTCACTGACAGAAATTCCACCTCCTTCTAATGAAATTTTGGAGCAAGCTGCAAGTGAGCCAGTCTTATTGACGCAGGAATCACAACAAGCGCAATCTGATTACGTCCTCATGTCAGCGCAACGGTACCAAGATTTAATCAGGCGATTAGAGGAATTGGAAGACCGGGTATTTGGAACGTTTGCAGAGTCTGCACTGCGATCTTCGTCAATGGTTGGCTCAGATGCGTTTACAACTGAGCTTCAGCGGTTAGCAGCTTTAGAGAAGGTTTCTCAGCCGATAAAGGTCTTATAACACCAGAGATTAGGCTAGGTGAAGAGAGAAAATGGTTGATATAGATGCACATCATTAGCTATAAGCGTTTGCGGGAATTTAGTGAACAACATGCTGACTGTCGTGAAGCTTTAGATAACTGGTTTAAGGTCACCAGTAAGGCAGATTGGTCAAATTTGGTTGAAGTTCAAGCCACTTTTCCACAAGCTGAAGCCGTTGGAAATTTCACCGTTTTTAACGTTAAAGGAAACCATTATCGTTTGATTGTTAGCATCGACTATGAAAGGCAGTTAATTTATATCAAATACGTTCTGACTCACGCAGAATACGACAAGGAGAAATGGAAGAATGACTCTTACTTTTAATGCCAGTCGATATAGTGAGCTTCTATCTCAATATCAACCCAAACTGATCAGAACCGAGGAAGACAACGAACGGGCACTTGCAGTTGTAGAAGAGTTGATGCATCGACCCAATCGAAGCCCAGAAGAGAATGAATTGTATGATTTATTGATTGCTTTAATTGAAAAGTTTGAACACGAATTTTATCAAGTGAGTTCTCAATCTAACCCCAGTTCAATGCTTGAATTTTTGATGGAGCAACAGGGAATTGCGATCGCTGAGTTAGCCAACGTGTTGGGGTCTGAGATAGCGGCGACTGAAATGTTAGAAGGAAAGCGTGAATTGTCGATCGCCCAAGTTAAAGTATTGAGTCAATTATTCAAAGTTGATTCAAGTGTGTTTATCTAGGAGCGATCGCCCTTTGGGAGAACTGCTTTGCATCGCCCCTTGGGAGAATTGCTTTGCATCGCCTCTCTTCATCCATCTACTCATCCCCATTCACCCATCTCATCTCCGTACAGACGCGATTAATCGCGTCTCTGCCCCTCTAATAATCGCAACACCTCATCCCGATCGGGAATTGCCTCCTCTAATCCCAATTCGATCGCCCGATTCAGATCCGCCAATGCCTCACGATATTGCTGAAGGTCGCGATAGACTAAACCTCGGTTGTAATAAGCATAAACATCTTGGGGATTGATTGCAATAGCACGAGTGTAGTCAGCGATCGCAATTAACATCTTGTCTCTCAGTCTCTTCTGAGGATGGATTACAATAGCATCAAACTCTCAGGTTTTAGCGTTATGCAAAGCTATGCACTGACAGAAATTCCACCTCTTTCTAATGAAATTTTGGAGCAGGCTGCAAGTGAGCCAGTCTTGTTGACGCAGGAATCACAACAAGCGCAATCTGATTATGTCCTCATGTCAGCGCAACAGTACCAAGATTTAATCAGGCGATTAGAGGAATTAGAAGACCGGGTATTCGGAACGTTTGCGGAGTCTGCACTGCGATCTTCGTTAATGGTTGGCTCAGATGCGTTTACAACTGAGCTTCAGCGGTTAGCAAATTTGGGGTAACGTCAGTAGTACGTGATATGGCAAAACTGGATGGTCTGCAAACCGTTCTTGATTTTTTGAAAGGATTACAACCCAAGATTGCGGCTCAAATTTCTAAGAAGGTTTTGGCTCTGAATATTGAACCATTACCCTCAGATAGCAAGGAGTTAACTGGATACTCTGGCTATTATCGAGTGGATTCGGGTGAATATCGCATTGTTTACCGCTTCAAAGCTGATGAAGATTTAGTTGAGATTGTTCTAGTCGGTAAGCGGAATGATGATGAAGTCTACAAGCAACTGAAAAGATTGTTAGGTTAGGCGATCGCCCTTTGGGGGAACTGCTTTGCATCGCCCCTTGGGAGAATTGCTTTGCATCGCCTCTCTTCATCCATCTACTCATCCCCATTCACCCATCTCATCTCCGTACAGACGCGATTAATCACGTCTCTGCCCCTCTAATAATCGCAACACCTCATCCCGATCAGGAATTGCTGCCTCTAACCCCAATGCGATCGAATGAATTTCTCCTATCATGTCAGTTAGTGGAATCGCTAAAAAAGCAATAGGACTTATGATTGAGGATAAACCTGGTGTAAGTCTGGTGCGATCGCTCCCATTTCCCCTCGCCTGAACTGTCTTCAATCATTTGTCTTCAATCATTAGTGTGGTAGTGTCCCCCCTTTGTGAACGTTTCCTCTAGCCCTTTTGAACTTGATCTCAGTCGCCTGTTTCCATTTGAGTTAGATGGGTTTCAGCAACAGGCGATCGCCGCTCTCAACGCCAACAAATCAGTCGTGGTCTGTGCACCGACGGGTTCTGGTAAGACTCTCATTGGGGAATACGCCATATATCGAGCCATAGCAAGAAACAAGCGGGTCTTTTACACCACCCCCCTGAAGGCACTGTCAAATCAAAAACTTCGCGATTTTCGGGAACAGTTTGGGGCAGATCAGGTGGGGTTGTTGACGGGGGATGTCTCGGTCAACCGCGACGCCCCAGTGCTAGTGATGACCACTGAAATCTTTCGTAACATGCTGTATGGCACCCCGATTGGGCAAGTGGGTACATCGCTCGTCGATGTCGAGACGGTGGTGTTAGACGAATGCCACTACATGAACGATCGCCAACGCGGTACGGTGTGGGAGGAGTCGATCATCTATTGCCCTAACGAGGTGCAACTGGTGGCTCTGTCAGCGACGGTTGCCAATAGTCAGCAACTCACCGATTGGATTGACCAGGTACACGGGCCAACTGAGTTAATCTACTCTGACTTTCGCCCTGTTCCACTGCAATTTTTGTTCTCTAGCCCTAAAGGATTATTTCCCCTGCTCAATCCTGAAGGCAAGGGCATCAACCCCCGACTGAAGCCCAAGGGAGGCAAGCCCAAGGGCAAACAAGAGGCTCCCAGTTTGGTGTCAGTGATTGGTCAGTTGCAACAGCGAGATATGTTGCCTGCGATTTATTTCATCTTTAGTCGGCGCGGCTGTGACCAGGCCATTAATGAATTGGATGGACTGTCACTGGTGAGTGAGGCTGAAACCGCCAAACTCAAAATGCAAATTGATGAGTTTCTAACCCGCAATCCTGAAGTCAACCGTGCCCCCCTAGAACCGCTCTATCGAGGCATCGCGGCTCACCACGCAGGCATTTTACCCGCCTGGAAGGGTTTAGTTGAGGAGCTGTTTCAACAGGGCTTAATCAAAGTCGTTTTTGCCACCGAGACTCTGGCCGCAGGGATCAACATGCCCGCTCGCACCACGGTCATCTCTAGTCTCTCTAAGCGCACAGATCGGGGACACCGTTTGTTAAATGCGTCGGAGTTTCTGCAAATGGCAGGACGAGCCGGACGCCGAGGCATGGATCCGGTGGGTTATGTTGTCACAGTGCAAAATCGGTTTGAGGGAGCCACCGAGGGAGCTTACCTAGCCACATCCGGAGCCGATCCGCTGATTAGCCAGTTTAGCCCCAGCTATGGCATGGTGCTCAACTTGTTGCAAACCCATACGCTAGAAGAGGCGAAAGCCTTGATTGAGCGAAGCTTTGGGCAATATCTGGCGACGCTGTACTTGAAGCCCCAACAACAAGAAATTGAGCGGCTTGAGGCAGAGTTAGAACACCAACACGCTCAAATTGCTTCAGCGGATGCAGCACTGTTGGCAAACTATGAAAAGCTGCATGAACGGCTCAAAGAAGAACGCCGTTTGCTGAAGATCTTGCAACATCAAGCCCAAGACCTGCAAACCAATGAGTTGACGACGGCGTTGCCCTTTGCGATCGCGGGTACCCTGTTGAGTCTCAAGGGCAAACACATTCCAGTGCAAACCCCGCTGCCCGCTGTGTTGGTGGCAAAAGTGCCTGGTTCAGGGCAATTCCCTTACCTGATTTGTCTAGGAAAAGACAATACCTGGTATGTTGTCACCGTGTCAGATGTAGTGGGGCTGCACGCTGAGTTTCCTCGCTTGATGGCAGCCGATCATCTGACTCCCCCGGTTGAGTTAGCCCTCAGACCAGGGCACACCTGGAGCGGACAAGAGCAGACAGCGGCGATCGCTTATCAGATTCCGCAACCCCCCTCCGCCGCTGATCTGTCGCCTGAAGTTAAAGAGCAGCTAGAGCGAGTGGCAATGGTCGAGAGTCAAATCACCGCCCATCCAGCCCATCAGTGGGGCAATCCAGGCAAACTGGTGAAGCAGCAAAAGCGCATTGCCCGAATTCAAACCGAACTGAGCGATCGCCAACAAAAATTGAGCAAACAAACTCAACGCTATTGGCAAGAATTTCTCAGCTTGATGGATATCTTGCAACAGTTTAATTGTCTGATTGGGGTTCAGCCCACTGACCTGGGGCAAATTGCGGCGGCGATTCGAGGTGACAATGAACTGTGGCTGGGTCTAGCTCTGGCATCGGGTGAACTGGATGCCCTCGATCCACATTATCTGGCGGCGGCCTGTGCCGCACTGGTGACTGAGGTATCGCGCCCCGATAGCTGGACTAACTATGACCCGTCAGGCGAAGTGGAAGAAGCTCTCGAAGGGTTACGAGGCATTCGTCGCCAACTGTTTCAATTGCAACGTCGCCATCAAGTTGTGCTACCCATTTGGTTGGAATATGACTTTGTGGGATTGGTCGAGCAGTGGGCATTGGGAGAACCCTGGGTAGACCTGTGTTCCAATACCAGCCTGGATGAGGGAGATGTCGTGCGGATTTTGCGACGAACCCTCGACTTTTTATCGCAGATTCCCTACGTGCCTCATTTGTCAGCAGGTTTCAAGCAAAATGCAGTGAGAGCCATTCAGTTAATCGATCGCTTCCCGGTTAACGAAAGTATCAGCTAAAACATCCGGTAGTCCTCAGCCAAAAGACTCATCAGGCAAAAGGTGTGGAGCGATCGCCCCCGTTTAAAAAGAAAAAACCCGGTTTAACCCGGGTTGGCTACTCGTGTATTTCCCAATATTTTTATAGCAATATTTCTATCGCTGACATCTCTAACTAAAGATAGGTTTTGTTTAAACAACTAGCGTGTATCCCTTTTTTCGGGGTGCATCTAGCGGTTGAGGGACTGGACTCGGCAAAGGATTCACAGCTATTGAAACGAAGTCGCGTAGACAGACTAAAGGTCTTGAACCTGCGTAGAACCATATCAAGCTGTTTTCTGGTTTAACAGCATCTTTGCTCCATCCCTCCTACAATCGGGTGATGCCGCTGGGGGAAGTAGGGCGATCGCACCGTCAGATATAGTACACGAGCTGAATAGCACACTGTGCTAAGTCAATGGAGTATTCATTCACACCAAATCATAAGTGAATGATCAACTCATCGCAGTTAATTCCACCGCAGCTTGATGTATCACAGGACGATGATGGCTCTCACCGCTCGGCTTCGCTCAGAAATTAATGCCTGTCTAATCTTGTCTGTGCCATTGGCCGGGGCACAGTTATCGCAGGCAATGACATCATTTACAGACACCGTGATGATGGGTCTGCTAGGAAGCCAAACACTGGCGGCAGGAGGATTAGGGGCTGCAACATTTGGGGTGTTGCTGATCATTAGCACAGGCATTGTCTCAGCCGTCAGTCCTCTGGTTGCAGAAGCCTATGGCAGCGGACAACTAGAAAAAGTAGGACGAATCACCGCTCAAGGCGTATGGTTAGCCGTTTTCTTGGCGTTGCCAATCACTCTATTGCTGTGGAATATGGGTGCTTTGATGAGCCACTTTGGGCAAGCCGAAAGCATCGTTGTCTTAACCCAAGCTTATCTAAAGGCGATCGCTTGGGGGGTTTTGCCAGCCCTGATCTTTGCCGCTTTTAGAAGCACTGTTACTGCGCTGTCACGTCCTCGTCCTGTGTTAGCAATTACCATTAGCGGCACCTTGTTTAACGTCGTCGCCAACTATGTGTTGATGTTTGGCAAATTTGGTCTACCAACATTGGGGTTAGCCGGGATTGGTTGGGCCAGTAGCCTCTCTTTTTGGCTAATGTTGGTCGCCTTGATCATCTACATCAAAACTCAACCCGCTCTCTTGGCATGTGGGCTGTTTCGCCATCTACACCGCTTTGAGAGGCAGCGGTTTCAAGAACTCGTGGGAATCGGTATCCCCATTGGTGTGTTGTTTGCTGTTGAGGCAGGGTTATTTACCATCACTACATTTCTGATGGGCTATTTAGGAACCACCACACTGGCGGCTCATCAAATTGCGCTGCAAACCTCTGCACTCACCTTTATGGTGCCGATGGGAATTTCATTGGCAACAACCATCCGAGTCGGACAATTAGTTGGACAGGGCGATTCAGACGGGGCAAGACTTGCCGGATATGTCGGCATTGGACTCGGTGCTCTCTTTATGGCAGTCATGGGATTGATCATGTGGATCGCTCCCAGAAGCATCATTGCTCTTTATCTCAACCTCAATGATGCTGAGAATGCGGCTGTCATCCAGATCGCCACATCACTTTTAGGAGTCGCTGCCCTCTTTCAAATTGTGGATGGCATTCAAGCGATCGCCGCTGGAGCATTGCGAGGCTTAAAAGACACGCGCATTCCCATGCTAATTGGCATCATCGCCTATTGGGGCGTTGGGTTGACCAGTGGCTATCTCTTAGGGCTACAGCAGGGGATGGGTGGAGTCGGTTTGTGGTTAGGATTGGCCATTGGCTTAGCGATCGCCGCCTGTGTCTTGACCTGGCGATTTCATAGCTTAGTGTCACTCGAAAAAACCAAAAAAAGAGACACGATGTATCGCGTCTGCCCTAAAGGGTGAAAAAGAAGGGACGCGATTAATCGCGTCCCTTCTTTTTTCTCCTCTTCTATCTCTACTGTCTCTGATCAGGAGACAGCTCTGCGGTACGCACCGAGAGTTGTTGAGTGCGATCGCCCCGTCTGATGGTGAGCCGCAGAGCTTGACCCAACTGGCTCCGTTCTACAGTGTCTTGCAACTGCTCAGCCGTCGTGATAGGGCGATTGTCAATCTGAGTAATCACGTCTCCCCGTCGCAATCCTCCTTGAGCCGCAGGTGAATTGGGTACAATGCCTACCACTAGCACTCCATCCACCTCTGGCAAAATCACCGTAGCGTTTGGATCGTCGTTGTTTTCCTTGGCCAACTCAGGGGTTAACGTGGCAATTTGCACACCCAAATACGGATGCACAATTTGTTCGCCACGGGCAAGGCGAGCAGTAATATCTTTGGCCTGGTTAACAGGAATGGCAAACCCAATTCCCATCGCATTGGCTCGGATAGCCGTGTTGATGCCAATCACCTCACCTTGAGCGTTGAGCAAGGGCCCACCTGAGTTGCCAGGGTTGATCGCCGCATCAGTTTGAATAAATTCCACACGCTTGTCAGGAATGCCAACCAGTGAGCTAGGACGGTTGAGGGTGCTCACGATCCCTAAGGTGACGGTGTTGTCGAGTCCTAAGGGGTTGCCAACGGCGATCGCCCAATCTCCCACCTGCACCTGGTCTGAGTCCCCCAGAGGAACAGTCGGCAAGCTAGTTGCGTTGATTTTCACCACTGCCAAATCCGTCACTTCGTCAGCACCTCGCACTTCGCCTTCAAACTGGCGTCCGTCTTTGAGCCTGACTGTCACGCGATCGGCATTATCCACAACATGAGCATTGGTCAAGACAACACCATCAGCACTGACAATGAAGCCCGACCCCTGCCCCCGCAATCGCTCTTCATAAGGCCCCTGAGGAAACGTATTGTCGCCAAAAAAGCGACGGAAAAAGGGGTCATTTAGAAAAGGATCGGGGTTGCGGGTAATTGTTCGTTCGGTGTCAATGCGAACCACAGCTGCACCCACTCGGTTCACTGCTGCTGCCACAAAACTCGTCGTGCTGCTAGTAGCAGCAGGAGCCTGGGCAACGATCTGATTTGAATCGCCTAAAGCAAACCCATCAGCCGGAGTCAGGGTTGATATGGCATGAGGCAGCACTGGCAGGTTGTTTGGCCTAGGCAGTGCTGCTGCCCATGTGGGTAACACTCGAATTGGACTGAATGCCAAAACCAGTCCTAGAAGAATCGCAACAATACGAGTCATCATGTCGTGTAACAGCGTAACGATGTTTTGCTTAAATTTTACCTACTGAATAAGCACCTTGTCAGATGGGTTGCCCCAAACATTCTTTGGATTCGGCAACACCTGTCATAACTTGTCATCACTAACCAGGAAAGGCACCTCTGTAACCCCATCCTGAGCAACAGGGCTATATGCTATCCATTTGCGATTCCAGGTGGAGTGCAAGGTTTTGAGCTTACAATAGAATTGGGACAATATCTCACAGCAAATGCCCAGCAGCACAAGCTCTTCAGCAAATGCCCCCATCTGATCGCGATTAGCCTGCCAGTTCTTGCCCCCATATCCTTCACTGTTTAGCGTCATGGCAACCTCCGAACTTCCTCTGCCTTCCGCCTCTGGCGATCATGACCACAGCGATCCTAGTCACAGCCACGACGCAATCCATCCCCATGTCCACAGTGAGGAGTCTCTGCGCCAGATTATTAATCGTCTATCGCGGATAGAGGGGCATATTCGTGGCATTAAGACAATGGTGCAAGAGAGCCGTTCTTGCCCCGACGTATTGGTACAGGTTGCAGCGGTGCGGGGGGCACTCGATCGCGTGGCTCGCATCATCTTAGATGCACATCTGACAGAATGCATTGCCCGCGCTGCCCAGGAAGGCGATATTCAAACCGAGATTGAAGAACTGAAGTCTGCCCTCGATCGGTTTTTGCCTTAACCCCGATCGCCATCACGCTACAATCTGCTGAATCTGGCTCACCTCATGTTGATAAGAGTCATCTGTGAGAACGGGTTGAGCCTTGACATCTGAAAAACCGATCGCTAATTCGATCCAGGATTTGCAGCCGCCATACTCAGAATGATAGGGAATCGTAACTGGCGTTTCTAGCCTGTAGACTCGTAGCAATAATCCATACAGCGGTTGTTGAGGCTTCCATCGCAGGCGATCGCTGACCCATCTGTCATTCCAAATATGGAAGGGTAGGAGAGCATTCACCGCTGTCTCCGATTGAATCGGTAAAACGTGGGTGATCTCTGCCCAAGCTTGCAGCACAACCTTTTCAGAATGCCAACCGGAGGGCACAGGCTGAACTTGTTGGTCATACGGTGATTTCAACAACTGGGGTTGCTGATGTTCATAGGTGGGATAGAGCCAAACCTGGCGATGGGCAACTGTAAAGCGACCCTGGTCTTCTCGAATGCCACCTTTGCGCAGCAACAAAATCGTTTTGCCGTGGGTCAAAGCCTCTACCGCGATCGCCCATTCTTTGAGTGCAGCCGTCATCTCAAACCTCCCGTTTTTTCTCATCCGGAAACCAGATGCCGTCATATGAAGTAATGGTACATATAGATAAATAATGATGAAAATATTCAGGATCATCAGCCGCTTCTGGGCAGAAGCAGGTTAAATATTCGTACAGTCTGTAAGAGGTACATCCGGTGAAACGTAGTAGCAAGCCTACCGATAATTCAATCTCCCAAGAATTACAAAAAACCCTAAATCAAATTGCCGCTAGAGCTACCGATCGCAAAGATGAATTAGTGGAGCTGTTGGGCAACGAGCAACCGGGTAAAAGTCATCTGGTCGAGACGGATTATGGGCAATGCATCTGGTGGGAAGGTTGCTATTACTGCCAGGACGATAACCAGCAGTGGCACCGCGTCAAGTGCTTTATGTAGTCTAATTTTCAGCCTTCATCCTTCATCCTTTCTCCTTTTTTCCTACGACCCTTGGTCTGCAATCGGTTGCTCTGGGGCTGCGATCGCCTGTTTCCGTCGTTTTAGGCGGTTGTAGCCGTAGATCATCCCTGCGATGACAAGCCAATAGGGGCTGTACACCATCAACCAGATGCCGATTTGCAGTAGATTAACCGTGAGCTCTCTCAAGGACTGAGTCGAGCTTTGCCAAGTTTCGCCGAGTTGGGTTGCCACAGTGCGATCGGGCACAGTAGAGGCGATCGCCCCTTCCAGGTTGATGTTAATCGTCGAGTAAGCCACCCGATTTTGCAGGTCTTTGAGTTGAGCGTCGATTTGTTCAATTGAATTTCGTACATTGCTCACTTCCTGCGCCACCTTCAGCACATCCCCCACACTGCCCGATCGCTCCATGATATCGAGCAACATTTCCTCTGTTTTTTGCAGATTGCGTAATCGCGCCTGAAAGTCTACCAACTGAGTCGAGACATCCTCAGCGGTGATCGACTGCCGTTGAATTGTGCCTAGCCCTGCCAGAGCGTTGATGGTTGCCTCTAATTTGTCTTGTGGCACCCGCAGTTGCATGTAAGCCGTTTGGCGGCTCCCCGTTGGCGACTCATCCTGTAACCCCAATACATCTCCCCGTTGCTGGTGGGCGATCGCCGTTGCTGCATCAATGCTTTTTTCAACCGAGTCAACCACGATCGACAGTTCAGCGGTTTTAATCAACTGAGGCAGCGATCGCGGCACTTCAGTTGCAGCCGCCACGACCGAACCATCCGCCGCAGGAGCCTGTGGAGCAGCTGCACCCGCCGTGGGAGGTTGCACATTAGAAACTGACTCTGACATCGGCGCAGGAGCACCACAACTGTTGAGAACCAACCCTCCAAGCAGAGCAGTTAATATTAACGCAGGTTGAAACCGAATGGGATAAGCACGATTCATATCAGAAACTCCACAAGCTCTTGTTGTAGTATGGCTGCCTGATCTAGCAACACCTAAACAGTTACAATTTACGCAACAACCTTTCTTGAGTGAATGGGCGCAATCTTTGACCCAAGTGGCACCTACCGCTACACCCTCTGGCGCAACTGGGGATGTGCTCCCAAAGTGGTGTTTGTCATGTTAAACCCCAGCACTGCCGACGCCGAGCACAACGACCCGACGATTCGTCGCTGCATTGGGTTGGCTCAAGCATGGGGGTTTGGGGCGTTAGAAGTGGTGAATTTGTTTGCCTATTGTGCGACACACCCAACAGAATTGCGACAGGCAACTGACCCCATTGGAATTGAGAACGATCGCTACTTATTACAAGCCGTGCAGCGGAGCGATCGCACCCTATTGGCGTGGGGCAACTGGGGTTATTTACATCAGCGCGATCGCTGCGTGTTAAACCTATTGTCACAACAGACCTCACTGTATTGTCTGGGCATGAATCAGTCGGGTCAACCGCGCCATCCCCTTTATGTCCGACGGGATGTGAAGCCGATACCCATGAAGACAGACATTGTTTGCAAGTAAGCCGTTTGCAGGTGAGCCTTTGAGCGACTGATACCAATCTAAACCGTCTTTGTGACACACCTATAAATCAGCTTTAAGCGGACGTGTGGGAAGTTTTTGGCGGTTAAAACCGCGACTACAAAAACAAAGTCCAGCATCGCGGACTCAAGCCAATCCAGGCTTTCTGTAACTCGCGGAGGCAGGTTTTGTCCTTGTAGCTGCAACTTTAGTCGCCAACGCTGCCTAAATCTAGTCTTTTCAGAGACCCTCTAGGGGCAGGCTTAATCAGATTTGTAAAGTTTTGAAAACCTTTTGCATAACTCTTGGGGCTACCTCCGACAGCTTCATAGTGACCCAATGAGTGAGGTAGTGAATGGTTCAACTGAGCAAGTAACTAAAAAGCCAATGACATGAATCAAATTCAATTTCAATACTTGGTGTGGATTTCAGCTTCAACCAAGAGAAACAGCTCAAAAATGAGATAAGGAGAGAGGTGTATTTGAAAGCAAATTAACTTTAATCATCCAATTAAATTGATATTTATTTTCACAATTTAAACGTGCAGAATCTTTTTAACCAATAGATTCATCCACCAAACGTAAGCACGGTTATAGACAAAAATTAAATATGGACGTCGTGCTTAAGCCTAAAAACCCTTGCCAGTTTTAGGTTTAAGCATTTTCATTTTTAAAATTCAGAAACTAAATCACGGACAATTACCGAAATAGTCATATCCAAAATTGGAGCAAATTGCTTTCATTTGAAATCAATCTATTAATTAATCACCCATACAGGCTATCTAAAAGGGTGAGGCATAAGACAAAAAACAACCTTACATTAGAAACATAGAGTTCACGAGTTGAGATTGATTTACGAGTCAAATATTGAGGCTTTAAAAACAATTGAATGCTAGAGGTGATTCATTCTGTGGAAAATGATTTTGCGATCGCGCCTATCTTCCACAATCCCTCCAAGCCAAATCAATTGAACCGTCCCTACTTGATTTGCTAACCAAACCAATCTCAACCTTGAATTCATCGCTGGCTCGTAACGGTTGGGGTAATGCAACTGGGTTGATTGCCCCCTTCTAGCAAGACACCTTTTGCCAAACCCCAACCCTTTAATCTCCACACTTCAGGATGACCCCACCATGAAAGCTGTTTATTCTAATCGCCCTCAATCATCTGCATTGTTGTCTGACTCAACCTCCAACACCTTGAATCAAACACTGGCAGTATGGTGCAGCCAAATAGCTCAATGGTTGTCTCCTCGGCTTTCTGAACCTCGCGTCTATCAACACAGAGACAGAGCAGGTCAAGTCTATTGGTCTGGATTTGACCCCAACACAGGCTCATCTATTCGTTGGGTTTCTGAAGCAGAAATACGGATTTGGCTAGAGCAACGATATCGCTAATCCCTGTGTTTTGTTTGTTTGATGAACTTCGCTTCAACCCTGACTGCAAATTTTTGAGAGGTAATTATGACTATTTCAGCCATTAAACGACTCAACTCTAAACTCGCCGTTGATGCTTTGACCGATATGAACAAATCTGTTTCTGACGTTGAATCTTTGCAAAAAGGTCGTTTAGAAGCAAGATGGGAAATTGAAAACGGCAAGTTAGTGTGCAAATGGATTGTGATCTAACCCTGTCGTGTTGCTAATGCTTTTATTTTCAGTGTGCTGATGCTGAGCGATCGCTTTTGAGAATCTCCAATTCATTGCTGCAAAAGCGATCGCTCTTTTCTTCTGATTCTGGTTAAACAGCGATACTCAGTCATCATTTTTGATCATCATGTTTTTCATTCACCCAGAACACCGTTCCATCTCGACATGGGGCAAAGCTCATTTCAAAAAACCAGTCTTGCATCTAGACACTCAAGGTTCTGCGGTTGTTGAGTTACAGAAACTATTGTTGCGGTGGCGATCGTTCTCAAATTATCCAGCAGGGAATTGTCAGGTCAGTGAGGCAACCGTCTTAACGGGTCACTTTGATGAAACCGTGAGAATAGCGGTGGAATCTTTTCAAGCCGCGATGTTTCTGATTCCAAATGGCATCGTTGATCCGCTAACGTGGCAGGTATTGTATGCGGGGATGCCGATTCACATGCCTGTGTTGCGGTTAGGGAGAAAGGGGTCGGCTGTCAAGTTATTGCAGCGATCGCTTTTAGATACAGGAGATGCTCTCTATAGCACGCCTGTGGATGGGGTGTTTGGTTCATCAACCGAGTGGGCAGTACGCCACTTTCAACGACGGGCAAGTTTGCCTGTGGATGGAGTGTTTGGGCTGACTAATTGGTGTACCTTAAGTCGGGCATTGGCAGCTTTAACCCAAGATCTGTTGCCTTCCACCCGTGGCATTGACCTCAGCGAGGTCTGGCAGGTGTTGTCTGAGCCAGTCTGCAATCCACCTCTAGAGCGTGCCATCTTAAAAGCCGTAGGGCAGTTGGACGGTTCCGCTCGCTATTATTACAACCGGGTTGACTTAAATCGAGATAGTCGATTAGAGATTGTGGTGTATGTCGTCAGCCCTTGCTTAAAAGGAGTTGGGGGCTATCCAATCTTGGTCTTTCAACCCGATGAAACAGGCTATCAATTAGTGTCTCATCTCGGTCTGGGGGTTGCTCCGGTGATTGTGACTGAACAAATGACCAATGGTTGGAGCGATCTGGTGATAGTGTCTCAAGATGAAATGGGATTAAACTACTGGTCTTCCCGGTTTAGTGGCAAACGATATGTTAGAGCATTCTATGGCAGTCATCGATTGGCCGTTTCCAGTCATGAAGCGATGATCTCAAAAGAGAAAGAGCTTCGCATCGTTGGCACCGCTTTTATTGCCGATGCTTGCAACCTTTACTCCGGCATTGAGTTTTCGACTTGATCAGTGGTTGCGGAATGATGAGATGGCGAGATGATGGGATAACGCAGTGATAGTCAATCGTTACTTGTCAATCGTGAATGTCATACCAATATGAATTGGCTTCGCTGCACATGATTTCGTAAGGGCGTTTCGCGAAACGCCTTTACCCAGTAATCTGCCACAATCAAACATTAAATCGGTATCAGTTGCGACTTGACCATTACCCTCTCACTTTTCCACTGCTTTACTCTCTCACGCTGTTTCCCATGCAAAGTACCCTCATTATTCGAGAAGCCAGTTCTGGAGACGACGCACTGATTGCCACCCATTTTTATCGCATGTGGCAAGACAATGACATTCCCAGTGAGCACATTTGCCCCAATTGGTTAGAGATCAGCTTAGAGTTTATCGATCGCGCCCGTCGAGAGCAGCACCATAAAGCATTTGTGGCAGAGGTCAACGACCAAATTGTAGGGTCTACGAGTTGCCAATTGTTTGCTGGGCTATATCCGCAGATTTTGACCGCGCAATCTCGCCAATACGGTTATATCTGGGGCGTGTATGTAGAGCCATCCCATCGTAGGCAAGGCATTGCTAAACGGTTGACTCAAGCGGCGATCGCCCACCTCAAAACCTTAGGTTGCACCCGTGCTATTTTGCACGCCTCACCATTGGGTAAACCAGTATATGACAGTCTTGGCTTTTCAAGCAGTAATGAAATGCGCTTAGATCTGGTGTGAGTCACATTACATCACCCAACTCAGGGCATTCGCATGGATATTCTGGAGATTCTCAAGAACGACTACCGCAACTTTCCTAACGATCAGACCTACAGCCTCTATGCACCAGATGTGTATTTCAAAGATCCGATGACCGAGTTTCGGGGGTGCGATCGCTACCGTCAAATGATCCACTTCATCAAAACCTGGTTTCACAATCCCCAACTCGACTTACACGCCATTCAACGCACAGGCGACTCGATTCGCACCGATTGGACTCTCAGTTGGACTACCCCACTGCCCTGGAGACCTCGAATTGCGATCGCCGGTTGGAGCGAACTGCAACTCAACAACGAAGAACTGATCATCTCCCACATCGACTACTGGAACTGCTCAAAGCTCGACGTCCTCAAACAACACATTGGGCTAAAGAATAAACACTAAAGCACTCTGCCCCAAAATATTGCACCCCAACAAGCTCTCTTTAGCCTTCATCCTTCATCCTTCATCCTTCATCCTTTTCTTTCTCCTCTCTTCTTTTTTCCCTTTTCCCCGTTCCTCCTTTAAAGTAAAAGAATGTAAACTCTTCTCAGATTGGTATCCATGCGCGTAATTTTGATGACTGGTAAAGGCGGAGTCGGCAAAACCTCAGTAGCAGCCGCCACGGGATTACGCTGCGCCGAGCTAGGCTATCGCACCCTCGTGTTAAGCACTGATCCTGCCCACTCCTTGGCAGATAGCTTTGACTTAGAGTTAGGGCATGAACCCAAGGAAGTCCGTCCTAATCTCTGGGGGGCAGAGCTAGACGCGCTCATGGAGCTAGAAAGCAACTGGGGAGCCGTCAAACGATATATCACTCAAGTCTTGCAAGCACGAGGGTTAGAGGGTGTAGAAGCAGAAGAACTTGCCATCTTACCCGGCATGGATGAGATTTTTAGTCTGGTGAGAATGAAGCGGCACTATGACGAAGGTGAGTTTGATGTCTTAATTATCGACTCCGCCCCAACCGGAACGGCTCTGCGGTTGTTGAGCTTGCCAGAGGTGGCAGGTTGGTATATGCGTCGCTTTTATAAACCATTGCAAGCAGTATCGGCTGCACTGAGACCCTTGGTGGAGCCACTCTTTCGCCCGATCGCCGGATTCTCCTTGCCGGATAAGCAGGTGATGGATGCGCCCTACGAGTTTTATGAGCAAATCGAGGCACTCGAAAAAGTATTGACTGATAATACTCAAACCTCGGTTCGACTTGTCACCAACCCCGAAAAGATGGTGATCAAAGAGTCCTTACGAGCACACGCTTACCTCAGTCTGTATAACGTAGCAACGGACATGGTGGTCGCCAATCGGATCATTCCTGACCAGGTGACAGACCCCTTCTTTCAACGGTGGAAAGAGAATCAACAAAAATATCGCCACGAAATTCACGAAAACTTCCGTCCCTTGCCTGTGAAAGAGGTGCCTCTCTATTCTGAAGAGATGTGTGGCATTGCCGCACTGGAGCGTCTAAAGGAAACTCTCTATGGCGACGAAGACCCCGCTCAGGTGTACTACAAAGAAACCACTCTGAGAGTCGTGCAAACAGATAACCAATACAGCTTGGAGGTTTATCTGCCGGGGATTCCAAAAAACAAAGTGGAACTCAGTAAGTCGGGCGATGAGTTAAATATCCGAATTGGCAACCACCGTCGCAATTTAGTGCTGCCCCAAGCACTGGCTGCATTGCAACCTGCCGGAGCCAAGATGGAAGAAGACTACCTAAAAATTCGTTTTGCTACCGTTGTTTAGGAATCCGGCTTAAGCCGACGATCAGAGGCATAGAGAGATTTCCTGATACTGATATCCTCTGCGGTGCCCGTTAGCTTCAGCTCATACCATTTCTAACCATTTGGGCTAGTTTCTGTAAGGGCGTTTTGCGAAACGCCCTTCTCGTTGATCTGCCATTGTTATCAGTTGAATGGGCATCATCTACGGGCGTCAGGCAAACTCTGATCCAATTCTCTGGGTGCAGTGGCAATGCCCCGTTTTCGCAGGCTTGCTTCCAGGCTTTTCACAAATGCTAAATCTTCGGCAGGCAAGGGATGTTCTAACTGAGGAAATGTCTGCTCTGGATGGCAGTCAGCTTCTAAAAAAGCAAATGCTTGACGAAACTGTTTTGGCGTTGTCGAAATGGGGGCGTCAAAGTGGCAGGGAATAATCTGCTGAAAGTCCCACTGGGCGACTCGGTCTGCCCAACGGAGCACCTGTCGGGGAGCTTGAATCAAGATCAAAGCCTGGAGGATGGGAGCTACAAAGGGGCGTCCTTGTCCGCGGAGTGCATCAAACGATTGTTGCCAATTATTTTGCCAGCGAAACGGAAAAAAGCCGAAGTAGGCTTTGGGCGATCGCTCTGGTGATTTGAGAGCATCTTGAATGGCTTGCTTGAAGTTAACCGTTTGTAAGGGACTGGGACGAAAATAAGTCGCGAATAAGGCGATGCGTTGCCACCCTTTTCGGCGATTGGCGACACTGTCTTGCATCGGCTCTAAGGCTGTCTCTCTGGCGTGAAACAACAAGGGATAGGGATCGAGTTGGGCGATCGCCGGAGGGTCGTCAGACACCGAGAGAATGGAGTCGGTGAGTAACAACGTGCGCGATCGCCGATGAAACACAGCCACCTCTGCAAAGGAACCCCGTCCTAAGTTAAAGTCTAGAATCGCGTAGTCCAACTCATCACCCCAAGGAGTTTGGGAACTGTCATCGGGCAACACATGGGTGCGATCGCCAGGAAACCCTAACCACGTCAACGGCAAGTTCACAGGAAAACTCCACTGGTTAGGAGCAACCCAAACCTGAGCCTGTGGGAAACACCGAGCAAACGGGCCGACAAAAACCTTGTGCTCTAAACCGGATGAGGTGGGCAAGAGAATGTGACGTACCTCGCCATGCGCCGCGACCAGTTCTTCGACCAGGCGCAAACATTCAAGCGTCGGGGCGACAGGCGCATATACCAGCAATCCCCCTGTCTCAAGTTTGATGATCGTCATGCGAATGGGGACAATTGCATACAAGATGCCGTGTAACTGTTCAAACGTCCAAACCATTCCTGGCACAACTTCAGTCCGCAACGTTCGTCGTTGTTGGTAAGGATACAGCGGCAAGGTAAACCAAAAACGCCACATCCAATCTTTAGAATGAGTGTTTGAATGTACCTCTTTTTGTAGATGGTTTAATTCTGTTGAATTGTCATGCAGGTTCATCAGCCTGACCGGGTTAACGCTCTTCTTCTAGTCTCTAATAAGAGGCCGTTCAACTCATTTTTGAGCCAATGAAGTTTAGATAACGTATCAATGGGAGTACTGCACTTCCTAATATTGTTCTCAAAATAAAGTGTACTGAGTCTTGATTCTTTACTTTTTCGACTCAATAACTACTGGTGTTACCGAGAGAGTTTAGTCCAACTATAAAAAAACTCTAAAATTATCTCATCCTCAAGAGATAGCGGGTTTCTCTCTTGTGATAGTCCTTTTCATTTCAGCAGATTGGTAACTTGGTAACAACGAAATCAATCAGATTAAACGCTCTGTTACGACTCAAGTTTCACTAATTTGGAGAAATTGCAATGAATATTTTGGCTTGGATTGTATTAGGTTTGATTGCTGGCGCGATCGCAAAAGCGATTTATCCTGGTAACCAGGGCGGCGGAATCCTTGGAACCTTGATCCTGGGTATCATTGGTGCATTTGTCGGTGGTTCTTTGTACAACTTGTTAACAACAGGTTCACTGAGTTTAGCCGCATCAGGTCTGAGCATCGGTGGTATTGTTGTCGCCATCATTGGTGCAATCATCGCACTGGCTATCTACTACGCCTTCACTCGCCGTAGTGCTTATTAAGAACTTGATTTAGCAACTTCAGTGAAGGTTTTGAGAAACCCTTTTAGGTTTTGTTAGCCCTTCTTAGCCCCTTTTCTTAATGGAGAGGGGCTTTTGCTTTCTCCTTAGGATGGTGTCTTTTGAAGATGACGTTTTCTAAAGATGGCGTTGTTGAAATGCAGCGATCGCCGTATGCAAAGTGAAATAAATGTGTTCAGGATGGGTGCTCTCTAAAAAGTGCGATCGCTTGAGTTGAGCATAGAGATTTTGTTTGACGCGCGCCATCCCAAATGTAATGCCCCTAGTAGCAAGTTCACTTCGCAACTCTTCTAGCATGTCAATGGCGGTGATATCTACTTCAGTAATCGCTTCAGTGTTCAACACAAACCACTCAACAGGTGTCATCTCTGCCTCAAGGGTGGCCAGTGCCCGTCGCTTAAAATCTTCAGCATTGGCAAAACACAACGGTGCATCATAGCGATAGAGCACTAAGCCTGGAATAGTTTTTGCACCTTGCCAATCTTCTATGTCGTGCAACCCAGGCAAATCAGGCACTTCACCTAAGACTGCATCATGGGGACGAGTCAGACGGGCAAACAAATCAATCACCGATAAACCCACTGCAACCCCAACTCCCACCAAAATATCTGTCGCTAAAACACCCGCTGTCGTGACCAAGGCCAGCGCAAATTCGCTGCGTCGAAAGTGCCATAATCGACGAAATTCTGCAACTTCGATCAGTCGAGTTGCGGCATAAATAACGATCGCTCCCAGAGCAGCCTTGGGAAATATCGCCAACACCGGGCGCAAAAATAGCAATACCACCACAATCACAATCAGCCCCACCAGGGAAAACACTTGCGTTTTACTCCCCAATGAATCGCCAATGACGGTGCGGCTGCCACTGCTGCTAATGGGGAACCCCTGCATCAACCCATTGCCCAGATTGGCTGCTCCCAAAGCTAACAACTCTTGATTAGCATCTAGCTGGTAATGATTGCGAGTTGCAAACGCTCTAGCCGTCAACACATTATCGGAATAACCCACGATCGCAATTCCCAATGCCGATGCTATCAGTGGTACTAGGTGCTGAGTTGAGAGATTAGGCAAGACAAAGTGGGGCAAACTGGCAGAAATCTGACCGACGACCGCAACCCCCCATTGGTCTAGGTGAAACAGAGCGACCGCCGCCGTAGCCAATAAAACCGCTAAGAGTGGACCTGGCGCAGTTGGGAAGTAGCGTTGAATGGTAAATAAAAAAACCAACACCAGCACTGACACAAGCAACGTCAGCCCGTGGATTTGATCTAACTTGTTCAGCCATTCCCAGGCTTGCCCATAGAGAGAATCAGCCGCGATCGCCACGCCACTCACTTTGCCTAATTGACTAACGATCATAATCACTGCAACCCCTGCCATATACCCAATCAAAATGGGTTTAGACAAAAGGTTGGCGAGAAAGCCGAGTCGCGCCATATAGCCAATGAGACAGACCACACCCACCAGCAACGCCAACAGAGACGCTAGACTGGCGTAATTACTGCCGTTAGAAGCAACTAAAGGGGCGATCGCGGCTGCGGTCATCACAGCCGTCGTGGATTCGGGTCCCACTGACAACTGGGGCGACGACCCTAATAGGGTATACAAAATCATGGGCGGCAAGATAGCCCATAACCCTACTACCGAATCAACCCCAGCCAGCTCGCCATAGGCCATGCATTGAGGAATCAGGTAAGCAGCAACCGTTACCCCTGCTAAGACATCTCCTCGCAACCACGATCGCTGATAAGACCGCAGACGTTTTAACCCTGGCAAATGAAACAAACCCTTGTCATGTCCCTTTGATAGATGTGTCAAACCAACCTTATCCCTAAAAATTAAGAAAAGGATATTGTTAGTTTAAAGAGAAATTAAAGTGCCTGTCTCTCTCTAGATACACAACTTTATAGGTGCATCTAGTTCACAAATAGGTCGCGATCGCCCTTCCCCACATGATTTTGGGTCAACTACAGCAAACTTTTAACCACATGAATGACCCTTGCTACAGAGAGCGATCGAGTCGATAGTGATTGAGAAGTTGAGGTTGACTGTTGTGATTGCATTCCCATCAAAAAATAGAGGGCAAAGGTAATGACCACAGCTTGCAGCAGTTTTTTAGACATTGCTCGTCCTCCTGATGAACTGGGAGACTACCAAATTAAACTACTGCAACGGGATTACACTTCACCCGCCTGACTCCCCCTTTTGGGCGATCGTAGAAAATAATCAGATCAAGAAACCATTGTGCAGGTCAATGGTTAGTCCTAGACGGTCACGAGCATCAATTTAGGCTGAGCATTTGGTGAATGGATTCGCCGCTAGACTGAGCTTCGCCAACTATCTAAGCTCGCATCAAAGTCGGCGATCTTAACCGCCAAAGCGACTCATCATCGACCCTTATTTTTGAGCCAAACGCACAATCTCAGAGGTGACTGCCATTGTTTCCTCGTATAGGCCATCCCGACCCCACCGCTGAAGTTGTTGACCCAACAAAAACTCCGCCTTTTGATCAGACAAGGCTGTGACTTGCTCAGTCCGACAGGCTTGAGCCGATCCCCCGGCTTCCATGCGCATACACCCAGTGGTTTCAGAGCAAAGAATGGTACAGCAGTCAGCGTTGAGATTGGTTGAGGTGAGACGAATGCCAACCAAATCGCCCAAGATTTCGCCCCAGTCTGCTGTTGGAATAGCAGCTAACTCGGCTTCGATCAGTTTGTGATTTGCCCCCTCAAACTTAATGTGTTTGAGGTCATAGTCACCCCCTTGTGCTTCAAAGGACAACGGACGCCACCCTAAACGACTGGCTACCCAACCCAAAAACATCAGGGCTTGAGCCGCACTTCCTTTTTCGTAATCGATCGCCACTCGATCAACTTCCACCAATGCAGTACGACGTTCGGGTGGGTCAAAGGCAGCCGCCGCCAATTCTTGCCAGGGTGAAATGCGGTGCCAGTTCAGATCGGCAACAAATTTATCTGCCTCAATCAGCTTGTACATCTTGAGAAACTCAGACTCAGGATCACTGAAATAGGACGAATCTAAGATGATGCAATTGCAATTTTCAGAGAGCTTGCGGAACAACTCTTGTTCGGGGTTGGGGGTTGCCTTCCACCAAACAAATTTGGGCAGTTCAGGAATCATCAGCGACAACACGAGATCGCTGGCTCGTTGCAGGGCTGCTTTTGTGCCCCTTAGCGTGATGTATTCGCAGCAAATGAGCGTGCTGACACTCCGCTTTTGCAAAGGACAATAGGCTGACACTTGAGCCGTGATCCCCTCATCTTCACCCAACACAGGGCAAAGAGTGATGATGCGGCAAGGATTTTGAGAGGCGATCGCATCACTCAGACTAAACCCACGCAGGTTGAGATTAGACACTTCTAAGCGATCGATCGGTTGCTTAAAATATTCCTCACGCAGGCGAGCGAGTGTATTAGGATCAACCCGTCCCGTTTCTAAAAAGCCAAACGCTTTTTGAGCCGCTTTCACAGCCGTTTTGGTAAGTGGCCCATGAATGCCATCAATCGGACCATCATAAAACCCCAAGACTGCTAACAGTTGTTGATACTCTTCGGGTTCATAAACCACCATGCTGAATGTGGCAGCTCTAGCGGCGATCGGGGCTGCCTGATTACCATTCTGGCTTTGCCAGATTTTGGTTAGTTCTGCCTCAATTTCATCGAGGGAAATATCTTTTGGCTTTTGCAGCGCAACAAGTGGAGTAGTCATAGTTTGTTTTAAGTGTTTGGTTTGAGTTTAGGCAACAAACAACAGAGTGTGGGCAGCAGTGAGCCAATTATGTTTGAGAGAAGCAAGCCCTTATATTCCCTCGTTCTCAATCTTTCTCGGTTTACAATCTTCGCCAACGCCGACCATCTCGGTTTAACAACGTTTCTGCTTCAACAGGCTCCCAAGTGCCCGCTTCATACATAGGGATCGCATCTGGAGGGGCAGGGGCATCCCACGCTTCTAGCAACGGGGTTAATACACGCCAAGACGCTTCTACTTCATCTCCGCGAGTAAACAGCGTCTGATCTCCTAGCATACAGTCAATTAACAGACGACCATATGCCTCTGCGCTGGCTTGACCAAAGGCCGCATCATAGCGGAAGTCCATTTCAACCGTTCGGGTACGCAAGGAGGTTCCTGGTGTTTTAACATCAAAGCGAATCGCGATTCCCTCATCAGGTTGAATGCGCAGCACCAATACGTTGTTGTTGACCTGCTTCGCAGCCGACTGAAACATCAGATGCGGCACTTCCTTAAACTGAATCGCGATCTCCGATACTTTTTTAGGCATGCGTTTCCCGGTGCGCAGGTAAAAGGGCACCCCTTTCCACCGCCAGTTGTCAATGTAAAGCTTGATGGCGGCATACGTTGGGGTCGTAGACGTGGGCGATGCCCCATCTTCTTCACGATAGGCTGGCACCGCTTTGCCATTCATCCAACCAGCGGTGTATTGCCCTCGCACAGCTGAGCGGTCTAGATTTTCTAGATCAGCAAGGTGCGTCGCTTGAATCACCTTCACCTTTTCGTTGCGAATGCTATCGGCATCCAATGCGTTGGGCGGTTCCATCGCTGTTAGGCAAAAGAGTTGCATCAGGTGGTTTTGCACCATGTCTCGTAGTGCCCCAGCGGTCTCATAATAGCCTGCCCGTCCCTCTAGACCTACTGTTTCAGCGACGGTGATTTGAACGTGATCGACAAATTGACGATTCCACAATGGCTCAAAAATGGCATTAGCAAATCGGAAAACCAACAGGTTTTGAACGGTTTCCTTACCCAGGTAGTGGTCAATCCGATAAATCTGCTCTTCTTGGCAAACCTGGTGCACCACCTGATTGAGCATCTGGGCTGAGCCGATATCTTTGCCAAAAGGTTTTTCAATCACCAGACGGTGCTTTTTGGGATCGGGCAACATTCCAGCTGAGCCTAGCTGTTGAGCAGCTTCCCCAAAAAACCGAGGAGCCACCGATAGGTAGAACACGCGATTGCCTCTGGTTCCCCGTAGCTCGTCTAACTCTTGCAAAAATGCCTTGAGCTTTTGATAGCTGGCAGGGTTGTCGATATCCCCAGAGCAATAAAACAGTCCTTTGGCAAAGTCTTTCCAAACTTCCTCTGAAATCAGCCCACCCCCAAATTGCTCAATGCCCTCCTTCATGTGGTTGCGGAAGAAATCGTGATCCCAGTCGCGACGAGCCACACCAACAATGGTGAGTTCTGGAGGCAATTTGCGGTCTTGCTTCATTTGATAGAGCGCAGGCACTAACTTGCGCTGGGTTAAGTCACCCGATGCACCAAAAATGACCAGGATTTGAGGTTCAGGAATGCGATCGTGTTGCAGACCAACGCGAAGGGGGTTTTCGAGCAGAGTAACCATAGGCGGGAAAGGGGGTTAGGGGAAGATAGAGAGAAAAAAGCAGATGGAAGAGAGAAGATGGAAGAGAGAAAAAGAAAATGGAAGCAGCTATTCACTTTTTTCGTTCTTCACTCTTCACTCTTCCTTTTTTATGCGACGTTGCTGAGGAGTTTAACTTTGCCTTCCATCGACTGCATGAGGGATTGGAAGGGTTGGACGAATTTGTCGATGCCTTCATCAAGCAGTTCATCCATGACCTGATCGAGGTCGATATTGATGTCAGGGTCTTTGAGGTTTTCAATTACCTGATAAGCCTGGTCAACGTTGAGTTCAATGCGATCGCCCACATCACAATGGTCAGCACACGCTTCGATTGTAGCGGGAGGTAACGTATTGACTGTATCAGCTCCAACCAATTCGTCAACGTACATCACATCGTTGTAATCAGGATTTTTGGTGCTGGTGCTAGCCCACAATAACCGCTGAACTTTGGCTCCTTTCGCCACTAGTGCTTTCCAGCGATCGCTCTGGATGATTTTCTTGTACTCTTGATAGGCAATTTTGGCATTGGCGATCGCCACTTTGCCTTTGACCGCTTCTAATTTGGCTTTTTCTGAGAGTTGGTCGATGCCTTTGAGTTTATCGTCAATGCGCTTGTCAATGTTGCTGTCAATGCGGCTCAGAAAGAAACTGGCAACTGAGGCAATATTGTCTACTTTTTCACCGTTAGCAGCCCGTGTTTCGAGTCCTCGAATGTAAGCCCAAGCCGTATCAATGTAGCTTTGAACTGAGAACAAAAGGGTTACGTTAACGTTGATCCCAGCGGCGATCGTGGCTTCAACCGCGGGTAAACCTTCCGGTGTACCCGGGATTTTGATCATCACGTTTTCTTTGCCGATCGCGGCATAGTAACGCTTTGCTTCTTGAATCGTTTTTTCAGTATCACGGGCGATCGTCGGTGGCACCTCGATACTGACGTAGCCATCTAACCCGTTAGACGCCTCATACACCGGGCGCAAAATATCACAGGCATTACGGATATCATCAAACGTTAACGATTCATAGATCTCCAAGACGGGTTTGCTGGCCCGAATGCCTGCCTCAATGTCGGCATCATACATTTTGTTGCCGTTGATGGCTTTCTCAAAAATGGCAGGGTTTGACGTGATCCCGGCAATTCCTTTGTTCTCAACCAAATCCTTGAGTTCTCCCGACTGCAAGATGTCACGAGTCAAGTTATCCATCCAAATACTCTGACCGTATTGCTTAATTTCAAGCAAATGATTTGTAGCTGTCATTATGCAAATCGCTCCTGTAATTATTTCTACTAAACACAATGTTGCTGAGAATTAGCTGAGCTAGCCTCTAGCTAACGTTGTGGAGCAAACTCATCCTCGACTTGTTGTTCCCGTCGTCGCTCTTGAATAAAGGACTCCACTAGGGCAACATCCTCTTTACTGCCGATAATTAATGGGGTGCGCATGTGAATGTGATCGGGAACCACATCTAAAATGTCTTGATCCCCTGTGCTGGCTCGACCACCCGCCTGCTCAATCAAAAAAGCGAGCGGTGCAGATTCATACAACAACCGCAGTTTGCCTTCTGGTTTTTTGACGGTGCCGGGGTAAAGAAACACGCCACCCTGAAATAGGATGCGGTGAAAATCTCCGACTAATGCGCCACCATAGCGTGCGGTATAGCCCTCATGGCGATGAACGTAGCGAATGTAGTCGCGTAATGGCTCATCCCATTGCCAGAAATTGCCTTCGTTAACGCTATAAACGGGACCGTGGTCAGGCACGGTAATGTTTTCACTCGATAGAATAAATTCACCTAAGCTGGGATCAAGCGTAAAAGCATGAACCCCGGTGCCAATGGAGTAAACCAACATCGTGCTGGGGCCAAACAAGACATATCCAGCTGCGATCTGTTTTCGTCCATGTTGCAGCAAATCTTGGGCAGAGCCGTCAAGATCCTCCCCTTCCTGTTGCCGAATCGCAAAGATAGCTCCGACATTCAGGTTGGTGTCGAGGTTAGACGATCCATCAATCGGATCATAGAGCAGGGTATAACGACCAATAGGACAATTTTCAGGAATGTAATAGGGCTTTTCCATCTCCTCAGAGGCAAGACGACAGACCAAGCCACTATGCTCAAAGACAGAAATAAACACCTGATTGGCGTAAATATCCATTTTTTTGACGGCTTCACCCTGCACATTTGTCCGTCCTGTGAAGCCCAGTGCATCTTCAACGAGTCCAGCCCTGGTTAAGCGACGCGCAATGAGCTTGGCTGCAAGCGCAATTCGGCTCATCAACGCACTTAAGTCTTGTGCCTCAGGAGAAAAATCCTGAAACTGCTGGAGGACATGGCGAGACAGGGTTGTGGAGTCTCGATCGAGGGCATATTTGTGATTTAGATCGACAGATTGCTCAGTGTCAGTCACGCATTCCCTCCTTACCGTTTAGTTTTGGTGACCCAGGAAGGTAACATCAGCAATTTCACGGTTGCTGCCCTGGTACACCTCTACCTCTATCTTAGAAAGTCATTTCTATAAGCGGACTGAACTTTAGATCAACTATAGAAAGGAAGCAGAAAGGAAGCTGAGAGAGATGCGATTAATCACCCCTCTCTTGGCTTGCTCTAGAGCCACTCGTCGATCGCCTCGTCTTTGGTGTTAGTGCGGCGTTCGGGGGTTTCGCGCTCAAACTCCATATGGATAGCCCGGTTTTGTTCGCCATCCGCAGCAACAGCAGTGATGGGGTAGTCAATCACGCCATCCTGAAAAGACATCTGGAAGCGGAAAGTGCCATCGGGGCTGAGTTGAATTACGCGATCGCCAACAGTAACCGTTGCATCAGGTTCCGTTGCACCGTAAACAATCAATTCGGCATCCGCCACCAACCAGAACTTGCGCGGACGAACTGGAGGAGCCGAGGCCGAAAAGCCAATGCCCGACATGCCAATCCCCGACATCGACAGCGTTGGCAATGCTCCCATGCCCACCCCCGAAGGAAAGATATAGGAACTCACGGCTTGCTCTGGCACCATTTGCATTGAGCCATACAGCGACCCTGCGACCCGTTGCGACTCGGCGGATTGCGCCATATCAAAAAGTTCGCTGTAGAGCGGATTTTCTGGAGCAACAATAGACCGTTGACTCGGCGGAATCAGAGTATAGAAGGTTTTGCCCCACAGTTCTTCATCCCACCCCAACGTGATGAAATAGTCTTCAAACCAATCAGAGGGATAAATGGGTGGAATGCGGGTAGGGGCAGACCGCGCCAACATCAGCCAACGACCATCGGCAGCAATGTAGCCAATCTCAGCCACATAGTCGCGATCGCTCACCGGAATCGGCAAATACCAATCGCGGGCCAACTCTTCACACGCAAATTGTTGCAAGCTATGGGGGCGTTGTGCATTCAAATCGATGTCAGTGACATCATAAAGCCGCAGGGCTAATCGCTCTCCCCCTTGACGGCGCAACTCTTCTCGGTGGTCATTGGGCACGTCCCAATAAGCATAGGCCCACTGGGGATCACGAGGCATCAAAACAATGCGGCTCTCGCCATAGCCTTCTGGCAAATCAGGCAGATCGGCATCAACATCCGCCAATGACTCCGCTGAGAGATCCGTTTGACCCACATTAAATTTAGTCGCTTCCACCGTTGACTGATCATCATCTCCTGGCTGCGAAGAGGCTCCCACTCCACTTAAGCCAGCCATTAATACTGCACTCTCTACAGCTAGAGCAGGCGGACTGCTAGGAACTGGAAACGCCCCATCTGCCTGATCGAGCAAGGCGGCCACCGTTTGAGTTGGGGTGGGGGTGTCTGCTGGAAGTTTTGCCAAGACGGTTGGGGCATTATCAAACCCACTGGGCAGTCGAATCGGAGCCGATCGCGCTAGAACCAACCATTGCCCCTCTGCGGTAGCGTAACCCACCTCCGTGAGGTAATCGCGTTCATTCGATGGAATCGTCAATAACAACGGTTGGGCTTGCTCATCCACCGCAATTTGTTCAACGCTATGCGGAGATTGCGTTCTCAAATCAATGCCAGTGACATCATAAAGCCGCACCGCAAATTGCTGCCCGCCTTGTTCACGAGCGATCGCCAAGTGGGTATCAGGTACAGTCCAACGGGCTTGAACTTGATTGGGGCTATAAGGCTCTAGGGTCAATTGACTGTCAACTCCAGGCACTAACCCGGCCAACAGAGGCGCAGCTGTGACTCCAGCCCCTGCGGTTAGTACTGCACCTCCAGCGATCGCAGCTTCAGTGGGTACACTAGAGGGGCGATCGCCCGAAATGGACTGCCGATCGGAGGCAACCACCGATCCGGCTCTGGCGGCTAGGTCAGTCCCCTCACTGGGTGGAGTGACCGCACCCGTAACGGGAACAGTGCCCGTAGCTGTTGGAGCCGATTCGCCCGTTGCAGGAGTGGTGCGACGTTTGCTCAACCACCACAACAACAGTGCTAACAATGCTAGAGGAATCAATAACAGTAACCATAGTGGTAAGCCCTTAGCAGCACTCGCAGTTTGCTCTCCACCAGTCGAGGGGCTGGGTGCACTCACCAAAACCACCGCTTTATCACCCACACCTGCGATCGATTGATCATTGGAATTAGAGGCATCTGTCGCGATCGCCTCGTCTCCGGCAAAGGTGTCAGCAATCATATTTTTTGACCTGACCGAACTCACAGGGGCAGGAGATTGATCAATAGATATATTCTTTCTTAAAGATTCTGCTAACAATTTAGGAGCCGCAGGGAAGGCAAATAGGAGAGCCAGAGCGATCGCCGGAGTATATTTCTGAAACACCATAAGATAACTACCTGATCAACTCCAATTGTAAATTTTTGAAAAAGACGTGCTCATTATATAACCCTTTACTCCATGGAAAATGTCTGAGTAGAAATACTTATCACCCAAGTTTTTTTGAATAACTAGGGCTTAGGCAAAGAGTGCTAAGTAGGATATGTAAATCAATTAAAGCGTGTCTCCTAGCTGTGTCGCCTCTGTGTCACCCGTGCGCGTTGCGCTATCCTCCTTCCCCCCTAACTCAGTGGGCTTTCATAAAATGCGGTCAGACCTGAGAGCGGCTTACCCGACGTAGCCTGATGGCATGACGAATGATGAACAATTGACCGATAATTTAGTACTTCACAATAGACAGGTAATTAACCATCTTCCCCTCCTACCCTTCACTCCTTAATGCATCATGATAGCGACGGGTCAACCAGCACTACACTATCAGCCAAAGTACAAGCCTAATCAACTCATTTGTGGTACGGGGCAAACCGCCATTGTGACCGGATGGACGGTGAAAGGGGCGATCGCCAAAAAGTTACACCCCCACGAATACGCCGTGATCGGGCAACTCTATAGCCCCACCCGTGGTATTGATCTGTTGGTTCGCAACCTGTTAGCCAACCCTCAGGTACGGTTTATCGTGATTTTAAACGCCACTAAAGAAGACCAAAATGCAGGAGCATGTGCCTGTTTCATTGATTTCTTGCGATCTAGCGTTGAGCAGGGCAAGACCGACACCGGGCGCGAGTGTTGGGTGGTGCGATCCGCTATCACAGGCTATATCGATATTGAAATCTCACTCGACGCATTGGAGCACCTGCGCCAGTCGGTCGAATGGAGTGAAGCAAAGTCAATTGCTGAGGCGGTTCAACAGGTTCAAGCCTATGCCACACGAGGAGCGATCGCTCCCTGGGGAACTGCTCTCACCTTTCCACAAGCCCCATTAACACCGACAACCCTTCCAGGCGTGCGTTATGGACACCGCATTGAAGGCAAAACGATTGCTGAAACCTGGGTCAAAATAATTCACCGGATCAAAACAACCGGCACCATTCGCCCCACTGCCTATGATGGTCACTGGCAAGAACTGATTGATTTGGTGGCGATTGTCACCGCTGAACCCGATGGATTCTACTTTCCAGACCCTAACTATCTCCCCGTCGATCGCCCCTTCATTCAGCAATACATCTCCCAGATCTTGGATGATGCGCCTCTCCGCGAAGGTGTGAAATATACCTATGGGCAACGGTTGCGATCGTGGTTTGGGCAAGACCAGATTCAACAGGTGATCGAAAAGCTAGCCGCTGATCTCAACTCTGCCAGAGCCGTTATGTCTTTGTGGGATGTGAATGACCACGCCGCAGGGGATAGCCCACCCTGTTTGAATCATATTTGGGTGCGAATCATCGATGGAGAACTCTCGCTCACCGCTACCTTTCGCAGCAATGATATGTTTTCAGCGTGGGTTGCCAATGCAATGGGCTTGCGGGCATTGCAGCAACACATTCTCAAGGCAGTGAGCGACCTTAGCTCTGTCTCGCTTACATTAGGCCCGTTAATCACAATTAGCCAGAGTGCCCATATCTACGATGATTGCTGGGAGAACAGCGATCGCCTGATCGAGTCACAATATGCCAAGATCTGCCAGCAACGAGACTACGCTGACCCCATCGGCAGTTTCACCATTACCGTTCAACCTGACCTGATTGTGATAGAACACTTGACTCCAGGCTCCGGAGAAACGATTAACTGCTATTCAGGACGGTCTGCCACCCAACTCTATCGACAGATCGCCACCCATTGCCCCGCCTTGCAACCCGAACACGCTCTCTATCTCGGCGCAGAATTGCAAAAAGCAGAGCTTGCCCTGACCCGACCTGAGCAATTTAGCTATGAACAAGACAAACCCTTAAAAGGGTTGTAGTCATGGGTCACTCACTCCATCTGCAACTATGTTCAGATCCCCGATTTTTGGTGATGCACCCTGGGGGGAATCGGTCTACCGCTCTCCTTCCAAGATACAAGGGGAGACTCTCCCAATACTTGGTTTCAGTTCCATAGGTTTCAGCTCTATTGAAATACCAGACCTGATTGACAATTGACAACGAACCGTTGACGATAAACGGTTGACCCAACTCCCTACTTCCTTTTAGCTGATGGATCTGTTACTAAAAGTCAAACTACTCAACGAACATGCTCGCTTGCCCCACTATGCCCATCCTGGAGATGCAGGCTTAGATTTATTCTCAACAGTCGAAACAGTCATCGAAGCAGGAAGCAGTGCCCTCATTCCAACAGGTCTAAGTATTCAATTGCCCCCGCACACAGAGGCTCAAGTTAGACCCCGCAGTGGGCTAGCCCTCAAGCATCAAGTCACAGTTCTCAATACCCCAGGCACAATCGACGAAGGCTATCGCGGAGAAGTTGGAGTTATCTTGATTAACCACGGTAAGTCACCTTTTCACATCACAATTGGCATGAAAATCGCGCAAATGGTGATCAAACCCGTCTATCCCGTGACGGTGCAAGCCGTTGAAGCGTTAGAGTCAACCTCTAGAGGCGAAGGAGGATTTGGCTCTACCGGAGTTTGAGCGATCGCCCCTTCACATCACCTTCTACCTCTCCTGCCAATCTGACCCATTGCCTGACCTAATTCATTACTTAAGCCACTACCTAATTTATCTAGAGCAAATAGCTATTCACCCTGACTTTAAAGTTTTTCAGACAGAAGCGTTAACAACCCCTATCTCAAAAGCGACTCAATCTATTTACGGCATAGGATAAAACAACAAATCTGGGAAAAAGGCATTAATCATCAGCCAGAGCGAAAAAGTGACTGAAATCGCTAGCACTGCTAAAACAGGTGCTAATGAAAGATATTGCAGAAAGTAGCCCGGTTGATTATTGGCTGTTTTCTTCATGAGAGGTTTCCTGACGCAATAGTGTAGAACTAGAGATTTTATTCACACCATAATGCAGCGTCTTTTGACAAACCTCTGACTCAAGATAGGACAATACCTTAAAGAAAACACAAGGACTTGCTCAAAAGCATTGCGTCAAAAGCCTTACTGCTTCTGAGAGAAAGCTTTCAAGCATGATTGTAACTCTCTTGATTTGTGAGGTTGGGGTGTGCTTCTTACAACACACTTAGGAGTGCTAGATAAAATTGCATAAAGTGTTTTTGTATTCGTCTTTTCTCTAGGCGATCGCGCTCCAGTCTTCAATTAGCTCTCATATTCAACACAGTCTCTGCTAATAGAGTGATGATTTAAATGCAAAAAACTTTCATTCTTATAACTAAATCATTTACTTTGGAGTCAACAAAACGTGGCGTTGCAAGGCTTGTTATTAGATGTAGATGGAACGCTCGTTTTGAGTAATGATGCTCACGCTCAAGCCTGGGTAGAGGCGTTCGCCAAATATGGATATGACATTGATTTTGATACGGTTCGTTCCATGATTGGCATGGGGGGCGATCGCATCATACCTCAGTTAGTCCCTGGTTTGAACGATGAGGAAGGTATCGGTAAAGCGATCACTGATTATCGCAAACAACTCGTTCTTGAAAAATTTGTTCCTCAACTTACCCCAGCTAATGGGTCACGGGCACTGCTGCAAAAGATGCAGACATTAGGATTAAAGTTGGTGGTTGCCAGTTCAGCCTCAAACGAAGAACTGGGAGCACTACTCAAAGCCGCTCAGGTAGAAGACCTGATTGAAGAAGCAACGACATCCGATGATGCAAATGCCTCAAAACCCGCTCCAGATATTGTCGCAGCTGCCCTCACCAAATCAAACTTTGCACCAGACCAGGTGTTGATGTTGGGCGACACTCCCTATGACATCGAATCAGCAGGTAAAGCAGGTGTTTCAGTGATTGCATTACGATGTGGGGGATTTAAAGAAGAGCAGTTAGCGGGAGCGATCGCCATCTATAATGATCCGGCTGATTTACTGCAACACTACAACGCATCTCCGCTAGCTCAGGAGATGCACCAACCCTAATGCTTTAAACACTGCTGGGATAAGCCTTAAACTACCTCTTTGGTTTCACAGATCTATGCCAACAGTGGACGTAAAACCAGTTTCAATTGCATATCCTACATAAAAGCATGGCGGGGTGCCGGTGGGGTTTAGACAATTTTGTAGACCAACCCAATACTCTCTTTTCACGGAGTCTCAGTCTTTTTTAAACTCCAATACTCAAAATTGAAACTTGCAAACCCTTTAAAACCAAAGGAATAACACCAATGAAGCTTTCAACCTTGTCTAAAAAGGTGTGGTTAAACATTTTTGCGGTCGGTTTCACAACACTTGCACTAGCATTGCCTGTCACTGCCACTACCAGCACTGGCAGTGCAGGAGGTGCTACTGGAACCACAGGCGGCACTACTGGAACTACGGGCGGCACAACAAGCGGCACAACAGGCGGCACTACTGGATCTACTGGAACTACAAATGGTACTAGTGGCACAACCGGAACGACAGGCGGTACTAGTGGCACTATGGGTGGTACTAGTGGCACTATGGGTGGTACTACTGGTACAACAGGGACAACTGGAACGACAGGGGGTACTACTGGCGGCACAACCGGAACCACTGGAACGACAGGCGGAACCACTGGTGGCACTACAGGCGACACTACTGGTACAACTGGTACAACTGGTACAACTGGAACGACAGGCAGTACCACTGGGACAACAACCGCTCCCTATGGAACGACCGGAACCACAACTGATACCTTGCAAACAGAAGACAATAACGATTGGAGTTGGTTAGGCTTGTTTGGTTTACTGGGGTTAGCAGGACTATTACCCAGAGGCCAAGAACCTGTCCGGTCTGTAGATCCTAATGTCACCACTCACACCGGATCACGCTAGGCAGCAAGCTCTACAGATGGGTTCATAACCCTCTTTGGTCACATTAATGAGAGGAATTTAGAATAGGGATAGACCATTTGAGAGGGTGCCAGGAATCCTATGCCTGCGTCAAGAGAGGCTCGACCAACGATTCGCTTTGTCGATGAGTATTGCCAACTGTATGC
>JANRJA010000144.1:0-19187 GCA_033764315.1 Oculatellaceae cyanobacterium bins.114
GTGCTGAACTTGCTCAAAGACTTACAGCAAGATTTTGGGCTGACCTACATTTTTATCTCTCACGACTTGAGTGTGGTGAAGTTTCTCAGCGATCGCATCATGGTAATGAACCGGGGCAAGATCGAAGAAATCAACACCGCCGAATCGGTCTACAACCATCCTCAACGAAACTACACTCGACAACTGATTCAAGCCATTCCCAACGCCACTTTAGATGACATTCAGGAGCGACAATCCCACCGTTTGATATATGCAGATTAGGGATGGGTGCCCTTACAATGCAGCTACCATGCCTCTACGATCCTCCTACGACCTCTCGCGCCATGACTACCAATCGGTTTAGGCTCCTCAAAATTTCCTGGAAACGTTGGGTAGGAATCGCGATCGCCCTCCTCATTGTTCTAACACTGCTGCATCCAGCTCAGGCTCAATCCGTAAGCAATCTAACTGCTCGTATTACCCGATTGGAATCAGAGAATAGTGGATTGCGATCGCGAGTGGGGCGGTTGGAATCTCAACTCTCACGAGTGGGCAATGCAGTCGGCGTGAGAGTGCCCCAATCCCCACCGGACCAAGAACCTGTTCGAGGCGAATTATCCTCTGACCCGATGTTTGACCGTCTGGCAACCCTAGCGATCGAGCAAAGAGAGCGCATGGATCGGTTAGAGGCACGACTCAATGCATTGGAGTCAAGGTTAGGGGGCTAGAGGGAAGGGAAGGGATAGGAGATATAAGGAGATTAGGAGCAGAGTAGAAGTCGGCAGGATGGACAAAGGGTCTTACCGGGGCATGCACAGCTTTGCCCATCCTACATTGGTATTTTGCTTTTCAAAAATCACATAGCAATTGATCCCGAAGACCATCATCCATAGGCTAAAAGAAATTAGGAGATTTCTGCCAAAGAGAATACTTGAATCGCCGCGTTTCGACTTCGCTCAACGCTTGAGATTGGTGGGCTGAGCGAAGTCGAAGCTCAGACCCTGAGGTAGATTCATTCCTGAAAATCTCCTTAATAGAGCAGTTGTGATCCTAAATTCGCTAGATTGGAAGAAAACACCCAAATATATAAGGGGAAGATGTCATGGCAGGGCAGTTATTACTCGTCGATGATGAACCTGGTTTGCGACAGGCCGTACAAGCCTATTTAGAAGATAGTGGCTTTACAGTTCACGTTGCCAGCAATGCCCACGACGGTTGGGATTTGCTGCAAAAAACCTCACCTGACCTGGTTATCTCGGACATCATGATGCCCCAGGTAGATGGCTATGAATTTCTCAAGCAATTGCGCGACGACCCACGATATCAGTCATTGCCCGTGATCTTTTTGACCGCACGGGGCATGACATCCGATCGCATTCAGGGATACAAGTCAGGGTGTGATGCTTACCTGTCAAAGCCCTTTGACCCAGATGAGTTGGTCGCCATTGTCGAGAGTTTGTTAGAGCGACGAGCGATCGCCATCAAACCCACTGGAGAGAGTGAAACTCCAGATATTGCAGACATGGCACGTCAAATTGCGGAGATTCGCGGCATTTTGATGCAACGAGGGGCAATCACTCCCACTCCACCCCCGATTCAACTCGACCTCACTCCACGTGAACAGAGTGTTTTGAAACTGGTGGCAGAAGGGCTAATGAATAAAGAAATTGCCCGTCGGCTGGAAACCAGCGTCCGCAATGTCGAAAAATATGTCAGTCGCCTCTTTAGCAAAACAGGCACCAACAGCCGCACAGAATTGGTGCGCTATGCCCTAGAACATGGGTTGACGCAATAAAATTCAATACTTTTTGCAACAGGGATGGCAGAAAGCGATCGTTTTGAGTACACTTTTGAGCAACTTCTCCTGATTTTTTGCAGTCAACTCTGATCGTTGCTGCCCTATATTCAAGACGTTGAAATTAAAGGGAATACGGGAGCACTACCCCCAGTCAGGGGTTCCCATCGTGTGGCTGAGCTTACAACGAAGCCTTTGACCCCGTACTAACCCTATGATTGTTGCTATATCAAGCCTTGCGATCGCTCCATCCTTTGCTGTCATCATCCTCATGAAACCTCATCGTCTCCTTGCTCTAACCCTATTGACCACAATTGGCTTGACGGCCCCAGCCCTAGCTGAAGATCTAGAACAGGTTTATCAACTCACCTCGACTCGTGAGTGCCAGCGGTGCGACCTGACCCGGTCGAGCTTTGTTTTATCTGATCTATCGGGTACCAATTTATCAGGGGCGATCTTGGCTGAAGCCAATCTAAACCGCACTGATTTAACCAACGCCAATTTGTCAGGGGCCAACCTCTCCAGAGCCATCTTATTTAACGCCAATCTCAGTGGAGCTGACTTGCGCGGTGCTGATTTGCGCGGAGCCGACCTGCGCGAGGCATATTTCACCGGAGCAAATCTGGATGGGGCACTGTTAGATGGGGCAAATTTGCTGGGAGCAGTGGGTCTACCAGAGACGATCGCCACCCCAGAGCAGATGTATTTGTGGGGCTTAGCTGAATATCAACGAGATAACTTTAGAGGGGCAATCAACTACTACAACCAGGCCCTCAGCATTAAACCAGACTTTGCCCATGCAGTTTTAGCACGAGGCATCTCCCGCTTTCGGATGCGCGACCTCAATGGGGCAATCGAAGATGCTAAGAGCGCGGAAGCACTTTATTTAACCCAGGGCAACGACGAAGGACATCAGATCTCCACTCAATTCATCGCTGGCATTCAAGCCATTCAAGAAGCTCAGGCAAGGGGCGATCGCCGAGCCTCTGGTGCAGGTGGCGGCAGTTTGATGAACTTCCTCGGTTCAATCACCGGGTTATTGTTCCGCTTGTTCTAATGATTGACCCCGTATGCGACTTTCCCCAGATCCCCGGTTGCTGTGACGCAAATCAGACTACTTTGAGGAGGCTGAACGAGCAACCGGAAATCTAAACCTCTCATCTCAGTTGCACATCGCGTCATATTAGGTCTTTGGTGCCCTCTGCCATCAGGGAGAGCCTGAGTGAGGCGACATGATCAGGCAACCGATGATTTCTCTTTCACCCCTTTACTCTTGTGGCCGCGAATACTCTGCCAATAAATTCCCCCGACGATCGCTAAAAACACCACGTAATCGATCGCTTGAGCTAAGTAAAGCGTTTGAGTATAGCCAAAGAAGGCTTTGAGAATCACCCCTGGAAACTGGCGATCGGGCAAAACACCGCTGAGATTCCACACTTGCGGCCCTAAGATACAGGAACCTGTCGGATCGGGACAAACCTCTGCCCATTGGGGATCGAGTTGAGCCAGCCCGTGAATCGCCGTGTCAAAATGTCGCAAGGCTGAAACGACTAACCCTGACACAATCAGCAACAGCAGCACTCCCATGACTTGAAAGAAGCGGCGGAGGTTGATTTTAACGCCCAGTTGAAAGAGGGCAATGCCAATGATGACAGCACCCACCAACCCCGCGATTGCCCCCATCACGGGCAACCACCCTGATTGAAACTGAGCCGCGATGAACAACACCGTCTCAAACCCCTCTCGCAAAACAGCGATCGCAATTAACCCAAACACCCCCCAGCCTGCGCCATTCTCCTGACTCAGAGTAGTGGTTACTACCCCTTCAATATCCGCTTTGAGCGCGCGGGCTTGCTGGGTCATCCAGATCAACATCCAACTCAACAGGGCGATCGCCGCCACACTAAATCCACCTTCAAAAAACTGTTTCATCACAGGGGCATAACTCTGACTAGCCTCTTCGAGCAGTCGCAACAGGAGCAAAAACACAACTCCAATCAGCACGCTGGCTCCCACCCCAACGCCAATGCCACTATAAACCCAGGAATTCAACCGTTGTTGTCCTGCTTTTTGCAGATATGCCAACACAATCCCCACCACCAACGCCGCTTCGACCCCTTCACGCAGAGTAATCACAAAGGTCGGCAAGGCTGCTGCAATATCCATAAATGCTCAATCAATCACTTGTAATCTTGCTATTAGACTTATGGTAACGACTCGGCGTTTTAATTTGAGTCATGGAGCGACACACTCGGCAGGCAAAATTACAACAAAAATTGGCCCAGTTTCACCAACGCCAATGGGAGCGATCGACTCAAGCGTTACTCACAACACTAGAGATCTTGCCGCAGGAGTGCAATGCCTTTCCCACTGATCACGCATTCGTTCAAGACTGTTTGCAGTGGCTAGAGCAATCATTTCCCTGGCAGTGGGCACAGATTGATTGGGTAGCGGTTCCTCAGAGCCAATGCCGCCACTGGACGAGTCAGGAATCACAAATTGCCGCTTTTACAGAGTTATGCCAAATCATTCAGATAAATCACTTATCCCAACATCCATCCCCTGATCCGACCGTCGTTGTGATTTGGTTTAATGCCAACACCCCCGTTTTAGAACTCCCCTGGACAGTCGTTCAGCGAACGATGCAATGCACCTCTGTTGGAGCCAGCAGCACGATCTTTGAGCAAGATTCAGATACCTGGATTATGGATCGTCAAGCAAAATGGTGCCTTGAATGTCATCACGAGGGCACCCTGTGTTACGGACAAAGCACCCATGTTACGGACAGAGCATCAGGGTTATAGGCAGGAGTTGAGAGTGATCAGACACTCCCTGAATAGAGCTGGTTCTTTTTGCCATTTTGTTATGCTTGACACTTATGCGGAATAAACTGTTAAAATGTTAAGGCTTCTGTCGTTGGGGTGTCGCCAAGTGGTAAGGCAGCGGGTTTTGGTCCCGCCATTCCTAGGTTCGAATCCTAGCACCCCAGTTTTACGCGCTTACTCTTTTGGACTTGTCCAGTTTTGCATCCATTTTTACAAAGGTACAGGTGACACACTAAATATCGTTGTCACCCCCCAATTGGGCAATCAAATTCTAGACTCTTCTGCAAATCTACTCGATTAGCGATAGTTTCAACGGAATCTGCCGACTCAATTCTTGCTCTAGCTGATATGCCTGGTAGTCATAGAGCGGCAATTCTAAACTGCTGGGTAAATTGCTCATAAACGATCGCGCCTGATCGAGATGGCAACCTGAAATTTTGGCAAGGTCATTGCCAAGCGAGAGCAAAAAGCTCTGATTGAGGGGTTTTTCAGCTTGCAGCAACCAGCGACGAGGAGGCGTGATGTCCCCCCGCTCAATCCGGCGTAAGCCATTAATCGAAGCCAACACAATGAAGCGATCGCCCACCTGCAACCGTCGTGTATCAGAGGGCATCAACGCCTCCAGCACATCACCTTCGATGCGAGTTTCTCGTTGATGAAAAATGGGTACAACACCATATCCATAGGACACTTGAGAGATGAGTTTGCCCACTAGTGTGTCATCGGCAGCGATTTGATATTCTGTCACCAAGATGGTCTGCTCATTCAGCCGAAACAGACCCAAGATGTTTTCACCAAAAGCGGCTCCAACAAATGCCTCAGCCGCTAGCGCATAGGCCGCCAACACTTTAGCATCAGGCAACAAATCCACCAGGTTATCGCTAAAGCGTTGACCATAGGTACGAATCACCAACCCAATTTTGCGGTTGAGTTGATGGGCGACATCCCGTGCCATCAGAGCCAGTTCTAGATTTAACATTTGGTCATCAGTCACAAGAATGAGGCTCTTTGCCGTTGAGAGATTGACCTTCTCTAACTCAGCGATCGGCTCTCCCATTAGAATCGGAATATCAGTCTGAAATCCCAGCAGATCTCGCTGTTCGGTGATGGCGACCACAGGCTGTTTAAACTCGCGCAACAGCGTCGCCACTCGTTGTCCAACTCGCCCCATGCCCACAATCACGACATGGTTTTGCTTGGGAATTGGGGGACGTTTTCGTAAAAACTCAAATCGGGAGCTGAGCAAATTATCTGCCACTAAGCTCACAACGCCTAGAACAAACAAGAGACTGATCAGGGTGATTAATAAACTCACCAGTTGCACCCACCAGGGAACAGCATCGTTTTGTAGGCCACCAAACACATCTCCATAGCCTCCCAAAAGCAAAATCACCCCTGTAGAAATGGCTTTTTGCCAGGTCATGTTAGGAAGATTGATCTTAATTAAGAGGGTGCCGATCGCCCCTAACAACAGAGCTGTCACCAATCCCAACGCCACTAAACGGCGAATCTGGGTTGCTCCGATCCACCGCCATGCCTGCTCTAGGCGACGCTTGATGCCACCGCTAGAGAGATCTTGCAGTGTTTTCCAGGTTTGCTGAAACCAATTCTCTTGATGAGTCTCAGGGGTTTCAGGGGTGACATTTGTGCTCCTTTCAACCACCTCAACATAGGCGATCGTGTCGCCCGCCCGAATTTGAGTGTCGGTTTGCCATTGATGAAACGCCCGTTTAGCAAGAGCCGTTGTGGTGTCACGGCCCGATCGATAGCTGAGCAACCGATAACTTCTTTTGTTGAGCATTATGGCAGGAAACCCGTCAAAGCGGTAATCCTTAGGTTCGACCTGTTGCTCAACCACTTGCAAGCGACAATCACCAATGTTAAAAAAGCCGAGAATGTCTGCCTGCAATCCCTCTAAGGCAAAGGTAGTTGCAGGCAATTCGGTTGGTTCAAAGGCAACAAAGTTACCCAGTTGTTGTTTCAGCAGATGATTTAAACTTTGTCGTGACGATCGCACCACTAAGCGAATGTTGGGGTTGAGTCGTCGAGCCGCGATCGCCGCTTCAATGTTGTCGTTTTCGTTGCTAGTCACCAACAGAATGGCTCGGCAATCCTGAATTCCGGCTTTTAGCAGCACCTCATCATTGCGACAGTCGCCAATGATCAGATCCTCAGACAGCAATCCCTTTAAATTTTCGACTTCCCAATCCTGGGGTTGTGTCTGGTTAATTGCCGTAATGTGAACGTCAAATTCTCGCAGCGCAAATTTCTTTAAGTTCAGGACACAATATTGCCCCAAACTGCCCAAGCCACAGACCAAAAAGCGATCTACTTGTTTACTTTCCTCAACTGGGGAGGGGTTGGTCAACGAGGGAAAGGCTGCAACAGCGGGTGATGTCTCCACTAAATCAGCCAAGTCAAGGGGATGGCTCCACAGCGGCACCGGATTGCCCAAAGCATAACCAAACACATTGACGGTGCGAATCGATTGTGGGTCAAGGACACGAACGTATCGACTCAACAGGTCGATCAGATAGCGTCGATCCGCAGGTTGATCCGTGTAAAAGCCTACGCTTAAGCGGCTGCCCTCCCGATCGACACTGACACTCACACCCTCTGACCGCAACTCCTGATTGAGCCAGGTGGCGATCGCTTGGGGGTTGCCCAGTCTTGCTAATTCCAATACATCAGGTTGCATCATGATGTTAGGGGCAGGATGCGGTAGAAGGTTGAACCTTGAGCTAAGAAGCCCGTTGCCACAGGCGAATCACTTCTGTCAGCGTATCGCGATCGGGCGGTGGAGTAACCCCCGGTGGGTCAACCTCAGCACCCGGAATGTTTTGGCTCCAAGGGCTATTAGGCACAGACCGCAAATCAAGAGAGCCATCGACGGGGCGAAACCCATATTGCACAAACACAGCTTGCTGTTCGGGTTGAGCCAAAAAGTCGAGAAACTGACGAGCCGCATCAGCCGTGCCTCCATCCACATTACGACGGACGATCGCCCCAGTAGAAACGGTTTCAACGGTCGGGTCAATGTAGTAGATCTGATAGGGTTTGCCCTGAGTCGTCGCCGATTGCTGCCAGCGGTACAAGGCAATACTTTCGTAAACTACGGCTACATCGGCATCATTGGGACCTCGTGTAATGAATTCTTGCAGCAACACATCAGTAGAACGGGGCGGTTGATAAACCGATCGCTTGACCAGACCAAACAATGAGGCGATCGCCGGATCATTCAGCGCACCGGGATTCAGCGCACCGCCCCCTAACTTAGACTGTGCCCACAGACTCAACGCCAACTGAGCACTGTTTGAGCGGGTGGGGTCGGTTGTCACCAGATCCACACTGCCCCACTCTGCGGCACCGCCAATGGAACCCCAATTTCCAGCTTGCAGAGCTGCTTCGACCCGTTGCCATTGAAAGGTTCCATTGGGAAACAAAATTCCACCTCGGTCTGCCCATGCGATCGCCACGAGAATGGTTTTAGCAATGGGTCGAGGCGCATCGTAAAACGGCTCATCCCCGTTTTGTGCCCGCCAGCGATCGCCCAACTCAGCAATCAAATCGGCACTCGCTGGAATCAAGACCGTTGGGGTAAAGTCGTTTTTGTCGTCAATGTAGTTATTCACCACATCTTGAGAGCCTTGAAACCGGAGATCTAAATCGATGGAGGGGTTTTGCTGCTCAAACCGAGCCTCTAGCGTCGGCAACACCTCCTGCAACTCCGTGCCGCCAACCACAATCACTGTGCGCTGTAGTCCCGGCAGCGGGGCAAAGGTGATCACCGAGGCAAAGGCGATGATGCCCAGAGAGATCAGCAGCGATCGCCGCTTCATCCGTCGCTGTGTTAACGACCCCTGATTTGATGTCGCCAGTTGCCCTCCCGAAAACAGTGAAGCCAGAAATGGACGTTGACTTTGCTTCTGCTTCATGAACATCCCTCATTGCCTATTGGATACCAACAAATCCACATTTTCTTGCGTGGCTCTCAACTCATCACTGAGCGATCGCAACTCCATCGCCTCGGTTGCATTAGTCAAGTCTGAAGTTCGCAGTCGGTTTTGCAGTTCTTGCAACACCCCTGCCGCATCCAAAATCAGCGTAGAGAGGCTAACCACTTGTGCCTGCCGCGCATCTTGCCCTTGGCGTGCCAGTTGAATGTTGTGCTCTAGGCTCTCCCCTAGCTTTACCAATTGGTTTTGGGCGACTCCAGAACTGCGTTCAATCTTGGCTTCTACCTCTTGCAATTGTTGTTGCAACTCTGTCACCGACAACAGCGAGTCAGTTCCCTGCATCCGGCTGATCAGTTGGTCAATCTTGGCAGGCAACTCACGGGTGCGATCGCAGGCATATTGCACCGTCGCCAACAACTCAATCTGTCCTGATGTTGTCAGCAATCGAGTGGCTTCCTGCTGAAATAAACGTGCCCGCTCAACCAGCGCGATCGCCTGTTGTCGAACCTCCTGCAATTCTCGCTCTAGTTCCGGGTTATCTAACCCCAGGGTTTCTGGTTCTTGAGCTTTGAGCACTGCTGCCCCCACAGTCGCCACTACAATTGCGGTCGGCACCATCACCACCCGTGGCACGTTCGCCATCCGCACCCCGATGACGAGAGCGATCGCCCCAACTAAAACGGCTAATGGATAGTAGAGTGGATTGGCAAACTTCATAAAGAAAATAAGGATAAACGATAAACGATGAAGGATAAAAGGCAGAAGTCAGATTTTATCCTTGAGCCTTTATCCTTTATCCTTTCCTAGAACTCTAACTGCAAATTTTCCATGACACGGGAGATCGTATCTGGATCGCCTTTAGAGTAGTAGCCTCCTGTCACCGTTGCAATTTGCTCTAACACGGCTGGGTCAAATTCACCTTCCTCACCATATCCCACCGTAAAGAACGAGATCCGTTGATCACTGCCAAAACTAGTCTGCTCTAGTTCAGCCACCAGTTGATCAAAAGGTATGGTTGACCCCGAATCGACACCATCAGTCAACAACAACACCGCGTTAATTGCATCGGGACGCAGGTTTTGCACCAACCAGTTGCGGCTATAAATGGCAGAGTCGTACAGGGCTGTGCCCCCCTCAACTTGCAAGCTGCTGATAAATTGAAGCCCCTGATCACGTCCGGCTTGAGTGCCGTCAATTAAGATAGGGTCTCGAATCACCGAGTCAAAATCAATCAGAGCAATGCGATCGTTGGCACCCAAACTGTTGATGTAATTCTGCAACGTATTCTGCACCGCTGGCATTTTATTGCCCGACATCGACCCAGAGGAATCTACCACCACCACGACAAGGGAAGGCTTCTTAGCAATCTGTTCCCAGGCTTGAATCATTGCCTCAGTGACAGCAGGTTCAGGCGGACGGTAAGAGTCATACCGTGCCTGCGGATCAACCCCAAACTCCGCGCTAAATTTTGCCCCCAGGGGAACACCCGGCACACCGGGTCGCAAGCCCAAACTAGTCGCAATCTGCTGTGTCTCTGGCGTTTGCAAAAAGGCGAGAACCTGTTCTGCGGCTGCGCGTTCGTTATCACTCACCCACGGTGCCGCGGGCAAAATCGCTCGCATATTGGATGAAAAAGTCGCCTTGGGGTAAATCGCCTCATAGCGTTGCTGCCCTGGTTGCAAACTACTATTTGCCGCAATCACCGAAGACTCATAGACAGAACCCACCGACGCCCAAAATGGACCATTCTGCACCATTGCCTGGGCTAATGAATTGGTGGAAACGCCATAGCGTGTAATTTTTTGCTGAATGGCTTTAATTTCATCGGTATATTGACTCACATCTGCTGCGGTCAACTGCTCAGGACGCTTACCCGAAACCGCCGCAAACTGAGACACTAACGTTTGCAAACCAGAATTAGAGCGGGTTGGAGCAGTCTGCACATAGTGAATCGTCAACGCTGGGCTAGCTGTATCCAGGTCTTGATGAGTTTTAGCCGTGACTAATGCCTTAAACAGGTCATCCACTTTGCGTAGACCGGGAGCAATATCGGATTGCGCCATAAACACCATTGGGCTGGTCGCTAACAGGGGTGCATCCGTGATTTGAGGAATATAGTTTTGCCCTGGAAAAAGCTGCTCCATTCGAGCCAGCAGCAAGCTGTGATAAATCTCTCCATCCACTGAGAGCAATGTGGGAAATGCGGGGTCTTCAGCAGAGAGGGTGCCCGCTTTGAGTTGCTCCGCCAGGGATATCGTTCTCGTTACGACATCGCCACTGCCAACTGCCTCACAGGTAATGTGGAACTGCTCCCCATTTTCTAACTTGGGTTGCTGTTGATTAAATTGATTGGCAGATTGCTCACAAAAGTCACCCAGGGCACTGCCAACCAACAGTTTGACTTCAAATCCGGGGAGGTTGCTGCCGCCATTATCGCCCCCACAGGCGTTGAGCAAAACAACTAGACTGAATGCTGTAAACAGACAAGCGAGAAACCGTCGTAGCCTAAAAATCATAGTGGGTTGTGGTGGTGATCTAAAATCAGACGTTTTTTCTGAATTTGGGAGAGAGGATGGGTTGACGTGAGGTGATGCAAAGCATTTCTCTGTCTGAGATCCAACGTCTGTTGGTTTTTATAATTGACCCTGTTGATCCTGCTTTCAAGCTAGCTCAAAACCATTAAGGCGGCGTTAACCTTGACAGAACTGACCTGGTTGAGAACGTTGGGTGAGAGCTTTGAGATAGTACTGCGATCGCCTGTTCTCCCCTATAATTCCAAACTGTCCAAGGCCGATTTCGGACTGGCTTATCTCTGCTCTTAATCAATTCTGCTCTTAATCAATCAGCACAAATCAGCCGATTGGAAAAATTCACAGAAGCGATCGCCCATCCATTGCAGCGGCAGTAGCTGCTGATCCAAATCTCTATTACAGTTTTAATAAAATTACAGTCTTAATCAAAGTCTCAACAAGTCTCAACTGTTTTGAAGCGTTATATATTTGAAGCGTTATATAGCAGTCCTAAATCATATGTGAGATTGGGGAGTTTTAAGCAACGCACCTCAATAGGGTGGACTTTAGGGTCTGCTTCTGACAACCCATTTGGGATTGCTATACTTCATCAACAGCGTCTAAAAAATTCACAACAATATTTTAATTTTAAGTTTTCTTTATGACTAAATTAAACACTGACCTACTCACCCATTCAATCTTTTGAAACAAATTTTGTTAATGAATTGCTAATAGTTACTTATTCAATACTTAACTCTTTTAGTAGAACCTCCCTCCTAAGATACTGGCATCATCGAATACGGAGGATTTATGACACGGTATCATGACGACGCTGAACGGCATATTGCTAAACTCACAGCTTCTTTGTTGAGACGGCGGAGTTTTCTTAAGTGGTGTGCAGCGTTTGGCACGGGTACTTTGATTACCCAAGTCGCTTCTTGTGCCCAACCCACCTCCACCAACGCCGACGGTGGTGCAAGTCCTGCGGCTAGCGAGAGTGCTGCTGCAACGGGTGAATTGCCTATCACTATTCCCTTAGAAGAATTAGCTGCCAAAGCCAAAGAAGAAGGTGAGTTGCGGGCCTATGGCATGCCTCCTGGCTGGGCCAACTGGGAAGGCTGTTTTGCCATGCTAGAGGAAATGTATGGCGTTAAAGCCACTTACGAACCAGAAGGCGGTTTGTCTTCAGCCGAAGAAATTCAGAAGTTTTTAGCAGAAGTCAACAATCCCATTGGCGACATCGCCGATGTAGGGATTTTATTTGGCCCTGAAGCCAAATCTAAAGGTGCAACGGCGGCTTATAAAGTGTCTCGTTGGGCAGATATTCCTGACAATCTCAAAGATCCTGATGGTCATTGGGCATCTAACTATGGTGGTGTGTTAGCGTTTGCGATCAACCCTGACAAAGCGGGTTCTGTGCCTAAGTCATGGGCTGAGTTGCGCGCAGGTAGCTTTGCTAACATGGTGGCCATTAATGGCGACCCTCGTCAGTCAAACAGTGCTCTGTTAGCCGTCATCGCCGCTGCTTATGGCAACGGTGGCAGCATCGATGACATTGAGAAGGGCGTTGATTTGTTTGCTGAGTTAAAGCAAAAGGGCAGCTTTACTCCAGCTAAAGCAGATACGGCTGGATTGCAATCGGGTGAAGTGGGCATTGCCATTAAGCCTGACTTTTTGGCATTAACCGATCGCGACACGTTTGCAGGTAATCCGGCGATCGATGTGGTGATTCCTACCGATGGTGCAGTTGCGACCAACTACGCTCAGATCATCAACAAAGTCGCTCCTCACCCTTACGCGGCTCGGTTGTTCCAAGAGTTTATCTTCTCTGATGAAGGACAATTGGCAATGCTCAAGGGCTATGTGCGCCCCACGCTGATTGACAAGTTGACCATTCCCGATGACCTGAAGGCAAAATTGCCTGATCCGGCTCAATACGCCAATGTGATCCCAGCTATCACAGACACGGTGAAGTTAGAGGCAGCAAAGGCGATCGTCACTGAACAGTGGGGCCCCAAGGTCTTAGGGCAATAGAGACTGAGTTAGAGATAAGGATGAAGGATGAAGGCTAAAGGCTGAAAGTAAACGACAAATTCCTTTTTATCCTTTAGTGTTCATCCTTTTCTCTACTGGGCGTTGCTGATCAAATGTATGAATTTCGTAAGGTCGTTTCGCGAAACGCCCCTGCTGTCAGAATCAACGTCTGTGAATCATACCTGTATTCAGCAACGTACAGACGCGATTGCTCGCTCCCATTCATCCACCCCCGTACAGACGCGATTAATCGCATCTCTCCCATTCATCCCCTCATTCATCCACTATGACCCTTGCCCTTAAACAAACACCATCCTTCTGGGTGCGCTATCCCTGGGTTTCGACCGCGCTGGGGTTAGCCCCGATGGCGATCGGGCTGCTGGGGTTCTTAGTTTTACCTATCGTGTTGATGGTGGTTAGCTCTTTTCAAACCGAGCAGGGATTTTCCTTTGCTAACTATGCAGGCACGATTCGTGGAGAATATCTGCGAGCCTTTTTGGTGACGATGGAGATTTCTCTCATCACCGCTATTTTGGGTGGAGTCTTAGGGACACTAACGGCGATCGCCCTAGCTTGGGAACCGTTCCAATCCACCAGTTTTTTGCTCACGTTAGGCAGTGTTGCCGCCAACTGGGGTGGTGTACCTTTAGCATTTGCCATGATTGCCACCGTTGGTAACTCTGGTTGGATCACAGAAGTCTTGCGGGCGATCGGGTTAGATCTCTATCGTCAAGGGTTTAGCGTCTACGGCAATATTGGGCTGATTTTGACCTACACCTACTTTCAGTGGCCACTGATGTTGTTGCTGATGTTGCCTGCGGTGCAGCGATTTCGGCAACAGTGGCGAGAAGCCGCCGAGAGCTTAGGGGCAACCCGCTGGCAATTTTGGCAGTGGGTCGGCATTCCTATTTTGTTGCCATCGATGATTGGTGGAGTGGCATTACTCTTTGCCAACGCCTTTGGTGCACAAGCCACTGCCTTTGCTCTGGCAGGGGGTGCCCTCAACCTGATCTCCATTAAAATCACCTTTTTGGTCAAAGGACAAACTGATTTCAACCCCGGTTTGGCCAATGCTCTCGCCGTTGAAATGACCCTTGTATTGGCGATCGCCGTTGTGATTTATCAAATTACTAACCAACGTGCTCGTCGATGGATGAAGTAGTTAATTGCCGTTGGTCAATCGCCAATCATTAATGGTTATACGGGATGACGGTAGATGGGTCACAACACAACCACTTATCCACCCTTTACCCTTTCATTCAAAACTCAAAACTCAAAACTCAAAACTCAAAACTTAAAACTTAAAACTTAAAACTCAAAACTCAAAACTTAAAACTCAAAACTCCCCTACCCTCCCCCATCCCATGTCCATCGCTGCCCCTAACGCCCCAACTCAAGTGCGATCGCCCGACACCGCTCAGACGAGAGCCTGGATTTGGCAATTTCTCATCTTGTTTGGGTTGATGGCATACATCTTCATGCCCATCATTGGTCTGTTGCGGTTCAGCACTCGTGCTGCTAATGGCATCACCTTTAAGTACTACATTGATGCCTTCTCAGACCCCTCATTCTATGAGTTTTTGGGTAACTCCTTAATCGCTGCCCTGTGGACGATTGTCATCACGTTGACCCTGACCACTTTTACGCTCTATTGGGCATATCTCAAAGCCCGCTGGCTGTTACCGCTGCTAGAGATGTTGTCGCTGTTGCCCTTTGTTGTGCCCGCTGTCACTCTGGGGATTGGACTCATTCAAGTCTTTACCACTCCCCCTTTAGCACTCACTGGAACTTCATACTTGTTAGTGGGGGCATACACTGTCGTAACGCTGCCCTTTGCCTATCGAGCGATCGAAAATAGTTTGCAAGGTGCTAACGTCTTAACCCTAACCGAAGCCGCTGAGAGCTTAGGTGCAAACTGGTGGCGCATTTTCTTGGAAATCATTTTGCCCTGCGTTTGGTCAGGGGTGATTAGCGGTGGCTTACTCGTGCTGTCCTTTGTCTTAGGCGAGTTCACCCTGGCACTCTTCCTCGTTGGCTCTTCCTTTCAAACCTTTCCTCTCTATATCCAACAGCTTTATTCCTATCAGCCACAATACTCGGTGGTCATGTCGCTACTGTCGTTTGTCAGCACCTGGCTGGTAGCATGGCTCCTAGTTGTGTTCACGAGTCGTAAGCAGTAGAGAACAGTCATTGCCTTTCTGGTTTAGCCTGTGCTGGGTTTGATCCTCCCTAACCCTCTTTAAAAAGGAGGGGATCGGAGTGGAAGTCTCACTTCTTTTGAAGGGGATTTTTGGGGGATCGAAAACTTACGTTTATCAATTCAACGCTTAGCCCTTTAAGAACAACCCCTCTTTCTTTTTTTCTTCTTTCTTCTTTTTCCTTCTTTCTTTTTTCTCCCTTATCCTTCATCCTTTCCCCCTGCCATGTCTTATCTGCAACTCAATCACCTCTTTAAAGCCTACGGTTCTGTTATGGCGGTGCAAGATGTCAACTTGCAGATTCAGCCAGGGGAATTGATTTCACTCTTGGGTCCATCGGGCTGTGGCAAAACGACTATTTTGCGGATGATTGCCGGATTTGAGCGAACGACGGCTGGCAATATTCAACTTGAAGGTCAAGACATCACCCACATTCCTGCCAATCGTCGTGATATGGGCATGGTGTTTCAGTCCTACAGCCTGTTTCCCCATATGACTGCCAGCCAAAATATTGCCTTTGGCTTGCGTGTCAAGAAGATGCCAAAAGCGCAACAACGGAGTCGAGTTCATGAGATGTTGGAACTAGTCGGCTTAGGAGAAATGGGCGATCGCTACCCTCATCAACTCTCTGGCGGACAGCAACAACGCATTGCCCTTGCCCGTGCCTTGGCGATCGCTCCCCGTGTGTTGTTGCTTGATGAACCCCTCTCCGCATTGGATGCCAAAGTGCGGTTACAACTGCGAAATGAAATTCGCCGCATCCAACAGCAGTTAAATATTACGACTCTATTCGTCACCCACGACCAAGAAGAAGCACTGTCGATTTCCGATCGCGTGATTGTCATGGCGCAGGGACGAATTGACCAAGAAGGCACCCCCGAAGAAATCTACCTCACCCCCAACACTGCCTTTACAGCCTCCTTTATTGGTGCCATGAACCAAATTCCGGGCGTGTGGGAAAATCACAAAGTCCGAGTCGCCACCCATCCCGACAACACCATTCCCAATGAGTTTCTGCAAACTCAGCCTACTGAGCTAGTGAATGGGTCAGAGGTCATCGTTTTGGTGCGCCCTGAAAGTATCACAATCATGTCAGCAGATGCCCCTGTAGCCTCTAACACCAATCGGTTAAGTGGGTTGATCACGAGTCGCGTTTTTCTCGGATCGGTGGTGCGACTCTCAGTATTGGTCGGTGAGTTCTATCTCAATGTCGATGTGCCTACCAATGAGGCAGAAGACTTTAGCTCTGGGCAACTCGTGGAATTGAGTTTTCCAGCAGACCAGTGCCGCGTGTTAGCCATTACCCCACTAGGAGATCTGCCTCGCAACACCCCTCGTGCTGACCAAACAACTCGCCACATCGACTCCTCTACGATCGCCTAAAAAGCTATGTCACCCATTCAATTAGTCGTCTGCGATATGGCAGGCACCACCGTTCAAGATCATCACGAAGTAGAGCGTTGTTTCACAGAAGCCGCTAACCAAACCGGATTAGCCTTTGAGTCAGCCCAAATTGTTGCCATGATGGGATGGTCTAAAAGACTGGTATTTGAAACCCTCTGGTCAGCCCAAATTGGCTCCGACCATCCCCGTTATCAAGCTCAAGTAGAAACCTCATTTTCGCACTTCAAGCTATTGCTAGAAGATCATTACAGCACTCAACATGTCCTGCCAACCGAAGGATGTTTGGAGTTGTTTGCATGGCTTAAATCTCAAGGGATTAAAATTGCCTTGACGACGGGCTTTTATCGCCAGGTAACCAATATTATCTTGCAGCGGTTAAGTTGGCATGAGGGATTGAACGCAAACTACGTCGGCGATGAAAAGTCAATTATTCAAGCCTCAATCACCCCCTCAGAAATCTTTGCCGAAGAAGGCAGGCCAGCTCCCTTTATGATTCAAAAAGCGATGTATCGGTTAGGCATTACTGACTCAAAAGCAGTGGTAAATATTGGAGATACACCCTCTGATTTACAATCGGGAATCCATGCCAATTGCCTTTTTTCCTGGGGCATAACCAATGGCACTCATACCCGTGAGCAATTAGCCGAATATCCTCATCACGGCTTGTTTGATTCTTTGTTAGACGTTAAAGAAAAACTGGCTAGTTTATAGCAAACTTACCCCGTGTGCGACTTTCTCCAGATCCTCGGATGCTGTGACGCCAATCAGACTACTTTGAGGATGCTGAACTAGCAACCGCAGATCTAAACCTCGAAGTTGCACATCGCGCAAACTGCGCCATTTCAACACTGTGTTCGGCACCTGTGCAAATAATGCAATAGGCAAAATCGCTTTAAGACATTGCTGAATCATGACTGAATCAATGCTCTAAAGCGATACCACTTGGTTAAATTGGGGGTAGTCCTCTAAAAGTAATGATTTTTGAGTAAGGATATGCCGCGCGGAACACGGTATAGCCTTACTTGTTGAGGACTACCAAATTGGGATGGGGGCGGAGAGACTTGAACTCTCACGACTTATACAGTCAACGGATTTTCATTCTCTTACAGCTTTCACTGTTGCCAGTCAGCATTAGGTCTGATGGTTTTGAGAATTGGACTCTCCCTTTACCCTCGGCTAAACGTTAGGGTAGCTCCCGTCGAGTCTCTGCACCTTCCACAGCGCGTTAGTGGTTTTCTACACCCACCTCTCGCAGCTTAGTTGTGGCTTGGCTCAGGATTGCCATATCTGAAACGTGAGTGATTAGATGTCGGGTGCCAGCTTTTAAGGAAATCGCTGTCAAAAATCGCTGTCAATTTTATCGCCCAAACGTGAACTCGCCGCTTCTGAGTTAGGTTTCCCTGAATTTGAGAGCCGTCACTTGATAAATTTCTCTACCAAGGCTCAGTTTTCTAAGTCCGCAGCGTCTACCATTCCGCCACGCCCCCAGGTCGCCTACAAGATCGTTGAAATCGTGCAAGGCTGCAATCCAAGATTTTAGTCTTGAATCTGGTATCTGTCTATTCCACCATCTTTGGGGAATCTGTGCAACGGTTTCAAATTGCACTGTTTCTTAGTGTATCGCAAAGTGTTGAGCAGTTCGTAGCAAATCCTTAACTGCCTAATGATAAATCCTTTGGGGATCGTTAATCAGCTCCATAGCAACTGTAAGGCAGTCGCTATAGTTCATTTAGCCTGAGTCGTGGCAAGCCTGATTTACAGAATTTGGTGCTATTTTCTCAAAGAAAATAGAGCCTGTCTGGCTTTTAGTCTGGTGAACGCCTTCTTTTTATAAAAGAACTACGCTTCAATGGTTGAAACTGAGGATTTGACATCGGAATGGGACGGCCATGATTTCAGTTAAAGATCGAATTGTGTTGATTACAGGGGCTAGCAGTGGAATTGGGGCAGCCTGTGCCAGGGTGTTTGCGCAAGGAGGAGCAAAGCTAATTTTGGCGGCTCGTCGATTAGAGCGATTGCAGCAGTTAGCGCAACAGATCGAGCATGAGTTCGCGGTGCCGCTGCATGTGGTGACGTTAGATGTGAGCGATCGCACCCAAGTTGAATCAACCCTCAAAACGTTACCTGAAGCATGGGGAGCGATCGACATTTTGATCAACAATGCAGGATTGAGCCGGGGGTTAGATACCTTTCAGGAAGGCAACATTCAAGATTGGGAAGAGATGATTGACACCAATCTCAAGGGTTTGTTGTATGTCAGTCGGGCAGTGTTACCTGGAATGGTAAGCCGAAATCAAGGGCATGTAGTCAACATCGGCTCTGTCGCAGGGCACCAAACCTACCCCAAGGGCAACGTTTATTGCGCCACCAAAGCGGCGGTACGAGCGTTGTCAGAGGGTTTGAGATTAGATTTGTTGGGTACTTCAGTGCGAGTCAGCTCTGTTGATCCAGGCATGGTGGAAACCGAATTTAGTGAAGTACGGTTT
>JANRJA010000150.1:0-34864 GCA_033764315.1 Oculatellaceae cyanobacterium bins.114
TGCCCACTATGCCTTGAAAATCATGGATGGGAAGCTGGCGTAGTGGTTGATGAAGATGAATCTGAGTACATTGTTGAGTGCGTTAACTGCAACACTGTTTTCCCAGTCGAGGAATAATGCCAGGAGGCGGACTTGAACCGCCGACACGAGGATTTTCAGTCCTCTGCTCTACCAACTGAGCTATCCCGGCGAAGGGGAACTAAATCTCTAACAACACAACTTGGTAAGAAGATTACCTAACCAACCTTACTTCAGTGTAAGTAATACCTGTTAAAGGGGGTTGCTTGCTGCAAGACATTTGGTGCTTAACTAAGCTAACAAACTTACGTACCCTTGGCAAGCTATCTTTTGATACTGAGTCAAAAAATTTTAAAGGGGCTGAGAAAGGGTGTTAATCAAAGCTTTAGGATACTGCTTTAAGCCTGCTCTTGAGGGCGTTGTATCCCAACACAACGCCCTCACTTGAGACACCCTTAAACGGGGCGCAAACGAGTTACTTTCAGAGTAAAGCTGCCTGTGCCTTGCCCACCATAAGGTCTAACACGCACGATGTAATTACCAGGTTGAGTCACCCGAGTAAATAATAGTGAGTTGGTTGTGCCATCAGGACCATCGTCATTTTCACCCACGGTTGATCCATCGGGGGCAATCAGCGTAATGATGGTATCGAACTCCTCAGATGTTAAATCCATCACGACTTGATCGCCTTCTTCAAAACTGACGATATAGTCGCGAGCAAATCCTCCAAACCCGGTAGGAATATCTTTATCCGTTAAAGTATCTGTAATTTCATTACTTGAAGGCAACCGAACTGGGTTATACATTTGAGATTGGGCATTAGCTCTGAGGCTGGTCATGCCAATGGTTAGAACGGTTGCTGGAATAATTAGAGGAAGACTCAGTCTAGCGATTAGGGATTTACGCATGAATGTGATATATCTCGCCAAGTAGAAGTAGAACTCGTCAATTATGACTTATTTTTTTAGGGAGTAGGTCAACCTTGAATAACGTAACGTTTTAAGGGTTCAAACCTCATTTCTAACAGAGAGAATGAGTGATCGCTCGTTCTTTTCTGGATTTACTTTAATGATCTATAGCAATCCCAAACGGGTTGTGAGAGGTGCACCTCTCAGGGGTACGCCTCTCACAACCTGCCAATCTCACAACTGATTTAGGACTGCTATAAAGCGTTTTGTGAGTGTTATTTACTAATAAACACTCGGTCTATCACTCAACTCATTCTGCGAATTTAATATGGCAACGCTTATCTTAGTTCGTCATGGTCAGAGTACCTGGAATGCTGCAAATCGCTTTACGGGTTGGGTCGATGTTCCGCTAAATCAGGTTGGGCGACAACAGGCGATCGCGGCTGCCCAAAAAATCAGTGTCTACCCCATTAAAGTTGCTTTTACCAGTCTGCTAATGCGGGCGATGGAGACAGCAGCGATTTGTCTAACAGAAGGTGGGGGAGTGCTTAGTGGCAAAAGTCCAGTATTTAAGCACGACGCTGATGACCCCGATTGGCATGGTTGGGATGTCTATGAAGGAGATCACAGTCAAGAGATTCCAATTTTTCCAGTTCAGGCATTAGATGAGCGCAACTACGGTCAGTTGCAGGGGTTTAACAAAGAAGAAATGGTGCTTAAGGTTGGGGCTGAGACTGTGCATCAATGGCGGCGATCGTACTCAACTCGTCCACCCGGTGGAGAAAGCTTAGAAGATACAGTGGCACGAACCGTTCCCTTTTTTCGCGATCGCATTCTCAAGCATCTCATCGCAGGAGAAAGTGTTTTAGTCGCTGCCCACGGAAACTCGTTGCGAGCCGTCATCATGTATCTCGATCGCCTCACGTCTGAACAAGTGGTTCATTTAGAACTGGCAACAGGTGTGCCTATCGTCTATGAAATTGATGGTCAAGGAAGCGTTATTGAGAAAAGCGTTTTGATATGACAGGGTGACGCGGTCAAAGGGAAAATCCCTAGAAACCGGGGATCTGGAATAGTCGCACATCGGGTAATAACCAATAACCCTTCCCCAATCCCAACTCCATGATCAATTAACTCTCTAATCTACAAACCCTTGAACCAAGAAAGAAGGAAGGAAGTAAAATTAAGAAATATTAATGCTTGGATTTGGGTTATGAGCGCAAACGTTGAGATTTATACCTGGAGCCGTTGTCCTTTCTGTATTCGAGCTAAAGCCCTGTTGAACGAGAAAGGGGTTGAGTTTACAGAGTATTGTATTGATGGTGATGAAGTGGCGCGTGCCAAAATGTCGCAACGTGCTCATGGGCGGCGATCGCTCCCTCAAATCTTCATTGACGACCAACATGTCGGGGGCTGCGACGATTTGCATCTGCTAGAGGATCAAGGCAAGCTAGATTCGCTATTGCACGCTTAATGCCTCTCATTCACTCAATTTTTCTGAGGTTAACCTGTGAAATTTGCCTTTATTATTGACCCGATTCACAAGCTTGATCCGGGGCATGATACCAGTGTGGCAATGATGGAAGCCGCACAGGAGTTAGGACACGAGATTTGGATTACAGAAGCCCATCAGTTGAGTGTGATAGCAGGCAAGGCATGGGCAGTGTTGCAATCGGTGCAGCTGACTCCTGTGCAGTTAATTGAGGGACGCTGGGTTGCCCCACTGAGTTGGTATGAGGCAGGCGATCGCCTGTTAATGCCATTAGAAGAAATGGATGCAGTATTTATGCGCACCGATCCACCGGTGACGATTCCCTACCTCTATGCCACCTATATCCTTGATTACGTTGATCCGGATCGCACTCTGGTAGTCAACTCACCGGCTGGACTGCGAACGGCGAACGAAAAAATGTATGCGTTGCAATTTACTGGAGCTATTCCTGAAACGATTGTCACGCAAGACAAACAGATCATTCGCGAGTTTGTCGAGCAACATGGAGCAGGGGTGCTGAAGCCATTAGGCGGCAAGGCAGGAGAGGGCATTCTATATCTAGAGCCAAGCGATCGCAACTTCAACTCGTTGATAGAGATCAGCACTCAACAACATCGCTATCCGATCATGGTGCAGGCTTACCTACCCGCTGCTAAGGATGGCGATAAACGGGTTATTTTGTTAGATGGTGAGCCGATTGGAGCCGTCAATCGCATTCCCACAGGACGCGAGTTTCGAGGCAATATGGCCGTTGGTGGACGGGTGGCCGCGGTTGATATTACCGAGCGCGATCGCCAGATTTGCTCCCAACTTGCCCCCACCTTGCAACGAGATGGCTTATTCTTTGTAGGGATTGATATCATCGGTGGCTACCTGACCGAAGTGAACGTAACCAGCCCAACCGGAATTCGCGAGATCGATCGTCTCAGTGGAGTGCGATTGGGCAATCAAGTTGCCCAGTGGGTCGAGAACAAAAGGAAAAAATAAAATCGAAAAAAGAAAAAATAAGAAAGAGGGCTGAGTTAACGGTCGATAGGCATAATCAGACGTGGTTAACCGTTTAAAAATGGGCTATTAAGCAAGTGCCTTGTCTTGGTTACTCGTCCTCGGCTGATCCTTGCTCTTGATTCATTATTTTTCTCTGCTTTCTGCCCTCTTCCTGGCGTATCCAAAAATACAATTCCGATAACAGGGTTTTAGTAGCGTCTAAAAGCAGCTTGAGCGTTAACTGGACTATTTTAGTTAGGCGCGTAGACGGCTTGATGCAGTTACATCTTAGTGAGTTGTAAGGTTTAGGTTTGTCAGGACGCTATTTTGGGTAGCTTTAAGGTCTAAGGTTTGACGGTTTGGTTCTGATTTAGTAAGGAGAGTTTGAATGAGTCAACTGCATGATTCCAACGCGATGTCTGGACTTAATCGTCGTAAGTTTTTGCAATATGGGGCGATCGCTCTTGGAACAGGTCTTGCCACAGCTTGCACCGGAAACCAATCAACCGCTGAGTCTCCAGCGGCTGAAAGCCCTGCGTCTAGCCCTTCTGCTACGGGCGAGTTGACCAAAATCACCTATGGCACCAACTGGTATGCCCAAGCGGAACACGGTGGTTTTTATCAAGCGGTTGCTACAGGTATTTATAAAGAATATGGCTTAGATGTCACCATTCAAATGGGAGGCCCCCAAGTCAACGGTACTCAACTCTTGATGGGTGGAGCGATCGATTTCTTTATGGGATATGGCTCTGATGCTATTAAGTCCGTCGAAGAAGGTATTCCCAAAATCACCGTAGCGGCCATATTTCAAAAAGACCCTCAAATCTTGATGGCTCATCCCGACACGGCTGACTCTCTTGAAGACCTGAAGGGCAGACCTATTTTTATTTCACAATCGGCAAATGTTACCTATTGGCCCTTCCTCAGAACTAAGTTTGGCTTTACAGACGAGCAAAAACGTCCTTACAACTTTAACCCTGGTCCTTTCTTAGCTGACAAAACCTCTGTTCAACAGGGGTATCTCAGTTCTGAACCTCTGGCAATTCGTAAAGAGGGTGGGTTTGATCCGGTGGTCTTTTTGTTGGCTGACTTTGGCTATGATCCTTACTCCACAACGATTGAGTGCAAACGTGAGCTGGTTGAAACCAATCCTGATTTGGTGCAACGATTTGTTGATGCGTCTATCAAAGGGTGGTACAGCTATCTCTATGAAGATGCCTCAGCCGCAAATGAGCTGATTAAGCAAGCCAACCCCGAAATGACAGATGAACAAATTGCTTATGGCATTCAGAAAATGAAGGAATACGGTATTGTGGAATCGGGTGAAGCCCTGGAGCTAGGAATTGGGGCAATGAGTGAAGAGCGATGGCAGTCATTTTTTAACACGATGGCGGATCAAGGGGTGTTTCAGAAGGGCACTGACTACACTCAGGGTTATACGCTGCAATTTGTCAATAAAGGCGTAGATGCTTATAAAGCATAGGGGTATTCTGAAGGTAGCCAAGTTAACCCATAAGCCATTATCAGAGGAACCTGTAAAGAATGAATCTTGCTCCAGCGTTTACGCTCAGTGATGTCAGTAAGATCTACTCGAATGGCACTGTTGCTTTGCGAGATCTAAATCTGACCGTTGGAGAGGGGCAGTTTGTGAGCTTAGTAGGTCCCTCTGGTTGTGGTAAAAGCACAGTTTTACGGATGGTTGCTGGCTTGGGCAGCATGAGTTCGGGCGTGATTCAGTGGGGAAGTAGCTCTCCCCGCAAGCTAGCCTTTGTTTTTCAAGAGGCAGCTCTGATGCCTTGGGCATCGGTATATGACAATGTGCGATTGCCGCTTAAATTAGCTGGGGTTTCTCAATCTGCTTCTGAAGCGGCTGTTGCTGAAGCGATTCGCATGGTCGAGCTGAAAGGGTTTGAGCGGGCATACCCGCGAGAGCTATCAGGTGGCATGAAAATGCGGGTCTCGATCGCCCGATCACTCGTGACAAAGCCTGAAATTTTGTTGATGGATGAGCCATTTGGGGCACTCGATGAGATGACTCGTGGCAAGCTGAATAGTGATTTGCTGAACTTGTGGAGTGAAAAGCAGTGGACGGTGGTGTTTGTCACTCACAATATTTATGAAGCGGTTTATCTCTCTAATCGCGTGATTGTGATGGCAGCCCGACCAGGACGGGTAATCGCAGATGTGGCGATCGCGGCTCCTTATCCTCGCACTGAGGAGTTTCGCACCTCTCCCCTGTTTAATGAATATTGTCGAGATATTTCCCACACCTTGTCTCAAGCAACGGATCAATCCCTGATGAATGCGGCTAATGACAGTATGAACCTGTTCAATTCAGTTCTATGAACTGCTCACTCTAGCTATGGCTTTGCACAAACTGATTACCCTGGTTCTGACTGTGTGGGAATGGTTGCCGTTCCACCTGGCTATTCCTAAAAATGCTAATCCTTTAGGAGGGTTTACTCGCGACCCAATCGTGTCTGAGGGGCAACAGGGTAGAAATAGCCAATCGCAACAACCCGGATGGGTGGCATGGCTGGGTTCTCCAGATGTGCTTGCACCGGTTGCTGTTGGGGTATTAGCCTTAGTGATTTGGGAAGTCGCAGTTCGAGTGTCAGGAATTCCACCCTATTTGTTGCCAGGTCCAATCTTGGTATTGCAAACGCTGATTAAGGAATGGGGCAGTCTATTTCCCTCATTGTTGACTACGCTCAAGATCACTGTAGTTGCGTTTGTGGCAGCGATCGCCTCTGGGTTACTCATTTCTGTTCTCTTTACTCAAAGCAAATGGATTGAGCGCAGCTTTTTTCCCTATGCCGTGATTTTGCAGACTACGCCCATTGTGGCGATCGCCCCTCTCATTATTATTTGGGTCAGACAAGTTGTGCCGGGGCAAAACTCCACGTTTGTGTCGCTGGTGATTTGTGCTTGGATTGTGGCATTCTTTCCAATTCTGTCAAACACTACTTTGGGGCTTAACAGTGCCGACCACAATCTGCTAAACCTATTTCAACTTTATAAAGCATCCCGCTGGCAAACATTACTATATCTGAGGTTGCCTAGCGCGCTACCCTATTTTTTAGGAGGGTTACGGATCAGCGGTGGATTGGCGTTAATCGGAGCAGTCGTCGCTGAGTTTGTTGCTGGCACCGGGGGGACTCAATCGGGTATTGCCTATCAAATTTTGATGTCTAGTTTTAATCTACAAATTCCCCGTATGTTTGCAGCCCTGCTCATGATTACTGCTTTAGGAGTCGCTATCTTTGTTCTATTAACCTTGTTATCTGATTTTTTGCTGCGTCACTGGCATGAAAGCGCAGTCAAACGAGAGAATTAAGCTCGGACGGTTCACCAGGTGGCAGCCAGTAAGCAGAGCCATTACGCTTTCGTTGAATTAACCCTTTTTCAAACAGTTCACGGCGCAACAGAGCTGGGTCACTGAATGTGTGATGCTGATTTAACAATGTGTTAACTTCTTTTTCGGTATAGGTTACCCCTGATGTAAATTTTTCCGCGAGGTACCACAATGCCAAGGTTTGAACTTTACTTCGGTTTCGTTTTGAGGGCCATTCCTTGAGTCGCCCTTGCTCATCTAAATAGGGTTTAAGTTGAGTGAAATCAATCACTGGCTCATTCCAGGTTTACTTTCCGCATTCTATCGACAAATGACTCATCTTAACTTCCCCCATTTGAGAGCTGATCATTACTGGCTCACCAATGCTCATGTCCCTGCTCCGTTGTTAATCGGCGATGACCTGCCTGAAGTGGATGAGCTTGCTCACGTTGACTTAGAGATTACCAATGGAACCATTACCCAAATTGTGGCGCATGGCTCTGGCCATCTGATTGAGGACACCGTTCCGACAATTGACCTCAAGCGAGGACAGGTTTGGAGTGGTTTTGTGGATCTGCACACGCATTTAGATAAAGGACATATTTGGCAGCGATCGCCCAATCGCAGTGGAACGTTTCAAGAAGCCCTGCAACGCGTGCAGTGTGATAGCGAAAAGTACTGGGATGCAGAAGATGTTTATCGTCGTATGGAATTTGCCTTGAAGTGCAGCTATGCAAACGGCACAACGGCAATTCGGACTCACATTGACTCGGCTGGCAAACAAAGTGAAATTAGCTTTAAGGTGTTCAAGACTCTTCAGGCTGAGTGGAGCGATCGCCTGACCCTTCAAGCGGTTTCTCTAGTTCCCATTGACTACTTCCAAACCCCAGAAGGAGAAAAACTAGCCGATCTGGTCGCTGAGGTAGGTGGCATTTTAGGAGGGGTCGTCTTCATGAGAGATGACCTAGACGCCAAACTCGATCGTGTCTTTGAACTGGCAAGCGAGCGTCAGCTCAGCTTAGACTTTCACACGGATGAAAGTGGTGATCCTGATGACATCGCTTTGCGCCAGGTGGCTTATGCGGTGCTACGTCACGATTTTACAAAACAGGTTGTTTGTGGTCACTGTTGTAGTCTCGCTGTGCAATCGTCTAGTGAGGTCTTCAAAACGTTAAAAGCGGTTAAACAAGCCAATATTGGAGTTGTCAGTTTGCCGATGTGCAATCTGTATCTGCAAGATCGCAATCAAGATGCTTCGCAGCACTTTTCTCCAGACTTGTTGCTACATGAACAGTTTCCCTCTCAAACACCTCGCTGGCGCGGCATTACCTTGATTCATGAGCTAAAACACTATGGCGTGCCTGTGGCGGTTGCTAGTGACAACTGCCGTGATCCTTTCTACAGCTATGGCAATCACGATGTTCTAGAAGTCTTTAACCAAGCAACACGAATTGCTCAATTCGATGCTCCTTTTACAGATTGGTGCCAAACGGTCACTACAACTCCAGCTGATCTGATGGGGTTGCCTACAGTAGGACGTATTGGTGTGGGCTTGCCTGCAAATCTTGTTTTATTCAAGGCTCGCTATTTTAACGAGTTGCTTGCTCGTCCTCAGAGCGATCGAGTAGTGTTGCGGTTTGGTCAACCCATCAACACCTCACTACCTGATTATTCAGAGTTAGACGACCTTTTAATCTAGTAGTTTTTTGCCCATAAACTGACCTGTCAGTTATTAATATCAAATCCTTTTAGAGGGGCTTAGTCTGCTCTGCCTTGACAGACCTGCCTTTAACGACCCTAATACCCATTCTCCAAATCAAATAGAACTGCTGTATGGCTATTAATGAGCTTTGTTAACTTGCGTTTGAAAACACCCTCATCACCCTCTAAAAATGAGTGACTCAACCCTTAGACTGAGTCACTGACGATAAACCTCTAGATTAATAGCTTTACGGACAACCTGATTAATGCGTTAACAGCATGCTATAAACCGCTTTAGTATCGATTCGAGCAGCAGTGACAGATGGAAAAACTACACTTTGTCAGCATCAGTTCATTAGAGTTTTAATTGAAGTGTTTTGAGGACAAATCCTAATACTTCAGCTAAAAATAAGCTTACTGTTCCTATAAGGAAGAGTTATTCATCATCCTCATCATCGTCTTCATCATCGTCTTCATCATCCTCAAAGTCATCCATAGCTCCATTGAGGTCGCCCTTGCGATCGCCATCAATTTGAATCAGATGAATGTGTTTGTAACCTAGCTTAATTTCAAATTCATCCCCTGGCTTTAGACCCATTTTTTCAGTGTAGGTCGCACCAATAACGATTTGCCCATTTTTATGAACACTGACTCGATAGGTTGGTTCTCGACCTCTACCATCTTTTGGGCTTTCTGCGCTTAAGGATGTGCCCTTAGCTGCTAGCAATGCCTCAAAAAAATCTGCTAGGTTGACGCGGGTTTGATTATTTTTTCCAACTGTGTAATAGCCGCAACGTCTGGCTTTTTCTCGCCGCGGCAAGTGTGAAAGTTCTTTAACTTTTTGCAGTAGTGCTTTTCCTGTAAGCGGCTGCGTTGCTGTCTCAGTCATTGCTTAAAAATGTCCTTGCAATCATCAGCTAGTAATAGGAAGGTTAAGACTAACCTTTACTATATAAAACTATAGCCTCAAACTTCTCCAATGTAACAAAAAGCTTATTAGTTAGTGATGCTACTAAAAATTTCTAATGCAGAAGACATAGGGAGCGATTACAGGAAAGTCTAGACAATTCAAGACTTGTAAAAACTGGCATGAGGCGATCGCAGATATTAATTTAGGTGGTTTGTTTGGTTCTAAAAAACCCTGTTTTTTCAGGCTTTAGCAAAGGCTAAGTGCCTATTTATCTAAGTTGAGTTGTAGGAGATAAATTTTGAGGACAAAACTCCTCAAGACAATGCATGCCTACTGTCTACTGTCAACTGACGTAGATTGAAACCTGTAACTACCGTTGAATTATGGATAAGCCAAAGATTCAATTGATTACTCTGAAAATGTGATTTTTGTGCCTTGGGGTGGGATGCAATGGAAACGCTTCGCATCCCTATAACGTTCCATAAGGAGCGATATTAACTGTTAAGTAAAGCATTCATTGGAGGAGGCGATCGCTTTTTTAACCCAAGTCTGTAATAAAGTATCTTTAGACTTGTTTACATAAAGCTAAATCTATATACACCTACAAAATCACCTTAGAATCACAAAACTTCAAACGATCTGGGTTTAAACTATAAAGTAGGGGTTTAGGCTGATCAACCAGCCCTGTGAAAAATTGTGGAATGGGTTACTGGAATTGAGCATCGGCTAATCGATAGTTACCTGTTAGACTTCACCTAAATCTTCGCCATTTCTCGTTATTTGGCAATAAAACTCTAGTTTCAACATATGCAAGTTTTATTTCAAGTTGTTCGACAGAACGAAAATTCTGCGCCTCACATTCAAACCTATCAACTTGATGTCGAGCCAGGGAATACCATCCTAGATTGCTTAAATCGGATGAAGTGGGAACAGGACGGAACATTGGCGTTTCGCAAAAACTGTCGAAATACCATTTGTGGTAGTTGTGCAATGCGAATTAATGGGCGTTCTGCACTGGCATGTAAAGAAAATGTTGGGAGTGAATTGGCGCGTCTGCAACACATCGCAGAGGCAAATCACGACCCCAATAAATCTTTAGACGATATTCCTACGATTACGATCGCTCCAATGGGAAATATGCCCGTCATCAAAGATTTGGTGGTGGATATGCAAAGCTTTTGGAACAACTTAGAAGCGGTCTCCCCCTATGTCAGCAGTGAAGCACGGTATGTTCCAGAACGGGAGTTTTTACAAACTCCCGAAGAGCGCGATCGCCTCAATCAAACGGGCAATTGCATTTTGTGTGGAGCTTGCTATTCCGAGTGCAATGCTCGTACGGTAAATCCTGAGTTTGTTGGTCCACATGCTTTGGCAAAAGCCTATCGCATGGTTGCAGATTCGCGGGATGACCAAACAGAAGCCCGCATTGATCAGTATGGCACTGGAACCCAAGGAGTGTGGGGATGCACCCGATGCTATTACTGCAACACCGTTTGCCCAATGGAAGTTGCCCCAATGGATCAAATTGGCAAAATTAAGCAAGAGGTGCTCGATCGCCAAGATGCTCAATCTAGCCGTTCTGTACGCCATCGTAAAGTTTTGATTGATCTTGTCAAAGATGGCGGTTGGATCGATGAGCGGCGGTTTGGGCTGAGAGTCGTGGGCAATTCTTTCCAAGACTTGCAAGGGTTAGCGAGTTTGCTTCCTCTGGGTTTACGGATGGTGACAAAAGGCAAGTTTCCTTTAACTTTTGACCCCTCCGAGGGAGCACCACAAGTGCGATCGCTGATTAATGCTGTTCAGCAGGCAGAGGCTAGCTCAGAAACTCCTCCTCAATAAAATATTCACCCAACGGTTTTTGTTATGACGGCTCCAGACCCAAACCTACCTTCTTCAGAATCTATAAACCAACCCCCTCCTGCCTTTGGTTGGACTCCTTACGCAGAGCAAATTAATGGACGCTTTGCCATGATTGGCTTTGTTGCATTGCTCCTGTTGGAGCTTTTTACTCGTCAGGATTTCTTTACCTGGCTAGGGCTACGTTAACTCAAGCCTCATCACATCAGGGGCGATCGCCCCCATCTCTAGTCGTGTCCTCAGCGATAAATTCCTCAGCTACCCTATGTGCGACTATTCCAGATCCCCGATTTCTAGGGATGTAACGAGGCACCTTTCGGTCAGACCCAACGAGAAACCGGGGATCTAAACCCCTAAATTGAATATGCGCTCAGCTACAAATAATGTGAATTTGGGATCAAGATTTTGACGGTTAAAACCGCAAAGTTTGTCTGGATAGCCGCGAATTCATTCGCAAAGGGCTTAACCCAAATTGACATTAATATAGAAAATAGACGTTCAATAATCTTGGGTTGCCTATACTTTGCTGAAGCAACCCAAAATATGACTTACAGTCCGCGCTTGCATCTCTTATAGCCGTAGTCATTCAGGTTAGGACGGGGTGCAGGGGTGGAACCCCTAGCTGGGGGCACCGCCCCCCCACCCCCTACGTCCTAAGTTAGCTGGCTACAGCTATACATGAATCGGTTTTTGGAGGGCGTGAATCATCTGTGGATTAGCCTTGCAGCGATTCACGCAAGCCATCTATTGACCTAACGAACCGTTACAAGATACCGCCCTCGTCCATTGGAGTCATAGGCATTAGCAATGATTCGATAAGTACCAGAGGCTGGCAGCGTCGTCGTAATTGAAGAGTTAAAGTTTTCAGGGCCAATATCGTCATTTTGATCAATGACTTGATTGTCAGGTCCTACCAAAATCAAGTAAGTATCAAACTCGCTGCTCTCCATCGTAACGGTCACCGTTTGTCCTGCATTGCCGCGAAAGGTATGCTCACGATAAAGACTGCCATCTGACTCTAAAACCTGAGCCCCTGGACCCAAAATTCCCTCTTCTCTCAAAATGAGTCCAACTTGTCCAGGTACATTTCGAGGGGGTGTAGGACTAGGAACAGGTCTAGGACTGGGAGTTGAAGCACTATTGCCCTGCGTTACAACCCTCAAGTTATACGTCCCAACTTCTCCAGCTCCATAGGAGTTAGCAAAGACAGTATAAGTACCGGATGCAGGTAAAGTAGCAACAATTCTGGAGTTTGTTCCACCCCCTCCATCATCATCTTGAGCCAGGTCACTGCCATCGGGGGTTAACAAAATTAAGTAAGTATCGATGTCACTGCTGCTCATATCAATGACAATTTGTTGCCCCGCTCTGCCCTCAAAGGTGTAAGCATCAAAATAACTGTTATCGGCAGGCAAAACATTACTTCCGCGATCGAGCCTACCTTGCACAGGACGGTTGAGCGCAATGGATTGTGGAGGACGGGTGACTCCAGGCAGTGGTTGTTGTTGAGCTGTGCGGGGAGCACGTCCTTCTCGCACAGCTGTTAAAAAGGGTTGAACCCGCTCAATACTAATTGCAAACCCAATGCCAATATTTCCTGAAGAACCCCTTGGCGTAAAGATGGCTGTGTTGACTCCAATCAGTTCACCCTGACTATTCAGCAAGGGCCCCCCAGAGTTGCCAGGGTTAATGGCTGCATCTGTCTGCACCAAGCCCCGTTCACGATCGATGCGGCTAACAATGCCAGTTGTCAAAGTTCCTTGAAATTGCCCAAATGGATTGCCAATCGCAAAAGCGCGTTGACCCACTTGCACTGTTCCTGAACGCGCCAATCGAATAGTAGGAAGATTATTTTGCCCCCTAATTCTGACAGCTGCCAGATCTAGACCTGGCTCACCGTAGGCGACAACTTCACCCTGAAACTCTCGACCATCAGCTAGAGATACGGTTACAGCCCGTTCGTCACCTACCACATGAGCATTGGTCAAAATTAAACCGTCTGAACTGATAATGCTGCCACTGCCCGTGCCGTCCCTTGTCTCAATCGATACTACGGCTGGGCTTGCCTGCTCGTAAACACGGACGTTGATGCTGTCTTCGGTGTCTTGAGCAAACGCAGCATGAGAGTCAGGCTGCCCTAAGCGATTTAAGCTCAAAAGATGAATTGGGGCAATGGCATCAAGGGTAATCAGACTGGCTGTAGTTCCTATAAGAATAAGCCCTGAGGTTGCGGTGCGAAGGAATCTCGTGTTCATGCTGGGACTGTATAGTTGCAATCGTGCGGAGGGATTGAAATTTGAATATGGATACTTATTAGATACTGAACGGCGATGGTGAGTTCCGCTCAACCTCTTAAGCCTTTCTACAGTTCTATCGTTAATTCACAGGAAAATCGTGAATCAGTCTTAGCTAGCAACCCTTAACTAAAAAACGCAGAAACCGATTTGAAGAGTTTCTGCGCTTTAGCCGTTAGAGATGCACTTAGTATTTATCGAAGTTTCCAGAGTTATCAGCATCGGGATCAGAATAGTCAATCGGTTGATAGTCAACGTAGTCAGCCGATTCTGATCGGGGTTTACGGCGAGAAGAGGATTCCGATTCAGATGAGGGACGAGGTCTACGGGAACGAGAAGTGCTTTCAGAATTACGGGGAGGTCGAGAACTGCTGCGAGAGCGATCTTCAGATGGGTCGTCATCCCAGAAGTTGCGAGTCTCTGTAAATCGCTCAGCCGAAAGATCATCCGTTTCACTAGGGCGGCGACGACGAGGGCGTTGCGAAGCCGTTCCTCCAGTGGAGTAATCGCTTGAGCTAGAACTTGAACGAGGGCGATTACCCTCTTGAGGACTAGCACCGCGACTAGAAGACCGACGACGAACCTCATCTCCATACTCATCTGCTTGAGTTGAGCGAGTGTCTCGCGATCCTCGAATTCGTCGGGTTACAGGTCGCTCATCCATTGCTGGAAATTCGTCTAACTCAGCCCGATAGACTCGGCTCACTGGACGCTCATCATCAACGACAGGGGTTGTGCGCTTGGCCTGTTCGGTGGCGACTCCCCGTAAGCGAATGGCCTCAAACGCAAACCAAATGGTTGAGCCTGCCAGCATAAATTGCCCAAATTGCAGGATAGGGTCTTGCCGCCAGCCTTGAAAAAATAGAATGCCACCGCAAAGCAAGGCAACCGCTGCAAAAAAGATATCGTGGTCACGAGCCAATCCTGGACGTACCGTTCGCAAGAAATACAGTCCTGCTCCAGAGACCGCTAGAGCAATGCCCACAATGCTGCTCCAGCTAAGTCCAACGTTTACCATTGCTTCTCTCCGTATATCTGTCTTAATCCTAGCGAGTGATAGCTTAAAGCTCCAATGATAATAGATACAATTTGACGATGTTTTCTATAAAAATTTAAAGCAATACCCACTCTAATCTGGATTAAAGTACCCAAAATCCAAGCAAAAGTCCCTACAGTCTCTTCCATGTCGGAGGTGCTATAGGGAAATGAGTCTACTAATTTTGAGTGAAAAAAGGAGGGCAGAAAAATCTGCCATCTACTAACCTGCCATCTACTAAAAAGTTGCCAACAACTCTAGGAACGTTGGATTTTGTCTCTTTGGCTGATGAAAACCAAGCCTACAACGACTGGAACAACGACAATCACTAAACCAGCCAATAAGCTGTAAAGGAAATTTGCTAAGGAGGGTGTCATGAGTTTTGAAATCCTTTAATATGGCGACTTCTTCATTAATAATTCTATAGGTCTACTCATCTCTTGAGAAGACACTTGGTACGCAAATTTGATCAAACCTCGATTAAATAAGAGCCAACTCAAGAACCAAGGGGCGTTAAAATATGAGGAGACTTAGTTACAAAGCTTTAAGCCCAAATCTTCATGACAGCTAGTGCGATCGCCTCATTGATTCTTGCGCCTCTGTTGGGGCTAATGATCTTGCTCTTTATCTTCCGCATCGTTTTGACTTGGTATCCTCAGGTTGAGCTGAATCGCTTTCCCTTTAGTTTGATTGCAATTCCGACTGAACCCTTTTTGGTCTTACTTCGCAAGTTGGTTCCACCGTTAGGAGGGGTAGACATCACCCCCATTATCTGGGTTGGCGTTTTTAGTTTGCTGAGAGAGATTTTGTTGGGTCAACAAGGCTTGTTGACGATGATGCGGTATTAAATTCATTAAATTCTTCATCAAATTCTGTTGACTCAGCTTGAGTGGGCTAGTTATTGATCAACTTTGTATCCATGTGAGATAGCGGGATGACGCGATGCGAGGGTTGGTCATCAGTCATGGGTCATGAGGCGATTGACACGCGGCACTTATGATTGTCTCTCAGGTTCTGTGTCTCAAAAAACGTCCCAAAACTGGGTTTAACCTTGGGGTGCGCGATCGCCACAAACCGTATCACAGAGAACGTTTTCAGCCCTGACGACGGGAAACTGTGTTAAAATTTTGTAAGTAACCACGCGATATTTGACAGCAATCCGGAAGTTAATCAGCATTTACTCTCCTCGTTTGCTAGTTAGCTGTCGATATCTTGCTTTTTTGGAGTTTTTTACTGCATGAGTACCCCACAGGAACGAATTGTCCCTACGGATCTGCGGAACGAAATGTCCCGATCTTACCTGGAATACGCTATGAGCGTCATTGTAGGACGGGCACTACCAGATGCCAGGGATGGTTTAAAACCTGTCCACCGTCGTATTTTGTATGCAATGCACGAGTTGGGGTTGACTCCCGATCGCCCCTTTCGGAAATGTGCTCGTGTTGTGGGGGATGTTATTGGTAAATACCATCCTCATGGAGATACGGCGGTTTACGATGCCCTGGTGCGAATGGCACAAGATTTTTCTATGCGTCTGCCGCTGGTCGATGGGCATGGCAACTTTGGTTCGGTAGATAACGACCCACCTGCCGCGATGCGATATACCGAGTGTCGCTTGCGCCCCATCACGACTAACGCACTGCTACAAGATATTGAGGCAGAGACGGTTGACTTTGGCAGTAACTATGACGGATCACAGCAGGAGCCGTTGGTGCTCCCTGCACGAGTTCCCCAGTTGTTGCTCAATGGGTCTTCTGGGATTGCTGTGGGAATGGCAACCAATATTCCTCCCCACAACTTGAGTGAGTTGATTGATGGTGTGATTGCCCTGATCCACGATCCTGAGATCAGCATTGAACAGTTGATGCGTCATATCCCTGGCCCTGACTTTCCAACAGGGGCACAAATTTTAGGGACGAGTGGCATTCGAGAAGCCTATTTCACTGGACGGGGTTCGATCACGATGCGAGGTGTCGCTCAGATCGAAACGATTGAGCACCGAGGTCGCCCCGATCGCGAAGCAATTATCATCACTGAACTGCCGTTCCAAACGAATAAAGCGGCTCTGATCGAGAAAATTGCAGAGATGGTGAACGATCGCCGTTTAGATGGCATTGCTGACATTCGCGATGAGAGCGATCGCGACGGCATGCGCATTGTGATTGAGTTACGCCGAGATGCTTATCCTCGAGTTGTGCTCAACAACCTTTACAAGCAAACGCCGTTACAAGCCAACTTTGGGGTCAATATGTTGGCATTGGTCAACGGTGAACCCCAACTTCTGAGCCTCAAGCAATTCCTGGAAGTTTTTCTAGACTTCCGAATTGAGACCATTACTCGGCGTACTCAGTATCAACTCCGCAAAGCAGAAGAACGGGATCACCTGTTACAGGGGCAGTTGATTGCACTGGCTAATCTGGATGCGATTATCGCTTTAATTCGTCATGCGGCGGATGGGCCCACAGCTAAGCAAGAGTTAATCGATTCCTATGGGCTATCTGAGGCACAAGCTGAAGCAATCTTGCAAATGCAGTTGCGTCGTTTGACGGCTCTGGAAGCTGACAAAATTCAGCAGGAACACAACGAACTGCAAGCCAGAATTACCGACTTGCGAGACATTTTGGCACGTCGCGAACGAATTTTGCAGATGATTGAGACGGAGGCAGCCGAGTTAAAAACGGCTCACGCCAGTCCTCGTCGCACCGTAATTGAGCAGTTAGATGGTGAGTTAGGAGATGCGGATCTGATTGCTAATGAGCAGGCAATCATTATGCTGACTGAACAGGGCTATATCAAACGAATGCCCGTCAGCACCTTTGAAGCTCAAAGTCGGGCGACACGTGGAAAAGCGGGTACGCGGATGAAGGAGGATGATGCAGTAGAGCACTTCTTCACCTGTAATGACCACGACAGTGTCTTGTTTTTTAGCGATCGCGGTGTTGCCTATTGTCTCAGGGCCTATCAAATTCCCACTGCATCCCGAAATGCCCGTGGGGTGCCAATTGTGCAGATGTTGCCGATTCCCCGTGATGAACGCATCACCTCGATTATTTCGGTAATTGAGTTCAGTAGTGAAGAATATCTGGTGATGTTGACCCAAAAGGGATACATCAAGAAAACGGCGTTATCGGCCTTTAGCAATATCCGCACTAATGGCTTAATTGCTATTTCTTTGGAAGAAGGGGATCAACTCCGATGGGTGCGCCTTGCTCGTGAGACCGACAGCATTATCATTGGCTCGCGTCAGGGGATGGCGATTCACTTCCGCTCTAACCATGAGCAACTGCGTCCTCTGGGGAGGCCGACTCGTGGGGTGCGATCGATGTCGATGCGAGAAGGGGATGAACCCATTAGTATGGATATTCTGCCAAGTCAGGTGGTTGACATGGTAGCCAGTACAGCTCCGATAGAGTCTGAGTCAGAAGAATTGGAAGTAGATTTGCCTAATACTCAAGGACCTTGGGTGTTAGTCATCACAACAGGTGGGTTGGGTAAGCGGGTTCCAGTCTCTCAATTCCGTTTGCAAAATCGGGCAGGGATGGGATTACGGGCAATCAAGTTCCGCAAGGCCGACGATCGACTCGCTGCCCTGTTGGTGGTGAACGAGGGAGATGAAATTATCTTGGTGACAAACCGAGGCATTATCATTCGGCAAGCAGTGAACGCTATCTCAGGACAGTCGCGTGCGGCTACGGGGGTGCGTGTGCAACGGTTAGATGATGATGATGCGATCGCCGCTGTTGCTCTAGTTCCTCCATCTAACAGCACTGATGAAGCCAGTGGTGTTGACGAGGAAGGAGAGGCTGACGATGGTGTGGTCACTTTAGATGTATCAGAGGTATCTGAGGTGCTTGATGCATCAGAGGTATCTGAGGCATCCGACGAGTAGAGAAAGCTTAGCTCTCTGTCTTTCTCAACTTCTCTTCAAGGTTGAATAACAAAATCTCTTGCATCTAGCGCATTGACGCCACTCAACACCAGGAAACTACCACTAGTGTTGCGGCTGCCAAAGCCTGATGAAGTGCCGTTAGCATTCAAAAAGATAGTCCCTGTTGCCTGACTAAACACAATGCGGGCAGCACTCGTTTCTGCGGCAATATCCGTAGCAACCGCTTGAAATTGGGATGGATCACCGCTGGTCAATAGATTACTGACCCCAAACGTTTGCCTTGATAAGACGATCGCATCGGTGCGTCGAACAAAATCGGTAATCGTATCAGTGCCAATATCGGCTCTGGTAAAAGCCCGCCCAGTGTTGTAAAAGAATAAATCGCGATCGCGGCTGTCTCCTCCCGTTAGAGTGTCATTTCCGCCATTGCCTGTGATGTTGTCGGCCCCAGCTCCCCCATTGATGACATTATTCGCCGCATTGCCAATCAGAGTGTTTGTAGCACTATTACCTGTTCCTCTGACAGCATTGCCTTTGAGTGTCAAGTTTTCAAAGGCATCAGCTAACGTGAAGTTGATAAACGTTTCAACGGTATCTGTTCCCTGATTTGGGTCTTCAAATAAAATGTCACCCGGATCATCCACACTGTAGGTATCATCCCCGATGCCACCATCCAGGATATCTTTGCCCCTACCCCCTTCTAAACGATCGTTGCCGTCCATGCCATAGAGGCGATCGTCTCCGAATAAACCACGCAACACGTTATTGGCACCGTTGCCCATCATGAAATTATTAAGTTCATTCCCTGTTCCATTCAGGCGTCGTCTGCCTTGCAAAATTAAGTCTTCAACATAGCGTTTGAGAGAAACACTAATAAACGACTCAACGGTGTCAATTCCTTGAAAGCGATTGCCTTCAACAACGGTGTCTCCAGGGTTATTCACGACATAAGTGTCATCACCCCGACCCCCCAGGAGGCGATCGCTCCCCTGACCACCATCTAGGCGATCGTTACCATTGCCACCCTGCAATAGATCATCCCCTTGCAAGCCAAACAGACTATCGTTTCCCCCTAAACCCAATAGTGTGTCTGCTGCTTGAGTACCGCTTAATGCGTTGTTTCTGCCGTCGCCTCTCACCGTCACCATTCAGGAAACCCTCACGATTTAGGGTTAATTTTGGCATGCAATGATTCAAGCAATGCATGAATATCAAAAATTAATTTGAATTCAACAATAGATTAGCTCTTTGCATTGAAAACAAATAAGGATGTGTTATACGCAGTGCACAACACATCCTTACTTCAAAATCATTATTTTTAGAGCACTATCGCGTTGTAAACGACTTAGAATCGCTCGGCTTCTGGCGGTGCGTTAAACCCAGATTGGTTTAAGAACAAGTTTTGAGCCGCATCATTTTGATAGACGCAATCCACTTTAGGATTGCCAGTTCCAACCTCAATATCGCCGGTAAATGCAAACGTGTTCATCCGTTGCCGACACTGGTTAACTTGTTGTTGGTTAATCAAATTCTTCCGCTCTAACACAGCCCAGTTTGTGTTTCTCAAGACGCAACCTGGCTCCATGCGAGGCTGAGATAGATAAACGCTAAAGGGTTTAAGCGTGACAAATGCCCGCATATCCATCGTGATGGCACTGGCTCCAAATTGCTGGCACAACTCAGGATTAGGAGCACTGCGATCGATGACTTCACTCGATGCCACATTCTCAGGAGTAAAACTGGCGGTTGAACTAAAAGCGATCCCAATGCCGATGCCCAAAATAAACACGGCTGCAATAATGGCAAGATTGACATAATTGAATGCCGAACTGAGGGGCGATCGCCCATTACCACTAGAGGGACGCTCTACATCGCGGTCACGCTCTAGAGGGGGTCTGGAGGAGGATCGGGGGGGTGCTTTTGGTTTACGTCTCATAAAGATTAATCTTACATTTGAAAAATCGCTTTACAGCAATTGAGTTGACTATAGCATTTTGGACTCTGGGTTGAGGCATCTGCCTTTTGTCTCATAGCTCAATCTGCTCAATCACCTGCTGCAAAGTTTTTGCCGATTGTTGTAACTGGGCTTGCTCTGCCTCATTAAGGCTCGTTTGCAAAACGCGTGTGACGCCTTGGCGGCTCACCACCGATGGAAGGCTCAAACACACATCTTGTAAGCCGTTGACATTATTCATCAAACTACTGACCGTCAGCACCCGGTTCTGATTTCTCAAAATGGCTTGCACAATATGGGTCACTGCCAGCCCGATCGCGTAGCTGGTATAGCCCTTACGTTGAATAATTTCATAGGCAGCGTTCTTAACTTGCAAAAAGACGTTCTGGAGTTCTGTCTGATCGGAGTCTGAGCTACCCTGCTCGCCATCATAGAGAGGTGTACCCGCTATGTTTAGACGGCTCCATACGGCCACCTCACTATCTCCGTGCTCTCCAATGACATAGGCGTGGAGGCTGCGGGGATCAATTTGTAGTTTCTGTGCCAACAAGTACCGAAACCGTGCTGTGTCCAAAACAGTACCAGACCCAATCACCCGTGACGAAGGCAGTTTTGAGAGCTTCAACGCCGCATAGGTGAGAATATCAACCGGATTGCTAACCATCAACAAGATAGCGTTGGGACAATGTTGCACAATCTCAGGAATCAGCTTTTTGAGCAGTTCAACATTGCGCTGAACCAGGCTTAACCGAGATTCACCTGGTTTTTGCCCAACTCCGGCAGTCACCACCACAATATCGGCTCCGGCTCCATCGGCGATCGCCCCTCCTCTAATCGTAGTGGGTGCCACAAACGGCAAGCCATGCACCAGATCCATCACTTCCCCTTCAAGCTTCTCCTTGGCGACATCGACTAACACCATCTCATCCAACGTGTTTTGAATCAGCATCGAGTAGGCACACGCCATTCCCACCTGACCTGCCCCAATAATCATGCCTTTGCGGGGGCGAATTGGGTCAATCTGCAAGTCAGATACAGGATGGGAGACAAAGAGATTTTCAAACATAGACTGTGCCAGACATAGTGCCCTCGTGACTCCACTGAAATCCTAGCGTGAGGGTGGGGCGATCGCTATGCCTGTAGAACACATCTCCCTAAAATTTAGGGATTCCTCTCTAATCTCAGGAGGGCGTTTCCTCCGATTTTTCGGGTTTGAGCAATGGGAAGGCAATCACATCTCGGATGCTAGCAGAGTTAGTCAGCACCATCACCAAGCGATCGATCCCCATGCCCATGCCTCCGGTGGGTGGCATCCCATATTCCAGAGCAGTGAGGAAATCCTCATCCACTCCCGGAGCCTCTAGATCACCCGCTGCCTTACGCGCCGCCTGAAGCTCAAACCTTTCTCGCTGATCAATCGGATCAGTCAACTCCGAAAAACTGTTGGCGGTTTCACGCCCGACCATAAACAGTTCAAATCGTTCCACTAGTCCGGGTTTGCTGCGGTGAGGTTTGGCTAATGGCGAGATTTCAACCGGGTAGTCAATCACAAATGTCGGTTGAATCAAGGTTTCCTCGACCCGTTGCTCAAAGGCCTCATTCAATACGTGCCCTACACTTTCACAATCTTTGGCATCAATGCCTGCTGCTGCCGCTGCTGCTTTAGCTGCATCCACCGTATCAAACTGAGCAAAATCAATTCCGGTTTTTTCGTGCACTAGCTCATGCATCGTCACCCGTCGCCAGGGTGGAGTTAAATCAACATCCTGTCCCTGATAGGTAATCTGGAGCGTTTCCAAGACTTCTTGAGCCGCATAGACAATGATGGCTTCGGTTAATGCCATCATGTCGTCATAGTCGGCGTAGGCTTGATATAGCTCGATGGTCGTGAATTCAGGGTTGTGGCGGGTTGAAACACCCTCATTGCGAAAAATTCGCCCCAGTTCAAATACTTTTTCAAATCCGCCGACAATCAATCGCTTTAAATGAAGCTCGGTCGCAATCCGCAGATATAGCTCCATTTCTAACGTGTTGTGATAAGTGATAAAGGGACGCGCCTCTGCTCCCCCTGCTTCTGTCATCAACACCGGAGTCTCAATCTCAATAAAGCCTTGTTGACTTAAGTAGCGACGAATCGCCGCCGTGATCAACGCCCGCCGACGAAAGGTGTCTCGCACCTCTGGATTGACGATCAAATCTACATATCGCTGCCGATACCGTTTTTCTACATCGGTCAAGCCATGCCATTTGTCAGGTAAGGGCAATAGCGATTTGGTCAGCACCGCGTATTGAGCAACGTAGACGGACAGTTCCCCTTTTTCGGTACGACGAACAGACCCCTTGACTCCCAAAAAATCTCCTGCATCGGTGAGTTGCTTCAAGTGTTCAAAGGCATCAGAGTCAATCTCTGCCATGCTCTCTTGAATTTTTTTCTTATCTAAATAGAGCTGGATGACCCCAGTTTCGTCTTGCAGTGTAAAGAAAGCTAGTTTGCCAAAGACCCGACGATTCATAATACGTCCGGCGATCGCCACTTCGATCTCGACCTCTTCGCCGTTGGGTAGATCTACATACTTTTCTTGCAATTCCGCCGCATGGTGGGTCACATCCCATTTATAGGCATAGGGATTGAAGCCCAGTTGCTTGAGTTGATTTGCTTTTTCGAGGCGAGCGGCACGCAATTCGTCAGACGACATAGAAGGTAGAAGAAAGGATAAAGGATGAAGGATAAACGATGAAGGCTGAAAGATAAACGATGAAGGCTGAAAGATAAAAAAAGAAAATTGAAGAATAACGGTTTTATCCTTTATTTCTTATCCTTCATCCTTGTTCTCTTAGTCTTGCTGGTGAGCAAACTGGTAAGCCCCGACAGCTGAGAGGGCGATCGCGATCGTCAGCAAAACTGGAATGCTATACCAGGGAAATTGGGAGACGGGTAAGTAGGCAGCGGCTCGTAATCCCAGACTGCTGTAGGTCAGGGGCAAAATGTAAACAATGCCTTTGAGTAACAGTGGCAATGTTTGTGGGTCGAAGAAGGTAGCTCCTAAAAAGGACATGGGCACAATCAAGAAATTATTGAGCAGCCCAACCCCTTCCAACGATTTCACATTCAAGCCCACAATCACACCCAATCCCGCAAACACCGCGCAATTGAGTACCAAAATCAACAAGAAAAGGGGATTGAGAAAACTCCAGACCTGCCCTGTAAATAACACTGCCACCAAAATGACGGACGCTGAAGTCATCAGCCCCCGCACGACCCCTGCTAGCATCTTGCCTAAGAACAATGCCAATGGGTGAACAGGAAGCAGCAAAATCTCTTCAAAGGTCTTGGTGTAAAGCCGTTCTCCACAGATTGAGAAGGTTGTGCCGCCAAAGCTAATGGTCATGGAAGACAGGGCTACCATTCCAGGCAAGATGAATTGTAAATAATTTTCTCCAGCAGTAGGTTGAGCAACGGCATCCAGGGCACTTCCTAGCCCCAAGCCAAATGCCAGAATGTAAATCAGCGGAGACACCAAGCCTGAGGCGACGACTTGGAGAATGCGAACCCGCAGGTCGAGCCAATCTCCCCAAAAGACAGTGACACTATCAACCAAAATGCCTTGCAGAGTAGAGGCTCTATTGGGTTGACGATGAGAGAGATAAGGTTGAGGAGTCACAGGACGCTACCGATACATTTGCTTAACAAATCACCTCCATCATTTTGGCATCTCTTGTTCGGGATTTGTTGCTTTTTTCTAAGGAGGCTACAGCAAAGCTATTCCTCCCACATGATCCTCTTGATTCAGTCTGGCACTCGATTTTTGGTTGCTGAGTATCTCAGCATTTGTTTGGTGTTGTCACATTAACCGCAATAACGCCGAGACAGGATGCAAAAATAGAGGGGCAAAATTAAGCAAATTTCCGTAAAAACCCTACGGATGTTTTACGTAAAGATTGCATAGATCGATGTAGTGGTTTTGAGGCATCTGATGCGATCGCTTCTCTATACCCTCCAATTCAAGCGTTCAAAAGAACCTGTAATGAAAAAATCATCCCTTCTGACTGCTCTTTTCCTGGTCACCGCCTTAATGCTCTCTGCTTGCGGCAGTCAGAGCCAGACCGCTGACAAACCTCCGGCTCCTACCACAGCGTCTGCCTCTCCATCTGTCCCTGCTCCTGAGACATCTGTTGCGGCATCTCCTAGTCCCAGCGTTGCAGCATCACCTGAGACGCCTGCTGCGGCTACAACAACTGAAACGTATCGTGAAAAGGATGGCTTATTTGAAATTTCCTTTCCAGAGGGATATACCCATCAAGATACGGGTAGCGGTGTAGCATTTGTCTCGAGTGACCAAGGGTTTGGTGGCTCAGTAGACTTTGGCTCAGCTCAAGGTAATCAACTCGATAACACCCAACTTGAAGCCGCGTTGAAAACGGAATATGAAAAACGCTTAAACCAAGTTACCTGGCAAGGCTCTGAAGAGCAACCCGATGGTAGCATCCGAGTTGACTGGGTTGGCACTGACAAAGATGGCAACGAGTTAGATGCGGTTAGCTTTGTTGAACAACGAGGCGACAACGTCTTTATCCTCAATCTGTTTGGCATTAACAAGGCTTACCAAGACTATCTGCCCGATGCAGAGGCGATCGTCGGCAGCTATCGAGTTCGGCAATAGCATTTCCTACTATTCCTAGCAATTTGGCAGACCCATCGATATCCTCGTAAGGGCGTTTCGCAAAACGCCCTTACCGCTAATTGGCAACCTTGGCGACGTTTTACAAAACGTTATCCATCACGAAATCCCGGCTCTCTTTAAAGAAAGTCGGGGTTTTTGTTTAATTCAGTTGATTCAAATTAGAAGTGATTCAAATTAGAAGATTTTCAGGAATGAATCTACCCAAGGATCTGGGCTTCGACTTCGCTCAGCCCGCCAATCCAGAGCGTTGAGCGTAGTCGAAACGTGGCGATTCAGGTATTTTCCTTGGCAGAAATCTCCTTAGCTATCTACTTCAGCCATTTCGATGACACGACCATCGATATCTTTGACTAAAAAGTTAAGAGGCTTGTCGCGACGAATCTTGTGCTTAACGCCCCGCGTTTGAACTCGCATCAACACCTGTTCGAGGCAGTCATGATCAAAACAAACATGGCGTTGTCGATCCTTCTCACCCAAGCTTGCTCCTGAAATGACATGCAATTGGGTATTTTTTTTAAGTTGATACCACAGCCCATCTGCTGCCCCTGAGCGTTGAGCGGTGGCACGTCCAAAGTTGGCAGATGACATATATAAAGGGTCAGCACCAACCGTGCCCAAGGTTTGTTCGTAGTCGTAGTAATAGTGCAACGGTACGTCAGCTACGGGCAGATCTAGCATTCCTTCATAAAAATCTCTGGCGACTTCTAAGTCAGACACCATTAGCGTGTGGACTTTGGGAGCACTGGTGAGAAACATCCACATTGCCCCAGCATAAGCAACCAAAAGCATCACCATGATGCCCTGGGTCGAAAGCAAGCCATCGAGAGGAATCGATGGCAGAAATGAGGCTAGAGGATGAGAAATGCTGATGATATCTAGGTTTGCTAAAGCCATGAACAATAATGGAGAATGACAACCGCAAAAAAATGAGAAGGATTGACGGGCGATCGCCCTGTGCATCTTACTAGTGTATCAAGGTCAAATCGGTATCATCCAATCTACTCTCAAGTATGAGTTTGCTCAAGCGTTCCCATAAATCTTGATGAGAAGTTTGAATAATCTCACTTTATTCAGTCAAATGCCCCAGTGCTCTCAACACGGCTCGGTCGATTTCTGGCAACAAACTTTCTTGAGCTGAGTAAGGGCCAGGGACATAGGAACGAGAGCTAACCCCCAACTGCATTGATTCACAGAGTTGCCAATCTTCGCGATTAACACCATCCCAAAACTGGACGATATCACTGGGATCAAAGTCAGGTTGAGCCACAGCTTCGGGTGCAAATAGCCATTCACAAATAACATTGGTTTGATTGGGGGCTTGAGGCTCTAACCGATGAGCCATGACAAAATCGGGTTGCAAGCTGAGCAATAAATTAGGGAAGATGAAGTAGTAATAGGCGCGTTGTAAGTTGTCGCCAGAGACTTCGCCTACCACAGGCAAGGTGCGCTTGCCGCTCGTGCTGAGGCTGGTGTAAGTTGGGGCGATCGCCATTGGCCCCCCCACAAACGCTCCTTTATAGAGATCATTGGCACTGGTGCCTGCGGGTGACATTTTGACGAGAGCCGGATGAACCGTGGGACAGTGATAGCACTCGGAATAATTGTGAGCCAGGATTTTCCAATTGGTTTGCAGCGAATATTCAATGCGATCGCCTCGACGTAAGGTTGGAATCTTCCATTGAGAAAAACGATCGATCAACGGAGCAAACGCCTCCTCAAACGGTTCTGGATGCTCGGACAGATTGACCAACAGGAACCCTTCCCAGGTGGCGATCGCGACTGAGTGGAGGGCATAGTCGTCAGCGTCAAACCCCTCGACCTCATTCATGAATGGGGCTGAAACCAACTCACCTGTCAGGGCATAGCCCCAAGCATGATAGGGGCACCGAATTGTACCTGATACATGCCCACGTGACTCACTACACAAACGCACACCTCGATGGCGGCAGACATTATAAAATGCTTTGACCTCTCCGTGGCGATCGCGAACCAAAATGAGACTTTCGCGGCCTACGTGCCGTATGACATAATCTCCTGGCTCTGGCAGTTCTTCAGCACGTCCGACGCAAAACCAGCGATCGCAAAAAATCCGCTCAACTTCCTCGGCAAAGATGGATTCTGAGGTGTAATAGTGCCCTGCTAACGTTTTGCTTCCCTGCTGGAAGGTATCTGTCGTTTTGTAAAAAAGCACCATAGGTCGTTGCTGGAATGGTTAATTCTTTCAAATGTCTCAAAACCGGAGCTGTTGTATTGTATCCGGATGCACGAACGGTCATTCGTCGTTACATGATTGAGTCAGTCTTCTACATATCTCTACTAAATGTCTCTAAAATCAGACGTCTCTGAAATCGGCGTTTCCTCGCGCGATCGCCACAGAGCACTGACAATGCCGATCGTATATTTGACGATGATTTCACCCACAAACAGCGAGAGAATTTCGGTGGTCGAGAGCACCCCCAAAAAGGCGATTACCCCAAATAGCATAGTGTCGAGGGGAATGCTAACGGCGTTGGAGGTGGCAACTCGAAACAGCCAACGCTTTTGAAGTAAGTGCTGATAAATTTCGGTGTCTACTCCTTCAGAAATTAAGATAGCAGTGAAGCTGGCCAGAATGATCCGAAAGGGCACGCCCAAATAAGTGCTCATCAGCACATTGGCGATCGCGGCGACAGCAATCGTGCCATAGACAGAGCGTCTTCCAAAAGCATGGAGGCGATCGCGCTGGGTAAAGGTGAGTCCAAAAATAAAGGTGCCGACGGCAACTTGCCCAAACACTGGAAAGTGGATAAACCAGGTAGCTGTGTAGTTCGCACCCAAAACGGCAACGATGTAGATGAGAGCTGAAATGATCATATTTGATGACCGATTGATAGCAGTGGATTGCCTTGAATGCACTCCGATTAAACACTATGACATCTCTTGAGTCTAATCAGCCATCTCTGGTCAGAGCGGTAAAACCGCATCCATTATGGGTGACAGGTGGGGCAAGTTTTATCGGGTCTAACTTTGTGCACTGTTGAGCAGAGCACTTGGAGCAGAGCACTATCCCAGCGATCGCATTGTCACGACTTAACTAACCTGAGTTCGGGATAAGGATTTTGGCGGTTAAAACCGCTGCTATACAAGCAAAACCGACCTGCTTCGGTTCAGTAAACCTTTGATTTTGGCAGTCCGCGAAGGCGGACTTCGCTCTGGTAGCTGCGAATTTATTCGCTAGGCTCTTAAACCGAACTGACGTTAACTAGGATGGGTGCTCACAAAATTGATCGGCACCGGGTTGCGGAAAAACCGTCGAGTGGTATTTGTAGCACTGCGATTGGTGGAAACCGTTGAAATGAGGGTCAGGCATTAAGCAACTACCTGGCATCGCTTGGCAATGAGTGCTTGCCCCAAAGCCACCTCTCCAAGGCTTTCATGGGCATTAATAAACCGAGAAGGATTGCACCACCGAGCGAAAAACGGGTTCTTTTTTAGCCCAGCGTTGCTCACTGCTAGAGAGATTGAGGGTGTAGAGTTGCCCTCGTCGCACCGCAACACTGGCAAAATTGTGGCGTTCCTGGTTATTAGCAAGCTTGACCGCATACTCTAAGAGGTAATAGGTGACGCCATCGACATCGCGCGATTCGGCACTGAGCAAATCAGCCTGACGACCCGAATCTGGAGGGGCGATCGCATTTTTAGAGAGGCGATATCCGACTTCACTGGGGCTACCTAAATCTTGCAGCGTTTTGCCATTAGGGACTGGGTTAATCACCACACTGACGTTTTCAGTCATTTCAATCAAGTCATGAAACACTACGTCAGGACCCTCTGAGACTTTGACCTGCACCCACCCATTAGGATACAAAAACTGATATCCGTTGATATTGTTGGCATAACTGCTCAAGCTTGCGGCGACTGAAACACAGCCCTGCAAACTCAGACTCAGCACGATTAACAGCACTGCTGCAAGTCGCTTCAGCATGTCTCAGATTCCTCTTTTCCTGATGTTGGCTACGGCTCTATTCTCCCATTAAGTAGCCGCTTCACACCCTCAAGCCGATCGGGGAGTGCTCTAAAAATAATCCTTAATTAGGGCTGCCTATTGCAGATCGCTCCAGTCGGGGCAGACATCACCCTGCCAGCCATGAGGGTGATAGCCACACACTAAAACAGTGCGGTTGGCTTTACTGTAGCCATAGGCAATGCCGTGATAGTGGGCGCAACCTTGGCATGGTTTAGGGCGAGAGGCCGCCACATCGTTAAAGCCTAACTGCGATCGCAAGATATGCTGTTTGCTCAAAGCACGATGCCACCGCATGTGATCGGCTTTGCGGAAATAGGTGTTAGATAAGCTAAATGGGTCTTGGGCACTGTCCATAAAATATACCCACAAGAAACGAGTGAGGGGATACCCCATGCTGAAATTATTCCCCATTAGAAATCATTTCTAATTAGGGGAGCGGGCGGACAATTGGGAAGCACTATTTTGAGTGTAAGCGGCAAAGGGATACCGCACATCCCCCAGATGAGTAAGTTCTACCGAAAGAAATAGTTTTTTTGATCTACTTCTCCGGCTTTCTCTTAGGTCGCTGAGAGAGTGCTACCCCACTCACCTGCAATAGCTCGGTCAACGTTGCGCAATAGGGAGTGATTCCATAGGTGGCAGGGCTGATGGGGTTTTGATAGGTGAAATGGCGATATTGCAGACAGAATCGATCCCATGCGGCGACCTGAATCCGAAATACAGTAATCAAAAGTTCCGTCAGTTGCTTGGTTAAGGGAACGCCGAAATAGACTCGTGTTTTAAGATAGGCGCACAATTCTTTGACGGCTTGGTTAACGGTGAGGGGGGCATTTCCCAAGATCAGCTCTCGCGGCTCATCAGGACTGGGAGGATGTTCGAGGAGGTGCAGTACGACCTGTGCGATATCGTAGCCATGCATGAAGTGAAAACTGCCCTCTGCCCTTAGAAAACGGATTAGCTTACGCCATTTGACAATTTCGTGGATGCCAGATGAGAGGTGTGAATAGGGTTTATTGCTATCTCCCCCAAAAACTAAGGTGGGAAAAAGGGTGGTAATGCGAGGGGCGATCGCCAGTTTTGATAACTGTTGATGGCACATATACTTCGAGCGAATGTAGTCGGTGCCGAGTTCGCCTGCTTGCCGTAGTGGACGATTGTCTCGCCCCAAAATACTTGCCGTAGAGAAATAAATCACCTGCTGACACACATCCGGGTCGAGCAAATTCATTAAGCGAATAGTTTTGACTAGATTGACATCAAATACCTCTTGAGTACCGCCCCATGCTGTTGCCGTCAAAATGGCACTATCCATTGTTTTAAGCAATCGACTGTGACGCTCGATCTCACGCAGGTCGGCTTGCAGGATAGTGATGCCAGGACGAGCCTCATAATCAAACTGGAGTTTTTGTGGATTGCGAACCAGCAAAAACAACTCATGGGGAGTGTTATGGATTAACCCATCAGCGATGTAATGACCAATGCAACCACTGGCCCCGGTTAACAAAATACGCTTGGGATACATCGTGTCATGCCAGTTGACCATGAGGGTAATACACCGATGAATGAACAGACTCTGAGGAAGACCTCTCGATTCTGGACAGTCTAACCCTTAAAGTTGACCCTTCACAATCTAATAGAAGCAGGTAGGAAGCAGAGGGCAAAGGAAGCGGGGAATGGGGATGACGGGTGAAAAAAATGAACCACTCCCAATTAACGACTAACAATTGACTATTAATTCTTTATTGATTCTTAATTGATTCTCCAGAAGCACCCGAACTGAGTATCGATGCGAAGCGCGAATCAGTGCTCATCTCAAACCTAATCGGAGGGGGTCTGGGGGACAGGGCTGTCCCTCAGCGAGGGGGCTTGGGGGAAAGATTCCCCCAAGATCTAGTTCTTAAATCTATTGCAATGGATAGAGTGACTAATTGGCTCAAGTCAGGGGACAAATTATCCTTCTGAATTATTCTTTGGGAGAAGGGAGAGGACGAGGATTTTCTGTTTTCCGCATCAGCACTGAGATATCGTAGCGAGTGCTGGACTCATTTTGAATCAATGCCTTGATCCCGATCGCCCGAATTGCTTTAGCGTAGGTTTCACCATTTTGAGGCAGGTTGGGAATGGGCAGCGACCCACTCGTGCCTAACAGTTGCTCTAGATTGAGAAAGAAGTAACCGTTGCTATCATCGCGATCGCCCTGAGTCGCTTCTTGAAACAGAGCACTTTGACTGAGGTTTGCGGTAGGCTTGGGCAAAATCGTCTCTGCAACAGGTGCACCGATCGCCAGAAACGCCACATTTTGACTCATCCAACCGCGAGTGACGGTGAGTGAGGCAAAGGGAGATACCCACTGCACGACTGATTCTCCACCAATGTTGGTGTCTTTGACCTCAAACTGATAGCGATCGCCCATCACCGCATCTAACCGTTTGAGAGCCGCATCAGCTTGATCGCGATCGCTGGTTTTGACCATAAACACTACCCCTGCCGTCCGCACGGTGCTGCTTTGAGTGGGGTCAGCAATCAGTGCCATGCTAAATTCACCATCCATCCAGGCCAATAGATCCTGGTCGAGGTCTAGCCCAGTCGTACTCTGGATTGCCTCCCGCAATAGGGCCGGGTTGCCCAAACTTTTGGGATCAGCCGCTGAACCTTGACTAAACTCTTGCCAAAACTGTTGTAAGTTTCCCCCCGACACCATCATCAAGGTCTCTTCGGGCAACAGGGTCGGCATCTCAGTGGCGTTGTTTTTGACCTGATATCGCTGTTCACTGTCAGAGGGCAACCACCCTACACCTTGAATCTGAATTTTGTCTTCTTCTAAGGTCAGTGTGGCCGCAATCCCTTGATTGTTTTTTAAGGGGCTAAATCCTGGTGTGGGAATGGGTTGAATCGTGTTAGCTGTGACGAGAGAGCGAGCAACCGGGGCATTCACATACAGTCGCAGAAATGGCTCATTTGAGGCGACATCGGCGATCGCTTGACGATAACCCGGTGTGTCGGCCACTGATTCTCCATCTCGGTGAGTATCAATCACCTGTTCGATCGCTGCCTCATCTTCACTCAGCACCACAAAGCGGTTATCGAGCACGGTGACACTTAAATTACGGCCTTTGACCTCCGTTTCTCGAATTTGTCCTCCGTTGTAATCACGCACAGTCCAAGAGCGATCAGACCCCCCCTGAGCCTCTGACAAAATAGCTTGAGCCTGCACAACATCGTCAATCGGCAAAATCAGTGCAAAGGATTGGGAGTCAGGCTGAACAGGCTCAGCCGTCTCCGTCGAAGTTGCCTCAGTCAGCACTGCCAGCGTTGCCTCATCCCCAATCCAGGGTTGAATGTCACGCTCGTAGCGATAGCCATAGTCAGTCAGCAGGCGATCGCGCCACTCTGCTAAGCGTTCATCTAACTGTTTCTGAGTTTCTGGCGTGCCAAACTGGCGTAACTCCTGCCACTGTTCAGTATCTGTTGAAAAAGTCAAGGTCATCAACGCATCCTGGGGCACCAGATCAGACCCCACTGGCAAACTGGCGATCGCGGGGCGACGTTGAGTCACGACCCAGTAAGATGCCAGTCCCCCTGCGGCAAGGGCGATCGTCGCTCCAATCGTGACTAAGACAACACGAGTACGCTTTTCAAAGAAAGTTGAGATTCGATTCGGGGACATAGGTTGAGGCTCCGGGTTAGGCCGCATCGTCAGCAACGTCTGCCACTCTAGCAAAAAAGCAAGCCCAGGCAGTGTTAGCTAGAGAAGACTTTGGGGAGAAGAATAAGAATAAGAGAGGGTTGAGTCATCTCTCACTGCCCTTGTTGGTTTAAATACTGCTGATAGCCCAGTTCGTCTAGCGTCGCCTGTTTTTGCAGCACCATCTCGGTGAGGCTCTGGCGATAGGCTTGCACTTGTTTTAGCAAAGCGGGTTGATGACACGCGAGAATTTGGATGGCTAACAACCCAGCGTTTTGGGCATTGCCGATCGCCACTGTTGCCACAGGAATTCCCGCAGGCATTTGAACGATGGAGTAGAGCGAGTCAACACCTTGAAGATGACGACTGGTGACGGGCACTCCAATCACAGGCAAAGGAGTGAGAGCGGCAACCATCCCCGGTAGATGGGCGGCTCCACCTGCTCCAGCGATAATCACTTTTAAACCGCGCTCATGGGCTTGTTTAGCATACTCAACCATGCGATCAGGGGTGCGGTGGGCTGAGACGATCGCCACTTCATAGGGTATTTGAAACTGTTCACATACAGCGATCGCCCCCTTCATCGTCGGCAGATCGGAGTCGCTGCCCATAATAATGCCAATTTGTGTCGTGTTGAATTGCATAAGAGAATGATGGATGAAACAGGACTCGTTATGGTTTGAGGCTGACTCAGGAATGGTTGAAACAATTTCACTGACAATCACCAATGCCCGTCTTCCAGGCTACAACGGCTTACAGCAGATTCATCTGAACCGTCAGCAGCAAATCTCTTGCATTGTCCCCATGCCACACAGTCCATCTGAGTTGACCCCCATTACAGAGTCAGTACGAGATGTTGAGGGAGACTGGATTTCGCTGGGGGGAGTCGATGTGCAGATTAACGGGGCACTCGGTTTAGCGTTTCCTGACTTGAGTTCTGAGACGGCGGATCAATTGCCCAAAATCTGCCAGTTTTTATGGAAGCAGGGTATAGACGGGTTCTTGCCAACCCTGGTGACAACCTCGATTGAAAATATTCAGCGATCGCTCTCGACGTTGGCAAATCTGCCCAAATCCACTTCAGCCCAGATTCTAGGCGTTCATCTAGAAGGACCGTTTCTCAACCCCAGCAAGCGTGGTGCCCATCCAGAAGCGCATCTGTTGCCCCTGACGATTGATCAGGTCAAACGGGTTTTAGGCGATTATGCGTCGTTGGTCAAAGTGATGACGCTGGCTCCAGAACTTGACCCCACAGGCACTGTCATTCCCTATCTGCGATCGCTGGGCATGACCGTCAGCTTAGGACACTCTCAGGCAACAGCGGCACAGGCTCAAGATGCCTTTGACCAGGGAGCCACAATGGTGACTCATGCCTTTAATGCCATGCCGGGGTTGCATCACCGAGAACCGGGTTTATTGGCAGCAGCGATCGCCCATCCAGATGTGTCCTGCGGCTTTATTGCGGATGGTCAACACGTTGTGCCGCTGATGCTGGATCTGATGCTGCGGATGGGACGGGGCACCATTCCCCCGACGTCTGCCGCCCAAAACTTCTTTTTAGTCAGTGATGCCCTCTCGCCCCTTGGTTTACCGGATGGCATTTATCCCTGGGATGAGCGGGAGATTCAAGTGACTCATGGCACGGCTCGACTTCTGGATGGCACCCTCTCTGGGACTACCTTGCCGCTGTTGGTCGGTGTGCAAAATCTGGTGAACTGGGACATTTGTGACCCCACTGAGGCGATCGCTCTGGCGACTGAGGCTCCTCGAAAGGCGATCGGCTTACCGGGGTTGGAACCGGGGCAATCTGCTAATTTGCTACGATGGCGATTTGGCAAAGCGACAGGGGAATTGACCTGGCAGCGAATAGAATTATGAGTTATGAATGTTAAGTTCTGAGTTAATAGGCACCGGTCAACGGCTTTCCACTCAAAACTCAAAACTCAAAACTCAAAACTCAAAACTCAAAACTCAAAACTCAAAACTCAAAACTCAAAACTCAAAACTCAAAACTCAAAACTCAAAACTCCCTCCCTCCCCCATCTCCCCCTTTCCGTCCCCTTTCTGCTTTAAGATTTATCAGTGGAACGTTTAAGAAAAATTGCAAATGA
>JANRJA010000164.1:0-20793 GCA_033764315.1 Oculatellaceae cyanobacterium bins.114
GGCTTGGAAAACAATGGGGCAAACGTTACGATTAAGGGTAGAAATTCTTGCGGTAGCAGGTTCATCAGGATAAATCCAACAACTCTTTCCTGATCTTGCTACCTTTCCTCCACTTCAAAATGGATAAAGTCGAGCTTAGAAGCCAAATCAATTGGTTCACTTGCATTGGTGAAACTCTCTTCTAACGGGCATCTCTGACTTTCTGACTCAGCCCTCGGCCCTTTCTGACCCTCCTACTCCCCAGGTTTGAACGACTCGCCCGGTGATCGATCGCCCAAACCAGGGAGTGTTGATCGAGTGGGATTTTAAGGTGTGGGGAGTGATCTCCCACGTTTGGTTGGGATCAAATAAGGTCAACTCAGCGGTACTGTTGGGTTGGACAGTGGCAGGCGTTTGCCACAAACACTGAGCCGGAGCAGTGCTGAGCGATCGCCACAACTCTAGGGCTGACCACTGCCCCGATTCGACAAAGTGGTGCCATAGCAAGGGCAATGCTAGCTCTAGGCCGATCGCCCCTGGCGGTGACTCGGCAAAGGCAACCGTTTTTTCTTCGTAGGTGTAAGGAGTATGGTCAATGGCGATCGCATCAATGATGCCTGCTTGGAGGCCGTTGACCAATGCCTGTCGGTCGTCTGGATTGCCCAACGGGGGATCGAGATGCAAGCTGGGATCATAAGTTGCCACAGCGGTGATATCGAGGAGGAGATGCATCCAGGTGGTGCTGGCGGTGATGGGCAATCCTCGTGCTTTAGCCGTTTGCACCAGTTCGACTCCCCTGGCGGTAGACAGGCGCATCAAGTGAACTGGGGTTCTGAGTTCCTCAATGCATTCCAAAATAGAAGCGATCGCCATTGTTTCTGCCATCACGGGTGTTCCCGGTAGCCCTAGTCTCAACGCTTCTAACCCCTCACGCACGACTCCGCTCCCGGTCAGGTCAGGGTTGCATCCCCAAAGAGCGATCGGCTTATTGAGGGATTGGGCATATTCCAACAGGCGACGGAGCAGCATTCCAGAGGCTAAGGGGCGTCCATCTGCAAAACCAACGACTTCAGCTGCCGCCAGTTCACTTAGCTCGGTCATTTGCTTGCCCTCAACCCCCACCGTTAATGCTCCCCAACAAGAGAGTTGTGTTGAGAGTTGAGGTAGTCCTTTGAGGTGCGATCGCACCCATTCCACCACCGAGGATTGGTCGATCGCAGGGGTGGTTTGAGGCAAAATGTTGACTCGTGTAAACCCTCCAGCTGTGGCGGATTGCAACAAAGATCTAAGGGTTTCACGAGATTCAAATCCCGGTTCTCCAGAGTGGCTATACAAATCGACTAACCCTGGCCCCAACACCAAGCCAGGGCGATCGCACACTTGTATATCTTGTGGCACCTCTGTAATGTGCCCCTCCACCGCTTGAATGACTCCGTCTACAATCAACACATCTGCAACACGATCGGTGTTTGATGTGGGGTCGAGTACCCGCACTTGTCGGATCAATTCACTGGGCATGACGTGTAATGAGCTGTCAGACACACTAACAGCAATGAAGCTACTTCATCATTATTCATTAAAGAATGAAGGAAGAATGAAAGTCAGGCAGAATGAAAAAACGAGTGAACCAAGACTAGAGCACTTGTAAATGTGCTTTTGGGCTTCATCCCTGAGCCTTCTTTTTTGCTTTTTTTTACAGTGCCCCAGCCGCAGTGCGATCGAGCACACCCCCTAAATGTGTGGTGATATTGAGAGCTTGAATCATGGGCAGGCTGGTCGGATCAGCTCCATAGTCGATCACAGTGACGGCTCCGTTGCCTTGTTTAAACGACCAAAAAGCTTCTGGCCCCAACCCGGCCACATGACACAAAATCGCTTTGTTAATTGCGTCATGAGCCACCACCAAGACTGTGGGGACTCGCTCTTCCGCGGTTGCTGTCGATCGCACAATGTCTTGCCATGCGGCGATCGCTCGATCCCACACTTGTTGAAGGTTTTCGCCTTCTGGCATCTGCACTGTTTCGGGCGATCGCTGCCACTGTTCTAGTTCGACTGGGTATGCGGCCCGAATCTCCTCCTCTAGCTTGCCTTCCCACAAGCCATGCCCAATCTCACAAAGGCGATCGTCCAGTTCTAGAGTGATATGCGGGTGTTTCTGCAAAATAATTTCAGCCGTTTCCTTGGGGCGCAACATCGGACTGCTGACAGCGCGATCGATCGCAATCTCTTGCAAAAACGCGGCAGCTTGTCCCGATTGCACCCGTCCCTGGTCATTCAGCGGCACGTCGATCTGTCCCTGAAACTTTTTCTGGCGGTTCCAATCCGTTTCGCCATGACGCACCAGCAACAACCGCACACCTCGCTGATCAGATTTGAGCTTGGGCAGGGGTACGCCCATGTGAGCGGTTAGGTTGACCGACTCTAACTGAACGGGTTGTCCCAAGTCTCCTGAAAAATTGAGGACGCTGATGCCGCAATTTGATTGATAAAACGCATGATGCCGATCGGCACTTAGCCCAATTGCGCTACAGATCAGTGCCCGATTAATGCCGCTGTGTGCTACTACCAGAATGGTTTGCCCTGCATGGTGTGGCAAGATCTCACGCCAAAACTGTTTGGCTTGCTCAAACAACTCCACCACCGGAAAGAATTGGACGGTTCCTTCTGATGTGTTGAGGTCGATCTTCAATTCGTGGGGGCGATCGCGCCATGCCCGATATTCATCTGGAAACTGTGACATGACCTCATCAAAAGTCAGTCCTTCCCAGATGGTCAGGTTAATTTCTTTGAGGTTGTCTGTCAGGGTCAACCCTTGAGGAATGGCAATATTAGCCGTTGAGACAATGAGTTCGGCTGTTTCTCGTGCTCGCTTTAGAGGGCTGCTATAAACCGCATCAAAAGCGATGCCCTGTAGTGCTGCACCCACATTGCGAGCTGCATTTTGCCCGTCCTCGGTCAACGTAGACTCATCGCAATGACCCTGAACTTTTTTTTGAACGTTATAGCTGCTGATGCCGTGGCGCACCAAAATAACACGGGTAGTCAGGGCTTTGTCCTCCAATTCGATGAACAGCTCAACCAGATGCACGCTCTAGGTGCATCGTTGTGATCAGATGCATTCTACCCTGGATTCGCTCACCCTCTTGAACTCCGCCCAGATCCCTGAAATCTATTTCCGGTGCCTTATGTCATCCGCAACAGTCAGCCCTCATAATCAAATAGGATGGAGTCTTTGGCTGTATTGCAGAACATCTGCGAGAATCCATCATAAGCAACATTCAGTAGGAAGCAAGGATGACCTCAGTACCGTTCAAACCAAAGCAATTTATTTTGGGTGCACTGGCAATTTTGGTGGTCATCTATGTTGGCTTTGCCCTATTAAGCAGCTTTGGTGAACAGCAGATTAGCAGTCGCTTAGAGCTATATCAGACAGATTTGCTGTTGCACGTCACTGAGGTGCCTGCTGAAAACGAATTTGGGTTTAATAGTGACACTCGTAAAGCGGTGTTAGGCGAAGAACCTGTCAAAACCGCTTTAGAGGAATATCAAGAACTGAGGAAATCGGCTGCAACTAATTTGTCTCGCTTGAGCGATCGCCTCAATCAGACACTAGCAGAATCGAATCCTTCCACTCAGACTGATGCAGGGGTTGAAACGCTCAAAACAACCCTCAGTCAACAGCAAGAGTTGATTACCCAACTCGACTTACGCATTGGTCTATTGCAAACCCAAACTGCTGCAATACCCGCTGCCTTGCAAACCTGGTCTGAAATTGCCAACTCAGCCAGCCCAAGTACCCTGTCGGAAACCGCCCGTGTTTTGACCGGTTTGTGGTCTGAGCCACCCCGCCTTTTGCCCGATGCCGAAGCTCAACTACAAAAGAACCTGGATGGCTGGTTTCGTTATGTGGCGTTGCGGCGACTCTATCAACTGCAACAGCGATCCGATGTCCTCACCGAACTGCAAACCGCAGAGCAAGCAGTAGCCCAACAAACCCTGTTTAAACTGGTGTTGGGGAATACGTTGCCGCTAGTGGGTAGCTTGATCGGAGCTATATTGCTGATTTTTCTGGTTGTGCAACGCATCTTGCAGGGTAAACAGGCCTTGTTAGAGCAGAATGCTGATGTTCCCTGGGAAACCCGCTGGGGGTGGGAAACCATTTTGCAAGTGCTGGTGGTTGGCTTTTTCTTTTTTGGTCAATTTATTGTGCCCTTTCTGGTCAAGCTAGGGGTGTCAGTCCTGCCCCAGTTATTGCGCACCTTTGGAGAAAGCAGCCTGCTGACCGAAAGCCGACTGCAAGCCTTTTCTGCATTGACCTATTACTTGTTGATGGCAGGCATTGCCCTCCTGATTCTCTATGTCTCGGTCAAGCCATTCTTTCCCTTGCCAGCGTATTGGTTTCGCTTTCAAGGACAGGGGAATTGGTTTTTGTGGGGCTTTGGCGGCTACTTGGTCGCGTTACCTCTGATGATTTTGGTGTCGTTGGTCAATCAACAAATTTGGCAGGGGCAAGGTGGCAGTAACCCACTCCTTAAAATTATTTTGGAGGAAGCCGATCCCCTGTCGTTGGGCATCTTTTTCTTTACAGCGGCGATTGCGGCTCCCTTGTTTGAGGAAACGCTGTTTCGTGGATTTTTGTTGCCCTCTCTGACCCGCTATGTTCCTGTTTCGGGTGCGATCGCCATTAGCAGTGTGATCTTTGCGATCGCCCACCTCAGTCTCTCTGAGGTCATTCCTCTGGCGTTACTAGGAGCTGTGTTAGGCATTGTCTATACGCGGTCGCGCAGTTTGCTCTCGCCAATGTTGTTGCATAGTTTGTGGAACAGCGGCACCATGATTGGCTTGCTCATTTTGGGTAGTGGCTAAGCCAAAGGGATCAAAAATGACCACGCGCTATACAGGTGGATAGATGTGACACCACTCGAAAACCATCGCTAGTCCACTCCAATCTCTGGGAACCCTAACACTTGAGCCATTAGAAGGGGCCTTGCTCCTGAGGATTGAGTATGGGTTGTCGCAAAACGTCTCTACGATTTTGGTTAGTCGTACCCTTTATTGTGCAAATGGCGGCTACGGTCGGGTTAGTGGGCTATCTCTCATTAAAGACGGGACGCGAAAGTGTCGATGATATCTCCTCTCAATTGCGGCAAGAACTCAGTAACCGCATTCAACAACAGCTCAAAAGCTATGTTGAGACTCCGTTTTTGCTCAACGACATGAATGCGATCGCGATGGCGGAGAACAAGCTCGACTTGACCCGCTTGGAAGATGCTCGTCCATTTTGGCAACAAGCCCAAAATTTCTCAGCGACCAACCTGATCTATTGTGGCAGGCAGGCAGACGGAGCGTTTATGGGGGTAGGGCAAGACAACTCAACGACCCACCCTTCTCTAAAGATTCAATTCAGTAACGCTGCCACCAACTATTACTTCAACTACGCCTATTTCAATGGGGCTGGAGACATTGTTGTCACCGATCGAACTTTAGATCGGCAATACGATCCGCGCAAACGTCCCTGGTATATTGCAGCCCAAACCAAAGGGACAGCCACTTGGAGCGATATCTATCTCGATTTTGATGATCTGGTTCCAGTCATTACCGCCAGTGAACCCGTTTACGATCGCGACGGAGCGTTGGTAGGAGTTTGCGCGACTGATTTTCTGTTGTCGGTCGAGTTAGATTCATTCCTCAGCCAACTCAGCATTGGTAAATCGGGGGAGACGTTTATCATTGAGCGATCGGGCCTATTGGTCTCCAGTTCCACATCTGACGAAGAAAAACTATTAACGGGTGAAGGAGAATCCACTGAGCGATTGGCAGCTACCCAAAGCCAAAACTGGTTAGTGCGAGAGACTGCCAATCATTTGCTTGAAGAGTTTGGCAATCTAAACCAAATTAAGTCAGTTCAACAAATTAGCTTTGAGTACAACGGTAAACAACTAGTTCAGGTAGTCCCTTTTCAAGATGACTACGGTCTAGACTGGTTGATTGTCGTAGTCGTGCCAGAGACTGACTTCATAGCACCGATTCAAAGCAACACTTACATCACTATCTGGCTGTGTTTAATTGCACTGGGCATTGCAACCCAAGTCGGGGTTCTGACAGCTCGCCACATTACAAAACCACTGCTGCAATTAAATGCTGGAGCTAGAAAAATTGCTGATGGCGACTGGGATCAATCCATCAACCTGACTCGCACTGATGAAGTCGGAGATCTGGCGCGATCGTTTAACCACATGGTTAGCCAATTGAAAAAGACGTTTGCCGAAAAATCTGAACTCGACCAAGCACTGACTCACAAACAGGCTCAACTAAGCCAGATTTTGGAAGCTTTGCCCATTGGGGTAGCTATGATCAAACGCAATGGAGATCACCAAAATAGCTATCTTAATCAAGCTGGAAAACAACTCCTAAACCTGGAAGGCGACTCTACACAGCTAATCGACCAACTGAACAACTATCCCATTTGTCAAACAGACTCTCAACAGTCCTGCTCCTTAGATACAATGCCTCTGCTGCGAGCACTGCAAGGCGAAACAGTCAGCCTTGATGCATTGGAAATCCATCGATCTGATGGACAGGTTATCCTGCTAGAGATCCGAGCCATTCCAGTGCTGGATGACCAAGGAGAAGTCGTCTACGCTATCTCAACTTTTCAAGACATCAGTCAACGCAAGCAAGCCGAATCGTCTCTCCGGGAACAGGAAGCCCAGTTTCGCCGCATTGCCGAGAGTGTGCCAGGAGTGCTCTATCGCTATGTCGTTCACACTGACGGGCGATCGCACTTTGCCTATATTAGCCCTCGCTGTCGAGAGATCTTTGAACTCGAACCAGAGGCCATTCTGCAAGATGAACAAGCCTTCTGGTCACTGCTAGAGGACGATGACATCGCCATTCTGCAAAAGTCTTTTGACTTGGGTGCTCACACCCTGCAACCACGACCCATTGAGCTACGGCTCACCACCCCTTCGGGACAATGTAAATACATTCAGGTGCAGTCCTGTGTGGATCGACTGCCCAACGGAGATGTCGTTTGGGATGGCATTGTGGTCGATTTCACAGAACGGAAATGGATCGCGCATTTATTAGAGGAATACAACCAATCTCTCGAACGGGAAGTCCACGATCGCACCCTCGCTCTAGAACAAGAGATTGCGGAGCGCAAACAAATTGAGATAGCTTTGCGCGAGAGTGAAGCCCAGAACCAGGCAATGGTGGCTGCTTTACCTGATCTGATGTTTTGTTTGGATGAAAATGGCACCTATTTAGGTTATTTCAGAACGAACTACGTCACAGATTTAGTCTCGACACGAGACAATCCAGTGGGCAAAACCGTTTATGAAATGTTGCCTACACATGTCGCTGATCGGCATATAGAATACATCCACAAAGCACTGGCGACGGGGCAATTGCAAACCTATGAACAAGTAATCCAAATCGACTACATCCTGCAATATGAAGAAGTGCGGGTGATGCCAACTGCTAATGGTCAAGTGTTGTTTCTAATTCGAGACATTAGCGATCGCAAGCAGATGGAAGTTCAACTTCAAGCCCAACAAGAATTCCTCAAAAATATTGTCGATGTCTGCCCCTATCCCATCTTTGTTAAAGATGCTGATGGACGCTTCTTATTGCTCAATCAAGCTTGCACGCTTATTTACGGTAAGCCAATTGCAGAGATGCTGGGTAAGCGAGATGCTGACTTCAACACGAATCCAGACCAAGTCGAGAAATTTATCCAGAGTAATCAAGTGGTGATGCGAACCCTTGAGACACAAATATTTCCAGACACAGCCATTGTTGACATGCATGGCGTAACCCATTGGTATCAAACCATCATCAAACCACTCATCGATACCCAAGGACAGGTTCAGGGCATCGTCGGCTCTGCGGTAGACATTAGCGATCGCAAATATGCTGAAGCTGCCCTCCAACAGGCGAAGGAATCTGCCGAAGCAGCCAATCGTGCAAAAAGCTCCTTTCTGGCAGGCATGAGCCACGAACTCCGTACCCCGCTTAACGCCATTCTAGGGTTTGCCCAAATCATGCAACGAGACGCTGGCATCAATGCAGAGCAAAAACGCAACCTCGAAATTATTAATCGCAGCGGCGAACACCTATTGGGCTTGATTAACAGCGTTTTAGATCTATCGAAGATTGAGGCTGGGCATCTGGAACTGAACGAAAATAGCTTTGACCTGCTCAACCTGATTCAGACCGTGGATGCCATGCTGCAAATTCGGGCAACCTTAAAAGGCATTCAACTGAATGTCGAGCTTGACCCGGATGTTCCTCATGTCATCATTGCTGACCCTGGTAAACTGCGGCAAATTTTGATTAATCTCATTGGCAATGCCATTAAATTTACCGATGTAGGTAGTGTCACATTACGAGTTAAACGGAGTTCCTCAACATCCCTAGATCACAAGCCGATATCGCACTGCTCGCTTCGCTTTGAGATCCAGGACACCGGAGTTGGAATCGCCGCTAATGATATCGATCGCATTTTTGAAGCGTTTGAACAAACCAGTTCTGGCAAGAAACTAACGGAAGGAACGGGCTTAGGGTTAACGCTTAGCCGCAAATTTGTAGAACTTATGGGCGGTAGCATCTCCGTCAGCAGCGTTCTCAATCAAGGCAGCACTTTTGGGTTTGATATTGTTGTCGAGGTAGGTGACACATTACAGGAACAGCCAACCCAATCTGATCGCCTCGTTATCGGCTTAAGCCAACATCGAGATACTTACCGCATTCTGGCGGTGGATGATCAACCGGAAAACCGAGAATTGTTGGTCAAGCTGCTAGAACCGATTGGGTTCTTGGTGAAAACAGCAGCCAATGGCGAAGAGGCGATCGCTCTTTGGCAAGACTGGCATCCGCATTTAATCTTGATGGACATTCGTATGCCAGTTCTAAACGGCATGGAAGCAACAGAACACATTCGCCTACAAGAGCAAACAGCAAACCACTCAAGTCACACTCAGATCATTGCCCTATCAGCTAGCGTCTTCCAAGCAGATCGCGATCGCGCTCTCACGCTAGGATGCGACGGGTTTTTGAAGAAGCCTTTCCGCAGCAACGAACTATTAGACAAACTGGCTCATTACCTTGATTTGCACTATATCTACGCGGATCAAGATTCTCCAGAGATTTCAACCCAACCGTTTAACTTTGCAACCGCATTCAAAACCGTACCTCCTTCCTGGGTTGAGCAACTCCATCAAGTCACCAGCACAGGCGATGATGTCGCCATCATGAATTTGTTATCACAGCTTTCCAACAACCACAGCCAACTCACAACAGAATTGAGCCATTTAGCTCAACGATTTGAGTTTGACCGCATCTTGTCGATCCTGGAGGGGAACTATAACGAGTAGGTCAATCTAATACCAATTTGAGTTATGAAAGCGACACATCAGATCCTCTTGTCCTTATCAAAGGGGACTGAGGGGGATCAGTTCGGGGCGATGATCTGTCGTAAAGACTGTTTCAGTTGGTATAACAACCCATCGATCAAACCCTAGCAATCGTCTCTCAATAGGAAATAATGAGCCAGCCTTTAGAAAACACCAACATCTTAATCGTGGACGACCAACCCAACAACCTCCAGGTTCTGAGTGCACTCTTGAGCCACGAAGGATATCGAGTTCGCAAAGCCACAAGTGGCATGTTTGCGCTAAAAGCAATTCAGGCTGAAGTGCCTGATCTCGTGCTTTTGGACATTCAAATGCCACAAATGGATGGTTACGAGGTCTGTTCCCATCTCAAAGCTAATGCTGACACCTGTGACCTTCCTATCATTTTTCTCAGTGCCTTAGATGACGTCAACGATAAAGTCAGAGCGTTTACGATGGGTGGGGCAGATTATGTAACAAAACCCTTTCAAGGCTTAGAGGTGCTGGCGCGGGTCAAACATCACCTAACCATTCAACAACAACGCAAAAAATTGAAGCAACTAGAAGAAGAACTACTCCAAGCGAAGGCGATGTATGACCAACTCTCAGCAAAGATGTTTAGTGTTCCAATGTAAAGCTATCTACACGAAATATCTAGTTTGCCATTTTTCACTCTCTAAATGACCAATCTACTTAGCGTCACGGCAATCCTGTTCGCATGTGACATAGGTTAAGTAGACAGTCACCACATTCGTCCAAAAATTCTGGCTCAACCGCCAACTAAAATATGGAGAGCTTACTTTTTTGAGTTCTCATGCCTCAACCAATTTTGTATGTTGCCATCACCAATCACGGCTTTGGCCATGCAACACGAACCACGGCTGTTGTGGCTGAGCTACAACGTCAATATCCTGAGTTATTGCTGATTCTAGTCACAACCGCTCCTCGATGGTTACTGGAGTCTTACATTCAAGGGGATTTTATTCATCGTCCACGCGCCTTTGATATTGGGGTGGTGCAACGCGATAGCTTGACGATGGACAAGCCCGCTACCTTAGAGAAGTTGCAGGCAATTCGGGCACAACAGCGATCGCTGATTGCCAGTGAAGTTAACTTTATTCGACAAAATCGGGTGGGGTTGGTGTTAGCAGATATTCCCCCATTGGCAGCCGCGATCGCCCAAGCCGCAGGGGTGCCCTGCTGGATGATGAGTAACTTTGGCTGGGATTTTATCTACCGCGACTGGGGGGGGGAGTTCATCGAGATGGCCGATTGGATTGCTGAGTGTTTTGGCAAGTGCGATCGCCTCTTTCGACTACCCTTCCATGAGCCGATGAGTGCGTTTCCCACGATTACTGATGTGGGTCTCACTGGAGGATACCCGCGTTACTCAGTCGAAGAGATCCGATCTCAGTTTCCATTCACAACCCCATTAGAACAAACTGTTTTGCTGACATTTGGCGGATTGGGGTTAGAGCAAATTCCCTATCAAAATCTGGCACAGTTTCCCGATTGGCAATTCATCACCTTTGACCGCAACGCCCCTCAACTGCCCAATCTCCTGCACATCACCGATCAACACTATCGTCCCGTTGATTTCATGCCACTGTGCAGTCGGGTGGTGTCAAAACCGGGGTATGGCACGTTTTCAGAGGCGTGTCGATTGGGAGTACCGATTGTATCAGTGACCCGAAGTGACTTTGCTGAGGCTCCTATTTTGTTAGATGGAATTCGAGACTACGCAGAGCATCGAATCCTCGAACCAACGGAGTTCTTTCAAGGCGATTGGCAGTTTTTGCGAGAACCCATGCAACCCCCTCAAAAGACAGAACCGATCGCCAAAGACGGCAATGAGGCGATCGCCCGCGCTATTGTAGATTTCTTTGAATTAAATTGAGATTCGTTAGAGCAGACCCTAATGGGCAAAGCATTGATGGAGCTAGGTTTGGCTTCATTCTTCATTCTTCATCCTTTATCCTTCATCCTTACCGCTATACCCCTCATGCCCCACTTCCAACAGTTACTCCGCATTCAGACTAGCGGCAAATGTCTGCACAAGATCACCTCCAAAGTGGCAGCGGTAGTTGCCGAATCTGGTATCCAAATTGGTATGTGCAATCTTTTTCTACGCCACACCTCTGCCAGTCTGATCATTCAAGAAAATGCTGATCCGGATGTCCTGGCAGACTTAGCCAACTTCATGGCAAAGCTCGTACCCGATGGCTATGACTACATCCACAACGCTGAGGGACCCGATGATATGCCTGCCCATATTCGCAGCGTTTTAACCCACACCTCCGAGCAGATCCCGATCAACCAGGGCAGGTTGGTGCTGGGTACCTGGCAGGGCATCTACGTGTGGGAACATCGCGATCGCAGCCACCTGCGGGAGTTGGTGGTGCATGTGTGGGGCGATAAATAGGGAAGATTGAAGAACGAAAAAAGAAAAAGATGGATTCACTTTTCTATTTTTTCTTTTCTTTTTTAGCCTTTTAATAACTGGGCATAATGCTGCAAATGCAATTGTGCTGAGGCTGACCAGGTGTAGGTTGATAGAACTGATTGGCTCTGCTGCACCAGCGATCGCCCTATTTCAGGTTGGATGACGGTCAACATTGCCTGGGCGATCGCTTGAGGAACGTGAGGATCGACCAGTAAGGCTTGCTCTGATGAGAGAAATTCGATGAAGGGCGGTTGGTTGGAGGTGATGACAGGAAGATCAGAGGCGATCGCTTCCAACACCACTAAACCCCAGCCCTCTTTCACAGAGGGAAAGACAAAGGCATCGGCAGCCCGATACAAAGCTGGTAGCAGCGGATCAGGAATTACTCCTGTAACGATTAAAGAGTGGTCTGGAATTCCGAGTGTCTGGACGGTTGCAAAAAACTCGTCTCGATAACTGTGATAGTCAAACAGGGTTGAGCCGCCAGCGATCGCCAGTTGAGCCTGCGGATGATGGGGCAACACTTGAGCAAATGCCTGAATTAGAGCGATCGAGTTTTTGCGAGGTTCGATGCCACCCACGGTGAGATAAAGGGGTGAGCCGTGCAAACCGTACTGTTGCCTGACCTCGGACTCAAACCCATCAACCTCTGCCGTAAACCGGGTTAGATTGACCCCGTTATACACTCGTGGAGCCTCAATCTGATATTGACGCTGCAATTCACCCTGCCACTCCTGACTGACACACAGGCACAAATCGGCCTCGCGAATAGAGCGATCTTGGCACTGTTGCAGATAAGGACTGCTGTAATCTTCGATGTGATGAACGGTGCGGACAAAGTGAGGGATCAATTGACGTTGCCGCAAGATTCCTAATGCATTAGCACTAATGCAATCTTGAGCATGGTAGATATCTAGGACATCACTGCCCAGGTCTTGCTCCAGAGCTACTACAAATTCCTGAATGCGTTGCTGAATCAAGGCATCCAAACTAGCAGGGGCAGGGGCAGCAGGAACCAGACATTGACGACACGACAAAGGGCGATCAAATCCCTTACCGTCCTTATCGAGGGCATAGACCGTGACATCATGGCCCAACTGGTGCAATGCCTCTGCCAGTTCTAAGGTGTGAACCACACTGCCACGCAGCTTTGTGGAGTAGGTCAGTAAGCCTATCTGCACGTTCCTATTTCTCAAAGGTAAAGGTCAGAGTTTTTGAAAAACTCCGACTCCTGAAGGCTTGAGAATACCGACATCTGAAGCGATTAACTCCATATACGACTTCCTCCAGATCCCCGGTTGCTGTGATGTAAATCAGACTAATGTGAGGATGCTGAACGAGCAACTGGGGATCTAAACCCTTAAGTTGCGCATCGCATGATCAGTAATCGGTCTCTTCTTCGTATTCCACCACTTTTTTGCGTTCTGGAATATTCACTTGAGGTCCACGATAGGGCTTGGGGTTGTCATCGTCTCCCCAAGCATCTTCGAGCACTTCGTCATATTGCTTGGCATACTTGGGTTCATAGGTTTGCTCTTGGCGCAACTCCTCGTACTCATATTCCTCTTCGGGTGAGTCATTCCAGTTGTTGTCGTCATCGTCATAGTAAGTTGGTTCAGGTTGACGTTGACGCAATGGTTCACGCTCGATCTGGCGGCGAGGTTGAGCATCACTCCAGTTATCATCGTCCCAAGTTTCACGACTGGCTGGTGCGGCGTTGCGGGTGGATTGATTGGCGGAAGTGCGAAGCCCAGTGCCCAATTGGTTGGAAACCGAGGTCGGCATGATGTATTCTTCATCTTCATCTCGATCCCAGGGGGGTTTGCCAATGCCTACCCGTTCTAAAACGCCAACGGTAAGCTGTCGCAGTTTTTGTTCTGCCCCCTCAAACACAATCAGGCGATCGGGACCACTGCTAACGACTTCATCGATCGAGAGTTCGTAAGTGCTGATGAGTTGGTCAGGAATTTGAGGTAGACCGAGAGAGGCAATGGTGATGGATTCTAGCCCGCCATCGTCTGCGTCAAACTTAAAACCTCGCACCTTACCCAGCAATTCGCCAGTTTCGGTAATGACCTCACTGCCAACTAAACCGCTGTAAATGTCAACGTTAAAGTCATCTTCAACGACTGTATCGTCATCCACCAAGATGACATCTCCGATCTCGCGAATACTGTCGAGCAGCATGATTTGCTGAATTCCTGATAGGACTCCAGATAACATACTTTCTCGCATACCAAAGGCAACCACTTCTCGCCGATCTACATCGACCCAGACTTGACTGACCACGCCAAGACGCTTGCCGCGATCGCGAGTGATAACTTGAGTTCCTAAAAGGTCAGAGCGTTGTAAAAATCGTTCAGATGTCATTTTCGAGTCCTAACTCTCGAAGGCTGGAATATCAATACTGCTAATACTGATAGAAATCAATATACAGAGTTATAAAGAACTATGTCACAAAGAGGCACTTTGCGGTTGTAAGTTCAGTCCTAAGACTTGAGTATACGCCCCACGAGCCTGAGTTACGCCAATGGTGCGCTCAGCAGACTCAATCATCGGGCGACGTAGACTTACGACGATAAATTGCGCCTGTTGTGCCTGATGTTTAATCATTCTAGCTAATCGCTCCACATTTGCCCCATCCAGAAACATATCTACTTCGTCAAAGGCGTAAAAAGGCGAGGGACGATAGCGTTGCAAGGCAAAGATAAAACTGAGGGCTGTGAGGGATTTTTCACCTCCTGACATAGAGGCGAGACGACGCACAGGCTTGCCTTTGGGGTGAGCAACCAGGTTTAGCCCCCCTTCAAAGGGGCTGTTTGGATCGTCAAGTTGCAGGTAGCCATCTCCATCGGACAATTCTGCAAAAATAGTTTGGAAGTTTTCATTGACGGCATCAAAGGCTTCTTTAAAAGCACGTTGGCGGAGGGTGGTGAAATTTTCAATGCGTAAGAGCAACTCTGTCCGCTCTTCTTCAAGCGTGCCGAGTTTTTGGCTGAGATCGTCCAGACGAGTCTGAGTGCGATCGTATTCTTCTAACGCCAACATGTTTACGGGTTCCATTGCCTGTAGGCGTTTTTGTAGCGATCGCAACTCATGCTGCAACTGGGTCAAATCGACTGCCTCTGGCACCTCTGGCAGGGGATCGGGCAACTCTGCCTGCCGTTCTTGCAATTGGGTATTGAGAGTGATTAACTCCTGGCGGCGTTCGTGCTGTGTTTCCTGGAGTTTTTGAATGTGCCATTCCGTTTGTTGGTGAGTGCTCTGTTGATCCCGCAGTTGGCGTTCGGTGCGATCGCGCTCTTGCTTTTCTGCGGCTAAGGTCTGCTCTAGCGTGGCTAAGCCCACTCGAATGTGATCAATTTGCTGGCTCATCTCACCAATCTGTCGTTTCAGATCAGCATCCTGATTCAGTTGAGTGGTTTGTTGCGTGCGATAGTCCTGCACGCGCTGCTGATATTGCTCGATCTTCTCTTGCATCCGTTGGTGTTGAATTTCCAGGTCTTGTAACCGTTGTTCGGCACTCCGCAGGGCCAGTTGGCGATCGCTCAAGTGTGTCTCTTGAGTCCGAATCGTCGCTTGCATTTGCTGCCACTCGCTGTGGGTTTGCGATTGCTCTAGCTCTGCCAATACCTGCCGATGTTGGGCTAATTCAGCTTCTTGCTGGGGCAAATCACGCTCTAACCGGTGCAACCGTTCTTGAACCGTGTTTAATTCCTGAGTGTTTTGGCTGAACTGAGCCTGCATTTGCCCTTGCTGAGCCTGTAGCTTCTCAATTTGGTTGTGGAGTTGCTGGGCTTGCAACTGGGCCTCACGCTGCTGTTGACGGGCATCTGCCAGGGCGTGCGATCGCTCTTTGACCGTCGTCATACCTTGAGCCAGTGCTTCTTGGCACCGAGCCAAGACCTGTTCGATAATTTTTAAGCGACTGCGGAGGTTGATAGCTTCACTTGACTCTCCCGCTTGAACTGTGCCAAACCGCAGCGATCCCGATCGCGAGGAGACACTGCCCCCCGTCATGGCACCACTGGTTTCTAATAGCTCTCCATCCAGCGTGACAATGCGATATTGCCCCAGGTATTGCCGTGCTTGCTGCATGGTCGAGAAGATCACCGTGCTGCCAAAGACATAGCCAAAAATATCACGGTAGCGATCGTCAGAGTCGATGAGATTGCAGGCGTAATCAATGAATCCCTCAGGTCGATTCCAGGCTGGGATGGGCTTGAATTGGGGGGCACGAATTTTAGTTAGCGGTAGAAAGGTAGCTCGTCCCGCTCGTTTTTGTTTCAGCAACTCGATCGCAGCCGCCGCAACTCCGTCATCTTCCACGACCAGATAGCCCAACCGTCCACCTGCCGCGATTTCTAACGCCAATTGATATTGAGGATCAACTCGTCCCAATTGCGCCACCAAGCCACAGACCCCCGGCAACCCCAACTGCAATAGCACCTGAGTAGCTCCAGTGCCCTGAGCCTCTTGCATGGCCTGTGCCTGTGCTTCTAGCTTGTCGAGTTGCCGCTGTTTGTCGCGTTGTTCTTGCAGCAGGCGAGTCTGGGTTTCTTGCTGCACTTGTACTTCTTGTTCAGCCACAGCCAGCAGCTTTTGCAACGTTTCCAGGTGAATTGTGGCAAGTTTTTCAGTTTCAACTGCCTCAGCATGTTGCTCCTGTTTCGCTGCCAATTCTTGAGCGATCGCCTCTAGAGCCTCGGTGTGCTCTTGAATTTTTTGTTGCAACTGAGTCAGTCGCTCTTGCAGTCGGGCTTGCTCAGTCCGTTGGGGATCAAGGATTTGCAGCAGTGCCTCAACTTGGTGCCGCAATGCCGTTTGTTCTTGCACCCAGGCTTCTGAGGCTGACGCGATCGCATTGGCGGCTTCGCGGCTCTGATCTAACTCAACCTGGGCGCGATCGCGCTCCATGACTAACGACACGATCAGTCGCGCCTCAACATCGGTTTTTTCGTGAGATAACTGGCTTAAGGTCTGAATCTGCTCATGAATCTCGCGTTGCGTTCTGTCGAGTTGAGTAGCCGTATCTCGACTAGCATTGGCTAACTCTTGCTCTTGGCGATGCAACTGGCGCAGTTCTGCCTCGCGGGTTGCCAGGGTTGATTGCAAGGCTAACTGCTCATCTTCACCCAGTGCCTTGACCCGCGCATTTAAATGGTCTAGCTCAGCGATCGCCCGTTGAATCTCGGTCGCCAGCGTTGCTAATTGGGCAATAGACTCCGTCAGACTGCGATCGCCCTGTTGAATTTGCTCCTCAATCTGTTGGGCCTGACGCTGCTGTTGTCGCCAAGTAAGAACCGCTTCCCACTGACTCTTATTTTGAAACTCGCCCCTCAGCCGTTGATATTTCTCGGCTTTGAGGCGATCTTGAGCAAGGCGATCGCGCTGCGCAATTAATTCTTTTTCGACAATCCGAAATTTCTCCTCCCGCTCTTTGACCGCATCTAACTTTTCTTTAGCCTGAGAGATTTTGCGATCAAAGGCGGCTACCCCTGCCAGCTCATCAATGATTTCGCGGCGTTCACGCGGATGCATCGAGATAATGCTGGTGACGTCCCCTTGCAGCACAACGTTATAGCCTTCGGGATAAATCCGAAAGCGGTGCAGTTGTTCGTGCAATTCATTTAGGGTGCAGGGTTGCCCATTGATGAAATAGTTAGAGGTGTAGGTGCCCTGCTGAGTCACCCGCAGTTTGCGAGTCACACTCCATTCGTTAAAGGGCACTAAAGTCGAATTTAGGGGGAGTTGCTTGGTTCCTGCTTTTTGCCCGTTGCCATTGCCATTGCCGTTGCCGTTGCCGTTGCCATTACCATTGCTATGATGATGCCCGTTACCGTTGCTCTCAGGATGATGCCCATTGCCATTCGACGGCTCAGCGTCATCCAGATCGGGTAGGGGGGTCTCATCGTCAGACTCAAAGGCATAGGCGACGTCATCTTCATCTAAGGCAAATGTTGCTGTGACACTGGCCTCAATGGTCGATCGCCCTCGACTGGCAACACTCTGATTAACCAGATCTGGCAAACGCTCTGCCCGCATTCCTTTAGAACCTGACAACCCCAACGCAAACAGAAGTGCGTCTAAGATGTTGGATTTTCCTGATCCGTTGGGCCCTGAGATCACAGTAAACCCTGGCAGCAAGGGAACCTGTGTTGTGCCGCCAAAAGATTTGAAATGAGTCAGTTCAACGCGCTTAATGTGCACGAAACCTCTAAGTCGGAGGAACGAAGGACAGGAGATAGAACAAACGCTTGCGTCAGGCTGGGTTGTGATAAAAAGCCATCGGCAGGATAGCTTGAGCCAGTTTAGGCGGAGATCGTCAGGTTAACGATACTCGATTTTTTAGAAAAAGACGGAGTCCCTATTGCAGCTAGCCTTAGATGACTTAGGTCAATTACACGGCTTAAGTACAAATATACTAACTTAATTCACAGGTTTACCAGCTTTTCAATCAAAAAATCGATTAACCGGAGATTCTCAAGCGAGTGAATGGGCAACCTGCAAGAGTAATATGCGTCTAGAAGTGATATGCGTCTAGAAACAAAGTTACAGCGATCGCTGCCCTCAAGATAAGGTATCTCAAGACTACCCATAGCGTTAAACGTTATCTCACTCCATAAAAATACCCTACCTGTGTAAAAAATCTAACGTCTTTATTGCAATCAGCATTTCCTAAGCTGCTTTTCGTAACACAATTCTGACTGAAGGGCCACAGAATGTTGCGTTTGATTAATTTCTGTAGAGCTAAATTGGAGATGGGCGATCGCCCCCTAAGTGCCTGCCAAATCTCTGCAAAACTCTCTGGTGCACCTCTAACTGCCCGTTCAGAAACCAAAATTAAGTGTCATACGACGGTTAATATCTCCATTAACAAGGGGGTTTTTAACGGCGTTTCCTGACACTATAGCAATCTCCAACGGAGTGCGCTGCTTATAACTCTCCAATCTCATAAATGATTTAGGACTGCTATAGCAATCCTATTTGAATTGTGAATAGATAAGGGGCCTAAGTGCATTGCCTGTTCACATAAGGTGTCATTTCACAAATGATTTAGAGTGTTCTTATGTAGGGGTGATTACCGGGGTTACTCGAGTTCACATAAGGTGTCATTTCACAAATGATTTAGAGCGGCTATATAATTTTGTTTCATGGAAAAAAACCTGTTTATGCTGCTATGGCAATAGAGTAAACTATGCTTAAGGTTTGCATCACTCTTTAACTAAAAAATAGTTTGAAACCTAGAGTATGCAAGAAGTAAGTAGAAATCCCCGATGTAGGCATAACAATCACTTTCCACTATTTCCTAACTTCTACAACTGAAAGTTGTCATTTTATAAACCGAGAAGACAGTGATTTTAGTTGCAATGTAAAGTATGGCAAGCTGGTTGACTGACAAAAGGTTTGAAAGGTTGATTGCTTCGTTGCTCACTCGCTCTGAAATTAATTTCTGGGCTACTTGCAGCAGTCCGTTGCAATGGATTGAAATGCTTCTTTAGTCCTTGAAAGGGGACGTTGACTTTGAGCCAGGAAATTTATTTCCTGGGAGGCAGGGAAATAGATTAGAAAATTTGTCAGTCAGGTATGGCAAGAATTGTGATAGTTGAGGATGAGCAAGTTGTTGCTTGGAGCCTTCAAGAATCGTTAACCCGATTGGGACACACTGTAGTTGCCAATGTAATTTCTGGACTCGATGCAATTCAAGCGGTTAAGACAAGCCAGCCCGATCTGGTGTTAATGGATATCTGGCTGCAAGGCAATATGGACGGAGTGGCAGCGGCTGAGGAAATTTATACTCGCTACGATGTTCCGGTGATTTATCTAACGGCTCACACAGATACTCTGACCCTGCAACGAGCAAAATTATCAGCCCCCTTTGGTTATCTGGTTAAGCCACTGCGCGAACAGGATTTGCAAACTACGATTGAGATTACCCTGCATCGCCATCATTTAGAACAGTCTTCAAGACGGACGCAACGGTGGTTTGCAACAACACTAGCCAGCATTGGAGATGGCACGATCGCCACTGATTGCAATGGCACTATTACCTTCATGAACTCCACAGCAGAAACCCTTACAGGATGGCAACGGCAAGATGCTTTGGGGCAACCTGCTGCTGCTGTTTTGCAACTGGTTCATGCAGATACTCGTGAGGTGTTAGACAATCCCCTGTTGCTCGCCATTCAGCAAGGTTCTTTAGTGAAGCTGCCAGAGCGGACGATGTTGCGGAGCCGAGATGGTCGTGAACGCCCGATTGAAGACACGGCAACTCCGATTCGGGATGAAATGGGTCAAATCATCGGTAGTGTCTTGGTGTTTCAGGATGTGAGCGATCGCGTTCAGATGGAGTCTGTGGTGCAGCGCAATCAGGCGGTGTTGACGGCTCAACTACGACAAACTCTGAGCCAGTTTGCAGTAGGGTCTGCTTGTGTCGAAGCTCTGCAACACATTTTTCAACAGTTAGCCAATCAGGTAGATGGGCAAGTCATTCTTAAAACAACGCTCCAGCAGTTAGGAAAAGCCCTTGACATCGACTATGGTTGGGTTGCTTTACATGATTCGTCACAAGAGATGGTGACTGTCATTGGTGACTATCGTCAAGATGGGTCAGATTTAGTTGCACTGGATATAGGGACGCAGATTCCGTTGCGAGACTATCCTCAGTTTTACTTGCCCTTGTCTCAACACCATCATTGGATCGCTCCTTCGCCAGAGATTTTGCCAACCCTTTATAGGAACTTACACGCTTCAAATGGTTATCTGGTGATTTGTCCGATCGCTGGAGAACATGCCCTGTTGGGTGAGTTGGGGTTAGTCATTCACTCTAAGGTGATGTGGACAGCCACCCAAACCGAACTGGTCGCTCAAGTCATGAGTCAGGCGGCGATCGCCTCACAGCAATGGCGGGTGCAACCTGAACCCCAAGTCAATGCTGAATTGCAAGTAGGGAACCTCGAAAAATAGATCAAGCAG
>JANRJA010000184.1:0-27044 GCA_033764315.1 Oculatellaceae cyanobacterium bins.114
ATGCTCCTACCCTCGACCAACTCAAACAAACCCTCTCACAGCATCTCAACAATATCTCTGCTGAAACACTTGCATCCCTCACCTCCTATGACTTCATCCTAGAAGCTCTTTTTGGCGCAGCTTCATAAAATATTGGTATAAATTAGGAACCCGATCGCTGAAAGATTTGATAGGGTCTGATGGCGTGGGGTTGAATGCCAGGTTTGGGGCAGTTGGGTGTGCCAACTGCCCGTTAAACTTAGTGATTCTTGATAGCAGTCACAAGGGGACGTATTGCCCAATCACGTTGCCTTGAGGACTGTAGCGACAGACTAGGAATCGTTTCCGCTTACTAGAAAACGGCTTGACCTTCCACATTTCCTGCCGGATTGTAGTGACAAACCAAAACATCGTTGCCATTGCCACTTGCTAAACCACACCCAACTTCTGTAGTATTTCTCCAAATCAGTTGAGTGTAATGACCCACATCACTCCAATTCCCGCTACTAGAGATATTGGGGAAAGTGCCGTAGACGAAATACTGCTTTTCGCTACCCCACATATCGACGAGCTGAGTGACAGAAAAACCGCCAGCACTGCCTTGTGCCAGGTTTTCTCCAGCACCACTATGTTCAAATGTTCCTGTTGCAGCTAATTGATTTGCCCACTGTTGAGCACTCGCAGCCAAACTGTCTGACCATTGCAGCGGTGGAACACCGACTTGCGATCGGTATGCGTTATGAGCATTTAGGATCTCTTGTGCCATACCACCAATCGATAGTTCAGATGGAGTACCTTGTTCGACTGGTTTAAAGGATGAGATCAAATCATTCCATACTTCAGTAACCCAGGGATATTCGCCGGGTGTAAGCTGAAAACTTCTCCCCTCAAAATTCGCGTGTTCAAAAAATTCCCAGGTGCCAGAGTAAACCTTAATCGAGGAAATTTGGTCGTTCCAAAAGTCTCCGATATAAGAATAGCCCTGCTCTAGAACTCCTGATGTGGCTCCAGAGAAATTGGAATCTACAAAGATTTCGACTGACATAATTAACACTCCAAAATTTGAAAAATAGTGAGTTGTAGTTCAGGTTTAGCTTGTTTGAGGTTGATCTATTCTTAGAACTCACTCAAAGACCTTGCTGCGTTACATCAAGTAGATAGATGTCCGTGGTTTTAACTAATGCAGTTAGTGAGGTTGTAGCTAAAGATAGTCAATAAAATTCTTGAATTAGATCACTCTATCCGCCTTCAGCTTGCAGAAAAATAGCACCTATTATAACTAAAGCAATGCCAGCCATTTTTATGCTGGTATAGGCTTCCTTAAACAGAAAGACTCCCAATAGCACGGTGCAGAGTGCGTCAAGCCCTAGAACTAGAATTCCAGTCATTCCCAAACTTGAATTGCGCGTTAATAGGTAAATCTGTAGATGAACGCCAAGAGCAAACAGAGCGTAAGAAAGAATGCTAGGTAGTGGGCTGATATAACCGTTCGATAACTTCATAAACATGCCGCCAACGGCATATAAAAGTGCAGTGGCGATCGCAATCAGGAAGAAAACCATAACAAACTCCTAATGTGCTTCGATGTAGTCTTTGTAGATTTGAGTGAGATTTCCAACTTCTTGAAGAAGTCGGAAATCTGACTAGCAGATCGCGATTGCCCACTCAAATCAGCTTCTCACTGGAGTCTAGCTGCCATAATCGGTTCAGTAATTTAATTCGTCGTTGTACGACCATCGCTCGGTATTTTCGATAACTCATAATCGTGCAAATAATGACAACCGGAAAGAGGAGCACAAGTACTGCACTAATAGTATTTGCTTGCGTAGTATCAGCATTCTGGGTTAGGTTGTGCTGTGTTGAAGTAATTGTTCTATAACTGGATGAATTACCTGGCATTTATGCCTCCGTCAGAACTTGATAGTATTTGAACTGATATAGTGGTGTGCGGCTATTTACTGCCAATACGATGAAGCAAACAGATCTGAGCTTACATCCACTAGAATCACAACACCAAGAATGAAAACGCTGCCAAAAATAAATACACTGAGCGATAGCAAAACCATCTCTTTAATGGCTTTTTTAGAACGAGTAAATATGATGTTTCGTTCCATGATGATTTCTCCTAATTGAATGGGTGTGCTCGATACTTGGGACGTGAATCAACAAGTGATGCCGATTTGAATGGCGATCGCAACAAATCAATGATTGAGATATGTAGTCAGCAGTGCTTTCACAATCCAAAATCAAAATCTAAAATCCCAAATGGGATGTCTCAATCAAGCTTTCCCTGTTACATCCAGTGAATAGGTGTCGGAATTTTCAACTGATGCAGCCGAGAAAAAACACTTGAAAGGTAAAAAACAATACAAGTAGTGTTTTGCCTACTAAAAGCTGACTTTTATTTCATCCATAACTCTGAGACATAACTATGACTGCAATGAGTGTGTCTACTTCAAGGATTTATAACATTGCTAGCATTTTTCTATGAGCATAATTATTGTTTAAGCAACGTCTTGCTTTTGAGGAGGTTAATTTTGAGATGCTTCAAAAACAGGCACATGGGCACCCGTTGTTCACTGTCTGCTGATCAGTGGAGCAATCGCTGTTTCACCTGTTCTTGCAAGTGCACAGCGCATTCCGTCGCCGATAACAAACACTTTGGGCAATGAGCGATTATCTCTTATTGTCGATTCTTGGAACTTGTAGACTCTAAAACAGTAAAAGGATCTGACAGGCTATAACCTTAGAGGTCAAGGCATGATTACAAAAGGTTGAGGGAACTCTCGCAATGAGCAAGTCAGTAATTATTAAGCTTGGCAGTGGTGACTTGTATCAGGGATTTCCGAGAGTTACTGTGCAGTTATGGGCAGTGGGCAACCCACTCCCTGAGCAATTTATTGGCACGCTGCCTGCTGCGCCCACTTTAGTAGACCTGCATCGAAGTTGGCAGCTTGTTTATCGGGGGTTATGCGATCGCATCGCAGTCAAGCGATTTGAGAGTCCTAGATCTCAATCAGAATATCCATTTTCAGATTCTTTCGTAGAAGCCGATCAATTAGAAATCAGTGAAGCAGGGATTACTAATATTTCTCAGGTCAGTTTTGATGAGCTGTGCCAACAGCTTCAGGTAGCCATCAACTCCTGGCTGAAATCGGAAGGGTTCCTCCCCATTGAATATCAACTGCGATCGCGACTCGACCCATCGGAGCCGAGCCGAGTCATTATTGAAACCAACGATCTGGAATTACAACATCTGCCCTGGCATCGCTGGACCTTCTTTGAAGATTATCCCAAGGCCGAAATGGCTCTGAGTCAACCCGAGTATCGGTATTGCAATACCCTAAAGCCCGCAAAAACCAGCCAGAAAGTCAGGATTTTGGCAGTCTTAGGCAATAGTTCCGGCATTGATTTAGCAGCAGAAGCCCGTCTACTTCAGCGGTTGGAGGATGCAGAAGTCAAATTCCTGGTCAATCCCTCACGCCAAGAGTTCAATACTCAATTGTGGGACGCTGAAGGGTGGGATATCTTGTTTTTTGCGGGTCATAGTCAAACCCAGGGACAAACAGGTCGAATTTATATTAATGAGAATTCAACCCACAACAGTTTGACGATTCCACAGTTAGAAGAGGCGTTGAAAACCGCGATCGAGAATGGTTTAAAGCTGGCTATTTTTAATTCTTGTGATGGATTAGGTTTAGCACAAGCACTGGGGAAACTACACATCCCCACAGTGATTGTCATGCGAGAAGCGATTCCCAATCGAGTCGCACAAGAGTTCTTTCAGCAGTTTCTCTCAGGCTTCGCGATCGCTCAATTGCCGCTATATCTTGCCGTTCAGCAAGCGCGTCGAAAACTACAAGGACTAGAGGATAATTATCCAGCAGCGTCTTGGTTGCCCGTGATTTGCCAAAACCTGGCGGTTGAATCTCCCAATTGGATTCAGCTAGGAGGAATGCCACCCTGTCCTTATCGCGGTCTATTTGCCTTTCGAGAGAAAGATGCTCGGTTCTTCTTTGGACGGGAGCAGGTAACTCAGGAACTACTAGTTGCAGTCAAGCAAAAGCCATTAGTGGCAGTGATTGGTGCGTCTGGCAGTGGCAAATCATCCTTGGTCTTTGCTGGATTAGTGCCACTGCTACGTCAGGAATTGTGTAGTAAAAGCATCAACAAACAAGGTTCTCCATCTCCACATATTGTCTCGTTTCGCCCAGGGAACAATCCATTTGAAGCATTAGCCAGTGGGTTGATGCAGTGCTCACCGATCGCCCAATTAGTTTTGTTACACCCGTCCCAACAGGAATGTGGGGATGTTGCCCAAAATGGTCAAATCGACCGATCGGTTGCAGTCGAACTAGAGTGGCGGTTGCGGCAAGACAACCAAGGATTGGTCAACCTCATTCAGTTAGTGGGACAGCAGAGTTTAGGAATGCGCTTGATTCTGATCATCGATCAATTTGAAGAGCTTTATACCCTTTGTCCAGAGGCAGATCGACAGGCTTTTTTGGACACCGTACTAAATGCCGTGAGATTTGCTCCGACGTTTACTCTGATTCTGACCTTACGAGCAGACTTTTGTGGCTATGCTCTGGCTTACCGTCCCTTAAGTGATGCCCTGCAAGGAGCAATTCAGGTTTTAGGACCGATGAATCAGAAAGAATTGCAAGCTGCGATCGAAAAGCCCGCTGCCCAAATGCAAGTGAGATTAGAGGATGGATTAATTCAGAAACTGATTTATGCCGTGAATGAGCAACCAGGGCGTTTGCCTTTGTTAGAATTTGCGCTCACACAATTGTGGTCAAACCAGCAAGAAGGATGGCTAACGCATCAGGGGCATGATCAGATTGGAGGTGTAGAAGAGGCATTAGCAAATCATGCTGAGCTTGTGTATGCCCAATTGAATGACGGGGATCAACAGCGAGCGCAACGGATATTTATCCAGTTAGTGCAACCTGGAACTGGAACTGATGACAGCCGACGATTAGCAACACGGGATGACGTACAGCCCCAAAACTGGGACTTAGTGACCCATCTAGCCTCCTGTCGATTAGTGGTGACTAACCGCAATGAGTCTACCGGAGAAGAAACCGTAGAAATTGTTCATGAGGCGTTGATTAGAAGCTGGAAACGGCTCAGGAACTGGATGCAACTGGATGGAGAGTTTCGTCTATGGCAAGAGCATCTGCGGAGAGCAAGGCGACAGTGGGAGGAAAGCGATCGCGAGGATGATGCGCTGTTGAGGGGTAGACAGTTACTGGATGCGAAGGATTGGTATGAGACTCGTCAAGATGAGTTGAGTTCTGGAGATTATACGTTTATTCGTCGCAGTTTGACGGTGCAAGAGCGAGAATTAAAACAGCGCAGACGCAGACGACAGATTGTTATTTCTAGTTTGATTGCAGGTCTGCTAGTTGCGTTGACGTTGGCGGGCGTTGCCTGGTGGGGATGGCAAAATGCTGCCATCAACGAAGTCAAAGCACTCAGTACCTCTTCAAATGCACTTTTCGTCTCGAATAATCGGTTGGACGCGCTAATCGAAGCAATCCGAGCGCAGAAAAAATCGCAGATGATAGGCGGAGTAGACGCTGAGACTCAAACTCAGGTTGATTCCGTCTTACGGCAGGCAGTTTACGGAACGACTGAATACAACCATTTGTCATGGCATCGTGACGAGGTTAAAAGCGTCGCATTCAGCTCAGATGGTCAGACGATCGCCTCAGCTGGTGCCGATCAAACCATAAAGCTCTGGAAGCAAGACGGCTCTCTAATCGCCACTCTTAGTGGACACAGCGATAAAATTTGGCAAGCTGCGTTCAGCCCAGATGGTCATACAATCGCCTCAGGTGGCAAAGATAAAACCATCAAACTTTGGAGAATAGAAGCAGGTAAGACACCTGTCTTGCTAACAACTCTTGCTGGACATCGCGATGGTGTGAGAGGAGTGTCCTTTAGCCCCGATAGTCAAACACTGGCTTCAGTCAGTGACGATAAGACTGTAAAACTCTGGAAGCAGGATGGCACATTAATTATGACTCTCACAGGTCACACTGCTGTCGTGAACGGAGTAGCATTCAGCCCTGACGGTCAAATGCTAGCGTCAGCTAGTGATGACAAGACGGTTAAGATCTGGGCACTAGATGGCACATTAATTACGACGCTCACAGGTCACACTGATATTGTAAACGGGGTGGCATTTAGCCCTGATAGTCAAATGCTAGCTTCGTCTAGTTGGGACAAAACTATAAAACTCTGGAAATTAGAAGTTGGGAAAATGCCGACTCTACAGGCAACCCTTGTAGGACATAGTGAAGTGGTTTTTGGAGTGGCATTCAGCCCTGACAGTCAGACTCTCGTCTCAGGTAGTTGGGACAAGACGGTTAAGCTCTGGAAGCGGGATGGCATGTTAGTTACGACTTTTAACGGACATAGCGATCGCGTTTGGGGAGTAGCATTTAGCCCCGATGGTGAAACCCTTGCCTCAGCCAGCGGTGACAAAACAGTTAAGCTTTGGAAGCTGAAAAACCCTTTATTAACAAAGCTAACAGGACATGCTGCTGTAGTGATCGGAGTGGCATTCAGTCCTGATGGTCAGACCATTGCTTCGGCAAGTGATGATAAAACGGTCAAGCTTTGGAAGCGCGATGGTACTCCGATCGCCACTCTCAGCGGACATGCCGCTCAAGCTTATGAAGTCGCCTTCAGTCCCACTGGCAAACTGGTTGCCTCCGCAAGTGCAGATAATACCGTGAAGCTCTGGAATGTAGAGAGGGAGAAATCTCAATTGTTCGCAACTTTGAGAGGACATGAAGCAGTAATTTGGGGAGTTGGCTTTAGTCCTGATGGTCAAATGGTTGCCTCCGCAAGCTGGGACAATACCGTCAGAACTTGGAAGTTAGGGCAAGGAGCACCTCAACCCTTCGCCACATTAAGAGGACACACTGCTGAGGTTTATTCAGTAGCGTTCAGCCCTGACAGTAAAACGATCGCTTCCACAAGCGCAGATAATACCATTAAACTGTGGAGAATAAAGCCAGGACAACTGCCTGTTCTCCTAACGACCCTTACAGGACACACCGCTCCAGTTTATGGAGTGGCGTTCAGCCCCGATGGTCAGACGATCGCTTCCGCCAGCGCAGATAATACAGTCAAGCTTTGGAAACCAGATGGCACATTGTTGACGACTCTTAAAGGTCATAGTGCTGTCGTTTACTCAGTCGCCTTCAGTCCCGATGGACAAACCATTGTCTCCTCCAGTTGGGATAAGACGGTTAAGCTTTGGAAATCGAATGGTATATTATTGACAACTCTAAATGGCTATAGTGATCGCTTTTGGGGCATCACCTTCAGTCCTGATGGTCAAATCATTGCTGCGGCCAATGAAGACAAAACGATCATTTTGTGGAATAAGGAGCAAGTTCTTACCCTTAATCCATTGGAATACGGTTGCAGTTGGGTGCGTGATTATTTGAAAACAAATCCTAATGTGAGCGAGAGCGATCGTCATCTTTGTGATTGATAGCTTTGCTAAGTGAAATGGTAGATGCGCCCAAAGCTTGAAGGAATGCTAACTTCTAGCACATTGCTGCTAGAGAGAACATTTATAGTTGTGTGAGCATCGGTTTCCCCGTAGGCTTTCTTGAGAATATCCGTCCAGATCCCTACCTGGCCAAATGGGATGTCGATCTTTTGGTCTATTTCGGAAAAGTTGATGGCTACCAGTACCACATCCGCTCCCTGCCAACGACGATAAACAATGATTTTACGCTGAAGATGTTCGCGCTCCAAAACACAGTGAGTGCGATCGCCCTTTAAAGCAGGTTGGGCTTTGCGAATATCCCCCAGAATTCGATAAAGCTTCGTCAAGGGCAATACCGGCTCTGCATCTGCACTACTTTGAGGCGAGTAAAAATAATCCCAATGCAGGGGGCGAGCACCTCGTACTCGTCCGTAGCCTTCATTAGGTAAGCCATAATTTTCGCCAAACTCTTGCCCCGCCCATAGCATCGGGATACCAACACTGGTCATCAACGCAATGGCATAGGGCTGTAGCTTCCACCATTTTTGGTTGTGTAGCCCATGTTGATAGTTGAAGCCTCCGGTATTGTCCCATTCTTGACCCGACGTAATAATATACATCAAGCGGCTCTCATCATGTGATTCGAGGTATTGCACCGGTAATGCAGGAATCGTATCGCCATCAACCGTCTTTTCGCCACTATAGTTCAGGCTATCCCAGCGATCGCCGATCAGTAAAAGTTCTTTTCCGAAGTCACTACTGAAGGTGTTATCCTTTGCCATGGTCTTAGCAATATCATGGAGTCGCTTCTCCCAGCATCCATTGACAGCACTATTCGATTGAGTACCCAGTTGATAGGCACTTTCACCTAAATCCTCAGCAATCTGAATGATGCGTGAAGACCCATCAATACTTTGGAAGCGAGTGATGCTTTTCGAGTGTTTATAGGTGTCTTTAGTCAAATTTTGTAGCGAGACAAAATTCGGTCGATTTTTAGAAGAATACCAACTCACAGAGCCATCGGAGTTTTCTACAGGAGACTTATCGAGATAGCCGTTGACGTGGTCGTAGCGAAACCCATCAACGTGATACTCATCCAGCCAAAACTGATTTACTGCGGCAAAAAATTCCTGGACTGATTTCATTCGGAAATCATTTTTGTGACCGAAATTGGAATAGGCATTAGACATTGGATTGGGAGATCTGCGTAGTGTGCCGCTATCTTGATATTCGTGCTGCTTCCATAGGTAAAAGAATGGATCGTAGCCTACCTGGTAAGGAAACATGAAATCGGTATGGGCATAAACCATATCCAAAATGACAGCAATACCTTTGGCATGACAGGCTTGAATGAGCTTGCGGAATCCCTCAGGTCCACCAAAGCGTTCTTCAGGAGCAAAGTAGAAAATAGGCATATAGCCCCATTGCGAGGGCTCTGCGATGCTGTTAATCGGCATCAATTCGAGTACATTAACCCCTAAACTCTCAAGATAGGGTAAACGGTCGATGATGCCATAAAAATCATTTGCGAATTCATCCACGTTGATCTCGTAGATGACCGCATCCTTTAATTCTGGGACTTGGTAAGTCGCGGGATCGTTCATGGGTGGGGGTGCATCTTGAACTCGCACTACCGAAAATATCCCATTGGCTGTTTCCCGTGCGTAAGGGTCGCCAAAAAACAGCGAGCGAACCTTATTACCAGCATTTTCTTTGGAAGAACCCACGATTTCGTAGCGATAGATATAAGTTTCATTCCGTTCGAGATCCACGCTTACCTTCCAGAGATCTTTTGGCACATCGCCCCATCGATCATTTCCGGGGGGTGTTGCAGGTAGTGCAGTTATTGCTAAGGAAAATTTTTGGGCTGGAACTGTTCTTTCAAACTGTTGCGATCGCTTGATGATATATACATTCACCTCAAAATCAGTTGGATTGACACTGGGCAGAAACAGCCGAAATTCAACCTGATTTCCTGTGACTAATGGCCCTACTTCGGAAATATTAAACATGACCTATCGCCTCTTCATAAATTTTGAAAGTCGCCGAACACAAACCTTGTCGTTTCGGCGTTGCTGAATAGTTGTAAGCCAAGTTAACTCATGTACTCTTTGATATGTTCAGCCAGTCTAAGTGCTAGAGCACCCAGCGTGAGAGAAGGATTTGCGGTTGGAATGTATGGAAAAACCGATAGATCACAGCAGTACAAATTATCGTACTCATGAAATTTTAGGTGATTATCAACAACACCTTTGCCAAGCCCACCTATCCTCAGAGATCCACCCGTGTGGTAGGTTTCGGATTCCTCTCGATATTTAAGAGGTTTTTTAGCTGTAGACGGATCGACACCCAAAATTTTAAGGACTTGGTTCTTCAATTCAGTTGCTTCTTTTTCAAAGGGACGATCTTGCATAGGTGCTACATTGACTATGGGTCGTGCCTCACCTCGTTTGACCCAGTTAGAATCGTTGAGTGCCCTGGGAAAAAGAAACTTGATGGTAGATTTAATCGGCGCATCATCATCTCCAAGTTTCTCTTTGTATAGATCATCATCCTCATAGCGAGGCTCCCAAAACCGATGGTTGATTGCAATCTCACAACTAAACTTATTTGTATTTCCAGCGTCTGGGTTGGGCAGAAGAAATAGTTTAGCCTGGTCTCTTGGAGTGACGGCTATCGACCTTCGTGGAATTTCAAAATCTAGTGCCGCGCTTTGGTGATCAGTAAGACCATAACCAATTTTTCTGCTTTGATCATTCAGTCCGCTTCTGACAGCAATGCAAGGACTCTCTGTGGCTCCGGCAGCTAGAACAACGACATTTCCCCGATAGATTCGTTCCTTGTGGTTGATGAGATCCTGGCATACAACCCCAGTTACCTTTCGTCCGTCCCATTCAAGCCTGGTCACCAGGTGATTGAGATTGATTGTAATATTTTCTCCGCCAGTCCCCATATCAGGATAACTGACAGAGTTGAGTAATAGAGCTGCGGTAGAGAAGTAACCGGTTGGGCGCTCATCTGGATTACCCTGTCGCATTGTAATCCATGACATTTCTTGATGGTAGCTTCTAGGCAAATGCCGTACCTTATACTCGGGCAGTTCCTCTTCGATACGAGCCCGAAGAACTTTTTCGTAGTTGTTGTATTCGGTTCTCATTCGGAACAGCCTTTCTGCTCTCGTATATCCGCCTTTTTCAAGATAGTCAACGATGTCTTTATCCCAGTGCTCCAAATCCCATTTGTTCATTCTGGGAATCACAGATGACCAATAGAGCGATCGCCCTCCCAAGTTCAGGTGTACATCTTTTGTCAGTTTTGATCCTGGCTCGTTGTCATATGCTACCGATTTTCTTACATCCACCTCCGAGGCAGGAATAGGAGAGTTGCCGATATGAGAGGGCAAATGAACTGATCCTGCTTCTAGTACAAGAACAGACATTCCTGAATCCGATAGCTGGTCAGCCAGGATTCCACCTCCCATCCCAGATCCAATGACAATGACATCATATTTCTGCTCAGTATCTAAATTGCTAGGCACATATCGGCGGGAAAAATCTGTTTCCTCATTGAGTAAGTTTTCAATACCATGGGAATACCTCTTTTCGTAGCTGGGGAATGAAATATCTTGATCGGTAAACTTAACTTCTTGCTGATCAGTACAATGCTGATCAGTGCAAACGACAAACTGGCTATGCCCCATCACACTGACAATCAAATTCTTATCCTTCTCCATCAAAACGACAATCGGGTCCTGCTTCATTGCAATATTCTCATTAACCTTAAATTGAAGAGTAGCCTTCTCCGCACTCCAGGGTAAATGAACCGAGTACTGCCACTTCTTATCAACGTACTCGCCCCGGATTAGCCCTGAAGAAAACGATTCGGGGCAAGAAACAGTAATCTCATTGGCAGGGATAAGATGCTCATTCGTAGTTGCAAAGCTGACCTTGAGAACTCTTGGTTCTTTCATAAAAATCTCCGTGTATAGTTGTTACTCCTGATCTTGTTTGGAGATGTGCAATCAAGTTTCCCCAATTCCGTAGTAATCAATGTAACAATGCACATCTAAGCCTTTGAAAATGCTGTTTAGAGGCAATAAAAGAGCGAAATAGCAGACTTGCAATAACATTCTCTTGCATCCTTCTAATTTGCTACAGAAATTAATTTTTCTGGCAGCATCAAAAAACTCTCTCAACTACCTGCTGAGCAATCGCAAGTCTATCTCTTAAATGAATTTTTTAGAATGAGTAGATATGATGTTTCGTTCCATGATGATTTCTCCTGATTGAATGGGTGCACTCATATTTGGGAAGTGACCAATGAGGGATACCACTTTGAATGGCGATCGCAACAAATGAACGACTGAGATATGTAGTCAGCAGTACTGTCGCAATCTAAAATCTAAGATCCTCAATTGAATGTCCCAATCGAGCTTACCTTGTTACATCCAGTTAGTAGGTGTCAGTGTTTTGAACTGATGCAGTTGGAGAGTGAACATAATTGCAATGGAGAAAGTTATGTCAAAGATCGATAACGTTGTTGGCATTTTTCTAAAGATGTTGAGTTTTTGCTGGAACTGCTGGCTAAACTCCTCAAAACCTTGTTGAGAGACGTGAGTAATTCCCGTCTCGTCAATTTCCAGTTCATCTTCAATGATCGCTTCAATACCATCAGAGTCGGGGAGGCTTAACACCAAACGACTGCACAAAGCCCGATAGGTAGACTGCCAGATACGATAGAATTCCACCAAGTCTGGGGCAGTGGGTAAGCTGCCAACCACCTGCTCGGCTTGGAACGACTGCTCTGTCTACAGGCAAACTGTAATTTGAGGAAAGCCCTGGGATAGATCCCCATTCCCCAAATTGATGACAACAGTCTTGCTCGTCTTAAAGTTCAAATGCTTCCCTGACATCGATGTTATGCAAACTGACTTTAATACTGAAGCCAGTTCCTGGCTTTCCTTTGAAGGGCTTTAGCTGAATGTAATTGTCCTGTTCTCTAGATTGCACCTCCTGTAGAATTTTGTCTACGTTAGATAATAATGTCAATTTAAGCTGTGCAGGTAAAACTTGTGCCCCTTGAGCAGGTAAAACCTGAACATTAACACCAATTTTCTCCTCACTTTCAGGAGTAACCGTGACCAGTAGTACAATGGCTTGATCCCCTAACTGCAACCCGAAATTAATCAGTTTGCCTCCCTTTGCACCCAACGCAGCCTGACGGGTACTCCACGCCAGATTCGCTTCTGGATTGATCAGCGTTTCAATGGTTTGCCAGCCTTCTTCCAGAACTCCCTGCAACCATTGACTCAATCGAGTTCTCATAGTGCCAGAATCAGCTAGTGGTAGTACTTTAATTCGTTGATCCAACGCAGTTGGAATCGCAATGGTACTGGGTTCTAGATGTTGGACATAAACCATCAGATGATTGATCTCAGCATCTAAAGCTGATAGTGGCAGCAAACAAACTTCATCGGGTTGTGATGAAACCACAGGGTTGGCTTGAATTGCGAGTTCGTCATACCGTAAAAAACCTCTCACGATCGCTTGCTCTTGTTCTTCTAGAACTTCTAATACGACGTAGAAGTGAGCGGCTAAATCTGGCTGTTCAATCACAAGTTTAGGAACTCTGACAATTTCATCTAGCATCTGTTCTGTGGCAATTAAACACAGTTGAAAATCACCCACTCGGAGATAACAACTATTCACAAGTTCATGAGTATTGTGTTGAATTGGGTAGCAAATGGGTAACCGTTCTCTCAACCAGGCTTCAAATGAAAGCATCCCTAAAACATTGAGATAGGTTTGCCACTGTTGTGACTCATCTTGTAAGCGATTCCCAGCAAGGGTGCTGATTGCTCTGGCTTGCTCGAAGTACTCCGGTTCTAACCACAGGGTTTCCGGTAATTGAAGTCTCAGGTCTGTTGTATGCAGTGAATGGTTAACCATGATTTATTTCCTCTATGCGTTTTGTTCAACGTAATGTTTTAGTTGCTGGGCATATACGCTATCTAGCAACCGATTTTTCCCTGCCTTGATTTCAGACACTGCCGCTGTAAAGATCTCAGCATCAACAAATGCCTCAATCTGTTCAGTGAGTGTTTTGAGGTAGTTCGGCTCAGGGGGCATAGAGGCGAACCCTTGGGATTGGGCTTTTTCTAAAATTGGCTGCAACAGTTGCTGCACCATTAACCTACGGACGTTACTCAACAAGTCCCCTAGATTGAGAATGCGTCGGGTCTGATCCCAACTGCTCATCCCTAACTGCGGACCAATGTCTTTGAGAGACAATCCCGCACAGTAGTAGAGACGCAAGCCAGGAATAAAGCAGGAAGCGAAGGGAGCATATCGCTTGCTTTTTTCGAGTTGAGCGATCTGAGTTTGAATCGCGTTTGCAATGGATTGAGCTAATGCAATCTCCAGTTGTTGGTGCAGAAACTCTAGAAATTCTTGCTCCTCTGCATCCAGTTCATTTAAGGAGTGGGTGGGTACATCTACTCTCAGGGTATAATTGCCATCCTCATTTTGAATTTCTAGGGGAGTTCTATAACTCCAGATATCATATTGTCGCAACTGTTTTGCCGCTTGCTTCAGTCCCTTCATCAGCTCAAGCGTTTTGAGAGAGATGCCTTGTTGCTGAAGTAAACTAGCCATTTCACTCAGTTGTAACTCATTCGGGTCTAGACAACGACCCACGTGTTGCTGCTGTCGGCGATCGCGTCTGTAAACGGCATGAAATGCTTCTACTAAAAGGCGATCGCACTCTGATAACTGTTCTAGCTGTTTGGGTCTAGCTCTGTTCAGCAGTGCCCAATCGCTCAGATGCTGAAATCCAAACTCCGACAGGAAAGCCTTTAATTCTGAATGTTGTTTAGTTTGTAAGAAAGCCCAATTATCCAAACTCATGCTGGCTTGAGAATTCGGCTTATAGGTACGCAACACCTCCACAGTAAAAATCTTGTAGGTTATAGTTTGGGTTTCATCCACATCATTCAGCTTCAGTTGGGTAGATCCTTCCTCGTCTAAAAGAATGAGTGCCTTCCCATCATCATTAAGCACAAAGGGTAGCAAATCTCGGTAGGTAAACTGCTTGTTATCCCCTGTAAACAAACTGTCAATCGTCTGGCAAGCCTTAAGAATGGGATAGGATACACGACATCTCAAGCAAAGACCAGCCTGGGCACGACTGGTTGTGTCAGCGTTCGATTGCTTGTCACGAAATCGGGTGAGCAGAGCTGCTTGGATATCTCTAGTCTGAGAAGGAGAAAGATCGGAGAACTGTTGCTGAAAAAATTCCTGTATTGGGGGAATTGAGTAGTACTCATAGCCAACCCTTTCCCTGCTGAGGCTGATCCGGCAAAGAGTCCAGTATGTTGACGATGCATCCATGCTACTTATCTTCTCCTGATGTTCCCTACATGTTCTCATCTACTCACCTGCATTAATAGATGCAGATCTTTTGAACTGATGCAGTGCTCTTTAAAACCCCTGAAATGACCCCCTATTTTCGGACAGGAAGCTAAGAGTAGTATTCTTGTTCTTGAAAGGGGGCAATTATGGCGGTAAACCGTCGTCAATACAGTGCAGAATTTAAGGCAAAAGTTGTTTTATAAGTGCTCAGGGGTGAGAAAACATCAAGCGAACTGTGTCGAGCACACAAGCTGAATCCGAATGTCTTGAACCGCTGGCGCAAAGAATTTCCGGAACAGGCATCGAGTATTTTTGAGTGGGGTGAAGCGGGCAGTGAGAGGGCAGTTGACAGTACAGCTTGAAATTGCAAAAAAAACATTGAGCTACTTGAGCCAAGGCAAAAACGGGAGGTGGTGATGCAGTTGAGCCAAGAGTATCCCAATGCAACACTGTGTGAGGTGTTGAACTACCCACGAAGTCAGGTCTTTGGTTGCGACCTGAACTGTCCAACCGCGTTGGAGTAGACCAGAGGTTTCAATCCCCTTGCGGGGAAGTGTTTGGTTGCGACCTACTGCAACTAATAGGGGCGATCGCCCAATCGCTACAGTTTCAATCCCCTTGCGGGGAAGTGTTTGGTTGCGACCATCGCAAACTCAGGAGACAACGTTAGCTCAACAGTTTCAATCCCCTTGCGGGGAAGTGTTTGGTTGCGACTTCACCAGATGGCGTAGAGAGCAGATAGAAATCTGTTTCAATCCCCTTGCGGGGAAGTGTTTGGTTGCGACAATAATTGGGTATTAGTGGGAGGAAAGACTATTAAGTTTCAATCCCCTTGCGGGGAAGTGTTTGGTTGCGACACCGAGCATTACAAGAGATGGGATGAAAACGGGTGGTTTCAATCCCCTTGCGGGGAAGTGTTTGGTTGCGACCACTGTCGCTAACGGGTCGGATTACCAGACCCATTGTTTCAATCCCCTTGCGGGGAAGTGTTTGGTTGCGACTAGTGTGTCTACTACCCCTGGTATTTCTCTGGTTGTTTCAATCCCCTTGCGGGGAAGTGTTTGGTTGCGACCAACCGGGTAAGGGGGCGGAACTGTTAATGAGCTATGTTTCAATCCCCTTGCGGGGAAGTGTTTGGTTGCGACACTTCTCGCATAGCGTGGATCAGGTAGACGACTTTGTTTCAATCCCCTTGCGGGGAAGTGTTTGGTTGCGACCTCGATTTTGTTGCCTCGTGCCCATCGGGTCGCGTTGAGCCGTTTCAATCCCCTTGCGGGGAAGTGTTTGGTTGCGACCAAAATGTAGTTTAGTTTGTATCTTGGAGTATTTGTTTCAATCCCCTTGCGGGGAAGTGTTTGGTTGCGACTGCTAAAAAGGTTAAAAATAAATCCATTACGGTGGCGTTTCAATCCCCTTGCGGGGAAGTGTTTGGTTGCGACATCACTATGATGTTTCTGTCAAACGCTAGACGGATGTTTCAATCCCCTTGCGGGGAAGTGTTTGGTTGCGACGGTGTAAATTTCTTCGATGGCATTACGCAACCTTAGTGTTTCAATCCCCTTGCGGGGAAGTGTTTGGTTGCGACGATAGTGAAACTCACGAGCAATCAAATCAACTTGAGTTTCAATCCCCTTGCGGGGAAGTGTTTGGTTGCGACTGCGACCGTATGAAACTCTTCCTATATTTAGTTTTCAAGGTGCGATTGCGCGGATGTCGGATAGTATAGCACCTCCAGCCACATTTGATCCACCAATCGCCTCTCCACATATCCATCAAACCTTTATTTCATCAACTTTTGAGCGATCGCGCGGATCTGTTTTGGGGGGCGATCGCCTCTATCCCTTATCCCATCTGCCTTACCGCCCTTAATCAGATAACCATTCACAAAACAGCTACCCATCCGCGCACCAGGGTTAACTCGATTCAAGTCAAGGCATGTATCCATAGAGCACTTTTGAAGTTGATGAGGTACAAAAAGGGGTGGAACCCCCTTATACCTCATGAATATGAAATACGCTGTATTCTTCACAAGACTCTGATTAAGAAGCTCAAACAACTATCTCCATTGGGGGATGGAAGCCGTAGAATAGTGACCATACTAGTTCTTCTTTAAACCGAAAACCTTTGAGATCCAATTCCCGTCTTTGTGAAAAGGGTTTAAGGAGGAGCAATCCCATTCATTGACACTCTCTCATGCCGCCCACCCCTCCTACAAAACGACCATCGCGTTCAACTATAAAACGATCATCGCCTCAGGTTGATCCTCCTGGGGCAGGTATAACTTGGGCAAAAGATACTGAATTAGTGGGGCTTGTGTTTGAGCTAGAAGCCGCGCAATCTTCAACTCTCTATGCCCAATACACCATTGGTTTACATGCGTGGTTTCTCGATCAAGTGCGACAAAACAACGCCAAATTGTCGGCTGCACTGCACGATGAGCAAACCGAAAAAGCCTTTACAATTTCTGGTTTAGAAGGGGCACTTATACCCAAAAGTGGGGGGTTTCAGTTAACCGCAGGCGATCGCTATCGTTGGACGATTACGGCTCTCTCAAAACCTGTGGTGCAATGGCTCGCTCGCTGGCTCAAAGCGTTGCCGCTGACGGTCGATCTGCGCGATGCTCCGCTGCAAATCAAACAAGTGGCGATCGCCCAGTCACCCACTACCTACGCACACCTGTGGGAATCTGCGGCGACCTATTCTAACTCGGTAACGTTGAGTTTTTTGTCTCCTACCAGTTTTCGGCGTCAGGGTCATCACTTTCCGTTGCCTGTGCCCTATAACGTCTATCACAGTTATCTACGTCGCTGGAATGTGTTTTCTGACCTGCCCTTTGACCCCGATGAGGTCTTAGAGTGGATCGATGAATCGGTGATAGTGCTGCGTCATCGGGTCGAATCGACCAAAGTGCAAGCTGGAAAACGGGGAACTGTGACGGGGTTCACTGGAGCCGTTGAGTTTGGGCTAGCCACCAAAGCCAGAGCCGATGAGGAATGGGTGCAACTATTTTATGCCTTATCTAACCTGGCTCCCTATTGCGGAACGGGGCACAAAACCACTTTTGGGTTGGGGCAAACCCGCCTGAATTGGGATATTGCAGAGACACCCACTCTATCGACTAGAGAAAATTTAGTGGCTGAACGAATTGCCGAATTGACTGACTTGTTTATTGCTCAACGTAAACGCATTGGGGGCGATCGCGCGACAACAGTGGCAGAAAAGATGGCAACGATCTTGGCACGGCGGGAATTGGGGGAATCTTTGCAGGCGATCGCGGCGGATTTAGAGATGCCCTACGGCACCGTAAAGACCTATGTGAAGTTGGCACGACGGGCGTTGAAGGGGGATGAGGAGTAAGAGCGAGTTTTAGTGAACATTTTCTGCTTGAAGTTCTGTGAAATGGGCTTCTTACAGCTTCTTGTGTTAACCATTTGCCGCTCTTGTTAGTAACTCTAAAAGATCATTTATGGTTGTCGTTCTACTTTGGCTGCAATTCTTTCGACAGCACGAACTAACCGTCCCATAAGGACGACATGTGCAATCAGTGTTGTATAGATCAGAACGTTAATTATGACATCCATTGTGAACCTCAAAATGTTAGAGCGTGCTTTAAAGATTGAACTGCTTTAAAGATTGCACTAAAAAAACTACCTCAATCTAAACAAAGTTGATCCTAACTTAACTCTCTAAAAATTGTGAAAAATGTCTCGTTCTATCACTTTCTATCATCACGTTCTACAGAGTGACAGCGTCTCTAAAAAAAGTGCGAGTGCTCCTCATTTTTAGATATATGTAGAGATAAACATTTTATCCTAATTTGATTTGAAAGTACCCCTCCCAAGCTCTCCTTGGCAAATTACCGTGTAGACACTCACCCAAACCACCCTCACCCCTTGTGTTCCCCTCTCCCAGAACGGGCGAGGGGAAGGAGTTTCCCGCTCCCCTTCTCCTATTTTGGGAGAAGGGGTTGGGGGATGAGGGCGAATAGGATCTGGCGGATTTTCAGAGACTTTTGCGTAATAGATAGCCTTGACAAGGGAAGGTGCTGTAGGACGTTCGGCGATGCTCAGTCAAGCCGTCGAGCCGCGTTGAGGTCATTCGTGTTTGAGGGTGCGCCATGATTGTTGCGGTGAGATGAGAATGGCGATCGCAATCTTTACCCAAATCACGAGCATCAACTTTGAGCGTTTGAGCCAACTGGGGTCATAGCGCATTACCGTCCAAAAAAATCGAGCGGCTGCAACTCCTCGCTGCCGTTCTAGTGAGCCTTCTAGAGCTTTTAAGGTGAAATATTGATAGCGACTTGTCAAGACTTGCCGCTTTAAGGGTTGCAGAGATTCAGGAGCCTGTTGAAAGGCTCGCTCAATCACCCGCAGACTGCCAGATTCCATTTGCCATAGGTTACAGGAGGCAGAGTGAGACGAGACGCGATAGAGAACGTGGGGGAATGGAACAGCAATAAATTCATATCGAGCGGCTAACCGTAACCATAAATCCCAATCTTCAGCAAATGAAAGAGTTTCATCAAAGGTGCCAACGACATCTAAGGCTTGGCGTCGCACTAAGACATTAGAACCGCTTTCAATAAAGTCTCGCAGTAATAGTTTTTCATAAACCTTGCCAGTGGCTGTACTGCGTCCAGCAGGACGAAGGGGGCGATCGCTTTCGTCAATCCAGTCTGTCCAGCTATAGGCAACCGCTGCATTAGGATGGGTCTGCAAGGCGTTTAGTTGAGCAGCAAGTTTATCAGTTGTCCACAGGTCATCAGCATCAATGAAGGCGATGAACTCTCCAGTTGCCAGCGCAATGCCGCGATTACGGCTAGCCGATACCCCTGAGTTGGGATAAGACAAAAGCTGGATGCGGGGGTCAGCCATGCTATTAACAATTTCTAAGGTGCGATCGCTCGAACCATCGTTGATAATCAACAATTCAAAGTCAGTAAAGGTTTGCTTGAGGACAGATTCGACCGTTCGTTGAATGGTTTTTTCACCGTTATAGACTGGAAGAATAACTGAGATCAGTGGCAATTGACCCTCCTTATTAAATTAATCAAGTCTCATTTCAGATCTTTCTAAACTTTCCTTTAAAGGCGGGGTAGTTCTAAACGAAAGTATCCATACAACGTTGTAATATCTGAAAGTTTTCCGGTTTTGGCAAAAATAGTTTGAGCGATCGAAGCTGGAAATAGCCCTGTAGTCGAAATTCTAAATAGCAGTTTCCCAAATACTTTTTGTTTGATTAAAATTGGATCATTTTTAATAATATGGGTTAAAAATCGAGCCGCTTGTACTGCATTTTTTCGCTGGGGTTTTCCTTCCAGGACTTTGCAGGTCAAGTATTTATAAATGTTTCCTATTACTAAAGGTTTAAGAGCTTTAAGAGATGCTGAATCTCGACTAAAAGCTCGATCGATTACTTGTAAACAAGCCGCTTCCATCCGTGGAATATTACGAGTCATGGCTTGAGGGGATATTCGATATAAAACCTGAGCTTTGGGAACACCAACAAAGGCATATTGAGCGGCCAATCGTAGCCACATATCCCAATCTTCGGCAGAGGGTAAGTTAGGATCAAATCCACCGATTTGGGCGATCGCCTCTGCTTTGATCAGGGGGTTTGAGCCGTTCTCAATAAAATTCATGAGTAAGAGCTGAGCGTATACATTTTGAGTGGCGGTGAAATGGCTGCCGACTCGCAAAAAACGGCTAGATTCATCAATGTAATCTGTCCAACTGTAGGCAACAGCCGCCTCAGGAGCCGACTGGAGAGCATTAAATTGAGCCTCTAATTTATCGGGAGTCCACAAATCATCGGCATCTAAAAAGGCTAAATAACGACCAGACGCATGGGCAATCCCGCGATTGCGACTAATGGGGAGGTTGCCTTTGGGATAGGAAAAAACCCGAATGCGAGGATCTGAAAAAGAATTAATAACGTCTAATGTTTGATCGTCAGAACTGTCATTAATAATAATGTATTCAAAGTCAGTGAAAGTCTGACTGAGGACAGAGGCGATTGTCTCTCCAATCGTTTTTTCACCATTATAAACCGGTGTAATAATTGAAATTTGGGGCATACCCTTATTCAAGCTAATTGATTAGGATCAGAGACAGTCAAGCTGACAATTGCATTAATATTGAACAACGTTTTGAATCGATCAAATAACAGAGTGGCGATCGCAGGAGGTAACATCATCATCAACCCTGCTTTTACAAACAATTTAATCGTGATGCGCTGACGTAATAAGCGTGGATCATAGTAGATGTTTTTCCACAACACCCGCAGGGCTTCTAACCCTTGTTTTGCATGGGGAGTATCGGTCAAGATCTTGAAGAGCATCGCTTTATAAAAGTTGGCGATGCTATGGCGTTTGAGCGATCGCGGCAAGGGGGTGGGGGCTTGATCAAAATACTTTTCTCGGACTAACAGGCTGGTATTTTCCCACCGTTTTAGGTTGCTCGACATAGAGTTAGATACGCGACGATAGAGCACTTTGGGGGAGGGAACAGCGACAAATTCATAATGGGCAGCAAGTCGCAGGTAAAAATCAAAATCTTGACTGGCCGCGAGGGTTTCATCAAAGCCGCCGACCTCGGTGATGGCTTGGCGAGCGATCAGAGGGTTGGAGCCACTCACCACAAAACAACTTAAGAGCAGGGCAGCGTAGACGTTGCCATTGGCGGTGATGTGGCAGCAGGGGCCTAAGCGATCGCTATTGTGGTCAATCAGATCCGTCCAACAATAGGCGACTTTGGCGGTTGGATTGGCTTGTAAGACTTGCAGCTGGGCGGCTAATTTGTCAGGAGTCCACAAATCATCGGCATCTAAAAAGGCGATGAAGTCTCCGGTGGCATGGATGAGGCCGCGATTGCGACTGAGGGCGACCCCACCGTTGGGGTAAGAGAAGACCTGGACACGCGGATCGGGAATGGCAGAAACGATATCCAGGGTCGCATCCTGAGAACCATCGTTAATCACAATCAACTCCAGATCAGAATGGGTTTGATTGAGAACAGAGGCAATCGTTTCTGAAATGGTCGTCGCGGCATTATAGGCTGGAATAATCACAGAGATCAGCGGCACAGTCCTCAAACTCCCTGAGAACAGCAAAATATAACTGAATTCTATGTCAGAAGTGAAATAGAGCTTGAAAAGATCAGGGACGAGTAGATAAAGCTATGATTTATTTTTTTAAGTTGAGTTTTAAAAAGTAAAAGGGACTGAGTAGACTGCCCCAAAAAAATTCAAGCTCAAAGGCCGGAACTAACTCCGTTTTGAGTTGATTGCGATATTTTAGAGTGTGCAGACAGACGCGCCGAAAGTTACCCAATAATGTACGGATAAAAATAATTGGTTTTTCCCAGGGTTGAGCCAAGATCATCCGCAGTTGGCAGGTCGCTAAACCGTTGCCACGGGCGATCGCCAGCAAATAGTCTCGTTCAAACCGCCATTTAGGAATCTGGTGGTAAGTGTGCAGGGTTGGGGTATACCAAATTTCCCATCCGGCTTTGTGGATGTATAGGAGTGGTTCGTAGTCTTCACCTTGAACGAGAACTCCTGGACGTTTGCCTGTAAGAATTTGACGCGCTGGAACACTATCTAACCACACCTGTTTTCGCACAATCAAGCAGGCAGCAGGGGGAAGACGCAAATCGGGGGGGCTGAATAGGCGAGGGGTTGAGCCGTGACCTCGAATGGCAAGGTAAGGTTGAATTTTTTGGAAGTTTTGAGGGGGTTCAACCTCATACTCTCCATGAATTTGACCGCTATAGGCTCCAGCATTGGGGTGCTTAAGACTAAAGGTGTAGGCGGCGGTTAACCAATTGGAATCGGGCAAATTGTCATCATCTAAAAACCCAACCAGAGTGCCCTGAGCCTCTCGAATGGCGCGTTGTCGAGCAAAGGCGGCTCCCTGTTCGGCTTCAAAGCAATAGCGCAACGGAAACGGATGGATCCAGTTTGCCTGATAGTCGGCAATGACTTGAGCGGTGTCATCACTGCTGTTGTTGTCAACGATGAGAATCTCCCAAGCGATCGCCTCAGGGTTGATTAGCGATCGCAACCGATCGAGCAGTATTGGCAGCCGTTTTGCTCCGTTAAAGGTGGGGATCGCTACTGTGAAGTCAAGGGACATAGATGATAAGTGGCGTGAGGACTAGAAGAAGTTAGCTATAAACAGAGTTGATATCGGTGGACTCTGACCGATTTAGATGCTGCTTCCGAAAATATCCCTTGCTATAGAGATAAAAAGGACTGATCAGGCTGTTTATAAAGAGCTGCATTTCACAGGCGGCTGCCAAATCAGTGGTAACACGAGTGCGATATTTCAAAAGGTGCATGATGATCTTACGCAGATCATTGAGGCTATAGGCAGCCAACATCCAGGGTCTTTGCCAAGGCTTTACACTCAACATGCGCGACACATGGCGACTTAAGCCAATACCCTGAAAGAAGGGAATTAGATAGGCTTTTTCTAAACGCCATCGAGGAATTTTGTGGATAATCTCCATGTCGGCGTTGTACCAGATATCCCAGCCTGCCTGCTGAATGTAGGCAATCACTTCTAAATCTTCCCCAGTCAACATCGACCCTTCTACTCTGCCACTAAGAATCGTGTGTTGAGGCACGCTGTTTAACCACGCCTGTTTACGCACTACCAAGCCCGCTGAGGGGGGCAATAACTTTTTAGAGGGGTCATAGCGTAGAGGTTTGGGGCCTCGTTCGGTAATGGCTAGAAACGGAATGAGCCGCCGAAGCTCGTGGGGAGGCTCGACTTCAAAATCGCCGTGAATGCGGCTCCCAAAGGCACCTGCATTGGGTTGTGTTTGAGCAAACTGATAGGCTGCCGCCACCCAGTTGAGGGCAGGTAGGTTGTCATCGTCTAGAAACCCGATTAGCTCGCTGCGGGCTTCCAGGATCGCTCGTTTTCGGGCAAAAGCAGCCCCTTGGCGCAGTTCAGAAACACAACGCAGAGCGTGAGGAAAATTTGCCTGGTAGGTCTGAACGAGTCTAACCGTTCCATCCTGGCTGTTATTGTCGATGACAATAACCTCGATGGGCAGGTGCTCTATATCTGTTTGCGATCGCAACCGTTCCAACACTTCCGGTAAGCGTTGCTCACCATTGTATGTAGGAATAGCTACCGTGAATTTCACCGTATTCATAGGCTCGTTGCTCACAGTACGAGATTACAAAATCCTAACTCTGAAACGTCTTAGCATCTAAAAAACATCAGTAAGGAGTCGTTCTAATTGATTAAGGTTTGATGTGGATTAGGGCGAAAACGTACGTAGAAACACGGAGTAACTCTAAAGGAAGCAAAACTTCGTCTCAACTTATTACGAGAACAACTTGGACTGAAAGCTTAGAGGCTTGATTGGGAACTGAGTATTTTTGTTGGTAGGGTACCCTTAACGATGCTGTTACCGACTAGCCCTAAGTTAAACTTCAAAGAACGCATCCGATTTGAGTCACGACGGTTTTTGATAGGAGAAACTAAGCGCGTTTACCGAGTAACTTATCTCTCAGATGCTTAATGCGATCGCGAAGCTTTGCAGCCTCTTCAAACTCTAATCGCTTGGCTGCATCCTTCATTTGAGACTCTAATTGAACAATGAGGTCTGGAATACTCTCCAAAGGTAGATCCTCAGAATGTTCATAGGCAACCTCTAACTCCTGGGCACTGAGTCGCCGAGATACTTCTAAAAACGACAAGATGGAGTTACTCGACTTTTTGACGATGGGCTGAGGAACAACCCCATGTCGGGTATTGTATTCCGTTTGAATTGCCCGTCGGCGTTCGGTCTCACTAATTGCTTTTGCCATGCTGTCTGTTAGGTTATCGGCATAGAGAATGGCCTGTCCCTGAACGTGGCGTGCCGCTCGACCAATGGTTTGGATGAGCGATCGCTCTGCCCGCAAGAATCCCTCTTTATCAGCATCTAAGATGGCTACGAGAGAAACTTCTGGTAAATCTAGCCCTTCTCTAAGCAGGTTGACTCCAATTAACACATCAAAAGTTCCCTCGCGCAAATCTTGTAAAATCTCAATCCGCTCAATAGAGTTGATTTCTGAGTGCAAATAGCGGACTCGCACACTGCGTTCTTGCAGATATTCCGTCAGGTCTTCTGCCATTCGTTTAGTCAGGGTCGTCACCAAGGTGCGCTCGTTGCGTTTGGCACGTTCTTGAATCTCGCCCAACAAATCATCGATTTGACCTTCTGTGGGACGCACAAAAATCTCTGGATCGAGCACTCCTGTAGGACGAATGATCTGTTCTGCGACTCGCCCTTCAGAGATTTCTAGTTCCCAGTCTCCAGGGGTCGCTGAGACAAAAACGCATTGGTTGACTTTTTCCCAAAACTCCTCAGCCTTAAGAGGACGGTTGTCAGCTGCACTGGGTAAGCGAAACCCGTGATCGATGAGAACCAGCTTGCGAGAGCGATCGCCATTGTACATAGCGCGAATTTGAGGCAAGGTGACGTGAGACTCATCAATCACCAAGAGCCAATCTTTAGGAAAATAGTCGATTAAGCATTCGGGAGGAGATCCGGGAATGCGTCCTGCCAGATGTCGGGCGTAGTTTTCAACGCCGTTACAATAACCTACTTCTCGCAGCATCTCCAGGTCATAACGGGTGCGCTGTTCTAGTCGTTGTGCCTCTAAGAGTTTGTTTTGGCTTTCCAATTCTTGGAGGCGATCGCGCATCTCTTGTTCGATCGCTTCGCAGGCTTCTTGCAGTCGGTCTTCGGGGGTGACAAAGTGGCGTGCCGGATAGATGTTTAGAGCATCCATGCTTTGCAGCGTTGCGCCTGTAATGGGGTCAATATAGCGAATGGCATCAATCTCATCGCCGTAAAACTCAATGCGAATCACCCGATCTTCGTAGGCAGGGCCAATCTCTAACACGTCACCTTTGACCCGAAATCGTCCTCGATTCAGATCTAAGTCGTTGCGTTCGTATTGAATGGAGGCTAAATCGCGAAGAATTTGCCGTTGATCTACTTCCATCCCTACCTTAAAGGGGATTGAAGCATTCAGATATTCAGAGGGAATTCCTAAGCCGTAGATGCAACTGATAGAGGCGACTACAATGACATCTTGCCGCTCAAATAGCGATCGCGTGGCGGAGTGACGCAACATGTCAATTTCGTCGTTGATAGAGGCGGTTTTGGCGATGTAGGTGTCGGTGACGGGAATGTAGGCTTCAGGTTGATAGTAGTCGTAATAACTGATGAAATATTCAACCGCATTGTTAGGAAAAAAGTCACGAAACTCGTTGCAAAGTTGCGCGGCCAGAGTCTTGTTGTGAGCCAGAACTAAGGTGGGTTTGCCGACATTTTGAATGAGGCGAGCAATGGTGTGGGTCTTTCCGGTGCCGGTGGCTCCCAAGAGGGTTTGATATCGGTGGTTTTCGTTTACAAATGTGGTGAGTTGAGCGATCGCTTTGGGTTGATCGCCTGTTGGCTCAAACGGTGCTTGGATGTCAAACTTCCCCATACGTACCACCATCGCTATCAATACATCTCTATAATGACGGATTCGTTAAATTATGGTCGCATCCGTTGAGACGATCTCGGCAGTTTTATCGCCATTGATAGAGGTGATTGTGACAGAGTACAAAGCTTAGCCGTCTAAATAGGAGCGCAATCGACGGCTAAAGTATTAATTCTAGAACCATGAGACTTACAAAGAGTCTACTTGTGAGATTGCTAGACTTGGTTTGATCAAAAATGGATGACGGGCAACGTAAAGGAAAATGTGGTTCCTTTCCCCAGTTGCGACTCTACCCAGATTTTGCCGCTGTGCTGCTCCACGATTTTTTTGCAAACGGCTAATCCGATGCCTGTACCTGGATAATTTTGGGCAGAAGGAGTCCGTTGAAAAATGTCAAAAATGCGTCCAAGGTGTTCTGACTTAATGCCAATTCCATTATCTTGAATGCCAATACACCACTGTTTTTTTTGTTGAACTGCTGAAATATGTATGACTGGGTTGACATCAGGCTGAACAAACTTAATTCCATTACTAATTAGGTTTTGAAAGAGTTGAATTAGTTGAGTTTCTCTACCCCAAACCATTGGCAAAGAGTCATGAGTTAGTGTTACATGGTGTTCTGCGATCGCTCTCTGTAAGTT